>CAMWMR010000001.1 GCA_947175425.1 uncultured Porphyromonadaceae bacterium
GTTGCTGCGACATCACAAACGTATGACCCGTGAACGAACAGGACGATAAAATGAGCATGCGCACACCACAGGAAATTCTACAGGCTGCCACAGTGTCGGGCAGCGCAAAAGCCGCCGCCCGCAAGAGCCGCGGCTTTTGGCCTTTAATGGCAGGCAGCGCTCTCGCAGGCGCTTATATCGCTCTTGGCGGAGTATTGTCAATCATCATCGGTTTCGGTTTCCCGGAATTCAGCGCCGCAAATCCCGGCTTGCAGCGATTGCTGAGCGGTATGGTATTTCCCATAGGTCTTATGCTTGTTGTTGTGCTTGGAGCCGACCTTTTTACGGGAAACAACGCCTTGCTCATTCCTCCCATGTTCCGGGGGCAAGTGCGTCCCGGTGAAGTTTTGCTGAACTGGCTGTTGGTATGGATTGGTAATTTTGCGGGAGCACTGCTGGTTGCCTACTTCCTTGTGTACCTTACAGGAATATGCTCGTCAGGCCCCTATCCTGCGGCTATTGAAGGAATTGCAGCAGCAAAAACAAGCGCATCGCCATGGGTGGTGTTTCTTAAGGGAATAGGTGCAAACTGGTGTGTTTGTCTTGCCGTGTGGCTTGCATTGGGGGGCAAACGCCTTGGCGAAAAACTCCTTGCATGTGAAATTCCCGTGTTTGCATTTGTTGCACTGGGCTTCGAACACTGCGTAGCCAACATGTTTTTCATTCCGTTGGCAATGATGCAGGGCTTCGAAATATCGGTAAGCGAACTTATGCTTGTTAATCTGCTGCCCGCTACCGTGGGCAATATTTTGGGCGGAGCGCTTTTTGTCGGCGCTTCCCAGTACTATTTGTATAGAAATAATGGCTAATATACTCAATATAGAAAACCTTACCAAAAGTTACGGCGACAGGCTTCTGTTCGGCGACTTGAACTTCGGTATTGAGCAAGGAGATAAAATTGGCGTGGTTGCCCGAAACGGCACCGGAAAAACAACTTTGTTGCGAATAATAGCAGGCGAAGAAGCCGCCGATAGCGGAACTGTAACATTTCGAGGGGGCACACGAGTGGCATTTTTGCCGCAACAACCTCATTTCAAACCGGGTCATTCAATTTTTGAAGCGGCTCTCGACAATCCTTCCGATCCCAAAGCCAAAGCAGTTAACGACTACAGCAAAGCGCTTGCATCAGGCGATGAGCTTGCCACTCAGGCGGCCTATCATGCCATGGAGCAGGCCGGTGCATGGGATTATGAGGACAGGCTGCGTCAGGTTCTCACACAATTGGGCTTCAACAATCACAGCGAGGGTGTGGATCATCTCTCGGGTGGGCAGCGCAAGCGCCTGGCACTTGTGCGCCTTGTAATGAGCGAACCCGATTTTATTATACTCGACGAGCCCACCAATCATCTTGATATAAGTACTATAGAGTGGCTTGAGGCATATCTTAAGCGTTCACGGGGCACCTTGCTTATGGTTACGCACGACCGTTATTTCTTGGATAGAGTATGCAGCAAGATTCTTGAACTCGACAATGCAAGTGCCTATATAACTCAAGGTAATTTTGCCATGTATCTGCGCCGGCGCGCCGAACGCATAGAGGCAATGGAAGCCGATGTTGCCCGTGCCCGTAACACTTTAAGGCGCGAGCAGGAATGGATGAGCCGGCAGCCTCAGGCTCGCGCAGGAAAAGCAAAATTCCGCATAGATAATTTCTACGACCTTAAAGAACGCGCACGCGGAGTGCGGCGTGAAGGAAACATAAGTCTCGATGCCAAATCATCGCGTATAGGGTCTAAAATTTTTGAAGCCGAAGGCGTGTGCAAACGCTTTGGTGATAAAATAATCCTTGACGATTTCAGCTATATCTTTGCAAAAGGCGAAAAGCTTGGTATTGTTGGAGTTAACGGTGTTGGCAAATCAACCTTTATCAAGCTGCTGCAAGGTATAATAGCGCCCGACAGCGGTAAATGGAATCTTGGCGAAACAGTACGCTTCGGCTACTATAGTCAGGACGGCTTGAGTTTCGATAATAATAAACGGGTTATTGATGCCGTTACCGAGCTTGCCGAAGATATTGAACTGAAAGAAGGCGTGAGCATTGCTCCTATGCAGTATTTGCAGCGCTTTCTGTTCAGCCCTGCCGATCAACAGAAATATATTCATACCCTCAGTGGCGGCGAGCGCTGCCGTTTGCATCTTGCCACCGTTCTTATGGGACGTCCGAACTTCCTTATATTGGACGAGCCTACCAATGATTTGGATATCATAACATTGGGCATACTCGAGGAATATCTGTGCAAATTCGAAGGATGCGTTATTGTTATAAGTCACGACCGTTATTTCCTGGATAATATTGTGGATCATCTGTTCGTTATGGAAGGCGGCGGAACAATAAAGGATTTCCCGGGCAATTACAGTGACTATCGCGCGTATCTTGAAGAACAGTCAGTGTCTATGCCTGCTGAAACTCCGGCTGCGAAACCTGCTCAACGGGCTACCGCAACACGACCTGAGCGAATGAGCTTTAAGGAACGCAAAGAATTCGAACTCCTTGAAAAAGAATTGGAAAGCCTTAATGCTGAAAAAGATTCGCTCGAGGAATTTTTTACTTCGGGAGAAACTGCAAGTCCCGATGATTTCAATGCAAAGTCACAACGATTCTCGGAGTTGAAAGAGCTGATTGATGAGAAAGAACTGCGTTGGCTTGAACTCTCGGAAAAACAATAGCATGAAGCCATTTACATTGAGTATCCTTATGCTTGCGTCGGGACTTCCCGGGCTGTCTGCCGCCGAAACCGCTGCGACCGACACTCTTGGAGGCCACAAACTCCGCCCGCTCGAGGTTATGGGCATAAAGCAGGTGCCCGACGGAGGAGTTGCCGTTGAAGCTGTTACGAGAATTTCGGGAGCCGAAACCCGACGGCTCGGTATAGAATCGGCAAAAGGAGTAAGTATAATCACGCCCAATTTCTACATGCCCGATTATGGCTCACGAATGACGTCGTCCATATATGTCCGCGGACTTGGTGCCCGAATGGACCAGCCTGTTGTAGGGCTTTCGGTCGACAATATCCCGTATCTTAATAAAGATAATTACGATTTCGATGTTGCCGATATTGAAAGTATAGACATTTTGCGTGGCGCTCAATCGGTGCTTAACGGCCGTAACACAATGGGAGGCCAGATAAACGTGCGCACTTTCTCGCCATTGCGAACCAAAGGATTACGTGCAATGGCCGAGTTCGGTAGCGGAAATACCGGAAAAGCTGCCGTATCATATTACGGACAGTTCGGCAAAGTGCTGGGAATGAGTTTGGCAACTCAGTTCAAACATTCCGACGGATATTTCAAAAATGAGTACGACGGACAGAAATTGGATAAGGAGAACTCCGGCTCAATGCGTTGGAAAACAGCATGGAAGCCTTCGGAAGCTTTTTCTATCACCAATACAGCTGTTTTGAGCCTCAACAGACAAGGCGGTTATCCCTACGAACGCGTTGCTACAGGAGAAATTTCTTATAATGATGAATGTTCTTACAGACGTACCTCTGTTGCCGACGGACTCACCGTTGCCTGGGCGGGGAAAAGGGTAGTGGTGACTTCTCTCACATCGGTACAGTACATGGACGACCGCATGGTTCTCGACCAGGATTTTACTCCCGAGCCATATTTCACTCTTACACAAGCACGAAAGGAGTGGGCTTTTACCGAAGATCTTTTTACGCGTGGCAGTCGTGGCAAATATAGCTGGCTCGGAGGTGTGTTCGCTTTCGGCCGACGAACGTCTATGGGCGCTCCGGTTACGTTTAAGGATACCGGAATAAGAATGCTTATCGAGCAACAACGCAACAATATAAATCCGTATTATCCCATAAGTTGGGATACACGTGAGTTCGTTCTTGACAGTGATTTCACACTTACATCCGGAGGGGTGGCTTTGTATCACGAAAGTACATGGACGCCGGGTAACTGGCGATTTGAGGCTGGCATTCGACTGGATGTGGAACATACCGCACTAAGCTACCACAACTTTACCGATACGGGATTTTCTACCAAAGAGTTGAATTCCGACGGTTCCTACTCCGATTACAACCATACCGATATACTCATTGATGACAGCGGCGCATTGGATGAAACATTTGTAGAATTCATGCCAAAATTCACCGCAAGCTACACTGCGGGAGATTTCAAACCGTACTTAACATTTTCCAAAGCTTATAAAACCGGCGGGTATAACACGCAGATGTTCAGCGATGTCCTGCAGCAGCGCATAATGGCTTCAATGGGTATTCCCGCCAATTATACCCTTGAGGAAATTGTTGCTTATAAACCCGAGCACAGTTTTAATTATGAAGCCGGTGTGCATTGGACACCGCAGGCGGTCAAGGCCGAAGCAGAACTCACATTGTTCTACATTGACTGCCGCAATCAACAGTTGACGGTTTTTCCGCCTGGCACCGTTACAGGGCGACTGATGACCAATGCCGGGCGTACACGCAATTATGGTCTTGAACTTTCTGCAAGCTATCATCCTTTCGATGAACTCATGCTGCGTGCCAGCTACGGTTATACAAATGCCACTTTCCGCTCCTATAACGATGGGCGGGCCGACTATCGCGGCAAACATGTTCCTTATGCCCCCGAGAACACTCTTTTTGCACAGATTATGTGGCAGGTGCCGCAGCTTCGTTTTCATGGAATAACTCCGGTATTGGATGTAAATGCACGCTGTGCAGGCAAAATTTGGTGGAACGAAGCCAATACAATATCCCAACCCTTCTATTGCCTGCCCTCATGCTCTCTGATGTTTGACGCCGAATACTGGAATTTGCGGCTTTGGTGCGAGAATATAAGCAATACGCATTACAGTACGTTCTATTTCATGTCTATAGGCAACGAATTTGTTCAGCGGGGAACTCCTCGCAGGTTCGGGGCAACTTTGCGAATAAAGATTTAAAAAAAATATACTCTCTGCCTCCGGAAAAATATGTTTCTGCGGCGTATAAAAAATAAAAGCCATGACTCAAGATTACAGCCAAATCATTCACGAAGAATCGGAAAAAGTATTTGCCATTATGGCTCCCCGAGTTACCGCCGAGGAACTGTTGAATATTCGCAAAGCCTTTGAACTGGCGCGGGAAGCGCACAGCACCCAAATGCGCAAGGGAGGCGAACCGTATATAATGCACCCCATTGCAGTTGCGCGTATTGTTGCCGAGGATTTACAGCTTGGTGCCGAACCGGTAATGGCTGCATTCCTGCACGATGTCGTTGAGGATACCGACCACACTATCGATGAAATCCGCGATATGTTCGGCGAAGATGTCGCTTTTCTCGTAAGCGTTGTTACTAAAAAGATAAAGGACAAGTACGACGACTCTCTTCAGGTGGATAATTACCGCCAGATGCTCGATTCGGTGAAATACGATATCCGTGCCCTCCTTGTAAAGCTTGCCGACCGTCTTCACAATATGCGCACCCTTTCCGGCATAAGTCCCGACAAACAGATGAAAATTGCCGGAGAAACCGACTATTTCTATGCACCCCTTGCCAACCGTCTGGGCTTGTATAATGTGAAAACCGAGCTCGAGAACCTGAGTTTCCGTTTCCGATGTCCTCACGATTACGATGAATTGTGCATGCTTATTTCCCGCGATGAAGAGGCTCAGCATCGCCGTCTCAGTGAATTCTGCGAGCAGATTCGAGCCGTCCTCAACGATGCAGGCATAAATGCCGGGGTGTTTGTCGAGTATCGTAAACCCTATAGCATCTGGCGCAAAATGCACAAATACGGCGATGATTTCAATCATTTGAAATATCGCCATTTCACCGAAATCATTTATGATACCCCCGAAGGAATGTCGGAAAAAGACATGGCATTGAAAATATACTCTGTCCTTACCGACCGTTTCCGTGAAAAGCCGGGTGGCATAACAAACTATATCGATTCCCCTAAAGAAAACGGCTATCAGAGTTTCCATGTTAAACTGCTTGCCGATTTCGGACGCTGGCAGGAAGTACACCTGAGCAGCCGGCGCATGGTAAGAAACTCAGCATTGGGTTGCGTGGCCGCACGCGATGAAGACGACAGTATAATCCGTTGGATTGAAAAATTCCGTTCCGTTCTGAGAGATATCGCTTTGCAGGGACGCGACGGTACCAATTTCATTGAAAAGGTTGTAAGAGCATTCTACAACGATGACATCATGACGTTTACACCTAAAGGCAAACCCGTGATTCTGCCTCAGCGGGCAACCGTACTGGACTTTGCATATGAAGTTTCCGATGCTTTGGGTGAAAAGGCAAAGTATGCGCGTATAAATGGCTTCCTTTCTTCAATCAAAGCACCCCTGCGCCGTGGCGATGTTGTGGAAATATTTACGGATGAATTGTCTCATCCGCTTCCCGACTGGCTTGATGCAGCCACTACTTTCCGTGCCCGTAAAGCTGTGAGTGATTATCTTGCATCTTGTCCCGAACCCATATATGCTCGGTGTCCGCATTGCAACCCGATTCCGGGCGAGGAAATTGTGGGATTTAGAGGTGAAAACGGCAAAATAACATTGCACAAACGCGAGTGTGACGACGCTATAAGTCTGGCGTCCCGTCATGGCGACCGTATAGTTTCAGTCGACTGGCTGCCCGACGACACTCTTTATAGTGAAACTATTGTTGTTACGGCAGTCGACCGTTACCACCTCTTTATTGATCTCGTTGACTGCATAACAAACCGTCTGCATCTCACAATGCAAAGTTTCAACACCGTAACAGCCGATAATATAGTGCGTTGCACAATTTCCTTCGGTGTGCACTCTTTCAACGAACTGCAGTCGGTGATGAGCGACATTTCAACTATCGAGGGCGTGGATGAGGTCAAGCGCCTTTCATGTTCGGCAAATTTGCAATAATGCTCTTGCCCGCGCGTTATAAAGTAATATGAAGTCTATTGTTTACCATTTGATAATTGCACTGCTTGTTGTTTCGATGGCAAGCTCATGCCGCGGTCCCAAACTGTCGGTAGCCGACGAACAGATGCAGAGAGGAGAGTACTTCGACGCCTCCAATACCTATAGGAAAATATACAACAAGCTTACAAAGCGTGAAGAACGTCCTTTGCGAGGTGAAGTAGCCTATAAAATGGCCGAGTGTCATCGTCGGCTAAATCAGTATGCACGTGCAGCGGCTGCCTATCAGAACGCCGCTCGATATGGATATGGCGACTCCACCCTATACCTGCATCTGGGACAAATGTTGGCTGCCGACGGCAAATATGCTCCCGCTCTTAAAGCCTATTCCGACTATCTCGAATGGCGACCGGGCGACCTGCTTGCCGAAAACGGAGCCGCCGGCGCACGTATAGCACTTGATAAAAGCGGGGCTACGCGTTATGTGGTAAAACAGGATAAATTATTCAACTCCCGTCGTTCCGATTATTCGCCCATGTACCTGGACAAATCAATGGAGCAAATTTACTTTACAACCACTAACGAGAAAGCTTCTGGTTCACGAAAAAGCGAAATAACGGGTATGAAAAAGGGCGATATATGGTTTGCCACGAAGAATGAACGTGGTGAATGGAAACGCCCCGAGCCTGTTGAGGGTGAATTGAATACCGAAGTAGACGAAGGAACTCCCGCATTCACTCCCGATGGAATGACAATGTATCTTAGCCGCGCGCGTCGTGAGCCTAATGCAAATACATCGGTAGAAATTTACACCTCACAACGCTCCGATGCAAAATGGAGTGCGCCTCAAAAATTTGAAATAACTGCCGATACGGTTTCTGTATATGCGCATCCTGCCGTATCGCCCGACGGACAATGGTTGTATTTTGCCTCCGATATGCCGGGCGGATTCGGCGGAATGGACATATGGCGTGTTAATCTTAAAGAGCGTCAAGGCTCGCTCGAAAATCTCGGCGAATGGATTAATACTCCCGGAAATGAAGTATTTCCTACTTTCCGTACCGATTCTGTTTTCTATTTCTCATCCGACGGACATCCCGGTTACGGTGCACTCGATATTTTCCGTGCCGAGCAAACGCCCTCGGGGGGGTGGAGTGTGACGAATATGGGTACACCTGTCAATTCTTCGTCCGATGATTTCGGCATGACTTTCGGACAAGGTGAATCGGGATTCTTCTCATCGAACCGAGGCGACAAACGAGGTTACGACCATATCTATTCTTTTGAACTGCCCGAACTTAAAATACTTATTTCCGGCTGGGTGCTCGATAAAGACGAAGAACCTGTTCCCAACGCGGTAATACGTATTGTGGGTAACGACGGCTCGAATCAAAAACAGATAGCTCGCCCCGACGGCTCTTTTTCGTTTCCGCTCGACAGAGGCGTAAGCTATGTAATGCTTGCCGGCGCAAAAGGTTATCTCAACTCAAAACAGGAATTCACCAGCGACATTGCCGAAGAAGATGCCGAATACGGCGTCGATTTCATTCTGGCATCTATTACAAAACCGGTGGTTGTGGATAATATATTCTATGATTTCGACCGTGCCACTCTTCGTCCCGAATCAAAGACCGCCCTCGATGAACTTGCTCAGGTTTTGCGTGATAATCCTAATGTAACCATAGAAATGGCATCACACACCGACCGTAAGGGAAGCCATGAGTATAACAACGATTTGTCATCTCGTCGGGCACGTTCGGTAATCGATTATCTTATATCCGTTGGAATCGCTCCCGAACGTCTGCAAAGTCATGGCTATGGAAAGACTCAGCCCAAGACAATAACAAAGAAGCTCGCCCGCGAATATCCTCAGTTCAAGGAAGGTGACGTCCTCACCGAAGAATATATACTCACTTTGTCGGAACCGGACCAGGAAGCGGCCGACCAGATTAACCGCCGAACCGAATTCCAGGTTCTTTCCATTGATTATCGCATGTTTTGATATTGATATGAAATTCCGCACCGAAATAGGGAAAGTTGATATCCCCGTAGAGATTCGGCATTCCGTTCCGTTGCTCATGCTCGGCTCCTGTTTCACAGCTGAAATAGGAGCAAAGCTAAATATGGACGGTTTCGATGTAATGTATAATCCTTTCGGTGCGTTATATAATCCATGTTCAATTGCAAATTGCCTGCAGAGAGCTCTTGCCGGTGTCCCTTATGGTGACAACGATTTGAGAGAAGGGCCGCGCGGATGGCACTGTCTGGACTATTCCACCGTATTCAGCGGGGCGGATAGAAATAGTGTTATAGAGGCGATAGAAAAAACTCGCAGCGATATGGCCGCACAATTGCAGCGCAAACCTGTAGTATTTCTTACATTGGGCACTTCCTTTGTCTTTGAAGAAAAAACAACAGGGCGTGTTGTGGGAAATTGCCATAAATTCCCCGCTTCGTACTTTACTCGCCGTCGCCTTGAACTGTCCGAAATCATTGAGGTTCTTTCCAAATGCATCGAACTTTTACTTGATGCGGGTGTTAATGAAATTGTGTTTACAGTCAGTCCCATACGGCATACTGCCGATGGCTTGCACGGTAACATGCTGAGCAAGTCCCTGCTGTTGTTGGCCGTGGAGGAAATGTGCTGTAAATTCCCTCATAAAGTATATTATTTTCCTGCTTTTGAAATATTATATGATGACTTGCGCGACTATAGATTTTATGACTCCGACATGAAACATCCGTCGGAGGTTGCAGTAGATTATATATACAGTATTTTTTCGGAAACTTTTTTCAGTCCCGAAACGCGTGAGCGGGCCGGCATTGCACGGCGGAAATATCTTGCCTCGCAACACCGTCCCATTCTTTGACAATCACATTATGAATCTTATGAATTTTTTTCCGAGCTACGTACGCTACGCATCCGATGACAGCGACGGGCTCAGGAATTATAAATACATTACAGCCGACAGCCGTTCGGTTTTCGATGCTCCGGAAACTCTTTTTGTTGCAATAAAAACAGCTTTGGCCGATGGACGCAAATACATTCCGGAGCTGTACGAAAAGGGGGTGAAAGCATTTATGGTTGAAGAAATACCGCCTGAATGCGCGGCTTTGGATGCCACCTTTTTTGTTGTCGATTCAATTCCCGAAGCCTTGCGCGGAATTGCCTGCGCACGAGTGAAAGGACAAAAGCACGGTTTGCTTATTACCGGTAGTGTTGGAAAAACAAAGCTTAAGGAACTACTTTTCACTGCATTGCAATTCAAACACAATGTGCGTAGAAGTCCGGGAAGCTGGAATTCTTCCATTGGTCTTCCCTTGGCTTTGTGGGATATGACCGACTGCAAAGAGCAGCCCGAATATATAATTTCGGAAGTAGGTATCGACGGGCCGGAACAAGCCGAGAAATATGCCGCTACTCTTGCCGGTTCTCATGAAGTCGCTTTCATAACCCCGGTAACCGGCGAACATGACGAGGCATTTGCTTCGCATGCCGAAAAAATTAAAGAAAAAATCCGGCTTGCAAGTATTTGCAAAACGATATATTATGCCGATACCGATCCCGAAGTCGGGCGATATTTGCAGGAACTGACAGAAGATAGAAAAAAACAAGGCTTGCCCTGTCCCGATGTCGTCCCGGTTCAAAACACCGGCGTTTACCCGTCCATTTATCATGCAATGGCAGCTGCATATCTCAAGGATAAAGTCGATGTTAACTTATTGAGTTCAATTTCATTGGTTGAAACAAAGCGCGAGATAAGCAGCGAAGCTTTCGGCAATATCCTTGTGCGCGACCGCTTTACTCCCGATTTGCGTTCCTTAAGGGAGGCTTTGGATTTCATCCGCCGTCAAGCAACAAGCGCCTATCCCGTAACTCTTGTATTGGGCGATTTGCTGCATAAGGATGATATGACAACCGAAGAACTTGTCGAACTCTATAATTCGGCGTTTGCCCTCGCACAAGGCTTCGGCGTAAAGAATATTATATGTATCAGCGACGAACTTGCCGAAATATCAAAGTTGCCGGGAGCCGATGTGCACCCCGGAATCGAGATTTGCGGACGAGTAGCCTCATATGCCGTAAGCCGTTACAATGCCGGCAAGCTGATTGCCAACTCTCATGTCCTGCTGTTCGGTATTCGTCAAGGCTCTTTCCTGGAATTGTCGGATGCAATGGAGAGTGCCTCGCACGATACCGTGCTTGAAGTAGACCTTGACGCTCTTGCCCATAACTATAATTTTTACAGGTCGCTGCTCCCTGCCGGAACCGGTATTGTTGCAATGGTAAAAGCTTCGGCCTATGGCATGGGTGCGATAGAAATAGGAAAAACTCTGCAAAGTATTGGCGCGGCAAGTCTTGCCGTGGCGGTGATAGAGGAGGGTATTGCATTGCGTGATGCCGGAATTACAATGCCTGTCATTGTTCTCAATCCGGTAACTAACCGTTACCCGGCCTTGTTTGCCGCGCGTCTTGAACCGGCGGTATTTTCGCTCGACGAACTTGACAAACTTGTGGAAGAAGCCGAAAATTACGGAACTTTTCAATATCCGGTACATATAAAACTGGATACAGGCATGCATCGCGTAGGTTTTCTCCAAAACCAGCTTAAGGAAGTTGCCGCGCGTCTTTCCCGCACAAACGCCGTAAAGGTCGCTTCGGTTTTTTCGCATCTTGCAACTGCCGATTGTCTTGATATGGACGATTATACCCTCGGCCAAATCAAGCTGTTCTCGGCCATGACCAAAGAGCTCTCGGAAGAGTTGGGCTATACCTTCAAACGTCATATTCTCAACACCGCCGGAATGATGCGCTTCTCCCGTACATGTGAGTATGAAATGGGACGATTGGGAATAGGTCTATACGGCATTTCTCCATACGACTCTCCTTTAGCAGCCTCGCTTCGTCCGGTAGCAAGTCTTTATTCTAGGATTGTATCGCTCAAACATTGGCCTGCAGGAACTCCGGTAGGTTATGGCTGCCGTGGAATTACCGATAAAGATTCCGTAATAGCTACAGTTCCTATAGGCTACGCCGACGGTCTTGCACGTAATTTGAGCAGGGGAGCGTACTCATTCGGGATTAAAGGCGTTAAGTGTCCTATAATAGGGAATATATGCATGGATCAATGTATGGTAGATGTAACTGCGGTTCCTGACGTGGCTATCGGCGACCGTGTTGAAATTTTTGGACCGGGAATGCCGGTAGAAAATATTGCCGAAGTATTGGGAACTATACCATACGAAATTCTGACATCGGTTGCTCCGAGAGTAAAACGCGTTTATCTAAAACGATAAAAATTTTGTAAATTTGCATCATGTTACAGATAAAAATTACCGTCAATGACAATTATTCAATCGCCGAGCAGGCTCAAATGGCTGTAGAAGCCGGCTGTGCCTGGCTGAGACTTGATGTTCCCGAACTTGATGAGGCCTTTGTGCGTGAGCAGGCTGCCGAGTTAATAACTCTTTGTCGCGAAAGCGGCGTAATCCTCACAATGGAGGGGCGTGCTGCGTTGGCTCGCGAACTCGGGATACACGGAGTGTTTGTTCCTGCCGATCAAAATGCAATCGCAGTGCGGAATGAATTCGGCCCCGAAGCGATTATCGGTACAGTAGCCGCATCGGCATCCTCTGCCGTAACTTTGAGTAAGGCCGATATCGATTTTCTTCAGTTCCCCCGTGATTTCAATGCCGAAGAAGCCGCAAAAGTTATTGCCGACACGCGGAATGCCGGATGCGACATACCTTTTGTTGCCGAGACTTCGTATAAAGAATTTAACGATGAATTTGTCGCTGCAATGACAACGGCAGGTTTTGCCGGATTCGTGTCGGACGGTGACGTTTTTAATGTCGCCGACCCTGTTCGTGAAATTGAAAATATGCTCAGGCTCGTGCAAAAGTGGTGAACGAATAGAGTGTTATGGCGGGAGTACTGTTCAAAACATTATCACGGACCATCCTCCCGATAGTCCTGAGCATCGCTGTTGCTGCATGGCTTATTCATCGCGACATCGATATGGACACTTTACGTTCTATCCGCTTTGATGTACATACATTCATCGGACTGGCTTTTGCTTTGCTGTTTGTCGCCGGGCGTGATTTCGGACTTGCATGGCGATTCCATATAATCGCCGACGGAGCCTTGTCGTGGAAGCGAGCTTTCCGAACCGACATAATGTGTGCGTTTACATCTGCCATAACACCGTCGGTTGTAGGAGGAAGCGCTTTGGCAATTTTTTATCTTAACAGGGAAGGAATTGCCGTTGGACGCGCCACATCGCTTACTTTAGCAACCTTGTTCATCGACGAGCTTTTCTTTGTCCTTTTCTGTCCGATTATTGTTCTTGTAGTGCCTTGGGAAAACCTGTTTGCCACAGCAGGCAGCGACGGTACATTCTTTGCCGGAATGGAAATAGTTTTCCTGTTGGTTTATGCAGGTATCGTTATATGGACAGTCATTTTGTTTCTTGCAATCATAGCGCGTCCGCAAATGGTGCAACGAATAATGAAGCGCTTGTCAATGCTGAGAATACTTCGTCGTTTCCGCCGCAAATTGCATTCTATGGCCGATAATATGTCCAATACCGGTCAATGGATAAAAGGACGTCCGTGGAAATGGTGGCTTCGTGTTCTTGGCGCTACTGTCCTCTCGTGGTTCTCCCGTTATTTTGTTGTCAATGCGCTGTTTTGGGCTTTTGTCCCGGGATCTTCTCAACTGCTTGTCTTTGCCCGCCAATTTGTGGTGTGGGTAGTTCTAATGGTGAGCCCTACCCCCGGAGGAAGCGGCGTGAGCGAATGGCTGTTTGCAAACTATTACGGCGACCTCATCGGCGATATCGGTATTGCTGCCGTAATTGCATTGGTGTGGCGCTTGTTCAGTTATTACATATATATAATAGGAGGTGCAGTTATGCTTCCTTCATACTTTAAATCTGAAAACTCATGAAAACTCTCCGCTTTTTTCTTGTTACACTGCTTATACTTACCGGTATTTCGTTTGCAAATGCCCAAAAGGTTTATGTACTGCCTGTAGAATCGGAAATTGACCTCAGTATCTTTCACCATTTCAAAAAAGGAATGGCTCAGGCAAAGGAAACAGGAGCCGACATAATTATATTGAGGATGAACACTTACGGAGGCGCTGTGGATGCAGCCGACTCAATACGTACAGCCCTGTTACGCAGCCAAATCCCCACAGTTGCTTTTGTGGATGTCAATGCCGCATCTGCAGGCGCTCTCATAGCATTGGCATGCGACAGCGTGTACATGTCGCCTGCTGCATCAATGGGCTCGGCTACCGTAGTCAACGGAGCCGGAGAACCTATGCCGGCTAAATATCAGTCGTATATGAGTACAATTATGCGGGCAACTGCGGAACATCACGGAAAAGTAATGGACGGAGACTCTTTACGCTGGCGCAGGTCGCCCGATATAGCCGCTTCTATGGTAAATCCGGAAGTCTCAGTGTCGCTTACATCCTCTCAGGCAGTAGAGTGCGGATATGCCGAAGGTATAGCACCCGACCTTGAAGCGCTGCTGGCCGATTTGCAGATGAGCGGTGCCTATGTGGAATATTATAACAGTTCGCTTTCCGATGATATTATTGGTTTCTTGTCCTCGGCGGCGGTGCGGGCGGTACTTATAATGTTAATCCTCGGCGGAATATACATGGAAATGCACACTCCGGGGCTGGGATTTGCCGGTGCGGTCTCGACTGTCGCTGCCGTGCTGTATTTTCTTCCCTTGTTTATTGTCGGCAGCGTGCCGGCGTGGGTAATTATTTGCTTTGTACTCGGAATAGTTCTCATAGCGTTAGAAATTTTTGTAATCCCCGGATTCGGTGTGTGCGGAATAGCCGGTATCGTAGGCGTGGTAATGGCTCTGGCCGGAGGAATGCTCTCGGCCGACAGCGTTACAGGTTTCGATATCTCCGCTGTCGGACGAGCCGTAATAACTGTTTTTGCAGGTGGAGTAATGGCTCTTGCTCTTGTCCTGTATCTCACATCGTCGCACGGCCCCAAAATATTCCGACGTCATTCCGAACTGATGACCGAGCTCAGTGTTGCCGACGGATTCATCGGAGTTGATATGTCTCCTAAAAAGTATGTCGGACAGCTTGCCGTATCGGTAACAGTACTTCGTCCTGCCGGAAAAATCGAAATCGGCGGTAATATTTTTGATGCTGTTTCCACAGGCGAATTTATCGGAGCCGGCAAACAGGTGAAAATTCTGCGTTACGAAAACGCTCAACTATACGTAAGTGAACATGAATAAAAAATTTATAGGGATAATTCCTGCTCGATACGCATCGACCCGCTTTCCCGGCAAGCCGCTTGCCATGCTTGGGAATATGCCGGTTATAGAGCATGTGTATCGCCGGGTTGCATCGGTTCTTGATAATGTTATTGTTGCTACCGATGACGACCGTATTAAAGATGTAGTGGAAGGTTTCGGCGGTTGCGCTATTATGACCTCCTCCAATCATCAAAGCGGTACCGACCGTTGCAGAGAAGCAGTGGAAAAATCAGGAACAGATGCCGATATTGTTATAAATATTCAGGGCGACGAGCCTTTTATAGCTCCTTCGCAGCTCGAACAGCTCATGCAGTGTTTTAACGATGAGGAAGTGAAAATAGCATCCTTGGCCCGACGATTCGATGCCGAAAAAGGTTTTGATGCGCTGTTCGACCCAAATCTCGTTAAAGTGGTTATGGACGACAAGATGAATGCGTTGTATTTCTCACGTTCCATAATTCCTTATGTTCGCAGTTGCGACTGGAAAAAATGGCTCGAGGCTGCAACATTTCATACCCATGTGGGACTTTATGCCTTCCGTAAGGAAACACTGAATGAGATTGCCGCGCTTGAACGATCCTCGCTGGAAATTGCCGAATCGCTTGAGCAGTTGCGCTGGCTCCAGAATGGCTATAAAATACGCATGGCAATTACAGATGAGCCTACAATAGGAATTGACACGCCTGCCGATTTGGAGGCCGCTATTGAATATTTAAATGCCGGAGCTAATCATGAGTGAGGTTCCCGACCGTAGCAAAGCCCCCGAGACTTATGAATTCGGGAATCTTGAGTTGCCGCTTGTTGAGCCTCTAAGACTTGACAATGGAACAACTCTGTTTGTTATAAACGGCGGCGACCAGCCTGTATGTCGCCTTAGCATACACATAGATGGCGGCAGAGCGGAGCTTGGGCCGGCTGAGGGGCAACTCTTGGTTTCCCAGTTCGCTGAGGGCAGCGAAAACTATTCGGCTGAGGAGATTGCCGAGTTGTTCGATTTTAACGGCGCCCGTTTTGCAAAGCGACTTGTGGCTCACAGTATTCAGTTGGAACTGGGAGTCCTTACACCGCGTCTTGCAGCTTTGTTGCCGGTTTTGAAAGATATTATTTGTGCACCGCTTTTTTTGCCCGAACGTCTTGACGTGGCAAAGAAACGCGCTATTGCCGTACTTCGGCAGAATCATGCCGATTCGTCGTTTGTGTCGGAGGAAGTTTTGAATACTCTTGTACATGGTCGCGGACATCCGTTTGCCGACCGACTGACTGAGGAAAATATCGAGGCTGTAGACTCTCAGACTCTTAAAAACCGACATCTCAAGCTGATAAATCCTGCGAACATAAAAGCTTATCTGTCGGGCGCTTTTGGGAAAGAGGAAATTGACGCTGTAAAGAATTTCCTCGCTTCAATACCTGCTATTGGTCATGGTGTTGAGAGGAAAATTGTACCGGCTACGCCTCATAAAGCTCCTTGGATAGAGAGAGTTGATTACCCTCAGGGCTTTCAGCAGTCAATATCGATAGGTATTCCTGTAATAGGTAGAAATCATCCCGATTTCATCCCCTTGCGTCTCGCCGTAATGGCTCTCGGCGGATATTTCGGCAGCCGTCTTAACATGAATATCCGAGAAGAAAAAGGCCTTACCTATGGAATTCATGCATGGCTCTCGGCAAACATTGACAATGCCTATGTTTGCATATCGGCCCGCTGCGACAAGTCGTACACCGACACGGTTTTAGAAGAGGTAAAAAATGAATTGCGAGCTTTGGCCGACAATCCTCCGAGCGGTGAAGAGCTGAGGAAACTCAAACTGTTCGAAATGTCGTGTCTTGCCGAGATTCTTGACACGCCTGCTGCCATATCGTCGCACTATGAAATGCGCGATTTGGTAGGTACTCCCGAGAACTATTTTAATGAGCAGCAGCGTATAACACAGGCGTTACAGCCGGAAACCATTGCCGACATTGCAAAGAAATATCTGGATCCCGACAGAATACTTACTGTAATTGCAGGCGTTTAGAAACACTTATTCACATTTTTAGACGCATAATTTCAAAAATTTTTGTTTACTTTGCAGTCGCAAACTGCAATAATTAACGATACTATCATAACACAATGAAAAAAAGTGCTTTACAAAAAGCCCGTGCAGCTTATCAGCCCAAACTTCCTATTGCGCTGACAGGCCCCGTTAAAGTTGTTGAAGGACGTCCTACCGAATCAGTAGCCGACCAGGCTGCTATCAAGGCTCTGTTCCCCAACACCTATGGTCTCCCTGAAATTCGCTTCGAAAAGAACAACACTCCCGCACCCGGTAAACCCGTTAACGTTGGCGTAATACTCTCCGGCGGTCAGGCTCCCGGCGGCCACAACGTGATTTGCGGTATTTTCGACGGCATTAAAAAAATTCATCGCGACAGCCGACTCTTCGGCTTCCTCATGGGTCCCCAGGGCCTGGTAGAGCACCGCTACATTGAACTCACCGCTCCCATTATCGATGAGTACCGCAATACCGGCGGTTTCGACATCATCGGTTCCGGACGTACCAAACTCGAAAAGAAAGATCAGTTCGACAAAGGTCTTGAAATTATCCGCGAACTCGGTATTTCAGCGCTCGTTATTGTTGGTGGCGACGACTCCAACACAAATGCCGCTATCCTTGCCGAATACTACAAAGCAAACAACACCGGCGTTCAGGTAATAGGCTGCCCCAAAACTATCGACGGCGACCTCAAGAACGATGTTATTGAAACTTCTTTCGGCTTTGACACCGCAACCAAAGTTTACTCCGAAGTTATCGGCAACATCCAGCGCGACTGTAACTCCGCTAAAAAATACTGGCACTTCATCAAACTCATGGGTCGTTCCGCAAGCCACATCGCACTTGAATGCGCCCTGCAGACTCAGCCCAACGTTTGCCTCATCAGCGAGGAAATTGAAGCCAAAAATATGAGCCTCAACGATGTTGTTGCTTACATTGCCGATATTGTGGCTACCCGTGCTGCCGACGGCAACAACTTCGGCACTGTGCTTATTCCCGAAGGTCTCATCGAATTCATCCCCGAAATCAAACGTCTTATCGGTGAACTCAACGAACTCCTCGGCGCAAACAAAGAAGTAGTAGCCGGAATGTCGGCCGACCAGCTCACCGAATTCATCTTCGGACATCTTTCGCCCGAAAGCATCGCAGTTCTCAAGTCGCTGCCCCAGGATGTCGCTCGCCAGCTTATGTTGGATCGTGACCCGCACGGAAACGTTCAGGTATCCCTCATTGAAACCGAAAAACTTCTCAGCGGAATGGTTAAAGAAAAACTGCAGGCAAACAATGACTTCGCTGCTTGCGGTGGCAAATTCTCACCCCTCCACCACTTCTTCGGTTACGAAGGCCGTTGCGCCGACCCCTCCAACTTTGATGCCGACTACTGCTACGCACTCGGATACAACGCATCGGCTCTTATCAACGCAGGTGTAACAGGTTACATGTCGTCAATCCGTAATCTTGTTAAACCCGCAGTACAGTGGATTCCCGGCGGTATACCCATCACAATGATGATGAATATCGAACGCCGTAATGCCGAGGATAAGCCTGTTATTCAAAAAGCTCTCGTTCGTCTCGACGGCGCTCCCTTCCTCAAATTTGCAGAACAGCGCGACGACTGGAGCCACAACACCTGCTACATCTATCCCGGCCCCATTCAGTACTTTGGACCGGCAGAAGTATGCGACCAGCCCTCTATGACTCTCAAATACGAGCATAAATAAGCAATTCACTACTTCCAAAATATCAGCTTGCCAAGGGCGGAGTACCTCTTATGTGGTGTCTCCGTCCTTGTTTTGTTTTGACAATTGGCGCTTTTTTTGTAGTTTTGCAACCAAATCCAAGCTATAATGAAGTTTATTGCAAAACAAATACTTGCCTCCTGTATTGCTGCGGCTTTGGCTTGCTCGGCAATGGCATTGGACCTCCCGGTTAAAACCATAGGAGGTAAAAAATACTTTTATTATAAAATAAAGAAAAACGAATCGTTGTACGGTATTTCCAAAGAAACAGGAATATCAACAACCGACATAGTAAAGTACAATCCCGATGCGGCCGGACGTCTCAAAAAGGATAAATATCTGTATTTCCCCTACGATGACTTCGCAACCGATGAAACGGACCAAGACGCCGAGCTAACTGTAGCTCAGGCGCCTCAGGAAGAATTGGCTCCGCGCATCTCGCTGATATTGCCTTTCGGGCTTGCGTCGGCTGAAAAATCAAGAACAAACAACCTTGCGCTGGATTTTTACAAAGGCTTTCTTCTTGCTGCCGATACTCTTAAAAACCGTGAAGGAAAAATTGATATATACGCTTTCGACTCGGAAGAACCCGGCAAGACTTTTGAAAGCATTCTCGCCGATAGTGCCGTTATGAATTCATCGGTGATTATAGTCCCCGATAACGCCGCTTATATAAAGACTGCAGCCTTGGCAATGAACGGTAAAAAGCCCAAAGTGCTCAATGTGTTCAATGTGCCCGATTCGTTGTATCTCACCGAGGAATCGCTCATACAGGGCAATATTCCACAACATGCCATGTACAAGCTTGCCGTGCAGGGAATGATGGAGCAATGGCCCGATGCTGTGCCCGTGGTGTTGCGTAACTTGCAGGGGCGAAACGAAAAAGAAGCTTTTGTAACGTATATGACCTCGGCTTACAATGAGAAAGGCGTGCAGCCCATTGTAATTGAATACGACGGCAGCCTCTTGACATCGAATTTGGAGCAAATTCCTCTTGTTCCGGGCTCTAAGTATGTATTCGTGCCTTCATCGGGTTCCTTGGCCGAATTCAACAAGTTTGCTTTTGTGCTCAAGGCTTTCAAAGATCGTGTTACAGCCGAGGCCGAAAGCGATTATTCTGTAGAACCTGTTGAAATTGGTATTCTCGGCTATCCCGACTGGACAGTATTCCGAGGAGATGCCTTGGAAACAATGCACAGGCTCAACGTTTGTGTATACTCCCGCTTCTTTGATAATTTCAACAGTTTCGACGTCAAATGTCTTAACGACGCATTCACAAGCTGGTATGGAGAGGAGATAATGGAAAGTGTACCGTCGCAGGCTTTGTTAGGCTACGATTTCGGATGCTATATTATTAAAAATATCCATTACCATAGCGGAGAATTTACCCCGGCCTCCGGCGATATTTTCCGAGGTCTGCAATCCGCGTTTTACTTTGAAAGTGCCGGCAAAGGATATTGCAACGACGCTTTGTATTTTATCAACTACGGCTCCGGTAATGCCGTTAACGCACGAGTGCTATGCGATTACGGCAATTGATTCTTTCGGCAGCTTTGGCGCTCGGCGCCCTTGGGGCAGCAGGGCAGACGCACTATAAACCTCACATCAGCATTGGAGGCCGTGCCGGTGTGAGCATGGCGGAAATGTCGTTTTCACCGTCGGTAAAGCAGTCGTGGAATCTTGCAAGTACAGGCGCGTTTACATTCCGGTATACCGAGGAAAAATTATTCGGATTTATCGCTGAACTCGGTTGGTGCCAGCGTGGCTGGAGAGAGAATTACGAAGAGCTGCCCTTCAGCTATTCCCGAACCTTGACATACCTGCAACTGCCGGTGCTGACGCATATTTATTTCGGTTCTCCAAGAGCTAAAGCATTTATAAATCTCGGACCGCAAATAGATTTTCTTATCGGCTCATCCATAAGCGCCAATTTCGACTATCGCAACACCGCCGCCATTCCCGACTATCCTAAAACGCGACAGACCGAACAATTGTATGCCGATGTAAGCAATAAATTCGATTACGGAATTTCAGCGTCAGCCGGAGGCGAATTCTACATATCGCCACGTAATTCGTTGGTATTGGAAGCCCGCTTCTATTTTGGATTGGGTAATATTTTCCCTGCCTCCAAAGCCGATACCTTCAGTGCCTCGCGCAATATGTCGCTGGAATTCACATTAGGCTATAACTTCCGGCTTAAATAAGCCCGGGGCATCTTCCGTCCAGAAATTTACGGTAGACTTCGGCCTTTTTCTCTACTGCAAGCGGGTAGGCACGCGAGGTCGACGGAACTCGCCATATCTCTATTTTTCGTCCGTCGGCCCTTTCCCATATTGTGAATGCTCCTATGTCGGGAATTGCAGTCCCGGTAATTTGAGCGAGCGTTTCGGCTGCTTTTAAGCCCGTAGTAGCTATTCGCTCCAGATGCGGAAGTTTCTCAATTATTTCGTCAAGATTAACCGGCTCTACAATTTCAAGAAATTTATCGGAGGCATTTCCTGCCAGCCTGCGTATTTTCAAGCCTGTGTCCGAAAGTGCTATGCCTTCGGCCGCAAGCATATTTTTTATTTCCGCTTCTTTGTAGCCTCGGTGTTCTTTATCAATAAAGTAATCTGCATCGTCATGAAAAATCAGCCCCATGACTCTATAGAAGTCATTAGTGCGGTTGGGGTAGTAAAAATCCATGGCATGCCTTTTCTTGGCAGGAGGAAAACTTCCGAGAAACATAACTCGCGAGCCCTCCGGAAGCCAAGGTTTCCATGGATGAATTTCAATTGGAGTTGAACAATTATTGCTTGTCATAGGTTATAAGTTCATATCACGGTATATAAATGTGCCCGTGGCGTTTTAAGTTGCAAATTTAAGAAAAAATAGCTAACTTTGCACCCGCATCACAAACACGCATAAATTAAAGAAAAAGAACATCATATTATACGAAGATGAAAATTATAAAGCTTACGCTTATGAGCTTTGCCGTGGCAGCTATAACTTTGTCAAGTTGCTCGGCGCCTAAAAAGGTTCCTTATTTAGTGGATGCCGACCGAATTCCACCCGAAGTGCTTTCGGCAACAAGCTCCGTTGCCGACCCTATACTCACAGTAGGGGACTTGCTTAACATTGAAGTGACCGGCGTGAACATGGCTGCCATGGCACCCTTTAATAAAGGCAAGTATATCGATACGGAGGGAAAAATAGGTACTATTTCGCGTACCAGCAATTCGTATAATCAAACAGGTCTTGAAGTTTCTACCGAGTACTATCTTGTTAATGCCGACGGATGTATCGAATTTCCTATTATTGGAAAAATCCGCGTTGCAGGACTAACCAAAGCACAAGTGGCATCGGAAATATGCGATGCAATTTACCCCAAATATGTTACTGAAAAGCCGTCGGTCGACATCCGTTTGATGAACTTCCGCGTAACAGTTGCCGGAGCTGTGAAGTCGCCGGGCGTTTATCAGTCTAAAAATGAACGTATGACCTTTCTGGAAGCTATTTCAATGGCCGGAGACCTGGACATTAAAGGCGACCGTGAAAATATTTTCCTTTACCGCACGAACCCCGACGGTACCCGCGAGGTACATAAGCTTAATATACACGACCGCAGCTTCCTTCTGTCGCCCTACTATACATTGCAGCAGAACGATTACATATATGTTCAGCCTAATAAGTCGATGCGTCAGAATGCTTGGCAAATGAACCCGGCGGTAGCTTCCACAATAACCATTGTCGGTGGCATGTCGTCGCTTGCATCACTTGTTATCGGTATTGTTAACCTCACAAAGAATTAATAGTTGATATGTCCGACGAAAACCGTGAGATAAACAACAGCGAGGAAGCTTTTGATACCACAGGCTTGCTGCTCGCTTTTCTTGAGAACTGGAAATGGTTCGTTCTCAGTGCTGTAATCTGTATTATCGCAGCCTATTTTTACATAGCATCCCAGATTCCCGTATATCGCGTGGACGCCTCAATTTATCTTAGCGAGGATAACAACAGTTCCCGAAATACTTTTAATCTGGACGCTGCCGACCCGATGGTGGCTCTCAAAAATTATATCGACGAAACGGAACTCGAGGTTCTTAAGTCGCGTAACAATGTAATCAAGATTGTCGATTCGCTGAATCTGTCATACTCCTATTATCAAGTAGGGACTCTGCGTGATACTCCACTCTATGAGAACAACGCCATCGAAGCCCGCATGGATTCAGCGGCTTTGGTAAATCTCAAGAGTCCTATAACAATTCTTGTAAAAGAAAGCTCCGAGAACCGCTACGATGTGGATGTAAAAACATCTTTCGAAGGCGTTAAGGAGCATAAAGAGTTCAATGATGTGGAATTCCCGCTCCAGCTCGAACTTTCACATGGAAACGTAACTCTTTCGCGTTCTGCCGTTATTCCCAATTTCGAAGGAACGGAACGGATTGTAATTGAAAGCCCCAGGAGTGCAGCCTCCAAGCTGTCGGCATCCTTAAGTATTGAATTTGCCAAAAATTCAATGAAAATTATTCGCTTGAGCCTGCTTACCGATGTAAAACAGCGTGGTATGGATATTATTGACGCGCTGTTGGATTTCTATAACCGCGACATTATTGAAGACAAGAACCGTTCGGCGGTTCAGACAGAAGCGTTTATTCTTGACCGCCTTGTAATGATCTCCGGTGAACTTCGCGATGTTGAGAACCGTCTGCAGGCTTATCGTCAGGCTCATAATGTCACCAATATCGATGCTCAGGCAAATCTTAACCTGAGCCTTCAGAGTACCTACGAACAGCAAATGGCAAGTAACGAAGCCGATATGGCGATACTCGACGAAATCGAACGCATTGTTTCTTCCGCCGATACATACGAAGCCTTGCCCGATGCAGTTAATAACTCTTCCATCTCTCAGAGCATTCAGCAGTACAACCAGAAAGTCGGTCGCCTTAACCGTACTTTGGAAGGCTCCACTCCCGACAATCCTCTGGTGCGCAGTATGCAGGATGAACTTTCGCGCGACAAGGTGCGAATCATTCAATCGCTTGCCACTTCGCGTCGAAATCTTACAACTAAACGCAATTCAATCCGCAACCTTGAGAACCGCAGTTCAGGCCAACTCGCGTCGACTCCTACCGTTGACAAGGGGCTTCAGGAAATTTTCCGTGAACAGCAGGTAAAAGTCAATATCTACACCTTCCTTCTGCAGCGTCGCGAAGAAATCGCGCTCCAAAAAACATTGGCTACCAACACCGCCCGACTCATCGACGACCCTATCGGTACCGGCCCTGTATCTCCTCGCCGCATGTTGATTTTTATAGGTGCTTTCCTCGTCGGACTGCTTATTCCTGCCGGTGTAATATTCCTCCGCCGCCAACTATTCCCTACATTCAGTGACCAGGAAGAATTGCAGCGCCTCACAAAAGTTCCTGTACTCGGCGAAATTTGTGCCGCCGGAAGCACTAAAGGAAAAGAAATTGTTGTGGGCGAAAATGTTTCCACTCCAATAGCCGAACTCTTCCGCCTTTTACGTAATAATATCTCGTTCACCCGTTCGGGAATCGACAGCAAGGTTCTGCTCCTCACTTCGGCCATTTCCGGTGAAGGTAAAACCTTTGTGTCCACCAACCTTGCAATGACATATGCTCTCATGGGCAAAAAAGTTGTCGTTGTCGGTATGGACCTTCGCCGTCCCATGCTGGCACACCGTTTCGGTTTCTCCAACCAGAAGGGTGTTACCACTTTCCTCTCGGGACAGGAAACCAACATCGATGAATTAATTATCCGTTCAAACGATAATCCGAACCTTTATGTTCTCCCCGCCGGCCCCGTTCCCCCGAATCCTAACGAACTTCTTATGTCGGCGAATATGGGACGATTAATGTCGCAGCTGCGCAACTCGTTCGATTACATTATAATTGACTCCGCTCCTATCGGTGTGATTTCGGATACTTTCCTCATTACACGTCACAGCGATCTCCAGCTGTATGTTTCGCGTGCCAACTTCTCTACCAAGACAAGTCTTAAGGTTCTCCACAGTGCAATTGCAAGCAATAAGTTCTCTTCGGTTTACATAGTA
Source organism: uncultured Porphyromonadaceae bacterium (assembly GCA_947175425.1). Classification (GTDB taxonomy): domain Bacteria; phylum Bacteroidota; class Bacteroidia; order Bacteroidales; family Muribaculaceae; genus CAG-873. The sequence goes on from CAMWMR010000001.1 coordinate 25,010, forward strand.
CTCAACGGGGTGGACATGGCTTCCAATTCGTACACCTACCGTCGCTACGGCGAGTACCGATATGGCCGAAAGAATCAAACCTACGGCTATGGATACGATTCAAAAAATACAGACTAAATAAAAAATCGGGCAAACGCCCGATTTTTTTTGCGCCGGATTAACCGTAAAGGTTTTTCGGCTTTTTTTATTTCCGAAACATCTATTATTGCATTTCGGGACGGTTTTTGCCATAATAATAGAAAACGGTCAATTAAATTCTTTACTATGGCAAGTATTAAAATTAAATTCAGGCCTTCGTCGGTTGCCGGACGAGAAGGCTCTATCTTTTACCAGATAATCCATGCGCGGTGTGTCCGACAACTGCTCACGGATTATAAAGTGTTCCCAACGGAGTGGGACGAACGACGCTCTGCATTGATTACAACACCTGCAAGCCTCCGCAAAACAACCGTGCTTGCAATTCGCGAGTGCGTACGGTGGGATATGGAACGTCTTAACAGGATTTGCAAAAAAATGGACATGCGTGGGATTGAATACACATCCGATGACGTCGTTGATGAATTCCAGCGATATGCAAGGGAATATTCGCTGTTCAATTTCATGGAAGGCATAATAGTACGGCTACGGCTTGATGATAAAATCCGTACTTCCGAAACCTATAAGTCGGCGCTGAACAGTTTCCGTACTTTCCGATGCGGCGAAGATATAATGCTCGATTCTATGGACTCTGTAGTAATGGAATCCTACGAATCGTGGTTGAAAAAACGAGGCGTCGCACCAAACACAATCTCCTTTTACACGCGTATCCTCCGTGCGGTATATAATCGTGCCGTCGAGCAGGAAATAATAGAGAAACGTAATCTCTTCAAACATGTATATACGGGAATCGACAAAACGGTGAAGCGGGCATTGCCACTTGCGGCAATCAAGAAAATAAAAGTTCTCGATTTGACATTTTCGCCTGTACTTGATTACGCGCGCGATATGTTCCTTATGAGTTTTTACCTGAGGGGAATGAGTTTTATCGACATGGCTTTTCTAAAGAAAAGCGACCTTAAAGACGGCTATGTAGTTTACCGCCGCAGGAAAACCGGACAGCGTCTTATTATAGAATGGACTGTTGAAATGCAAAATCTGCTTGACAAATATCCTTGCAACGAGACGGTGTACCTGTTGCCAATCATCCGAAAAAATGAAATCAACGAACGCTCGGCATATAGAAATGCCGGATATAACATTAATCACAGCCTGAAAAAAATAGCATGCATGGTAGGCGTTTCAATTCCCTTGACACTATACGTCGCACGCCACAGCTGGGCGTCGGCTGCTAAAGCCAAAGGTATTCCCGTGAGTGTGATTTCCGAAGGAATGGGCCATAACAGCGAGAGTACCACTAATATTTATCTTGCCAGTCTTGACACATCTGTGGTGGATAGGGCAAATCAAATTATTCTCACATCATTGTAATTGTAGCAGGCAAGCTCCTATAAAGCAAACGCCCGGGTAAATCCCCGGGCGCTCGCAGAAACGAATGAAAGAGTATTAAATTACAATCTTGACGGAGTATTCACCGGCAACTGCAATATATATGCCCGAGGGAAGATTCGTGGAATATGTGTAGTTGTCGGAATCTACATATATGCGTTTAACAAGTAATCCTGCGACATTGTGTATATTTACGGTGTAACCGGCCAAGCCATTAATAACAATTGTATGATTTTCGGCATGAATTGATGTACCGGCAACCGCTGTGCTTGTTATACCGGTAAGTTCCTGATTTTCGTAGGCGCCTATGGTCGGGAATTCGGAGTGACGGTCGTTGCCCGCCATGTCGGAGCTTACTTCATTGAGTTTTGTACCCATAAAAGCGAGCTGCTTGTTGCTTTCGCTTGTAGGACGTCCGTCAGAATCCAGTTCAACATCATGGAAAACAGGACTTTCCGAAGCCCCTACCGCGCTGTTCCAGCCATTGAAGTCTACATACTCAGAGTTGAGTTTCGCGAAAGTTCCTGTTGCTCGCGACAATGAGCCGTGAGCGGCAGGGTAGTTGTTGGTTAACAGTTTAACTCCGGTAATGGCAGAATTATCTGTACGATAAATAACTCCTGCTCCCGTATTTTGGAGAATATTGTTGGCTATTGTAAGATTTTTATAGTCCTTTGAACCAAAGTATATTACACAAGCTTTGTCATTTTGGGCATAATCGCAGTTTATGAAACAGGTATTATGAGCTACTGTCACATCACCGTCCCAGGCGAGGCTGAAATTCTTGATGCTTAGCGCTTCGGCCTCGCCGTTTCCACGGTTGTTGATGTTTATATAATTATTGGAAATAATGTTTGTACCTGCAAAAGATGTAAGATTGATGCCGAAAACCTGAAGTATAGGGCGACCGATAAATATGTCGGCGGCATCAACATCGGCAAGTATGGTATTGCCGTTGATATTTACATTTCCATATGTTCCATCAATGTTTATCCCTTGATAACTCCATACATTCTGCGGTGTGGCCTCACGCCCGAAGTACATCGAGTTGTTGCATATGCTTATATTATCGGTATAACGCATCTCGATATGATTGCACTGACCTTCGAAATAACAATTTTGTATGGAAATTCCATTGCTGCATGTATAGTTTTCATTGCTGAGCATTACACCGTAGTTGCCATTCATGAATACACAGTTGGCAAGGCTTATCCTGTCGTTGGACTGTGCATTTTCCAAATACATGATACGTATGTTTGTAGTGGAATAATTCATGGACTGACCTGTGAAAAACTCATTCGACACAAAGCAGCCGTCCATGGTGAAGTCGCAAGCTCCGTCGCGCAGCAGCACAGCATTTATCGGGCCGTTTTCCTGCGATACTATGGAAATATCACGGAAAGAAACGCCTGCTACATTGTCTACTGTAACAACGCCTTTCATTGCCGCCCAATTACTGTTGTAATCGGGAAGATTCTCCTCGTAATTGTTGTAAACTATAGCCACGGCTTCATAGTCGCCGTCCTCTCCGGCAAAAGTAATTGTGTTCATGGACGATGCGCCCTCAATGCCGGTTATATTCACACGCTCGTTATATTCGCCGGCCATAACAGCGAAGTATACCGGGCCGTCGATACTGCGTTCCTGCATTGCGGCAACCGCAGCGCTGAATGAAGTGAAATCGCCTGAAGTGCCAATTGTATATTCTCCGTGCATGGGTGCGTTTGTATCCTCGGCGTATTCAAAAGCGCCGATAGTGGGAGCCGAAGCCCTTTCCGTACCTTCTATATCTGTTGTTACCCCGCCTATGGATACGCCTTTACCTGCAAGTGCGGCAAAGGTCGGCTCATCGGGGCGACAGCTCTCGTCAATTACATCAAAGGTTCCGGTAAAGGAAGTATTATCCGAAGGATAATCGGATACCCATTCGTCGAAGTCTTTAAAAAGACGAGCGGTTGAATACTGGTAAAAAGCAGTTCCCGAGTAAGAATATGCGTTATTGCTGAAGGACACACCGGTTACAGAAGTTCCCGCTGCGAGAAATGAGCGGTATACCGAGCCTTTGCCTTTGTTTATGAACAGATTGTTCGTAAACGAAACATTATTCATCTGTGCGGCTCCAAAGTATACAATGCTCGAGTTGTTTGATCCGTCCCACATTTCACCCGTTTCTTCAAGCACGGCAGTGTTATTGGCTACAATGATTTTTCCGTAATTGGTAGTCGGCAGCTTGAGGAAAGCCGAGGAGTATGCTCCGCCATTTACAACATGACAGGTATTGTTTGCAATAAACCCGGTGACTGCCTGGCCTGCCACGGCATTAATCATAGTCGAGCCATAGTAATAAGTGGCGTCCTCAACAACATTGGAACTGAAAGTATTTCTTATGATGTTGAATTCTCCGCCGGTATTGGTGAGGCTTATTCCGGTGTAACTGCCCAAACGAGTAGAAAAGAAACTGTTGTCGGCAATCGAAATATTCGAAATGCGAGAGAAGCTTACACCGTAGTTGCCCTCTTCGAAGCTGCAACCGCTTATTTCAATTCCTTCGGCATTTACAGTCCCGTTGCGATTCGTAAGATATACCTGTGTATCGCCGCCACTGATTCGGGTATTGACAAGGGTAAAATAATTTGCCGGCAAATTATTCACAGTGGGCAGGCATATGGGATAGAAATAATTTCCCGAGTAGTCGTTGGACGGTTTTGTCGCCGATTCCAGATTACAGTCTCTTACTGTGCAGTATTCCGCTCCGTTCTTAAGCAGGAAAATGTCGAGAGGACCGTTTTCAGGTGTAATGAAATTCAGTCCGCTGAAAGTAAAATAGTCTGCTCCGTCCAAAGTTATGATTGCAGAAGCATCCGCAAGATTGGCAGCATAGTTCTGGACGGATGAACGGGTGGCGGAGGTTAATGTAACTTCGTCACCTTCAATAGCTTCAAAAGTTATAGTGTTAATTGCGCTTGCTCCGGGGACAGAGTTAAATATAACTTGCTCGTTATATGTTCCTCCTTCTACTTGAAAAGTTACCGGCCCGGAAACGCCCGACTGAACGAGTGCCGAGGCCACTTCGGAGAATGTTTTGTACTCTCCGTTGGCTCCGATTGTAAAGGTTCCCGATAACGCTCCGGCCTGCGCCGAGAGTGTGCTCGTGGCTGCCGTTGTTAGCATTATGCTTACTGCGGCAATGTTTAATTGCTTTAATTTCATTGATTTAAATGAAGTGTAGTTGTGTGATAATGTTTATCGTATAATAATTTTCTTGAATTGTTGACCTCTTTTCTCAATGTATATCCCTGCTTTTTCCGGCTTTTTGCTGCCAAAGTAAATGCCTTGGATTGAAAAATATTGTGTGTCGACTTCTTCTGCACTGTCGGGCAAAACAGTGACGCTGCCGCTTTGCTGTTCGGGAAAGAATGGCAACGATGGAAACCAGTAGTTCTCAATCATCGGGTATTCGGCAATAATCTTGCCATCGCTCGAATAGCGGCGTGTAATGTATGCAGTTGATTGATTGTCGTGATACAGCGAACAGTATATCTCTCCGCTGACAGGGTGAGGGCGCATGGAGCAGCCGTAAATATGCCAGTTGTTACCGTCCTCGCCGGTATCAATGAGTTTGCCGAATGTATGGGATGTATAGTTATATTTCCATATTATATCGCCGCCGAACCATCGGTCGCCTCCTCGCCAATAAATTTCATCAAGGAGAGGAGAGGATGAAAACGTATCGGGAGTCCATGCATACCATGAGCTTGCCGGAGCCTGAATATCGGCGGGAATACTTATTGGAGTGACATCCAATGAATAAGGGTTTATCTTAAACACGACAGGAAAACTTTCGCCCGTTCCGTTTATGTTTGCCGATAACGATGCCCATACAGTTCCGCTGCGATCGGTAATTACAGCTCCCACGCCGGGGGCGCATTCTTCCAAGCTTGCATAGCCGGCTTCTATATCTTCCAAATCTTCAACTGTTGGTTGCCACAGATTCGAATCCATGAGAGCTTTTGCTATAGATACCGTTGTTTCCAAAGAGTCGTCGGTCGGGTCTATAACCAGTATACCGGAGCTTTGATGTGCTGCAAATACTCGGTCTGCGCTCAAAACCATTGTCCCGGTCTGTCCGTGATAGAGTGCCGAACCCGGATTTATGGACGGCAATGAATTATCGCCGGCATTTGGATTGTCGGTACCGGGAATTTTTCGGATAACGGACATCGATTCCAAATTCAGTACCCAAATACCGTTGGAACTGCTCACATACCCTTTTTGGGAATCTATGCCAAGAAATGCACGCCCGTCGCACATAGCACCGCTGTCGTCTATTTTTTCTATTTGGGCAAGAACCGAAAGAGTTTTTGCATCAGCTACGGTAATTCGTCCGCCCGTAACTGTTGAGCCCGGATCCTTTGCCTGTTTTGAAATAAAATAAATACGGTTGCCGTAGATTGCGGCATATTGTGTTGTGCATCCGAGTTCATAGCCCGGATTTTCCTTTTGGAAAGCGCGATAGGTCCAATATGCTCCGTCTGTCGCCTCGGGATTGAGATGGTTCACAGTAGAATTGTGATGTCCGTACCAATCCTCATTTACAATAAAAACACCTTTGGTATAGTCAACTTCAGCGTAGACATTGCCGCATATCAAGGCCGAAAGAACAAGTACGGAAATACGATGTTTTTTCATTTTACTGTAATTTTTGAAGAGGATTGTCCGCATACTGCAACATATACACCGGGCATGAAATCGACTGTTTGGCTGTACAAATCGTCGGCGGGTATGAGTTTAAGTACGTTTACTCCGGTAACAGAATAGATGTTGACTTCCTTGCCAAGGCAATTATCACAAACCAGTTGTCCCGAGTTGTATACTATTCGAGGTGTCTTGCTTTCAGGAGCTTCGGCGCTTGTAAGATTGTGGACAGTTACAGGAATCACTGTATCGCTTACTCGTCCTCCCGAGTAACTGCGCAGAGTAAACTCCGAACTTCCTTCTTTATTTGGAATAACAGTAAGCCGCTTGCCTTCGAGGCGTACACTTGCTGCAGGTTCTTCATTGTCGTAAACCAATGGAGTATCTATAATCTCAAAGCGTATGTTAGCGTCAATTCCGGAAGGGTCACTGACGAGTTCCGCAAGATTTAATTCAAGAGGCTCGTAGGGCTTATAGAAATTAATCTCGTCTATATCGTGCTCAACAACATTTTCGTGTTGAGGGAAAACCGGTGTGGCGGGGAACCAATAGTAGCGTCGGGCTTCAATCTCGTTGTCAAGTCTGCCTGTTTTTACATCTACAAAATTATAATAGGTGTAGCTGTAGAGAGAACTGCCGGAGAAAGTTGAGGCATAAACCCACTGTCCGGTCGCATCGTTATATGCCCCCGTTCCATATGGGCTGTCGGTGTAATTGGAGCTGAGGAACGGCAAGCTGCGACCGGCATGGGTATAAATTAGCTGTTTCTGTTTTGTATCGATGTTATATGAATAGAGCGATTTTCCACTCATCCAATAAAGAATGTTTTCTTTTTTTGCGGCGCTGAAACTTGTGGATCGCCAAGTATCCCATGAACATGTGATGTACACATTTTCAACGGTTTCAAGTTCCTCGAGACTTTCGGCGTCATAACAAACAAGGCGGTTGCCGTCCTGTGCAACCCATATATTTCCATCCATGCTTTGCACTATGCCATGAGGTGTGCAGGGTAGTATTGTGACGAATTTGTCAGTAGCCACGTCAATTACCACAACACCTGTGCCCTGAAGCAAAACAAACAGATGTTCGGGAGTACATACCATATCTCCGAATTGTTTTGAATAGAGATCCGATGAATCCATGCCCTCAATTTCAATATCAACGGCATTGCCGAGAACATGGGTGTTGAAATAGTAAGGGGTTATGGCATGAGCCGCTCCAAGGTATATTTTTTCGTGATTGGCTCCGGCACATGCACGGCCGTCTCCGTTGACACTTGTAAGGCTGAATTCCCGTTTAAGAGTGTTTGCATCGGCTTGAACCATACATCCGCCTCCGTTATTTCGCTTGTCTCCCTTGTCGTTCGCCTGTTTGGACATTATAAACAGTTTGTCGCCCCATACGGTGCCGTATTGCGATGTCGCGCCCAAAGCCTGCCACGGGTTATGCGCCTCGTATACTCGATACTTGATCCTCCCGTCGTTTCCTATAAAATTAATTGAACCGTTAGTGTGGGTGTACCAGTCCTCGTTCAACCACAGAAATCCTTCGCGATATTCATTTTGCAAAGCGGGAGTACGGTCCGGGGTATCAACCATTACTCGATAAACAGGGCTTACGACTTCGGAACCATCGGTAGCTTTCAATTGTAAAGTAAAAGTTCCCGTTTTGTGAGTTACGAGTTCGGGATAGCGGGGGAGTGTGTAGCCATATGCAGTCACTGTATACGTTGAAGCGATTGTGTTGTCGCTGATTATAACATCGAAATCCTTTTGCTCTGCATTTTCCGGCAGGATAAGCGGCTTGAGCCCAAGTATACCCATGTAAGGAATATGGATATAGCCGTCGTTGTCTGTCGGCTCCTCTAAGGTGATTGATGTTACGGGATTGGCAGGAGTGACATTTACAACAAAACTTGCACGTATGGTATTGTCGGCATCATATATTGCCGTAATAGTTGATTTTCCCGGAGCGCAGCCCGTAACTGTTCCATTGTTGTCAACTTTGGCAATGGTCGCATTGGAACTTGTCCATGTGAATTTTAGATAGCTTGCATCGGCCGGTACGGGTTCCGGAGCAATTGTGGAGCTTTGGCCGCATACAATATCTGTTTCGGCCTGAGAGAAGCTTATTGAAGTGAGCGGAATACGAGGTCCCGAGACTGTAATGGCGAGCTTGGCGTTTATTGACGGAAGCGCCGTTGCACTTGCCGTAAGTGTGGCAGTTCCCGGTCGTAAAGGAGTGATAATTCCTGTATTTTCATCAAATGAAACGGAGTTACTGCCCGTAAGAGTATATTTAACAGGCTCTGCCATTGCCTGTTCCGTAGAATATCCTTGGGCTGCTGTACGAATCAGATTTGTTTCAAAGTCTTCGCCCAAAGGAAGATTTATCTCCGACGGGACATAGCTTAATGCCGCCAGCGCACAATCCACTTTTTTAACGGTTATAGTACCCATAAATGGTGCAACGGGACTTGTGGAGCTTCCATAATACTTTGTGCCGTTTTTATAGCTGACCATAACATTTACCGAGCCTTCGGCTTTAGGAACAATCGTATGCCACAAAGATTTAGCATTTGCCGGAGAACCCGCAGTGGCTGCTGTTCCGAGTTTGTTGCTTGTGGTAAGCACATTTGTGTTTGATGTTACAATGCGGTTCGGATTATTGCCTGTTCCGGGCGCTGCAGTTGTGGTTGCAGCCTTATAGGCTACGATATGGAAAGGAAGCGCCGCTTCTGTGTCCGAGCTTAGAATCTCCATGTCGGGAATGTAACAGCCGAGCGAGCTTTCATCGGAATATTCGGGCGCATAGAATACGTAGGGCAAATCTCCCGCAGGTAAATCTCCTCCGAATTCTATATGAAGAATATCTCCGGACATCATTACTTCGTCCATGTCAACTTCGCCCGTAATACCGTTTCTTTCAATGAAGAAGTGCCAGGAAACATTATCGGATTCTACCTGCCACTTGTCGCTGTCGTAAGTCGATGTCAGAGTAGAGTAGGAATCGGTTTCCAGCTGCCCGTCGGTGAGAGTAAGGTACGAGCCGTTCAGTTTTGGACGTGCATTGTGATTTCGTCGGAGATAAACTGCGAAACTCAATGCTTTCAGCTCATTGTTGGCAGTAACTGCGAAAACGCGCACGTCCTCCTTGGCAAGTGTCTGCAAAGCCTGGCGCGGAGTAGTCTGTCCAGCGAATCTGTATCCCCATACAATGTTGTCGATGTTATGCAGATGATCGGGCTGCGTTTCGTTCCATTTGACAATTATAGCCGAAGTTGCATCGCCGGCTCCGACGTAATGACGGATTTTTGAAAAATCGACCGTCTTAGCCGACGATGACAACGCGGCAACGCAGAAAAATATAATAATGAAAAACTTATTCATTGTCGCGAATTAATATTTTATAATAGTTGGAACCTTGTTTTACAATGTATAAACCCTTGCGATTCGGGCGGCACGGGCGCCCCGATATGTCATAGTATTCTTTGGGCTGGTCACAATCCGTGGAGACCGGACTTGTTATAATGTCGGTTATGTTATCATCATCGCTGTCGAAATCGAAATGGTGATAGTCAATTTCCTTATAAAGTGATGTGTGGGGGATGTAACCGTCCGGAACATCGGAGTCTCGCTGTAAAAATGTGAAACAGAGAGCCACAACCGAGCCGTTCTCTACGGGCAGGGAACTTATACCTACTCCGGAGAATGAGAGCCTGCGCAGATTCTCTCCACCATGCCAGAGTGCCCAAAAGCCATCGTACCAGCCCGATTGCCAATAAAGGTCCTGATAAGCGAACATTCTGAAATCTTCACAACCCCAATGGTCGTAGTCATATGCCGGGTAACCGTACGCCGGATAATTCAGCGGATGTTCAATAACGTGAGTATTCCGTGCTTCATCAATAGCGTCAGTACATATTTGAGGAGTGTCGTATCCCGGACGCCCTTCGCCGAACCACTGAAAAGACACTTTACCGTCGTTTCGGGCGCCGTCGAAGTCATATTCAATCATATCCAGAGCTTCGTGTTCGTAGCTGAAAGCCGCTCCGCAAAATGTATATCCCAATTCACCGGTATTTTGCAGCATTACATCAAGGTCATGACTCGCCGAGGCAATATCGCGAATCATCTGTTCGGCACTTACAGTACCTGAGAACCGATACCCCCAGGCATAAGCGACCGGGGAAGCAATGTAATCTTCGTAATCTGCCACAGTTGAATCGAACTGAATGACAAGTGCGGCAGTATTCTCGCCTTCGCCGGCAAATCGTTCCAGTTTGTCCCATTCAAGCAAGTACAGTTCCGCGCGAGTGCAGGGAGTTATGCCTGCTATAAAAAGTAGCGCGCAAAATAATTTATTGTTTATAAATGACATAAGCATACCATTGCATTAATGATTGACACAAAAAAATCCCCGTTCAGCATGCCGCCGGACGGGGAAATGGTATGAATAAATACGATGGGAACATAATGTACCCAACGAATTTTGTCATTAATAAATACCATAGCCCATAATCCCGCAGGCTTTTTCAGGGGGTGATAACAAGGCCGGTATTCTGACTCGTTTCGGCTTCGCGACGCCTTCTCGGGGAAGTCCCAATGACTTTATGTCGCGAGCTTGTTTTGAAACTTACAGCAGCGGGTACTGTTGTGGATTTTCACCACATTCCCTAAAGCGGCAGAATGAATCTTCCGCTTTTCCCATGGCACCACCTCTGTGGTTCGGGAACCTTGTAACACCGCAAAGGTAGGTATAATATTCCGAATGACAAAAAAGATGGAGTAAAAAGCGAAAAATAACTTTAATTTTGTCAAATTGCCATTTTTATTGCTTTTTATGGCTATCTTTGCATGCAGATGCCGGCACAACGGGATTACCGCAAATAACCGGCGTATCTAAAACTGTTAAATATGATTACACGACTGACACAAATCGTAGACGAAGCCCGCAAACGCGGTCGCAAACGTCTTGCCGTTGCTTTTGGCAATGATTCCCACACTCTTAGTGCCGTGTACAAGGCATGGGAAGAAGGCTTGGTTGAACCCACTGTATATGGCGATAAAGCCGAAATACTAAGGGTATGTAAAGAGGAAGGCTTCGACCCCACGGTATTCTCTGTTGTAGATGAAAAAAACGATGTGCGGTGTGTTGAACTGGCCGTTGCGCTGGTTGCAAGCGGTGGTGCCGATGTACTGATGAAAGGACTGGTTTCCACCGATAAATACATGCGTGGAATCCTCAACAAAGAAGCCGGTCTGTTTCCCCCCAAGGGTACTCTAAGCCATGTTTCTGTGGTTGAACTTCCCGGTCGCGAGAAGTTGCTCTGTGTGGCCGATGTGGCGGTTATCCCCGCTCCCGATTTCAAACAAAAAATGCAATTGGTTAAATATCTCACCACTATTGCCAATTCATTAGGTGTTGAAATGCCGCGTATTGCGGCCATTGCTCCGTCCGAGCAGGTACTTCCTGCCGTACCGTCTTCCACCGAAGGTGCTTTGCTGGCAAAGATGGCCGATCGCGGGCAGCTTGGCAAGCTTGTTCTTGACGGACCCTTGTCGTTGGACGTAGCGTTATATAAGGAAGCCGCTATAGAAAAGAAAGTAAAAGGCTCGCAGGTTGCCGGTGAAGCCGACTGTCTCCTTTTCCCGAATATAGAATCGGGTAACGTTTTCTTTAAGTCGGCAACTCACTTCGGCGGAGCGGAAATAGCTGCAATTGTAGTGGGTACACGTGTTCCGTGCGTGCTTACTTCGCGTGGCGATACTCCGCGAACAAAGCTGTACTCCATAGCACTTGCATGCTTGCAGGTTAAATAACGTATCGGTTATGGCCTACAAGATATTAGCTATTAATCCTGGTTCTACCTCCACCAAAATTGCCGTCTATACCGACGACCACCCCGATTTTACTCTTTCCATAGATCATGCGCCCGAGGATCTTGCTCAATTTGCAAGTGTGGTGGAACAGTATAACTGGCGTAAAGATTTAATTGAAACGGCTCTTGCTGATAACGGAATAAACATTCGCGATTTTTCCGCCATTATTGGCAGAGGAGGGATTGTAAGCCCCATAGAAAGCGGCGTATACGAAGTTAACGATGACCTTGTGTACGATCTGCAGCGGGCTCGTATGCAGCACGCTTCAAACCTAGGAGGCCTGATAGCCCGCGATATCGCCGATGAAATAGGTGTAAAGGCCTATATTGCCGATCCTGTAGTGGTGGATGAAATGATGCCATATGCAAGAATAAGCGGTCTTCCCGAGCTCCCTCGCGAATCGGTGTTCCATGCACTTAACCAAAAAGCTGTTGCAAGGCTGTTTGCAAAAGAGAACGGCAAGAATTACGAGGATCTTAACCTTATTGTATGCCACATGGGTGGCGGTTGCACCGTGAGTGCCCACCGGCGCGGGCGAGTCGTGGATACGACAAATGCTCTTGACGGATGCGGCCCGTTCTCGCCCGAACGTTCAGGCTCATTGCCTCCCGGACCGCTGATTCATCTGTGTTTCAGCGGAAAATATACCGAAGAAGAACTTATTAAAAAGGTTCATGGGGCCGGCGGACTTGTTGCGCATCTCGGAACAACATCTGTTCCCGAAGTGCTCGACAGAATCCAGAATCACGATTTGCATGCCATGCTCGTTCTCCGCGCAATGTGTTATACCATTTGCAAGGAGATTGGCTCGATGGCTGTGGCAATGAAAGGCGATGTGGATGCCATTCTGCTTACAGGTGGCATTGCGCACAGCAAGCGTGTGACCGATTTCATTGCCGACCATGTGGCCTATATAGCGCCTATTTATGTATATCCGGGTGAAAATGAGTTACGTGCATTGGCAGGAAATGCTCTTGCCGTGCTTCGTGGAGAACGCATACCAAAGGAATACAAACGAGAGGCCTACGACGACCCCTCACAGATTAATAATGTGGAGCGTCCCTCCAAGCTGCGCGATGCCCTTCTCGGCATAATCAATCCTCAGGCGAATGCAAAACCGCTTTCCGCAATACGTCAGTATCTGCGCAAGTGGAGCAAGACCCGTAAATAATAAATTCTCCCCGGCAATTATATACTGTCGGGGAGAGTATCTTACATAGTACAGGTAGCCCGCCAATGGGCAAATTCGTCAGAACAATTTTCAACTTTTCTCAAGTCTACCGGATGCATATTCGCGAATTCGAACGTAATTTCAAGTCATTATATCTTCCTCTCGGAATGTACGCATTAAGGCTGACAAGGGATCCGGATATCGCGGAAGACCTTGTTCAGGAGGCTTTTGTACGAGCGTGGGAGTTGATGAAGGAGGGGAAAGAAATATCCGCTTTCAAAGCATGGATGTATCGTTGTGTACATAATTCCTGCATTGACCGTATGCGTTGTAATAGCAGTTGTTTGCCTATTCTCGAGAACTTTGATGTGGAGCAGGAAGATATTGATACTTCCGAACGCGATGCAGCCGTATGGAAAGCCATCGATGAGCTTCCGGAACGTTGTCGCCACATTTTCTTGATGAGCAAACGCGACGGATTGAGTAACGAGGAAATTGCAGTTGAGTTGGGACTATCGGTTAAAACAGTCAAAAACCAGCTAACCAAAGCTTTGAGCCGATTGCGGGAATCGCTCGGCAAAGGACGTAAACCGTTTTTTCTTCCTTTTTTGTAAAAAAATTGATTTTGGAGTAGGACTTTTGGGCTTTCATTCCGTCACAAGGATAGAAACAAACAATAAACCTTGTCACATGAAGCTTAAATTATTACTTCCGGCGCTATCCTTGCTCGCAGCAATGTGTGCCGATGCGCGAATGCCCGAGAAAGGCTATCGCGGTTTTGTTGAAAACAGTATCGATTTCCGTAAAGAACCGGGATTCTTCAAGGATATTAATGCCTTGTACTCCGGATTTGAGGAAATTGCAGTTGAGTTGGGACTATCGGTTAAAACAGTCAAAAACCAGCTAACCAAAGCTTTGAGCCGATTGCGGGAATCGCTCGGCAAAGGACGTAAACCGTTTTTTCTTCCTTTTTTGTAAAAAAATTGATTTTGGAGTAGGACTTTTGGGCTTTCATTCCGTCACAAGGATAGAAACAAACAATAAACCTTGTCACATGAAGCTTAAATTATTACTTCCGGCGCTATCCTTGCTCGCAGCAATGTGTGCCGATGCGCGAATGCCCGAGAAAGGCTATCGCGGTTTTGTTGAAAACAGTATCGATTTCCGTAAAGAACCGGGATTCTTCAAGGATATTAATGCCTTGTACTCCGGATTTACAACTTCGCACGGTTACCAGATTAACCAAATGTTTTTTGTAGGCGCCGGTCTGGGGGTTGAATACAGTAATAACATGGAAAACTGGTATATCCCCCTGTTTTTGCAAGGACGTGCCGATTTCAAATTCGGCAAATTCACTCCTTTCGGCGATATCCGCTTCGGTTATAACCTGTCACAAGGCACGGGTATATACTTCTCACCTTCCGTAGGCTATCGTTTTAACTGGGGACGAAAAGTTGGAATAAATGTTGGAGCAGGAATGAGTCTCATGGGGTACTCCGTGGAGATGTATACTGTTGGAATTGGTCAGGATGGTTACGCCACTTACCAATATCTTGGCACAAAGCATAAGGTGAAGCCTAATTTCAGTTTCAGGGTAGGAATCGACTTTTAAGCATGGATAAAGATAAAAACATGGAGTTCGTGGTGAAGAACTATCGCCATGGAGCTTTCGATACGTGCAAAGCGTGGGCAAGTCTCGGAATTTTCGGTTTCCGTAAACCATCGGTAATGAAGATTGCCGGTATAGTAGCACTGCTGATTGCAGTGACGGCAACTGCAGCTATCGTTCTCAGAAATAATGTGTTTACGGGCAACGAAACCGAGAGTGCGGGAAGTCCCTCGGTTTCGGAAGAAACGGTAATTGCTACCGTTGCACCGGTTGATTTCGATAATACACCGCTCACGGAGGTGATTGAGAAAGTAAATGCTGTTTATGGAGTGCATATAACTAATTTGCCTGCAAATGCCGGAGAGTATCGCCTTACACTTCATTATGAAGGTTCTGCCGATAATCTTGTGGCGACCATAAACGAATTGCTTGGTATTGAACTTGAAATAGAGGAATGAAACGTTTTGTTTTAGCTGCAACGCTTGTCGCTGCCGGTGCTTTTGGAGCAATAGCCCAAAAAGTGACAATAGAGGCTCATGACTTGCCGGCCTCCGACGTGTTTCGCGATATTATGCAGCAGACAGGAAAAAATTTTATATATTCCACAGATCTTCTTCAAGATTACAGAGTTTCTGTAACTGCTAAAGACAAGCCTTTGCGCAAAGTGCTGCAATCGATGTTTGCCGGCAGTGATATAGAATTCAAAATAAAGGGTAAGGATGTGATGCTAAGACGTCGCCGCCGGAAAGTTGAATCTGTCACACAAAGCAATCGCGCTGATACGGTAGTGAATTATGTTGCCGCACCTACCCAACTGGAGGAATTGGTGGTTGTATCGCGTTTGGAAGCTCCCGATGTTAGTACAGCCGAGATAGGTGCTGAAAAAATAACCGCCAAGGAAATATCATCGGTTCCCGTCCTTCTTGGAGAGGCCGATGTGTTGAAAGCTTTGCATATGCAACCCGGTGTGCAAGAAAGCGCCGAAGGAATGGCTGGAATGCATGTGCATGGAGGCGGAGCCGATGAAAATATGTGCATGCTGGATAATATACCGCTATACCAGGTGAATCATTTTGCCGGATTGTTTTCGGCATTCAATGTGGATGCAATACGATATATAGATTTTTTCAAATCGTCTATTCCCGCCAAGTACGACGGACGCCTGTCATCGTTTCTTGATGTAAGGACAAAGAACGGGAATCCCGATGGACATCACGGTTCAATCAAACTTGGTCTTACTTCTGGAGCTTTGAATATCAACGGCCCGATCGGGAAGGCAACGACTTATTCCGTGGCCATGAGGCGTTCGTGGTACGATGTGCTTACAATTCCGTTTCTTGCCCTCATTAATTCGGCACAGGATGAGAAAATCACTTTCGCTTATTCCTTTATGGATTTGAATGCAAAGGTAAATCATCGGTTCAGCAGTTCTTCATCGGCTTATGTCAGCGTGTATTTCGGTGACGATTATCTGCGTTCCGGCTCCAAGGATACTTTCGACGGTGATGCGTACTATTTTGGCTCCGATGACCAATACAAATTCCATTGGGGCAATCTTGTTACTCAGGCAGGAGTTATACATAATTTCAGCTCTACTCTTAATGGAGAATTCACAGCCGCGTTTACCAAATATTTCTCGAAAATGAAAAAGGATGAATATTCTTCCGAAAAATACAATGGAAACCTTATTACATCCACACGAGCCAAGGCTTCGACGTCCAATGATATTGATGATCTGATTGCCAAAGCTGATTTTTATTGGAATCCCTCGGAGAAGACACATGTTAAATTCGGAGCTGCTTATACTCTCCACAACTTTCTTCCTGCCAATACTGTAACGGAAAGTACTGTCGATAATGTTCATACCGAAGTGCGCGATTCTTCCCGGACTTACAAGGCAAGTGAGCTTAACGCTTATATTGAGGATGACTGGCGCATAAGCAAAAAAATCAGGGCAAATATAGGTGTGCATGCCTCTCTTTTTCATATTGACGGGAAAAGTCATTTCGGAATTTCTCCGCGAGCTTCAATAAGTTTCCGCCCTTCAAAGGACTGGGCTTTTAAAGCTGCCTACAGTACTACAACGCAATATGTGCATCAGCTCGTTAGAAGCTATCTTGCATTGCCGACCGACAAATGGATTCCGGTCTCAGGTAATTTGAAGCCGCAAAGAGCATATAAAGTTGCAGTAGGTGCTTATTGGAGTATAGCCGGGGGAAATTATACATTGTCGGCTGAAGCATATCATAAGCAGATGAGGAATTTGATTGACTATTGCGACGAGTACTATTTGAATCCTCCAATGGAATTCTGGAATGAACGACTCACAACAGGTAAAGGTACTTCGAAAGGTCTGGACCTGAAATTTGAAAAGGTATTCGGAAAATTCACCGGACATATTGCTTACTCGTTGGCCTGGGCCGACAGATTTTTCCCTGAGAAAAACAACGGACGTCCTTTTCCGGCACGATTCGACAACCGGCATTCCATTAATATTCTGATGAATTGGAAAATAAATTCAAAGGTGGAAATTAATGCGGCATGGACCGGACACTCGGGAAACCGAATTACCTTGCTGTCGCAAAATTGGTCGACACCCGACTTCGGGCCGGATTTCAACTATTCGGAAGCAACTCTTAAAGCTCCGATTAATAATTTTCGACTGCCTTTCTATCATCGTCTTGATCTTGGTCTGCTGGTTCGCAATCGCCGCGGATTCTGGAATTTCGGCTTGTATAATGCTTATTGCCATAAGAATGCGGTCTTTGTGACTCACGGAACAAAACGAGAAATCGTAAACACTCCCGGTGGTGTGGCAATAAATTATAAACCCGTTTTCAAAAAGGTTTCC
Source organism: uncultured Porphyromonadaceae bacterium (assembly GCA_947175425.1). Classification (GTDB taxonomy): domain Bacteria; phylum Bacteroidota; class Bacteroidia; order Bacteroidales; family Muribaculaceae; genus CAG-873. Next base: position 42,703 of record CAMWMR010000001.1, read on the forward strand.
TTGCTTCCGATAATACCTTCAATTTCATATACATGGCAATTCTAAAAAAAATATACTATCTACTGTTTTGTTGCGCACTTTCGGGGTGCTACACCGATTTTTATCCTGATATTGAAAGTACCCCGGTGTTGTGTATGAATTCGTTGGTTACTGCCGATGAATCAATAGATGTGGAACTTAGCCGGACATGGCTGTATACTGATGAAGCCGGGGCGGAGAACAACTCTGTTTCCGATGCTTCGGTGAGTATTACAGTAAACGGCCATTCGGCGGTTGACGATTATATCCCTGCCGAGGGTGACTGCGTGCGCTTAAAGGCTATGAGCCCTAAATACGGGACGGCCGAGGCGGAAGTAGTTGTCCCTGCAAAGGTAAATGTTACAGGTGTGAGCTTTAAACCGAATATTACCAATATGAGTTTCTATGAGTTTGAAGGCGTCTCATACGGCTATGTCATGTTCGACTATATGCTCGACATAACAATTGCCGACAGTTCCTACGATATAGATTTCTTCCATTATTCCTGCAAAGGTGTGGATAATAATGTTTCGGATTTTCTTGAATCCGAAACGGGACTGAACATAAATATCGGTACTTTGAAGTACGAGGCGGAACCTGTTTTCGGAGAACATATCGATGCTTTTGACTCTGTAATGGGCGCGGATGCTTACGGGTTCACTTATTTTACTGATCGCAGTTTTCAAGGTAAAAGCTATACATTGCATTTGGTTTATTCCAATGCAAGCGTGCACTTTGCATCTGCAAACGGTAATATTGAGAATCAATTGAATTTTGAACTTGAGATAACTATGGATGCGGTTTCGGAGAGTATATACAAGTATGCACTCTGGCAATGGCAATGGTATTCGGGATTCCTCGGCGATATGGGCGATATTGGCTTGGCCGATCCTCTATGGGGATACAGCAACGTAACTACCGGAGCCGGAGTTGTGGGCGCAAAAACATCCCGAAAATTCATAATTGATCTTCGGGAGATGCTTTACGAAGCATTGCAAAACGTTGAAATGCCGGAATTACCGCCTTTTATGTAGCGCTATTTTATTGCGGCAAGTCCTCCGAGGGCAGTTTCTTTGTAAAGAGAAGGAATGTCGTGCCCGGTTTGCTTCATAACCTCGACAATGCGGTCGAAATCAACGCTGTGTCGTCCGTCCGAGAAAGCTGCGTATAAGTTGGCATCCAAAGCTCGGGCGGCGGCATAGGCGTTGCGTTCAATACATGGAATCTGCACGAGGCCGCAAACGGGGTCGCAGGTAAGTCCAAGGTGGTGCTCAAGACCCATTTCGGCGGAATATTCTATCTGTGCGACAGTTCCTCCGAACAGCTGAGAGGCTGCTGCTGCTGCCATTGCGCATGCGACGCCAACTTCGCCCTGGCATCCTACTTCAGCTCCGGATACCGATGCATTGTGTTTTACCACATTGCCGAAAAGTCCCGCTGTTGCAAGCGCTCTCAGAATACGTTTTTCACTGAAACCTTTTGAATGGTGCAGATGATAGAGAACGGCAGGGACAATTCCGCAGGAACCGCATGTGGGAGCTGTTACAATCAGTCCGCCGGAAGCATTTTCTTCCGATACCGCCAAAGCGTATGCGTATACCAGTCCTCGGCTTTTCAGCGATTTGTTATATCCCTCGGCATGCACATAGTAGCTTACCGCTTTTCGCCGCACGCCGAGACCTCCGGGCAATACGCCCTCGGCTTCGATTCCACGTTCTACAGCAGCTTTCATCACTTTCCACACTTCGGCGAGATAGTCCCATATTTCAGCGCCCTCGCATTCATCCACGTATTCCCAGTAGCTTGTGCCTTTCTTTTCACATTCGGCCTGAATGTCCTTGATACGGGTGAGGGGATAAATGGCGGGGCCGGAGCTGCGGGGCTGTCCTTCCTCTACAATGTCACCGCCTCCTACCGAGTATAATGTGCGGGAGTCGATGATATTTCCGGCTTCATCGAGAGCTTCGAATGTCATTCCGTTTGTATGGAAGGGGAGAACCGTTTCGGGTTTCCATACTATTTCGGCAGGAGCTACCGGAGAGAGTTCCTGTAATATTGCCTGATCGGTGAGGTGGCCTTTACCGGTAGCTGCAAGTGCACCGTATAATGTTACACGGAAATCTTTGGCTGCATTGCGGTTTTTATCGGCAAAAAGTCCGGCTGCTTTGCGGGGTCCCATTGTATGAGAACTCGATGGTCCGTGACCGATTTTATATATCTGACGTATGGATTCCATTATTCGTTATTGTTAGGAGGAGTTTGTTCAATATTGTTTTCAATGCTGTCGGCGGGAACACTGTCGGCTTGCGCCTCTTTGTTCTTCCGCAGGAACGAGAAGAAGCTGTCGAAATCACGACGGAACATTATGCCGAGACCTTGTGTAGTTTGCGCCGTGCGTACATAGTAGTTTCTGTCGTTATATCGGTTGTAAGCTTTCAGTCGCCAAGAACCGCGTTTGTTCAGAAGATACTCAATGTCGAAATCACCGATAAACTGGTTTGTGTTGAGGGTTTTGTCGCGATACCCGAAATTACCGTTGAATAGAAGCCGGTTGTTCAGGAGCCGGCTGCTGAGGGCAACGTCAACCTCAACATCGGAGAAGTCGCCGCGGTCGCTGCGGAGGTTTGGAGCAATGCTCCAGTTGTCGCTGAGTTTGCCCAGCATATTTCCCAACTGGCTTGATATTGTGGACGAAGCAACCGAGAACAGTTCACTTCCCTTGGTTGTGGAAGCCATGTAGTCGGGAGTGTAGAACCGATTAAGAGCCAACAGGTAAATAATCTGGCGGTTCATCATATCGGAAGTACTTACAATTGAGCGTACTTTGCGGTAAGTATCGGAGGTTAGAGTCGGGAATTCAAGGTCGAAATCAATGGAGGGCTGACGTATATCACCGCTGACATTCATAATGGCATATACCGGAACATTTGTGCGGGCAATATCTTTGTCCTGTTGGAAAGATTCGTCAAGGTCGGTGAGATTTGCATTTGTTGCGTAGTAGGCCGAGAGTTTTGTCTTTACACCGTAGGGGTCGCCGTCGAACTGAATCTCGCTGCCTTCCTTAATGATGAAGTCTTTTATAATTATGTCTTGCAGAGTGAAACGGTAGCTGCCGCTTGAAAGAACATATTTTCCCCATATGCTGAGGTCGTTGTTGTCGGAGTGATATGCCATGTGCAGAGTACCGTTGCCGAGGGCTTTAATCTCGTCGCCGCCTGCGGGGTCCATCACAAGAGTCATGGCGGCATCTTTGTTGATATCCACTTTAATGTCCATATTATAGACCGAAGGAGCTTCTTCGGCCGCATCCTGCAAGCCTTGCTTGAGCTCGCGAACCACCGAAGGAGTGTCGTCGCGGTCGATTACGGGAATGCGAAGAGAGTCGGGCGTTACGTCTCTGAATGTAAGGAATGAGTAGTCTTCGGCATCCAGTCGGTCGGACAGGACAAAAGTAAAGTTGGATTTAGGAGCGGTTGCCATGTCCACATTGATATTTACGACGCCCGGAGCACCGGTTACCGACGCGCGTCCGTTGCCGTAAATTGTGCCGTACCAGTCGGGATTTTGCCGAGGAGTTATATTGTAGCTCAGGAAATCGCGTGCTTCGGTGATATCGAAGCGGAAAGTGGGCGCTTTAAAGAATGTATGGCCTACAAAACCGTTGAGTTTGGCAGTGTGGCCTTCGCTGTCTCTGATTACAATGTTGTCGAGTCGGATTCTCCCCGGACGCAGATGCACACTGTCGGTAGCTGTGTAGGAACAGCCTGTAAAGTCGATATTCAGTTTAACGTTATCGGCAAAAATATCTCCTTCAAGGTCAATTTCCTTGAAGGTGCCGAATAGCCTGCATTTTCCCGAGGCTCGTCCGCTTATATCTCTGGCGAAAGCCTCCATGAAGGGTTTGAGAAATCCTACAGGGATACTGTCGGCCATGAAATTTATATCCAGCGACTCGGAGAGCGGGAAAATGTAACCGTTTATGCGCGAGTGTTTACCCTCGAATCCCGTAATAGCCGCATCCAAAGAAAAACCTTGCTTTTCGTTATCCCATCCGGCAACAATATCGGCATTGCCTATAGGGCATCGGTTGTATCCGATTGAATCCACATGCAAACCGGGACAGTGTAACATCGGCGTTTTGGATAACAGATTTTTTGCCGTGAAAACGCCTGTGGTTCGGCCGCTTATCAATGCCTTGTCAATTTCAAGAGTCTCAAAAATAGGAAGCAGAGAAACTTTGCGGAGATCAATGGCGAGACTGTCGGATTCGTCGGTGCCGACAAAACCGTCTATGGAGATTCGCTGCGAACCGGTATCAAGTACAAAGTCATCGACATGTACCCGGTTATAATCCATAGTTATTGTTGATGAATCGATTTTCCAAGTGTCGTCACCGAAGTTGATGGTTCCGGGCATGATGTTGAACACAGCTTCCACAGGGAATGCAGCACCTTCGGGTTTGTTCATTGACAGAAGTTGAGAAGCAAGATCAATAGTGCCATTGATGGGAATGAGGCGGTCGATAGCCCAGTCGGTGTGAGTGCTTATTCTATTGTCGGCGATTTGCAGGAGTGTGCTCAGCGCCATGTCGCCTTTTTTGGTAGGGAATTGGGCGGTAGCGTAAACTGATGCACAGGGAGCTGTAATGTCCATTTGCGCAAAAGCGCATATGCTTTCCAGCACTTTATCGCCTTGGCGCAAATATGGAACATCCACATTCAGTGCAGTGTACCCGCTCCGGCTGTCGACTTTTCCCGAAACAGTGGCGGGATAAACAAGCGCGAAATTGATATTGAAGAATTTAGTAAGAGGCTCCGACGGCTTAAGAGTAAATTCAAAATTGAAATCATTATATTCCGACAGCTCGTGTTTTTCGAGATTGTGCCGTGCTTTGTTGCTCTGTGCGAGTGCCGGCATGAAGTGCGATACTTCGTGCCTCAATTCATCTATGAGAGTGGGAAAATAGTAATGGCCTTTAAGAGCGCCGTCAATATAATCGGAGTTAATGCGAATTTCGGGCAGATAACCTGTTGGTATGGCTTCTGCATAAAAACGGTTGATAGTGAACGCGGGTCCGTTTTCAGAGACCCAGCGGACATCGCTGAGTTCTATGTTTCCGGCAAGACTCTTGACGTCGGTATTAGTTACGGACGCTTCCACGTTTGCTCCGAAACGGTAGCCTTTGTGTGATTTGTCGAAACCTAAAGTATAAAAATCAACATTCCGGAGAGTTGCTGTTACGTTGAACGCCGGGTCGCCGTTTAATTTGTTATAAAGGGCATACAAACGTACATCTGCGGCCGAGTCGGCCAGCTGAAATTCGAGGGAGGCTTCTTCGGCTTGGGGCATGTCAAGAATAAGCCTTCCTCCGGTATATGAGTAGTTGTTAAAGTCGAAACGACTGATATCGGCTTTAAGTGATGCTTCAAGCAGCTGTTTCCCAAAAGTTGCTACACCTTGGAAATTTGCATCCACAATTCCAAGCTTGGAGTTGTTGCATATCTGTCCTAAATCGAGATTTTCGGAAATGAGTTCCGCCACAACTTTTGTGAGGTTCCCGTTACGTCGGTATGCACCGTTGACAGCCAGTTCTCCGAAAGAACCGTCGGCCGACAGACGGGCCGTTCCGTTATTTATCGTTCCGGAAGCATCAATGTTCAATCGAAGGGCCGGAACGCGCGAAAGCGTTGACGAGGCACGTTTGTCAAATTCGGTTGCGAAAGAAGCGAGCTTGCTGCCATTGATAGCGATGGAACTGTTTTCGAAGCTGTATGAGAGACTGTCGGGATTATTAAGATTATATATTGCACCAGCAAGGTCTACTCTGACAGCATTGTCATTGTCGTCGGAAAGAGTGAAGTCGCGCAAAAGAATGTGGCGTGTTGAGCCTTCGCCGTCGAAATAGAAATTGAAACGGGTATCTATTCCGGCAGTTTGGGGAATAAAGGCGCTTAAATCGGGCGGATAAATATAGTTTTCGTCTTCGGTTGCGGCATTGAAAGTTGCCGACGCAAGCGCCTGGGCAATATTTCTGCGGCCTGAGTAACTAAGCTCGATGGGTTTGAGGTGTAGCTGTGAATTGGGTAGAATAAGTGTGAAATCGTTTAGTTTTGCAAGTTCCGGTGCGAGCAAAAGACTGAACGAAATTTTGTCAATAGAAAACCCGCTTCGTTCATTAAGCGAAAGGTGGTCGAGATGAATCTCGTAGGTGTTGTTGCTGATTTGCGGAATGTAAGCATTTACTGCGAGATTCTCGACTGTTATGTGATTTGGGCAGAAACGTCCTGAGTCGGGCGGGGCCGCTGAAAGCACATCGTAGCTTGCTTTACCGTTGCGCACAATAACAGTGTTAATGCCAAACGAAAATGAGCTGTTGCTGTTATTCCCGTTTCCTTTAAGACGTTCGATAACAGGGGAAATGTTGAGAGGAGCGCCTATACTGTCGCGATAAATCTTAAGGTTCAGACCGTCAACAAGCGCATAATCAAGCATGAGTTTTCGTGAGCGTAGCAGTGTTGTTAGCTCGAATCCGGCGCTTACGGTAGATATTCCGGCAACGGTATCTCCGTTAATACATAAATTTATGTCGTTTATGCTTAGCCGGTTGAACGGGTGGAAACGGACTGAGTTTATTGAGACATCGGCACCAAGCAAACGAGTAAGCTCAGACTCCGCACGGGTTCGTACTGCTTCTCTTACCGGATCAACGGATAATAATACATAAAATGCTGCCGGCAGTCCGACTGCCAACAGCAAAAGCGCTGAAACGATAGCTCTAAATATTTTCCAGAATACTCTCACTAATAAGATTATGAACGGGATACCGACAGAAAAATGCCGGTATCCCGCCGTTTATGAGTGTTTAGCGGCCCGAATGCTCGATTTTGCCGCGCAGGTAGTTGTTAAAGTCTTTGTTACTTATCAAATCCTCAAGAGTGAGGTGCATGCGATAACGCCAGTAATGACGGGAATTCGCCGGTACGTTGATTTGTTCTTCAAGAGGATTCTCGCGACGTATTGATCCGTCGATCGAGAGCCAATCCTGAAGAGGCAGGATACACAGCATTGAAGGCGAGCTGAGATGCAGGTCTATAATCTTGTCGCAAACCCAAGGTTCGGCGAAGTAAGGTGCAGCACCTCCTTCGTGCAGTACTTCGTTGAAGAACTGCTGGGTAGCGGCACGGTTTTCTTCCCACCATTGGCGTATGCCTCCCATGTCGTGTGTAGAGGTTGTGCATACCGAATAGTAAGGATAGTTCCAGGTATTGCCGAATTTGGTAGTGGGATCCTTGGGCATGCGCTGTATTTCCAAAGCCAGAATTTCGAGCTGCGACATAACGGCAGGGACGCAAGCGGGAATCATACCAAGGTCCTCGGCGCATACGAGCATATCGGTAGAGTTTATGAGCGGCGGCAGTTTCCACATGGCTTTTCCGTACCAGAAGTCGTTGTGACGACGGTAGTAGAAATCGTTGTAGAGACGGTCGAAGCACCAGCGTTCATAGTCGTTGAGAGAACGATATATATATGTGTACTGAGCCGAGATGCGGGGATGATATTTTCCTTTTTGTTCCGGGTCTTCTATGAAGAGTACTTCGTCAAGCAGTCCTGTGAGTCCGTTGCACAAAGCTGTATTTTTTTCATCTTTGGGCAGCTTGGCAAAGTGTTCGGCAATTTTTCGCTGAGAGTCGAACTCGGGCTTGAGCATGTGCCGTCCACCCCCTAAATTGGTCATGTATACGGATACGGCTTCGGCGGTATATTGTCCGAAGAAATCACCGATAAAATAGTCCATGATATAGGGTTTGGTCTGGCGGTCGACGTCAATCCAGAAGTCATAATTATACCTCATTTCGTCCACTGAGTAGGGCAGAGCGGGGTTGAAGTATCCGAGGAGACCGTGAACAGCATCGATAGGAATTTGCCATATGCGGAAGAAACCGAGTACATGGTCGATTCGGTAGGCGTCGAAAAATTCGGCCATTTTACCGAAACGGGCTTTCCACCAGGCAAAACCGTCTTTGTTCATTTCTTCCCAGTTATAGGTCGGGAATCCCCAGTTTTGACCGAGAACGGAGAAATCATCCGGTGGAGCGCCGGCCTGACAGTCCATGTTGAAAAGACGTGTGTCTACCCACGCATCGGCACTTGTACGGGAAATTCCAATGGGAACATCGCCTTTGAGGGCTATGCCACGGGAATTTGCGTACTCGTGAACATGACGCATCTGTTTATCGAGGTGGAACTGGATGTAGCACACATAGTCGATTTCCAGAGGGTTTTCTGTAACTACTTTGTTCAGAACTTCGGGCGAGAAGTTGGCATATTCTCCCCATTTTGAAAAGTCGGGGGTGCCGAATTTATCGCGCAGAGTGCAGAAAGCGGCATATGGTGTCAGCCAATGTTTGTTACGTTCGACAAAATCCTTATATTCGGAGCTTGCGAGAGTCTTTTTCCCTTCGCGATCGAAAACTTCGCGAGTATATTGATTTTTAAGGGCGTTAGCCTTTTCGTAGTCAATTTCTTTGAGCGCGTTGAGTTTTGCAGCTTCCTGAGCGTAGTAGTCCATACGTTTTTTAGGAAGCGAGCCAAGCTCGTTAACGCGAAGATACATGGGGTGCAATGCAAATGTGCTGTTTGCATTGTAGGGGTACGAATCGGTCCATGTATGTGTCATGGTTGTGTCGTTGATAGGCAGAATCTGAATGAATGTCTGCTTTGTGTCAACGGCCCAGTCGACAAGCTTTTTAAGGTCGTAGAAGTCGCCAACGCCCATATCTTCGTTGCTTCTGAGAGAGAATACGGGGATTGCGGTTCCTGCGCCTCTCCAAAGCGACTGCTCGTTTATGAAGCGGAGGCCGGCAATAACGGTTGCTTCCTTGGGTCGTGCGCTAATGCCTACGCGACGGTTTTCGCCGCCTTCCCATGAAACCTCTTTTCCGCTTTCGTTGTCGATAATGAGAAACTTGAACTGGGTATCGGGCCCGATAGAAGTTGAAGGAACGGCAACTTGCCATACAGGGAACATGGCATTGCTCATTTTCAAAGCTTTTTCGGCATTCCATTTACCGAGGCTCTCGGAGCTTCCTGATATTGCAACCGACATGTTTTTGGGAACCATAGGGGCTGCGACACTGAAAATTGTGAGAGCTGTGTCGGCTTCGACTTTTTTATCGGTGGCCGCGTGGCTGCAGATACATTCGGTGAAAGCTTTTGAGTAGTAAGGCTTGTCGAACGGCTGATCCTGCCAACGGTCGTAGATACAGCATTTATCAAGATTTTGCGCCGGTGTGAAAGAGTTTCCGTGCCCCCATTCGTTTTTAATTTCACCGTTATCGTGGCGGACAAAATATCGGTATTTGAAGCCGGAAGCGGCCGGGACATCAATTTCAGCCGACCATTTGTCATCACCTTCCAAAGTGAGCTTTACGGCTTTGGCATAATCGTTTGAGCCAAGAGCCGGAATATCGCCTACAATGTAGACCGATTCCCCCCAATTGGTGCGGTAATCAATATTGAAGATAAGCTTCATAAGACGAGTAAAAGTATGATATTTAGAGTATTAAGATGATTCATACATTTGATAGCTCCAAAAGTGGTGCTAACATGTTACAAAATTACCAATTAATTGCACAATGCCAACGGAATTAAGAAAAATTAAGGCGCGCCATGGCTGTATGCCGTGGTCGCGCCTTTGAGATAAAAGCTGTGTATATTATTGTTGCGGAGTTTTGTCGGAACTGATTATGTGGGCAACTATGCGAGCCTTGTCATTGTCGTAGTCTACAATAATTTCATCGCCTTCGTTCACTTTGTTGGCCAATAGCAGCTCGGCGAGTTCGTCTTCGAGATACTTTTGAATGGCACGTTTGAGAGGTCGGGCTCCGTACTGTACATCGCATCCTTTCGATGCAATGAAGTTTTTGGCTTCATCGGTTATTGTAACGGAGTATCCGAGACCCGACATTCGTTTGAAGAAGCCGGCAAGCTCGATATCGATAATCTTGAAGATGGCATCTTTGTCGAGAGTTTCAAAAATTATCACATCGTCGATACGGTTAAGAAATTCGGGCGAAAATGCTTTGTTCAATGCTTTTGTGAGCACGCCGTGAGAATATTCTCTGTTGACTTCTCGGGTATTGAAGCCCACGCCGCTTCCGAACTCCTTTAACTGACGGGTGCCGACGTTGGAGGTCATGATTATTATTGTATTCTTGAAATCGATACGTCGTCCGAGGCTGTCGGTCAATCGTCCTTCATCCATAACCTGGAGTAAAAGATTGAATACATCGGGATGAGCCTTTTCGATTTCATCAAGAAGGACGACAGAGTAGGGGCGTCGGCGTACGCGTTCGGTTAATTGTCCGCCTTCTTCGTATCCTACATATCCGGGAGGCGCACCGATGAGGCGCGACACGCTGAATTTTTCCATGTATTCGCTCATGTCTATGCGGATAAGAGTGTCGGCGGAGTCGAACAGATATTCTGCCAACCGTTTTGCAAGCAAGGTTTTGCCAACACCTGTCGGGCCGAGGAACATGAATGTGCCAATGGGTTTGTTAGGATCTTTCAGGCCAAGACGATTGCGCTGTATAGCCTTAACAATCTTTGCAATAGCTTCGTCTTGCCCTACAACGGAACCTTTCAGGCTCGGACCCATTTCGAGCAGGCGCAAACCTTCGGCTTTAGCAATTCGCTGTACAGGGACGCCGGTCATCATTGCGACAACTTCGGCAACTTTATCAGCGTCGACTGTTTCCCGGTTTTGCTTCAGACTTTCTTCCCACTGCGTGCGAGCCTTTTCCAATTCGGCATTGATTTCGACGGCTCTGTCGCGCAGGCGCGAAGCCTGAGTAAAGTCGTGACGTTGAGCCGCCGCAACTTTACCGGCAGTGGTTTCGGCCAATTCGTTTTCGAGTTTTTCGATTTCGGCAGGTACTTCAATGTTTGTCACTTTCACGCGCGATCCGGCTTCGTCGAGAGCATCAATGGCCTTATCGGGGAAGTTGCGGTCGGTAATGTAGCGGTCGGTTAGTTTTACGCAAGCTTCGAGAGCGTCCTGAGTATATGTAACTCCATGATGCTCTTCGTATCGCGGTTTGATGTTGTTGAGAATTGTAAGCGTTTCTTCGGTGCTTGTAGGCTCAACCATAACTTTTTGGAAGCGTCGTTCCAAAGCTCCGTCTTTTTCGATATTCACACGATATTCGTCGAGTGTTGTTGCGCCGATGCATTGGATTTCTCCACGGGCAAGAGCGGGTTTGAGAAGATTGGCGGCGTCCATAGAGCCCTGGGCGTTTCCGGCACCTACTATTGTGTGAATTTCGTCGATAAACAGAATAATGTCGGGCGATTTGCTCAACTCATTCAGTATAGCTTTTATGCGTTCTTCGAATTCACCTCTGTATTTTGTGCCGGCCACAATAGAGGCCATGTCGAGCGATACAACCCTTTTATTGAAAAGGATGCGGGAAACTTTCCGTTGAACAATCCGAAGAGCTAAACCTTCCACGATGGCCGACTTGCCGACTCCCGGTTCACCTATGAGTACGGGATTGTTCTTTTTACGTCGGCTGAGAATTTGTGCAAGGCGTTCGATTTCGGTTTCGCGGCCGACAACGGGGTCGAGGCGGCCTTCTTCGGCAGCCTTGGTCATGTCGTTACCGAATTTGTCGAGCATTGGAGTGTCGGCTTTTCCCGAACGGCGGAATTTACCCTGCATACCTGACTTTGAGCTCTCGGAAGAGGATGTGTCCGATTGGGGGCGATCCATGGTTGTGCCGTCGTCATCGTCTTTTTCCTTGGAAGGACCTTCGTCGCTGTCCGACTCCTCGGCTGTGTCGGCTGCTTTGGGCTCGCCTTTAAGCTGACGGGCAATAGAGTCGTAGGTGAGTCCTGCGCTGAAGAACGGGCCGAAAACACTCATGTTGCCCACTTCGCGGCTGTGAAGCAGGGACAGAAGCAGATGTTCCGGCTCGACAAACTGCGCTTTCATATATCGAGCTTCAATAATTGCAAGCTTAATAATTAAGGTGAGGGTGCGGTTAAAATAATCCACATCTTTACCGTCGGTGGCTTCCGGCTCGTATAGAGCCAAATCCAATTGTGTGCGCAGCTCGCGGAGCTTGTCCGCGCCTACAACATTCTCGAGCAAAACCGCGGTGGGCGTGCCCTCTTTGCATAGCTCAAGCAGGAGATGAGCCGGCATGACAGTTGGGTTGTTGTGCGCCGTGCACTGAGTGCGCAGACCATCGATAAGCTCTTGAGCTGCTTTAGTGTATTTTTGGCTGTTTTCCATAATTCTCTCTTAAGCATTAAAGGCCGAAGCCGGATAGGTGATGAAACTTGCAATAATCGTGCCAAAGTTTGTCTGATAGCAATGTCGGACAGTTTGGCAGTCGGTTTACTATATTAATAATTGTTCAGGGAGGCTTTTTGTTCAAAAGATATATATTATATACGTGTAATTCGGATTTTTTTCGTACCTTTGTATGAAATTTGCCAATGGCTCGTGCGTGTATATTCTCCCATGGAGATGTGGCGTGCGTTGTTAACGGCTTGAAACACATTCTTTAATAGCATGTTGGAAGACGACCGCATTTTTAAAATCAATATTGAAAATGAAATGAAGACGGCCTACATCGACTATTCAATGTCGGTGATAGTGTCGCGCGCCCTTCCCGATGTACGCGACGGAATGAAACCTGTACACCGCAGGGTTCTGTTCGGTATGAACGAAATGGGCAATACAAGTAACAAACCTCATAAGAAATCGGCAAACTGTGTCGGAGAGGTTATGGGTAAGTACCATCCCCATGGAGACTCTTCCATTTACGGAACTGTCGCCCGTATGGCTCAGTGGTGGTCGTTGCGCCACACTCTTGTGGATGGCCACGGAAACTTCGGTTCTATCGATGGCGACTCTCCGGCCGCCATGCGTTACACCGAAGTGCGTCTTGACCCGCTGGGAGAGGAAATGCTTCGTGATATAGATGCAGATACTGTTGATTTTCAGCGAAATTACGACAATACCCGTAATGAGCCGGTTGTATTGCCGACCCGTTTCCCGAATCTGCTTGTAAATGGTGCTTCGGGTATTGCTGTGGGTATGGCAACCAACATGCCTCCTCACAACCTTACCGAGTCGATTGCCGCATGTATTGCACTGCTTGACAATCCCGAGCTTGAGATATCCGATTTGCAGAAGTTTGTGCTCGCTCCCGACTTCCCCACCGGAGGCATAATTTATGGATATGACGGCGTGCGTGAAGCTTATGAAACCGGTCGCGGACGTATACTTATCCGTGCAAAGGCCGAAATTGAACAGAAAGGCGATCACGAACTTATTGTAGTTACCGAAATCCCTTATGGAGTAAACCGCGCCGAGCTTATCAAGAATATTGCCGAGCTTGTGGTTGAAAAGAAGCTTGAGGGTATTACTAATATCAACGACGAGAGTGACCGCGACGGCATGCGTATTGTTATCACTCTCAAATCGGACGCCAATGCGCGCGTTGTGCTTAACAAGCTTTATAAGATGACTGCCATGCAGTCGTCGTTCAGTGTTAATAATGTGGCGCTGGTTAACGGACGTCCGAAAACGCTTAACCTGAAAGAACTTATTCAGTCGTTTAACGACCACCGCCGCGAAGTGGTGACTCGTCGTACTCGCTTCGAGCTGCGCAAAGCCCGCGAACGTGCACATATTCTGGAAGGACTGATGATTGCCGTTCAGAATATCGATGAGGTAATTGCCATTATCAAGGCTTCCAAAACAGCCGATGAGGCACGCTCTGCACTTGCAGAACGTTTCGGCCTCAGCGATGCACAGACTCAGGCAATAGTCGACATGCGTCTGCGCGCGCTCACAAACCTTGCCGTTGACGAACTCCGCCGCGATATCGACTCCATACACAAGCGTATCGAGGAATTGGAACTTATTCTCGCCGATGAAAATGTTCTTCGCGAACTTATTAAAAGCGAATTGCGCGAGATAAGCGACAAATACGGCGATGCACGCCGCACGCAAATCGACTACGCTGCAGGAAACTTCAACGCCGTCGATTTCTATGCCGACGACGACATGATTATTACCATTTCCCACTTGGGTTATATTAAATGTACTCCGCTTGCCGAGTTCCGTGCTCAAAATCGAGGCGGTATGGGAGCTCGAGGTTCTGTTACCCGTGACGGCGATTTCATAGAACATATTTATACTGCATCCATGCACAACTACATGCTTTTCTTCACCGACAAAGGCCTTGTGTATAAGATGCGTGTCTATGAACTCCCCGAAGGCGGTAAAAACGGTAAAGGCCGCGCACTCCAGAATCTTCTTAATATTGAGCCCGGTGATTCTGTTCGTGCATTTATCCGTGTCAAGGATTTGGACAATGCCGAATTTGCAAGCTCGCATTATCTTGTATTCGCAACCCGTCAGGGACTTATTAAAAAAACCGTTCTTTCGGAATATGCCCGTGTCCTTGCCAAGGGTAAAAAAGCCATTATCATCCGTCCTGGTGACAGCCTGATTGGCGTTGAGCTGACAGATGGAAACAGCGAAATTCTCATGGCCAACCGTCACGGACGCGCCATACGTTTCCACGAGGGAGATTTGCGCGCAATGGGACGAGTGAGCACCGGTGTTCGAGGCATGCGTATTGACGAAGACGGCGACGATGCCGTAATCGGTCTTATAGCCATGCCTGAGAATACAGAAAATAATGTGCTTGTTCTTTCGCAGAACGGTTACGGTAAACGTTCTCTGCTTGATTCATATCGACTCACCAAACGCGGCGCTATGGGCGTTAGAACAATGTCGATAACCGAAAAGACCGGTGAACTTGTAGCCTTTGAAAGCGTTAATGATGAGAACGACTTGGTTATTATCAATAAATCCGGCGTTCTTATCCGAGTTCATGTTGCCGATATACGCGTTATGGGACGCGCCACTCAAGGCGTCCGAATCATCAATCTTTCCAAACGAGGCGATTCTATCGCATCGGTATGCTGCGTGGATGCCGATCCGGAGGAAGAAGTTGCTGAAATAGCTCCCGATGCCGAAGAACTTCCAGAACTCACCGAAAGCGAGCTTGCAGCCGTTGAGGAAGTTGAAGAATCCGAGGATGACGCAACGACAGAAGAAACCGAAGAATAGTTAATTAACTAACCTAAACCGATATACCCAAATGAAAAAGATTTCGTTATTGGCATTGGGCCTTGTATTTGCATTCGGAGCAAATGCCCAGATGTCTGTGGTGAAAGAGGCCGAAAAGGCTATGAAAGGCGGCGAATCCGCCGAAAAGGTAGTTGCTGTCATCACTCCTGCCTTTACAAATCCCGAAACAAAGGATCTTGCCCAAACCTGGTTTGTGCCCGGAAAAGCTTCTTTGAACGATTACAAGCAATTCATCGGCTGGAAGTCGGTGGGTAAAGATGTGGACGATGTAAAAATGTCCAATCTGCTCCTCGATGCCTACAAATACTATACAACCGCTTTCCCTCTGGATTCGCTGCCCGATGCAAAAGGCAAAGTGAAACCCAAGTACTCCAAAGAAATGGTTAACGATTTGGCCGGTCTTGTGGGAGACTTCACCAATGCCGGTGTTTACCTGTATAAGGCAAACGATTACAAAGGCGCTTACCGTGCATGGGAAATTGTAGCGGAAATGACCGAAATGCCTGCTGTTGCAAAGGCTCTCGGACAATATATGCCCGGCGATACAGCACTTGCCGAAATTGCATATAACCGCGCACTTGCCGCATGGCAGATTGAGGACTATCCCAAGGCTCTTGATGCATTCCTCTATGCCAAGAATCATGGGTTCCAAAACAAAACATTCTATCTGCAGGCAATCCAGATGGCATCGAATGTAGGTGCTCAGGACACATTGCTCGCACTCGCACAGGAAGCCCTTCCTCTTTATGGTAAAGAAGAACCTGCTTTCATGGGACAGATTGTGAACTACTACCTGCAGAAGAAAGATTACGAGAATGCAGCCGCTACCATTGACGCAGCCATTCAGGACGATCCCGCCAATGCTCAGTATTATGTTGTGAAGGGTGTTCTTCTTGAAGAACGCGATGACGAAGCAGGCGCAAAGGTTGCTTATACCAAGGCTACCGAGCTGGATTCGGAAAACGCTCAGGCACAGTACAATCTCGGCCGTATGATTTATAACGAAGCATACCGACTGAGTGACAACGCTCCCGCTGCCCAGGCAGAATATGATGCTTTCTTTGCCGAGAAAGTTGAACCTCTGCTCAAGCAGGCTGCCGATGTTTTCGAACATGCCTACGATCTCGACCAGGATAATCCCGATACCCTTAAATATCTTGAAAACATCTACTACAGCCTCCGCGACGAAGCCAAGCTGCAGGATGTTCAGAACCGTAAATAAATTTTTCCGTAAAGGAACGTGAAAAAGCCGGCTTGTCCGGCTTTTTTTATGCTCTTTTATTTGTCAGTTGGCTAAATATTAATTACTTTTGTGCGTTGCTTGGGCTTCTTGTTGAGGTTCCGGGCAAAAACCTTGAATCTTAGTGTAACTGATACTGAAACATACACGATATCTTATACCGATATTTTAAACAATATGGCAGAAAATAATGAAAGATTGTTCGACCAGTTTCCCGAGGTTAGCTATGCAGAATGGCGTGCCAAGGTAGAAGCCGACCTTAAAGGTGCCGACTTCGACAAGAAATTGGTCTGGCGCACAAACGAAGGCTTTAATGTACAGCCCGTATATCGCGCCGAAGACATTGAGGGACTGAAAACTACCGATTCTCTCCCCGGTCAATTTCCTTTTGTTCGCGGAACCCGCACCGACAACGACTGGCTTTCCCGTCAGGATATAGTTGCCGAAACTCCGGCACAGGCTAATGAAATTGCCCGAGATGTGCTTACCAAAGGCATTAACTCTCTTGGTTTCAAAGTGGCTGAAAGCGCCGACCTTGCAGTTCTGCTTGAAGGAATAGACCTTTCTAAAGTTGAAATCAATATCTCCTGCTGTCCCGGTAAGGTTCTTGCCGTGGCAGAAGAACTTGTGAAACTTGTAAAGGCTTGCAATGCCGAAACCACTTTCCGCGGTTCAATTGCCTATAATCCGCTCAAGCGTCAGTTCAAACATGGCGTTGAAGGTGTTGATACCGAAGCTATGGTGAAAACTGCTTGCAGCCTTCTTGATATTGTAGCTACTGTGCCCGCCCTTCGTTGCCTTGCTGTTGATTCCGATATTCTTGGCAATGCCGGCGCATTCATCTATCAGGAGCTTGGCTACGCTCTTGCATGGGGTGCCGCATGGTTGACCGCTCTTACCGATGCAGGCCGCAGTGCCGATGAAGTTGCCGCACGCATTAAATTCAATATGTGCGTTTCGTCCAACTTCTTCATGGAAATCGCCAAGTTCCGCGCAGCCCGCATGCTATGGGCACAGATTGTAGAACAGTACAAGCCCGAGAATCTTGACGTTACCAAGATGATGGTAAATGCCACAACTTCTCGTTTCAATCAGACGATATACGATGCTCATGTAAATCTGCTTCGCAGCCAAACCGAGACTTTCTCGGCTTGTGTTGCCGGTGTTGATTCCATCGTTGTAACTCCGTTTGACGCTCCTTATAAAACTCCCGATGCTTTCTCGGAACGCATAGCCCGCAACCAGCAGTTCCTCCTTAAGGAAGAAAGTCACATGGATAAAGTTGTCGACCCTGCAGGTGGCAGCTATTATGTGGAAACTCTCACAGTGGCAATTGCCAACGAGGCTTGGAAACTGTTCCTTGCAACTGAGGAAAACGGCGGCTTCTTTGCAAATGTCGGCAACGGCAATGTACAAAAAGCTGTGAACGAGTCGTGTGCAAAACGTCACACCGATGTAGCGCGTCGTAAAGAAATTCTTTTGGGTACCAATCAGTTCCCCAACATCAATGAGTTTGCTGCCGACAAGATTGAAACTACCGGCTGCAAATGCTGCTGCTCACAGGAAAAAGGCCCCAACGCCCTTAGCATGAAACGCGCGGCTACCGATTTCGAGGAATTGCGTCTTGCCACCGAAGCTGCCGCTAAACGCCCGAAAGTGTTTATGCTCACCATCGGCAACCTTGCAATGCGTTTGGCTCGTGCTCAGTTCTCGACAAATTTCTTCGGTTGCGCCGGATACGAAATTATTGACAATCTTGGCTTCGATAGCGTTGAACAAGGTGTAGACGCTGCTCTTGAAAAAGGTGCCGACGTAATTGTTCTGTGCTCTTCCGATGACGAGTATGCCGAACTTGCACCCGCAGCATTCAAATATCTTGACGGTCGTGCCGAATTTGTGGTTGCAGGCGCGCCTGCATGTACCGACGACCTAAAGGCTGTCGGAATCAACGACTTCGTTCACGTTCGTTGCAATGTATTGGAAACTCTGCGTGACTTTAACAATCGCCTGTTGAACAAATAAATCCCAGCCGTTAAACTATGAAACCCGATTTTAAAAATATCGATATTGTGGCCGGGATAAACGGCCCGGCACCCAAAGCTGCCGCTGTTGAGGATTGGACTACCCCGGAACTTATCCCCGTTAAACCTGTATATACCAAAAACGACCTCGAGGGACTGGAACACCTTAATTACATGTCGGGTATTCCTCCATTCCTGCGTGGCCCGTACAGCGCAATGTACCCCCTGCGCCCCTGGACAATACGCCAGTATGCCGGATTCTCTACTGCTGCCGAATCCAACGCATTCTACCGTCGTAACCTTGCCTCCGGCCAGAAAGGCCTTTCGGTTGCGTTTGACCTTGCAACACACCGAGGATACGATGCCGACCACGAACGTGTTGTAGGCGACGTAGGTAAAGCAGGTGTGTCTATCTGCTCGCTCGATGATATGAAAGTACTCTTCGACGGTATTCCCCTGAATAAGATGTCCGTGTCCATGACAATGAACGGTGCGGTACTTCCCGTACTTGCATTCTATATCAATGCCGGCCTTGAACAGGGTGCCAAGCTTGAGGAAATGGCAGGTACCATTCAGAATGACATTCTTAAGGAATTCATGGTGCGTAACACATATATTTACCCGCCGGAATTCTCCATGCGTATTATTGCCGATATTTTCGAGTACACTTCGCAGAATATGCCCAAGTTCAACTCAATCTCAATCTCCGGTTACCACATGCAGGAAGCCGGCGCGACTTGTGATATTGAGCTTGCATACACTCTTGCCGACGGTCTTGAATACCTCCGTGCCGGTGTAAACGCAGGAATGGACATCGATTCGTTCGCTCCGCGTCTGTCGTTCTTCTGGGCTATCGGCATGAATTATTTCATGGAAGTTGCCAAGATGCGTGCAGCCCGTATGCTTTGGGCTAAGATTGTAAAGCAGTTCAATCCCAAGAACCCGAAATCGCTTGCTCTTCGCACTCACAGCCAGACATCCGGCTGGTCGCTCACCGAGCAAGATCCGTTTAACAATGTTGGTCGTACATGTATTGAAGCTATGGGCGCGGCATTGGGTCACACCCAGAGCCTCCATACCAATGCACTTGACGAGGCCATTGCGCTTCCCACCGATTTTTCGGCACGTATTGCCCGTAATACCCAGATTTACATCCAGGAAGAAACTCAGGTTACCCGTGCAATCGACCCCTGGGGCGGTTCCTACTATGTGGAAGCTCTCACAAACGAAATTGCACACCGTGCATGGGAACATATCCAGGAAATCGAGAAACTCGGCGGTATGGCCAAGGCTATCGAAACCGGTCTTCCCAAACTGCGTATTGAAGAAGCATCCGCTCGTACACAGGCTCGTATCGACTCCGGTCGTCAGACTATTGTGGGCATTAACAAATATCGTCTCGAACACGAGGATCCCATCGATATTCTTGAAATTGACAATACCGAAGTTCGTCGCGAACAGATTGAACGCCTCAACGACGTTAAAGCTCATCGTGATGAAGCCAAGGTTAAAGAAGCACTTAAGGCCATTACCGAGTGTGTTAAGACCAAGGAAGGCAATCTGCTTGACCTTGCTGTAAAAGCAGCCGGCCTGCGTGCTACTCTTGGAGAAATTTCCGATGCCTGCGAAGAAGTTGTAGGCCGTTATAAAGCTGTAATACGAACAATATCAGGAGTGTACTCAAGCGAAACTAAAGAAGACCCCGAATTCCTCCGCGCCCGTCAGATGTGCGAGGAATTTGCAAAACGCGAAGGCCGTCAGCCTCGTATTATGATTGCAAAAATGGGACAGGACGGTCACGACCGCGGTGCCAAGGTTGTTGCCACCGGTTATGCCGACTGTGGATTCGATGTTGACATGGGTCCCTTGTTCCAGACTCCCGCCGAAGCCGCTCGTCAGGCAGTGGAAAATGACGTTCATATTTTGGGCGTTTCCTCATTGGCTGCCGGTCACAAGACTCTTATCCCTCAGGTTATTGCCGAACTTAAGAAACTCGGCCGTGAGGATATCCTTGTAACTGCCGGAGGTGTAATACCTGCTCAGGATTACGACTTCCTTTACAAGGCCGGTGTTGCCGCTATTTTCGGCCCCGGTACACGTATTCCGGTATCGGCTATAAAAATGCTCGAAATCCTCAATGAGGATGCAGAATAATATTCCCCCCGAACCTGCCCTTTAAATAGGGCGGGTTCTCATCCCGGAGACGATGCTTGTCGTGACGACGCGCATCGTCTTTTTTATTTTATGATTTTACAGGATAAACAAGTCGCGAATTACTGCGTCGCTTAAAAGCCAGTGCTCTTCGGGGATAAAAATTCTTTCGCATTCCAAGCGCAAAATCCCTCGATGCAATGTGGATTGCGCATTTGCTAAAATGCATTTACGCGCTTTCTCCGGCAAATCTTCCAAGTCGAGACCTTTTGCTGTTCTCAGCGAAATCATTATTGTGTCATTAATGCGGTCGGTTTCGGTTTCCTCATCAACCAAAGCAGCCGTTTCCGGAGATTGGAGGTATTGCTTGATGTCGCCCGGAACATATCTGCGCTGTCCGTCGCAACCGAGGCTGTGCGCCCCGGGACCAAGTCCGAGATATGGGGTGCCATCCCAATAAGCCGAATTATGCTGCGACCGGAATCCGTCTAAAGCAAAATTTGAAATCTCGTAATGATTGAATCCTGCATTGGCGGTGTAATCGCACAGCGTCCGGTACATGTTGTTTATTGTTTCATCGGACGCTTCTTTGACAATACCCTGTTTTCTCCGTTGCCAAAGTACTGTGCCTTCTTCAAAACTGAGGCAGTAGGCCGATATGTGCTGTACACCGCTTTCGATAAGTTTGGACAAGGATTCTTTCCAGCTGTCTTCAGTTTGCCCCGGAAGTCCGTAGATAAGGTCGGCACTGATATTTGTAATACCTGCTTCTTTGAGGCGTTTAATAGCATTAAGAGCTGTCTGTGAATCATGCCTCCTGTTGACCGCTTTAAGTTCGGAATTGTTTAAAGATTGCACACCAATACTGATTCGGTTGACTCGGCAGGCAAGCCATGTGTCGACATGTTCCGAATCTACATCTTCGGGATTTACTTCAATTGTAAATTCCTCGGGATTAAGATGGGCAAATATTCCCGACAATTGTGTGAACAAGAGCGGGGAGAGCAGGGAGGGGGTGCCGCCTCCAAAGTATATTGTGCTGACATCATCATTCAGTTCGATTTTTCGTGCATGATACTCACGTTCGACTGCAGCTACAAAATCGTTTAACTTTGTTGTATTGGCAATGGAGAAGAAGTCACAATAAAAACATTTGCTGTGACAAAACGGCACGTGTACGTATATACCCGACATATGTCCCGGTCAATATTCTTTTTTAATACGGCCGCACATGGACGTGAAAGCGCAAAATCCACAGTCGTCAACACTTTCGCACTGGTAGAAATCCTCCTCGGGGTTGAAAATACGCTTCACAAAGTTGTGCAGTTCCGGTTGAAAACGGTTTCGTACCTTTTTATAATCGGTAAGTTCTTCGCCGGCCACGTTCATTGTTTTTATTGGCATGGACGATGCAAGAGACCGCATGGGATGTACAACCGGAGCAATTGTGTAATGGTCGCCTTTTATGGCAAGGAAAGTCTCGCAATAGATGAGCAATTGCAGGATAGCGTCTTTAGTACTGTGCCCGGAAAACATACTTTCAATCTTTTCGCAGGTACTGTCCTCTTTTCCTGTTTTAAAGTCGATGAATCTAAAATGGTTTCCTGCAATTTTGTCAACGCGGTCGATAGACATGTAAAAGTTAACGGTAAGTTCATCGTCTATCTTCCATGGTGCATTGATTTCCATTTCATTCTCAAGGAAAGTAAAATCTTTTCCTGCGGCACAATAACAGTCGGCTTCTGCCTGAAGATTGCTTCGCACCATCATTTCAATAACTTCGCAGGCAAGTCTTCCTTCTGCACTTATGTTATTGCCGGCATTCGGATCTATGTGAGGATAACGAACCTTCACAAGAGTATTGTAAACCGTATTGCCGATTAGAGTAGGGTGACTAAGCCAGGAATTTATAAGTTGTTCGTCGATAAGTTGATTCTTGTATTTGTCATAAATAGTCTGAATCACATTATGAACCACCGTGCCGTAGTCGGCTGCCGTAAGATAATCAACAAGTTCGTTTTGCGTACGCATGCGGTGTACGTAGCTAAGGTAGAACTGCAAAGGACAATTACGGAAAGTTTTTAAAGCCGAAGCCGAAAGTCTCAACGAACCTCCGGGATAAAATTCCTCAAGCAATTTGCATATTTCCGGAGTCTTTTTAATTCTTATTTCCCGCTGTTTGGATGGCACGGAATTAAGATTCAGCGTATTGAATTTGGCAGTAAGGCTCGGCATAAGATACCGCATTTGCGTTATGTAACGGGAAATCTCTCCGCCACCCAGACTTTCCGCGCGGGAATCGTAGAACAAGGCCACTCGCTTTGCACGTGACAGCAGCCTGTAAAAACTATAGGCGTAGGTCCATTCCGAGCTTTCAAAGTCGGGTAGTCCGTAACCGGCACGCAGAGTGTTTGGAATCATTGTTTTTGTGTACTGCTTCTTTGGGAAAATACGTTCGTTAAGCGACAGTACTATAACATTTTCAAAGTCCAGAGTACGGGTTTCGAGTACTCCGAGAATTTGAAGACCTTTCAAGGGGGTACCGCTAAGCGACAAGGCCCGAGCCGAAAATGCCCGTTCAAACATGTGCAGGAATGTACGTTCGGACATTTGCACATTGTGCTCCTCGATAAGTGTAGTAAGTTCTTCCACTTCCGAGCGAAAAAATTTTATAGCCTCGGTTTCGAAACTTGCTGTACGCGTGCTCTTCCTATGTTCCTCAAGTTTTTCCCCAAGCCAGTCGAAAAGAGTGCTCAAATACTGATAAACCAGTTTTACATTGTTGAGGTCCTTGACGGGTGTAAAAATTTCTTTGAGAACATTTATTGCAGTTTCCGGAACGTTATACAGTTTGCCTTGCATTATTTTTCGGCTCAGTTCATCGGCTTCATCATATGCAATAAGACGTATGTGGGGATGATTCAGAATTTCTGTAATGTCCTCGTGGTAGAAGTGAATAACACCATGCAGAACCCTGGCTCTGAGCTGCATGCTTATTATTGAATGGAGTAGGGTTGCAAAAGTTGTGGTACGGTATGAGATTCCCATACTGATGTTCAGAGCCTCGATATCGGCAGGTATAGCCATAAGCATAGGAACCAGCAAACCTTGGTCGGGGAGTATAACAGCAGTATTTAACGGATTAGAGGGGTCTATAAAGCCTTGGTCACTCCATTCTTTGAGCAGGCTCCCGGCAGCTTTTGCCTGTCCTGCATTTGACGGGACCGAAGTTACCGTAATTTCCGGCGATTCCCCAAGAGGCGGAATTGAATAATCTTCCGGCATTGGGAAGTTTTTACTCAATCGGGCAAGACGGCTGAGTGCACGGGATTCCCGCACTCCGTTTTCTCCCGCAAGTTCAAGCGGTGCAGTATCCCAAAAGAACGAGGCGACTCCTTTACGCTTAAACCGTTCAAAAATAAGAGTCCCTGCAACTGAAATGTTGTTGAATCCTACAAAAACATAATGAGTATCACCGGTAAAATCGCGGTAATCATCTTGCCGCACGGCTTCTACAGCACGACGATATTGAGCTCCTTTGGAACATATTCCGCGTTCGGAGAGGCGTTTGTAGAATTCAGTGTATATATCGCCAAGTATTTCCCAAAGGTAAACGAATTTGGTTCGCATTTCGCCCTCAGTACCGTCTCCAAAATGAAGCCAAAAATCATCGATGTGCGCAGTCAGCCGACTTTCGCCCCATATTCTGCGTACAACTTCTTTTTGTTCTTCGTCAAGATAGTCGGCCTGAATTTCCTTTAGATTACGCAAATTGCAGAAAACTTCTTTTGCATTGACCATTGACTTGTCAATATCATCGAAGTCATCCAACATCATGTCGCCCCAGAAAATGAAATTGTCGAATTCACGCATTCCGTTTTTACGTCCCCGGTTCTGCATTACATGACAATATGCATCGTACAGTATAAAAAGCAGTTCTGTCCTTCGAGCTTCAGGAGCACCGGCAACAATACTTATAAATGTGCTGTCGGTCATGATTCGAGGCATGAGCGACACTTTCTTCATACCGTCCTGAATATACTTTTTCAAAAAAAGTACGCTTCGTTTGTTAGGCAGTACAAAGGTAATTCTGCCTAATTTCGGGCGTTTGTCGTCGGGTGTGCCGTAGTATTCGGCAACTGAACGCAGAAAACCGATGGGTGAGGGCATATCGGGCATGTCAGCGGCGTAATAACATTATGATTCTTATGGCAACATTAAAGAAAACGATCTTGCTGTTCACATTTGCGGCAATATCGCGACGGGCGGTATCCATGAGCTTGATTATATCCTCAACATTGCGTTCGTTGATAAACGGAGAAAACTTACTTATGAAATCACGTTCGGTACGGCTCATTGTAAGTAATTCATCCACATTAAGGTGCGATACAAAGCTTTCGCGAACAAGCCGTGTACTGTAGTCGATAAATCGCATACATCCTTCACGGCCTAATGAGGCTGTCTCGACACTCCATTCCCGTAACTCGGAAACCTTTCTGCCATAGCTTTTGCGCATGAGCTCTACAAAAAGATTAAAAAACTTTTTGTGCTCTTCCGATTCGTTTATCAGTTTCAGCGCAAGATTCACGTTTCCTTCCGCCTGCCGTGCGACATCTGCTACATCCGCTTCTTCGAATCCTTTTTCAATTAGGATTCCGCATAATTCATTATCGGAGTATCGCGGAATATTTATGCGTTGGGTTCGGGAGTAAATGGTAGGAAGAATCAGCCGAGAGTCGTTGCTCACCATCAAAAAGATAGTATCGGAAAACGGTTCTTCAACAAGCTTGAGTAACTTGTTGGCAGTTTCCTCTTTCATACGCTCCGGCAACCACATGAGAACTGTTTTATATCTGGAGCGACGTGTCATGAAGGTTAATCGACGCAGCAGTTCATTTCCTTCTTCCACATATATTTGCGGTTGTGAGTTAATCTTGTCAAGTTTGACGAGCCAACGTTCTAGATCCATGAACGGACTCTCTGAAAGAAATTCCCGAAACTCGGCCGCATAGTCATCGGATAACGCGCTGTTTTTCTTTTTTACAACCGGAAATGAATAAAGAGTGTCGATATGGCTGAATTCATCCATCTGTCGGCAAGCGGCACAACGCCCGCAACTGTCTCCGTCGGGTGTACGGTCTGTACAATGGATGTAGCTTGCGAATGCGCGTGCAAGCATAAATTTTCCTGACCCCGAACGGCCTTCAAACAACAGAGCATGCGGAATACGTCCGTTGTCGGCCATATCGCGAAGCCTTTGCTTTTCGGCTTCGTGTCCGGGAACGTCGGCAAATCTCATTTTTTACGTTGTTCTATTGTTCCATGTTCAGCCACATATTCCCTTACTTCCTGGAACAGATGTGTGGCAAAAACAAAGTTATTGAGCGCTTCGTTGGTTGTGTTGTATATTTTGCTCATGTCGCCAACCCACTCGCGATAACCTTTATTTATAAAAATAATATTCTCGCCTATACCCAACACACTGTTCATGTCGTGAGTGTTGATGACGGTTGTAATGCCGTATTCGTGCGTTATGTCACTCAGCAGTTCGTCAATCAGAATAGATGTCTTGGGGTCCAGTCCGCTGTTTGGTTCATCGCAAAAAAGGTAACGCGGATTAAGAGCTATTGCACGGGCAATTGCCACTCGCTTTTGCATGCCGCCCGAAATTTCGGACGGGTATTTGTTTTCTGCACCCGTTAGATTGACGCGTTCCAGACAGAACATTGCACGGTCGCGCATCTCGCCCCGGCTCATACGAGTAAACATTATAAGCGGAAACATAACGTTGCCAAGTACGGTTTCGGAATCGAAAAGAGCCGATCCTTGAAACAACATTCCTATCTCCTTTCGCAATGATGCAATCTCTTCGCGATTCATAGCAAGCAGATTGCGCCCGTCGAAAAGAATTTCTCCGCTGTCGGGCTGCAGCAAGCCTACCAACGATTTCATGAGAACCGTTTTTCCGGAGCCGCTTTGTCCGATTATAAGATTCGTTTTTCCGGTTTCAAAACAAGCGTCGACACCGTGGAGTACAGTACGGCCATCGAAGCTCTTGACAAGTTGGCGTACTTCAATCATTGCAGTAAAAGTTTAGTGAGTATAACATCGAACAGGAGGATGAAAATACTGCTGCTGACAACTCCGTTTGTGCTCGCTTTACCAACGTCCAGTGCGCCGCCTTTAACGGTGTAGCCGTAAAAGGATGCAGTGGTGGTGATGATAAATGCGAAAACCAGAGATTTTATAAGAGCGTACCATACATACCATTCCTGAAAGAACGCCTGAAGGCCGTACACATATCGGGATACAGTAATCAAATCGGTTACAACTGCAACAAGCCAGCCACCTACAAGAGATGTCCCCATACACAAAATAACCAGAACCGGCATAAAAGCGACAAAAGCCACAATTTTGGGCAGAACAAGATAATTTGCCGAATTAACGCCCATTATTTCCAATGCGTCTATTTGCTCGGTAACTCTCATTGTTCCGATTTCCGACGCAATGTTGCTGCCTACTTTACCAGCGAGTATCAAGCACAGAATTGAATTGGAGAACTCAAGCAATACAATGTCGCGGGTTGCCAGACCTACCGAATAGGACGGAATGAGTGGTGATGCAATATTAAGCTGCATTTGTATGGTTATTACAGCTCCTATGAACAGCGAAATAATGAGCACCAAAGGAATAGAGTCAATGCCTAATTTCGCTACTTCGGCAATTGTGCGACGTCCAAAAACGCCCCAGCGTTCAGGCAACGCAAAAATACGCCTTAAAAAAATGCAGTAACGGCCAAATGTGGCCAGCGAATCGGTAAGCAGCATTCGTATAATGTAATTTTATTTTTCGTTTATGCTTTGCGGCGTTTAAAGGCACGCAAATGCAAAGATACGGATTTTTTCCATAGAGCGTTTGCTGCGTTGGCTCTTTTCGCCAAATTTTTCATCTTAAAGGAAAACTTGATTCCGATATTTCCGGAACGGCAGCGATTTCTTACTTATAAAGGAAGCGGCGGATAGAACGCTTGGGAGTCTTTTCAAACTCGTGCTCCATTATCTCGATTTTTCTAATCTGTTCGTAGGGAGCAACTAATTTATTGAGGCTTATTCTGTTAGCTTCCATGGCGTCTTCAAGCATCTCTTTGGTCAGATTGTCGCGCGAAACCTCGTCGGCATCGGGGAAACACAGAGCGAACAGACTACCGTTTCTGTCAACAACCAGACATTCGTTGACGTATGGCATATTGCTGAGTTTTGATTCTATTTCCTCCGGATAAATGTTTTGCCCGTTCGCGCTTAAAATCATGGTTTTGTAGCGTCCGCGAATATGTATTGTGCGGTTATTCGGAGCCGACAGCCAGCCCATGTCTCCGGTGTGAAGCCAACCGTCCTCATCGAGAGTGGCAAGAGTTGCATCGGGATTCTTATAGTACCCTTTCATCACGTTAAGTCCCCGTACAATAATTTCGCCTTGAGGATGTCCGTCGACAAGCGGCAGAGTATTGTCCGCTACAACATTGGATTCCATAATGCCGTTAAGTGTTCTTCCGGCCGAACCGGGAACAAAACGGCGCCATGGGGAATAACTTATAAGAGGTCCGCATTCAGTCATGCCGTAGCCAACGGTGAACGGAAATTTAATCTTGTGCAGGAATTCTTCCACTTCGGCGTTCAAAGGGGCTCCGCCTACTATGATTTCTTCAAAGTTTCCGCCGAAAGCATCGACAAGTTTTGCCCTTATAAGGCTATAGAATGCTTTGTCAAGTCCGGGCACCGCAAGAACCCATCGAATGGGTTTCTTGGTGATGAGGGGGACAACTACTTTGCGGTAAATTTTTTCAAGAATAAGAGGAACGCAAATTATTAGTGACGGGCGAACCTGTTGCAATGCTCTCAATAAAATGACAGGAGTGGGAGTTTTGCCAAGCAATGTTATGTGAGAACCCACTGCGAGAGGTACCAGCATGTCGAACGCACAGCCATAGGCATGTGCGAGAGGAAGAAAAGAAAGTGCACGCGATCCATGGAAATGCAAATTCGACCGTATCCCGAAAACCACATTGCCGCGAAGATTGTCGTGCGTGAGCATAACACCTTTGGAAAAGCCGGTAGTTCCCGAGGTATAGTTTATTACCGCTAAATCTTCGCCTGAAACTCTTGGATAAACAATGTCGGTGGGGCGGAATCCGCTTGGATAACGTTTGCGGAAGTTGCGTGTAAGTGCAGCAACAATACCTCTGTGGCTTGCCGGACTACGTTTTGTACCTGTCTTCAAAGGAGGTCGCTCGGCAATGACGGTGCGACTGTCAAGCGATATCACTGCTCGCAATGCCGGCATAGATTCAAAGTCTAATCCGTTGAAAATACCGTCGGAAACAAATAGCATCACCGCGTCCGAGTGGTTGATAATCTGAGCCGCATCGGTGCTGTTGAATTCGCTTAGCACAGGCACTATAACAGCGCCGTAGCATATTGTTGCAATAAAAGTAATAACCCAATTGGGAGTATTACGTCCCAAAAGGGCTATTTTATCGCCGGGCTTTACGCCGGTAAGTTCAAAGAACAAGTGCAGACGGGCAATGCGACGTCCCATATCTCCGTAGCTCATGGTTTTGCCTGTGGTATAATCCGTGAGCGCGGGAAGGGAAAAGTTATCTACGAAGCTTTGGCTGTAAATATGCGTGAGACAATCGTAGGGAGGACATTGGTACTGTTCTTCAAACTTGTAATTCATTACATTATTTATTTGAAAGGCTCGAGAGTTTTTCCGATATGACCGAAAATTTCCTCAACACTTCCATTACCGTTAACAGCATGGTAACTTCCTTTCTTGCAGTAATAATCTTTAAGGGGTTCTGTCTGAGACCGGTAAACTTCGAGTCGTTTTTTAATTGTGTCAATGTTATCGTCGGAGCGACCGCTTTGTTTTCCGCGTTCAATCATGCGGCGAATAAGTTCCTCTTCGGCAACTTCCAATCCAACAACAGCATGGATTTCGGTATTATATCCATCCAAAAGTTTTGAAAGAGCTTCTGCCTGAGGAACAGTGCGGGGGAAGCCATCGAAAATAACGCCTTTTTCAAGCTTTGAAGGGTCGTTTTTGAATATGTCTTCCAAAACTGCTATCATCAAGTCGTCGGGAATGAGCATTCCTTTTGAAATGAATGAATCGGCAACCTTGCCAAGCTCGGTTCCTTTCGCTATATGACTGCGAAGAACTTCGCCGGTGCTGATGTGATGGAGTCCGTAATGTTCAATGAGCTTTTCGCTCTGTGTGCCTTTCCCGCTCCCGGGGGCACCAAAAATTACTATATTCATTCTTCCTTTAATATGTATATATCGTTGAGGTTTCGGGCAAGTCCGTCCAAATCCAAACCGTAACCGATTATGAATTTGGTGGGAATGTTAAAACCTACATAGTCCGGGCGGACGGGACGGCAAAGGGCGTCGGGCTTGAAAAGGAGAGTGGCAATTTTCACCTCGGCCGGATTCTTTTTTCGCAAATCTTCCACCAACCGATAGATTGTGTTTCCGGTGTCGACAATATCTTCCACAACGATAACTGTGCGGCCTTCGATATTTTCGCGCAACCCGAGCACTTCTTTGACAGTGCCGGTGCTTTCGGTTCCTTCGTATGAACTCAGGCGAATAAAAGATATCTCGGCGTCCATTCCTTCTACGGCACGAAACAAATCGCTGGCAAAAGGAAATGCCCCGTTCAGTACACACAAAAACAGAGGCATTTTACCGGCGCAATCGCGCATTATATCTTTACCCAATTCGGCAACTCGGGCTTGAATATCTTTCTTAAGTATATATGGCTCGAAAGTGAGACCTTTGTATTGAACTTGTTCCATCGGTTGAAGCGATAATTTGGGTGCAAAGTTAGTTTTTTTTTTAATACCGCACAAATATTTTTTACAACACAGCCCCTCGAAAAGATGCGTTCTGCTTTATTCCGAGGGGCTTTAATGAATGTTTTTAAATGTTTGTGTTATTCTGTTGAGGCAACGAGTCTCCTGATTTTTTGAATTGGAATACTTTCGAGAGGTAACGTTCCCTGAATCTCTGAAGCAATTCCCAGAACGATGGCACAAACAATGTGCCAAGCAAAGCATTTACGGCCATGCCGAATACTACGGCCGTGCCAAGTGAAATACGGCTTGCAGCGCCTGCGCCGGTGGCGAATATCATTGGCATTACACCAAAAACAAAAGCCAGAGCAGTCATTAGAATAGGACGAAGGCGCACATTTCCGGCGTCTTCTGCTGCCGCGCGTATTGCTTGACCTGATTTTCGGTAATCCATAGCGTACTCTACAATCAGAATGGCATTTTTGGCAGCCATGCCAAGTAGTAGAATTATACCGATTTGAGTATAAATGTTTACGCTTTGACCCATGAAAAGGCATCCGAGCACGGTACCGAGTATAGCGGTGGGAGTAGTGATTACTACTGCTACAGGATCGGTCCAGGATTCATATTGTGCCGCAAGCACAAGAATGGTAATTATAATTGCAAAGAGCAGAGTAGTGCTGATTGTGGTTCCCGATTCGGTTTCCTGCAATGCCTCGCCTGTCCATGCGTATGAGTAGTTGGTACCTACGGTATTTTTCATTATATCTTCCATTGCTTCAATGGCCTTGGAAGAACTGACGCCACTTGCGGTGCTTCCGGTGACAGATGCTGTAGTATACATGTTATACCGGCTTACCGACGGTGTGCCCATAACTTCTTCAACGGTGGCAAACGCTCCAAAAGGTACCATTTCGCCGTTATCTCGAGCCACCGACAAAGAAAGTACGTTTTCGGCTTTAGCTCGTGCTTCGCTGTCGGCGCTTATAAGAACCTCGTAGGTGCGTCCGAATTTATCGAAATCGTTTACATACTCGTTGCCCATATATGCAGCAAGTGTTGCATATACCTCGGAAAGTTCAAGTCCGTACATCTTCACTCTGTCGCGGTTCACTTTAATGGAATACTGGGGAACTTCACCTTGATATAGAGATGTAATGGACTTAAGTTCGGGATACTTTGATGCGGCCTGCTGTACTTCGGCCACTGTTTTGGCAAGCTCCTGCGTTCCAAGATTGTTTATGTCGAGAATCTGCATCTGGAGACCCGAAGACACTCCAAGACCCGGAATGGAAGGCGGATTTACCGAGAATACCACGCCGTCCTGCAGGTTGGCCGTAATTTCAGTTACTTTGTCAATAACAGCTTCGGCAGAGTTTTTTGAGCCTTTACGCTCGTTCCACGGCTTGAGAATCACGAACATGCTTGCGAGGTTACTGCCGGCACCACCACCGAGGAACGACTGTCCGCTTACCGAAATTACATCCTTCACCTGCGGAAGAGCACATATTTCGGCACTGACGTAACTTGTCACACTGTCGGTTCTCTCGAGTGAGGCTCCTGTGGGCAATTGTATCGATGTCATGAAGTAACCCATATCCTCTTCGGGAACGTAGCTGGTTGGCATGCGGAGAAAACCCCAGAATGCCGCGCCGCAAATAACGACAAATATCAGTATTGCTATTAGCGGATGAGCAAGCAATTTGCCAACTACCGAGTTATATGCGGTCCGGACTTTTTCGAAGCCTGCATTGAACCATCGGTATAAAATAAATTTGGATTGACTTTCATTGGTAGGACGCAGGAACAGCGCGCACATGGCAGGTGTGAAGGTGAGTGCGTTGAATCCCGAGAAGGCGGTTGATACGGCAATAGTGAGCGCGAATTGTTTGTATAGCTGCCCGGTTATGCCCGATATAAAGGCTGTCGGGATAAAAACCGAAAGCAGTACAAGAACTTCGCCGACTACAGGACCCTGTAATTCCTCCATGGCCTGCAGTGCGGCCTGCGTGGGAGTGACTCCTCCTTTATCCAAAATTCGGGAGCAGTCCTCGACCACCACAATGGCATCGTCCACCACAATGGCAATGGCGAGCACGAGACCGAACAATGTCAAGGTGTTGAGAGAGAATCCCATTATTTTCATAATGGCAAACGTTGCGACAAGGGATACCGGAATAGTAAGCATTGGAATGATTACCGCACGCCAGTTCTGAAGGAAGAGCAATATGACTATCATTACAATGAGAGTGGTTTCGAGGAAAGTGACGAGCACTTCATCGATTGATGCCGAAACGAAATCGGTAGTATCCAGAATAACTCGATAATCCACTCCTTCGGGGAAATATGGCTTCAGTTCAGCCAGCTTTTTCTTGACCGCCTTTGCCACATCCATGGCATTGGCTCCGGGAAGTTGGTATATGCCAATAAGACCTGCCGTTTGACCCGATACATGAGATATCATAGAATAGCTTTCGCTGCCGAGTTCAACTGTGGCAACATCCGAAAGGTGTAGTAGTGCTCCGTCGTCTCCGGCTCGTATTATAATGTTACGGAATGATTCGGCATCGGTAAGTCTGCCCTGGCTGGTGAGTGTATATTCAAATTGCTGTCCGTCGGGACTTGGAGGCGCTCCTGCCGAACCGGCGGAGACTTCCATATTCTGACTCTCTATAGCGGATATTACTTCGGTTGGTGAAATTCCGCGAATACGCATTTTTTCAGGATTCAGCCAAACGCGCATTGAGTATTCACCCGAGCCGAAAGCGTTGACATCGCCTACTCCGTCGATGCGCGAAAGCTCGTCGACAATGCTCAATTGGGCGTAATTGGTCAGATATAGTCCGTCGTAACGTTCCGGGTCGTTGCTCTCAAGAGCAACAAAAAGAATAATATTGGACGAACGGGACATTACATCCACTCCTTGTTGTTTTACCGATGAGGGTAGAACCGGTTCGGCCTGAGATACGCGGTTCTGTACCTTTACTGTGGCCATGTCGAGGTCGGTTCCGTTTTCAAAGGTTATCTCAAGAGAGTAGGAACCGTCGTCGCCGCAAGTCGAGCTCATGTACATCATCCCCTCTACGCCGTTCACCTGTTCCTCTATAGGAACTCCGATTGCCTGGGCAACAGTGGACGCGTCGGCACCGGGATACGAGGCAGTGACGAATACGGTGGGAGGTGTAATATCGGGGTATTGTGCTACCGGCAGAGTTTTCACTGTCAGTACGCCGGCAAGAACCATAAGTATTGCCAGAACAGTGGCAAAAATAGGACGCCGTATAAAGAATTTGCTGAACATAGGCGGTTATTCTATGGGTTTGACAGTCATTCCATCGCGAACTTTAAGCAAGGCTTTGCTGACATATCGTTCTCCGGGATTGATTCCCGTGGTTACAATACGCAGGGAGTCGCGGACGAGTTCGCCTGTTGTAATGGGAGTGTATACGACTTTATCGGAGTCGTTTACGACGTAGAGGTATTTCCCCAATTGATCAGTGGCAATGGATGCATCGCGTACAATTACGGCATGAGGATCGTCTTCTACGGGCAGATCCACTTCCACATACATGCCCGGTTTCAATTCGCCATAAGGATTGTCAATAACGGCCTGCAGTTTCATTGTCCCCGTAGTGATGTCAACCTGTGGCGCCATGTAACTTAGTTTCCCCGTATACTTATGATTCAGCGGCTCGGAGAAGCTCACCGGCATATTATTGAAATCAACCTTGCCGCTATCCATATTTTTTTTAAGCTTGCCAAGGTTGGGTGCATCGTCAATGGAGAAATTCGCCGTAACAGTATGGTCGTCGTAAATTGTGGCCAGCGTGACGGCACCGCCTTCTCCGCCCACATAAGTTCCTACAGAATAAGCATTGGTGGTTACATGCCCGTCGAAAGGCGCAGTAATTGTACAGTAGGATAGCTGTGTGGCTGCGGTTTGCTGCGCTGCGATTGCCGACGACAGAGTGGCACGACATTCTTCCAGCGTGTTTTTTGCCTCCTCCACTTCCATTTTGCTCACAGCGTCTCCTTTAAGAGCTTCCTCCATGGCTTTGTATCGAGTCTCGGCATACTCGAGATTCGATTTTGCAGTTGCCACATCACTCTCGGCTTTGGTAAGCGCATCGCGATAACTGCCATCTTCGATAGTGAAAAGCACAGAACCCTTTTTTACAAAGTCTCCGCTTTTGTAATTCATCGAGCGCAGATAACCGTTTACTCTGGCAACGAGATCTACTGTCATGTTTGCAGTAAGCAGCCCCGGGTATGTTTTGTGAATTACAAGAGAATCGGTATAAGCGCGTTCTACATCTATTTCCGGTGCGGTCGAGTCGGTAGTTTCCTTTTTATCTTGACATGAGCATAATGCGCAGCCTACCAGCATACCGAGCGACAAAAATCTTGCAGTAGTCATAATTCTAATAAGTTATTCGTACCACCCGCCTCCAAGAGCTTTGTATAGGGTGACCAGGGAATTTAAAGCTTCTCCTCGGGCGGCTACGAGTGTATTTTGATATGTAAGATAATTCAATTGAGCATCAACGACATTGGTGAAAACACAAAGTCCTTGTTTATACTGGTCTAATGAAAGAACTACCGATTCCCGGCTGTTTTCCACAACCTGTTCTATCCGGCTTATATATTCCATATCAGCCTTGTAGGCAGACACTCCGTTACGTACTTCCTCAATGGCTGTTATAACAGTCAGATTATAACTGTCGACCGCATTCTGAAGTTCCATAGCAGCTTCGGCTGTTGCGGCTTTGCGTGCAAAACCGTCGAAAGCCGTCCATGAAAGTGTCGGCATTATTGAATAACCGTATGACGGTCCGCTGAACAAGTCTCCTATATTATGAGCCATAGTTCCAGCGGAAGCGGTGATTGCAAGCGATGGAAGATATTCGCTTTTGGCTATTCCCAAAGCAGCTGCAGCAACATCTATGCTTTTTTCAGCGGCAACAATGTCGGGACGTCTCCTGAGCAGATCGGACGGTGTTCCCATATAAATAAGAGGATTTTCGGCTGATGGAAGATCCGAACTTGCAGTCAGCTCCGACGGAAGATTTTCAACAGTCGTTCCCAAAAGAACTGCCAGCGCATTGTAGGAGGCCTCAATATCGGATTCAAGAACCGGAATTGAAGAAATGGTTGAATAATAGAGTGTGCGGGCTTGAGCTACATCAAGTTTGGAGGCCAAACCTGTGCGGTGTCGAGTCTCGGCAATATCAACTAT
Organism: uncultured Porphyromonadaceae bacterium; assembly: GCA_947175425.1. Classification (GTDB taxonomy): domain Bacteria; phylum Bacteroidota; class Bacteroidia; order Bacteroidales; family Muribaculaceae; genus CAG-873. Next base: position 78,403 of record CAMWMR010000001.1, read on the forward strand.
ATGCCATTGGCTTTCGGCATGCTCGCGGGAAACGGCAAGCTGAAGCCTTTGAACTTGCAGGTTTATATATGTCGTGGCAATCTGCGCGTCAAGCGCTATCATTGTGCCGGCATATTCTGCAGCGCTTAAATTCACGTTTGCTTTAGCCTCGCGTGCTTTTGCCCTTACTTTGCCAAATAAATCAATTTCCCAACTTACCGATGCCGATGCGTTGAAATAATCGGTTGTTACAGCATTTCCCGAGCGGCCGGCAATACGTCCGGATGTGCGCTCACGCTCCCAACCGGCCGATATTCCTATTTGCGGATAATAGCCGCTTCTTGCTCCGAGAAGTTCGGCGCGGGCAATGTCGATGCGCCTCATCGCGGTAGTAGCATCGTAATTAGCCCGTTCGCCACGAGCAATGAGAGTATCGAGGACGCTGTCGCCGAAACGTTTCCACCATCCGGAGTTATCTGTAGAATTTGAAGAATGGAAAATGCTGTCATCGTTCCAGCTTGGGGATAAAGTAACATCCGGAACGTACGACTTTGCATGAGCGTTTATCATTCCTGCAGGAGATAAACTTAAGCATAATGCGGCAAATATTACATGTTGTCTCATATCAGTACTTTGTTGAACGTAAACATATAACAAACGAAAGAGGAACGGTTTGCCTCGGTTAACATAATTTTATCTTTATAGGAAATTAAATTTTGATTAACTTTGCACCATGCAAGTACTCTACGAAGACAATCATATTATAATTGTTAATAAGGCCGCCGGCGAAATAGTGCAGGGCGACAAAACCGGAGACACTCCTTTGAGTGAAATTATCAAGCAGTATATCAAGGAGCGCGACAGCAAGCCGGGCAATGTTTTTATCGGGGTCGTACATCGATTGGACCGTCCTGTTAGCGGGGTAGTGGTGTTCGCTAAAACATCCAAAGCTCTTTCACGGCTCAATGCTATGTTTGCTTCGGGCGATGTTCACAAAACATATTGGGCTATAACAAGAGGCAATCCGGAGAAGCCTGAGGCCGAACTGCATCATTGGATTAAGTCGATTGAGCGCAATAACAAGTCGTACGCCTACAATGTTCCTGCCGAGGGCGCAAAGGAAGCCCGGTTGGCGTATAAACTAATTGCCAGAGGTGATAAGTTTAATTTGCTGCAGGTTAGACTGATGACGGGACGCAAGCACCAGATTCGAGTACAACTTTCGTCTATCGGTTGCCCTGTGCGCGGTGATTTGAAATACGGTGACAAACGAAGCAATCCCGACGGAAGTATATCTCTGCACGCTCGCAATATAAGTTTTGTACACCCTGTCAGTGGAAAACAAATAGACGTAACCGCTCCGGTTCCCGATGAAAAATTGTGGAAAGCACTGGAGGAAATAGCTGTTAATGAGAGAAACAATGGATAAGAATCAACTACGTATAGTTTTTTTCGGTACCCCCGAATTTGCCGTTGAAAGTCTTGACGCGCTTGTTAAAAACGGCTTCAATATTGTAGGTGTAGTCACAGCACCCGATAAAATTGCCGGACGTGGAAAGCATCTTTCGCAATCGGCGGTAAAACAGTATGCTTTGGCCAATAATTTGCCCGTGCTTCAGCCTGAAAAACTTAAAAGCCCCGAGTTTGTGGAACAGCTGAGGTCGCTTGACGCGCAACTGTTTATTGTAATAGCATTCCGAATGTTGCCCGAGGTTGTGTGGACAATGCCTCCTCTTGGAACTTTTAATCTGCACGGCTCGTTGCTTCCTCGTTACCGTGGTGCGGCACCTATAAACCGTGCAGTCATGGCAGGCGAAACCGAAACAGGAGTAACCACATTCTTCCTCAAACATGAGATTGACACGGGCGACGTGCTTAAAAAAGAGAAAATAGAAATAGGTCCGAATGAAAATGCCGGTTCCGTTCACGACCGTCTTATGGCTATAGGCGCAAAGCTTACGGTGGAGACTGTTGAAAATATTATTGCCGGAACATTGACCCCTATGCCTCAGAGCGAGTTGGAAAAGGATGTGCCGGCATGCGATGCTCCCAAAATATTTAAAAACGACTGTCGAATTGATTGGACAACCGGGGCTGCAGCGATACATAATCATGTGCGGGGGCTCGCTCCGTATCCGGCTGCATGGTCTATGCTGAAAGCAGGTGACAGCGACGCGGGAACTGTAAAGATTCTTGATACCCGTGTTTGTGACAATGGTTTTGGGTTGAGTCCCGGTTCTATGGTGCTCCGCGATAAGAAGGTATATGCCGGCACAGCCGACGGCCGTTCATTGGAGATTCTAATGTTACAGCCAGCCGGTAAACGTGCCATGCCTGCCGACGCATTTATGCGAGGTTTGCACCTGGATGACGACAAAGCGCTATTGCTCTATTGAATTTTTAACAGAGTTTATTAAATATTGTAAGAGCGGTTTGACCAAGTTCACCGATAATTGTGTAACTTTACGCCACAAATTGTAGTTAAGGGTCTGTTTAGACTCCTGCCACTGAACTTTAACGGTGGATAAGTGTTAAAATATTAAGTTGTGACAGAATAAATTTATGTTTTGGCTACAGCTTAATGTCAGACATTTAACCATCTAAAGGTTTTAATTATGAATAACTTCAATCAAAACGAACCCACACGCCGCAACGAAGGCTCGGGAAACAAGGCTAACACCATTATGCGTGCCATTTTTGGCATAATAATGATTATTATATACGTTGGAATGGGCGTCCTGCTGTTGATAAATTTCTTTGGCTGGGATGCCGATTGGGCTGCTGCAAGGTATATCGTGGGCGTTATGCTTGTAATATATGGTGTTTGGCGTGCCTATCGTCAGATTAAAGGAATCGACTGATAATTTCAATTCACAAATATTGATGAAATTGCATTCTTATATCGGAGCAATGGCCGGACTGATTATGGTATCTGCCGGATTGTCGTCGTGCATGAAGTACGAAAAAAAGACGCATTCGTCAACTTCGGGTACTACAACCATTGTGTGCGACAATACATTTGAGAATATATTCCGCCAGGAAGTAGATGTATTTGAATATCAGTATCCCGAAGCACATCTTTTAGTGCGTTATGCCACACAGGCCGAGGCATTCGACTCACTGTTCAGTATGAATACGCGCACAGTTGTCACAAGTCGCGACATTACCGCACAAGAGAAAAGCGCTCTTAAAGCAAAATATAAAAAGGAACGCAATGCGAATGTCAACCTTCGCTCTGCCAAAATAGCCGTGGATGCGGTAGCTCTTATAGTTAATCCCAAAAACAATGTTGAGAAAGTAACTGTAAGTGAAATAGCCGACATCCTTTCCGGCCGAACTACTCGTTGGGATGAGTTACAGCCCTCAGATCGCGGCGATATAAAAGTCGTGCTTGACCAAAGCGGCTCCAGCCTGGCAACATATCTTTCCGATTCATTGCTTCAAGGGCAGCCCTTGGGAGCTACAGTATTCGCTGCGGGTTCTGTAATTGACGTGTTTAACGTTGTGGAACATAATCCCGATGCTATTGGCGTTCTCGGTGTAAGCTGGATTAGTACCGATATGGACAGTGCCGATCTTACACAGGAGGAACTTGCTGAAAAAATGCTTGGATCCGAACCTGTAATCGGTGCCGGGCTAACCGAAAAGGTAAAAGTACTCAAAGTATATCGTCCGGGTGAAGCCAAAGCATACAAGCCATATCAGCAGTATATTTTCGACGGCTCCTATCCTCTTTTCCGTCAGATATATATGATTACGGCTGCTCCTACATCGAGTGTCGCAGGCGGATTCTATTCGTTTGTGACCGGGCAGATTGGACAAAAAATTATTCTCAAAACAGGTATTCTGCCTGCTCGTGTTACACAAATTCAGGCAGAACTACCCGAGAGATAATTACACTATATTAGGAAAAAGTAATAAATATCAATAAGTTAATCAAGCATGAAAATTAAACTTTTCTTTACCTTGCTTCTTGCCGGCGGTCTCATGGCGTCGGCTCAGTCGCAAGGCTACAAGGACGGCATTGAATACTATAAAGCCGGCCAGTATGAAAATGCAAAAACGATTTTGGAGCGCACACTCAATGATGCCTCCACCGATAAATCGCTGGCTAATTATTACCTTGGACAGGTAGCCCTTGCCAATGGTGACAAGGCTGCTGCAAAATCGTTCTTTGACAAAGGTCAGGAGGTTGATCCGGCAAATCCTTATAACTATGTAGGTCTTGGAGCACTCGACCTGCTGAACAACAATGTGTCATCTGCATCCGATTATTTCAAAGAAGCAAAGAAACTTGCCAAAAAGGATAGCGAAGTTATTGTTGCAATTGCACGTGCATATTATAACACCGACCCGGTTAAATATGCTAAAGAAATTCAGACGAATATCGACAAAGCTCGCAAGGACTCCAAAAACATGGAACCCTCTATCTACATTCTTGAAGGTGACATGCTTTACGATGCCAAAGACTATGGTCAGGCAGCTGCTCGTTATGAGAATGCCATTACCAACGACCCCGACAATTCCGAAGGCTATGTTAAATTTGCCAACGCATATTTTAACGTAAACAAAAACTTTGGTATTGAAAAGCTTGAAGAGCTTCTTGCAAAGCAGCCCAACTCGGCAATGGCTCAGCGCGAACTTGCTGAAAAATACTTCCTTGCCGACCATTGGCGCAAAGCTTCCGACCTCTACGGAAAATATATCCAGAACCCCAACCACTTCCCCGAAGACAAAGCCCGCTATGCCGTGCTTCTTTACTGGGGTGAGAACTATCCCGAGTCGCTCCGCATTGCAGAGGAAATCCTCGCCGGCGACCCCTCGAATTTCCTGATGCAGCGCATCCAGTTCCTGGACAATGCCGCTCTCAAGAATTTTGATGCTGCAAGGACCAATGCCGAAAATTTCTTTGCAAAGAATCCCAACGCCAATTTCACTACCAACGACTTCGTGACATATGCCGATGTTCTTTCGGAACTCGGACAGGATTCTCTTGCTGTCGTTCAGTATGAAATTGCCGCTCAGCGCGATCCCAAAAACGGTGAGCTCCTCAAGAATCTTTCGTCGGTATACTCCAAAAACCAGCAATACGGAAAGAGTGCCGAAGCCTACGATGCGTATCTCAAACTTCAGGAAAAACCGTCGCTTAACGACCTCTTCGGTATGTCGGGTCGTTATCTTAATGCAGCCGCTTACAGCAAAGATACCACCGAGCAGAAAGAACTTGCCGGTCGTGGTATTGAATATGTAAAACAGGTTATTGAGCGCACTCCCGAAGTAAGCCCCGTAATTTATCAGCGTCTGGCTCGCCTATACATCGCAGCCAACAATAAATTGCCCGATGCCAACGCTATCGAAGCTTATAACAAAATGCTCGCCGGCCTTGACTCCGACCCTGCCAACAAAGATCCTCAGAACCCCAACAATACACTTCCTCTTTACTCGGAAGCTTACGCATTCCAGCAGGCGTATGCCAGCATTACAAACGATAAAGAGAACCACAAAATGTGGGGCGAAAAATATCGTGAAGTGCAGGATCTTATGAACGGCACAAAAACTCAGGAATAATTCCCGAATATAATCCATTATAAAGGCTCTGCCAATTCGGGCGGAGCCTTTAATTTTAAAAAGCAGATAATGAGCATTGCACCTTTGGCCGAACGCCTTCGACCCGCGAATCTTGATGAGTACATAGGTCAGAAACACCTTGTAGGACCCGGCGGAGTGTTACGTCGTATGATAGAGTCGGGTAATATAGCCTCTTTTATCCTTTGGGGGCCTCCCGGAGTTGGAAAAACCACATTGGCAAAAATCATTGCTAATACTACCAAAAGTACATTTTACACACTCTCGGCTGTTACCTCGGGAGTAAAGGATGTGCGAGAGGTTATTGAACGTGCGCGGAACGAAGCCGGCGATATGTTTAGTCGCGGTCGTCCGATACTGTTTATCGACGAAATTCATCGTTTCAGCAAAGCGCAGCAGGACAGCCTCCTCGGCGCTGTGGAAAACGGTACGGTGACGCTTATAGGTGCAACTACTGAGAACCCCTCGTTTGAAGTAATAAGGCCGTTGCTTTCACGAGCACAGGTGTATACTCTGAAACCGCTCGATGAAACCGACCTTAATGAGTTGCTTGAGCGAGCTGTGAGAACCGATTCAATTCTGAACTCCGAGCGGGTGAGGATAGAGCAGACGGCTGCTTTATTCCGCTATAGCGGCGGAGATGCCCGCAAACTTCTCAATATACTGGATTTATTGCAACAATCGGTAGCGTTTGGCGAGGATTTGGTTATTAACGACAAGGTAATCACCGAGCGTCTTCAGGAAAATCCGCAGGCATATGATAAAAACGGTGAGATGCATTATGACATCATATCGGCATTTATCAAGAGTATACGCGGAAGCGACCCTGATGCCGCCGTATATTGGCTCGCACGTATGATTGCCGGCGGCGAAGATCCCGAATTTATAGCGCGAAGAATGGTAATTCTTGCATCGGAGGATATCGGTTTGGCAAACCCTAATGCCATGCTTATTGCCGATACAACCTTTTCCGTGATTCAAAAAATAGGTATGCCCGAAGGACGTATACCCCTTTCGGAATGTGCCATTTATCTTGCTCAGTCACCCAAGAGCAATTCCGCATATCTTGCCATTGACGCCGCACTTGCCGAGGTTGAACGTTCCGGGAACTTGCCTGTTCCTTTGCATCTGCGCAATGCGCCTACAGGACTTATGAAAAATCTTGGCTACGGAAAAAATTATTTATATTCCCATGACTATCCCGGTAATTTTGTGAAACAGCAATTCCGGCCGGATCAATTGCAGAATGTGCGCTTCTGGACGCCATGTGACAACCCTTCGGAACTTGTTATGAAACAACGGCATGAAGCGCGGTGGGGGTATATGGAAGATAAATAAAAATTTTTTGTCGCAGATAATGCGCTATTCCATATTTTTCCTTAAATTTGTAACAAATTTGGAATAGAATGCGTAAATGAAATTTTTGGGTGCTCATATAGATGATGAAACATCTCCGGCAAGGATTCCCGCATTAGCCGCCGATTTAGGTGCTAATGCATTTGCCTTTTGCCCATCCAATCCCCGCCGTTGGTTCGACTCTCCTTTGGAAGATTCTCAAATTGAGGATTTTAAAAAGCAATGCTCTATTTATGGCTTCACTCCGGCGCAAATTCTCCCTCATGCATCTTTGCTGCTGAATCTGTGTTCTCCCGATTCCCGCAAACTTTCGCTCAGTCGTAATTCTTTGGCCGACCAAATGAAACGATGCCGATCTCTTGGCCTTACAATGTTGAACTTTCATCCCGGCGCTACTATTAACGAGGGTATCACGCAGGAGTCCTGCGATTTGGTTGCCCGTTCAATCAACTATGTACTCGAACGTACACAGGATGTAGTTGCCGTTATTGAAAACACGGCAGGGCAAGGAACTTCGCTTGGATACGATTTCTCCCATTTGGCCGAGATAATCAAGCTTGTGGATGATAAAGAACGTGTAGGCGTATGCATTGACACATGCCATGCTTTTGCAGCCGGATACGATTTTGCGGGTGGATATAACAGAGTTTGGGATGAATTCGACTCACTTATAGGATTTAAGTATCTCAAAGGAATGCATCTTAACGATTCGATGCGTCCTTTAGGGTCGCGAGTGGATAGACATGCCCCTATTGGAAAAGGTGCTATTGGCTCGGATTTTTTTGCAAATATCATGGCCGATAGACGGCTTGACGGTATTCCGCTTATTCTGGAGACACCTGATCCCTCGCTTTGGAAAATAGAGATTGACTGGATGAGGGGGCGTATGACAGACTGATTATTCATAAAATTAAAATAAAGCCTTATTTCGCATGAATGAACAACGTGATTTGAGTTTCTGGAAATTATGGAACCTGAGCTTCGGCTTTTTCGGCGTGCAGATTGCCTACGCCCTCCAAAGTTCGCAGGTAAGCCGTATTTTTTCCACTATCGGTGCGGATCCGCACGATTTAAGTTATTTCTGGATTCTGCCTCCCTTGATGGGTCTCATTGTCCAGCCTATTGTGGGCAGTGCCAGCGACCGTACATGGAACCGTATGGGACGCCGCTTGCCGTATCTGTTCTTTGGAGCACTTGTAGCAATTATTGTAATGTGTCTTCTTCCTAATGCCGGCTCTCTCGGTTTGGGAGTCAGCCATGCAATTCTGTTTGGACTGGTAATGCTTATGTTGCTCGATACATCCATTAACATGGCCATGCAACCTTTCAAAATGCTTGTGGGTGATATGGTTAATGAAAAACAGAAAGGTCTGGCATATTCCATTCAGTCGTTCCTGTGTAACGCAGGTTCTGTTGTAGGCTACATTGCACCTTTTGTTCTTGCCTGGTTCCTCAGTAATACCGCTCCTGCCGGCCAGGTGCCTCCGACGGTAACCTGGGCATTCTACATAGGAGCCTTTATTCTTGGCGTGTGTGTGTTGTACACATTTGTCAAAGTAAAGGAAATGCCTCCTCATGAATATGCGTTGTTCCATGGAATAAAAGAACAGCACGACAAGAAAGCTTCGTCGGAAGGAATGTTCAAATTGCTTGTAAAAGCCCCCAAAGTTTTCTGGACTGTCGGCATAGTACAGTTTTTCTGCTGGGCCGCTTTCCTCTATATGTGGACGTATTCTACCGATGCAGTAGCTTTGCAAGCTTTTAACGCACCATCGATGCAGACAGTTACCGGCATTACAATCAACGGACAGCAGTATAACGAAAAATATATTTTCAACGACAAACAGCCCGTTATCCTTGATGGAAAAATAGCGCTTGCCGGCATTGACGTTGACGGAACTCTCGTTCAGCCCGATATGCTTGTGGCAAATGGCGATACGATTATTGCAAACGGAAAAATTCTCGCTGCTAACGGTGTTGATAAGGTTGAAATGGACAAGCTTATCCTTCCTGCCGGCTCCACTGTAATAATAGATGGTGCCGAAGTTACGGTTTCTCGCGGAATCAGTACTGTTTCGGCTCTCTCCCTTGTTGCTCCCGGCACATCGCTTACCCTTGCTCATATTGCTAATCTTGACAATGGTACCGGAGAATATCTTTTGGATGAAACTTCCGCTACGCCGTCTGTTAATTCTCCCGAGGAGATTGCCCTGAATTATAAAACAGTTCTTAATCCTGCAACATCGGAATATCAGAATGCCGGAGACTGGAACGGCAACCTGTTCGCTATCCAGGCTATTGCAGCTGTACTTTGGGCTATTGTTTTGGCAGGATTCAAACGCCGTCGTCTTGCATACTCGTTAAGCCTCGCAATCGGTGCAATCGGATTCCTGTCGGTATATTTTATTCATTCTCCCTATTGGCTGGCAATAAGTTACGCCCTTATGGGATGTGCATGGGCTGCTATCCTTGCCATGCCTTTCACAATTCTCACCAACGCATTGTCGGGTGGAAATATCGGCACATATCTCGGATTGTTTAACTGCACTATAACTGTACCTCAGATTGTTGCAGCTCTCTGTGGCGGTGCAATACTTCACTGTTTCCCCGCTGCCGAAAATGGTGCGCCTTTTACCGTGGGCATGCTTATGGTTTCGGGTGTATTGCTCGCAATAGGATGTATTGCCGTATGGAATATTAAAGAAACCTTTGGTTCAAAAGCTTCAGAGTAATCAATACGAACAATAAATAAAATGCCGGGGCAATTGCTCCGGCATTTTATTTTTTCAATACTCTGTTGATATCAGAATGAGAATTGGCAAACAGCTCCTGCCCGTCGTGCGTAGCGATGTTGGCCATTGAAGTTTCGTCTCAATCCAAGGTCGAATTCAGCCCCGAACTGAATGCGGGGAGTAACATTCCAAAATATGTTTGCACAGCTGTAGATTCCGTATTTATAATCGTTTCCGTCAATACTTCCGTCGGGAAGATACCGGCTTTGGCTTGCTGTAATGCTTGCAAAAAGATTCGGTTTGAAGTTGTATTGCAGTCCGAGACACCATCCGAACGACCGTGGAGCATACAGTTCTCCGGGACGCTCTGGATTGGCAACAAGGTCGTACTTGCCTATAAGCATATCACCTCCAAGTCCGGCAAAGCCATGCCCGTAGTTCAAAGTTACATATGTGGTGACAGCAGTGTGAGGATGTGCCACCGAGCTAAGCATTACGCCCCATCCGGCTTTATTATGGTTTTTCTCGCTGATAAGGTCGCGATACGACAGACTGCGAACTATCCCCGACAAACGCACATGCTGCCCTTGTTCCCATTCGTACTGTACAAAGGCTGCCGCATCGGGAAGCCAGTTTGTTACCGCTTGTGTTTTTACACCGTCGGCATCAATAGCTGTGGACGGAGTTTCTGCCGAAACAGCAAAATACCAGTGTTTTTTTACTACAGGCATATAGCGTACCAATACACTTGTCGCTCCTATTTTATTGTTTGGTCCCTGTGCATCAACGGTAGGAGGTGTCGCGGCCGGATCGGAGAACGTGGATGCTGCATAGCCAATTGTGAAATCATTGACAATAGCATATGCCTTTTTGAGATGAAAATCACGGACTTCGTAGCCGTTGAAGTTTGCCTCAATATACAATTGATAGTTTCCAAGAGCTTTATTGCGACCTATTACACGGAAATACAAGCATGTTCCGGCGGGAGATGTACCGAATTGCCTCATAGCTGCAGGATTTGCAGGAATCGGAATTAGATAAGGCGCAAAGCCTGACGATGGGATTGCTCCTCCCCAGTCATAATAGGCTCGCATGCGGACACCTCCGCCAATACCCATTGCCAACTGTGAATCTTTGCTTAGAAACAGGAAATACGGTGCTCCTGGGTCGGAATAGTGGCGAAACTGGTCGTAATAGAATGCTGTGATTACATTACGCAGAGAGTCGATGTCTCTTGTCCGTTGTTCTTCACTTACTTGGCCGTCAATAAATACTATTTTATTGGACTTCAGGGTACTGTCTATCTGGGCATCTACAAGACTTGCCGGAGTGGAAGCGAGGCAGTAGCAGTTAAAACCTAACGCGAGTGCAAAAATTGATTTACGCAACATAGAATTAGCTGTTAGTGATGAATATAAAATAAACATCGGAAGAAAGGAAATAGTTTAATCAAGGATGAGACATTAATTCTTTGGAAAAATAATCTCAGGAAAATATCTGTCAATAAGCCGAATGAGATGTTGATTTAACAAAAAAAGCTCCACCGGGTAGTGGAGCTTTATGAGTTATCCGAAGTCAGTTCTTTCGGTATTGAGGTAAAAGGGGAACGGGGAATTTAGAGAACAGTGTTTGCACTGCTTCGGCTATGCCCTGGAGATTACGGAAACGCGCCTGTCCGTTTTCAACAATAGTTGCAACCGAAGCGGAGTAGAGCGGCAGCTTCTCTTGTATATTCACAAAATCCATAGTCAACACACCCTCTTTGTATATACCGGTAATAACTTGGGCGTTGGCATAGTAATTTGCCCAATAATTCATGCGGGGATACATGAAGTAAGGATAAAGGCCGTTATAATATGGGCCGGGATAAGGCATGTAACCCGGAGGAACAGCAGGCTCGGTTTCTATTTCTTTATGAACGGTGAGGCCAATGTTTATCAGCAATGGGGAGGAGGCATTTTCGGTGAAACCTCGTTCAAGCATTTGTTCACGTATGGCAGCCGCAATATTATAATAGGTTACGGATTCCATTCCGGGAGGGAGATGACCATCGGCCGGCGTGACTATACGGAAAGTTTTGTATGCCGCCAAATCGGCATTGTTGTAAGTCTCGCTGTTGACGAGAGTGTAGGGGCTGCATGAGGCCAACAGGAGGATGAACAGGACAAAAGGAATAATTTTTTTCATAATATAATGAACGTTTAAATGTATAGTAAATCAACAAATTGAAAGCTATAAAAGTTGAAATCCAATTATTATGGCAATTTACGATTAAATATATTTAACATCTTTAAATTGCATCATACATAGCTTTTTTCTATTTTTGGCTGGAAATCATACTAAGTAGTCCACCAAATCTGTATACTATGCACCATATAACTGACCTTTTTCAATCGCTGATTGACCAATTTGCAAGTATGGACATGGCCGAGGCGGAGTTCCGGCGCATGCTTGTTGATGACCCGGAACTCCGCCGAGAGTACAAAGAGTACTGTCGTGAAATGGAAACCAGCGACCGAAGAGGTTTTGCGGAATATTGCGAGGAATACATGGTTGGACAAAACGAAGTATGGGATAGTCTAAATGATTACGACAACGAAGAATGACATTAACCCGCCGTTTCCCTGCCGAATGGGAACCCGTAGAAGCGGTTTTGCTCGCCTGGCCACATGAAAATACCGATTGGCAACCGCTTCTTCATTACGTCCGCGAGTGTTACTCGCAAATTATAGAGGCCGTTTCTAAAAGGGCCAAAGTTATTATTATAGGTCCGGAAAAGCCCGAGGACAGGTATATTTCCAAAGGTACTGTAAAAGAAAATATAAGCTTTATACAGCTCCCGACCAACGATACATGGACACGCGATTACGGTCCTGTTTCAATGTTGGACTCTGCAGGCTCCCGTATATTGATGGATTATAAATTCAATGGCTGGGGGCTTAAATTCGCATCCGATTGCGACAATCTTGCGAGCTCTCGCATGCATTCCATGGGTGTCTTAAAAGGTGAGTTGATTAATCGGCTTGGCTTTGTTCTTGAAGGAGGGTCGGTGGAGTCGGACGGTAAAGGAACCATTTTAACCAGTTCGAACTGTCTGCTTTCCCCAAATCGTAATGGAGACAAGAATCGAGCTCAGATTGAAGAACAGTTGAAAGCCGACTTGAATGCCCATAAAATTTTGTGGATTGAGAATGGCGAGCTGGAAGGTGATGACACCGACGGTCATATCGACACGCTCGCCCGTCTGCTCCCTGACGATACTATTGTTTATGTGTCATGCGATCGTGTGGAAGATTCGCACTACGAGTCGCTCAAAGCAATGGAAAACGAACTCAAGAGCATGACATCGGTCGATGAAAAACCGTTCCGTCTTATCGGGCTTCCGTTGCCTGAACCCATGTATGACCCTGAGGACGGTTCAAGGCTGCCTGCGACATATGCCAATTTCTTACTCCTTAACGGTGCGGTGCTCCTGCCGGTGTACGGACAAGCCCTTGATGCTGTTGCAGTGGATGTAATGAAAAAAGCATTGCCCGATTATGAAATTGTGCCTATTGATTGTTCTGCACTCGTACGCCAGCATGGCTCTCTCCATTGTGCAACAATGCAAATCCCTAAAGAAAGATGAAAGAAAAACTGAAAGTAGGAATCATTCAACAAAGTAATACTTCCGATATACTCGGAAACCGTAATCGCATTGCCGATAAAGTTAGAAAACTGGCCGCAGAAGGTGCCGAGCTTATTGTGAACCGGGAACTTCACGATTCATTATATTTTTGTCAGACCGAAAATGTGGATCTGTGCTCACTTGCCGAATCTATCCCAGGGGAGGCAACGGAATTCTATTCCCAACTTGCAAAGGAATGCGGTGTTGTTATAGTAAGTTCTCTCTTTGAGCGCCGCGCCCCAGGTTTATATCACAATACCGCCGTAGTTTTTGAAAAGGACGGTTCTATAGCCGGGAAGTACCGAAAAATGCACATCCCCGATGACCCGGCATATTATGAAAAGTTCTATTTTACGCCGGGTGATATGGGTTTTAAGCCGATTGACACATCAGTAGGTCGGCTTGGGGTTCTTGTATGCTGGGATCAGTGGTATCCCGAAGCAGCCCGTCTTATGGCATTGGCCGGTGCTGAACTTCTTATATATCCAACCGCAATAGGTTTTGAAAGTTCCGATACTCCCGAAGAGCAGGAACGTCAGCGCCAGGCCTGGATAACTGTACAACGAGGCCATGCCATTGCAAACGGTCTGCCTGTGGTGACTGTAAACAGAGTAGGGCATGAACCGGATCCGTCGGGAGCTACAAACGGAATTAATTTCTGGGGTTCAAGTTTTGTGGCAGGCCCGCAGGGCGAATTTCTATTTCAAGCTCCCACGGATAGTGAATGCGAAGCCATTGTAGACGTGGATATGCGCCGCAGCGAACAGGTGCGCCGCTGGTGGCCGTTCCTGCGAGACCGCCGAATTGAAAATTACGGCGGTCTTACGCAACGATTTATAGACTGAGAGCAATGTGGTAGACAGCGAAAGCTGCAATCCAGGCCACAGCCGTATTATATAGCACGCTGAACATGGCATATTTCCATTTGCCTGTTTCGCGTGCTATAGCTGTTATGGTAGCTATACAGGGGCAATAAAGCAGAATGAAAACCATGAACGAGAGAGCTTCGGCACCTGTAAAATCGGGTTTGCCGGTTATTGGCGATGGTGCGCGCAGACGAGCTCCGAGGCGAGAATCGTCAACCTCTTCATCATTAGTATAGAGAACACCCAGGGTAGAAACTACAATCTCTTTTGCAGGGACTCCGGCAAGAGCGGCAACCGTAGCTCGCCAATGAAAGCCTATAGGTTTCATCAACGGATTGAGAGCTTTGCCGGCCATTTCTATGTAGGAATCGCGACTGTAGTCAATATCACTGTCGTTTATTTGTTCCTCAGCTGTGAAGTCATCAACAGAATTTGTGTTATTGGGGAAATAATTCAGCGCCCATACAATAATGCTTGCAAACAGAATTATGCCACCCATTTTTTTAAGATACTGCCTGCCCTTTGCCCATGTGTGATTTAACGAAGCTTTCATTGTCGGCATGCGATAGGGAGGCAATTCCATTACAAAGGGTGTTTCATCCTTTTTGAAAAGGAAGCGGCGTAAGAGGCGGGCGGTAATTACAGCAATGGCTATTCCTCCAAAATACAGTCCGGTAAACACCCACACGGCATGATAGGGAAAGAATGTTCCAACCATCAGCACATAAATGGGCAGACGGGCCGAACACGACATGAATGGATTTATGAGCACAGTGATTATTCGGCTCGAACGGCTCTCAATGCATCGTGAAGCTATTATGGCGGGGACATTGCAGCCAAATCCCATTACAAGAGGGATAAACGACTTTCCGTGCAATCCTATGCGGTGCATAAGTTTATCCATAATAAAAGCGGCGCGAGCCATGTAGCCGGAATCTTCCATAAACGATATACAGAAGAAAAGTATCAGAATGTTGGGGAGAAACACTATCACGCCTCCTACACCTCCGATAATACCGTCGACAACAAGATCTTTGAGCACGCCTTCCGGCATAAGCTGCTCGGTAATATTACTCAGCCACGCCACACTGTTCTCTATCCATGTCATAGGATACTGGCCAATGACAAAGGTAGCCCAAAAGATTACGAACATAATGGCTATGAAAATAGGGAAGCCGAGAACCCGATTAGTGGCGAGTTTATCCAAAACACGTCCGGTACGTCCTTTGCCGCTTTGCCCCGGTGTATAAGTTTCGGCCAAAGCTCCCGCTACAAAACCGTATTTTTCGGCCGCTACAATAGACGATATATCTTCGTTTCTCAATTCTTCTATTCTACCGCGTTCTTTGTCGCGTAGCATAAGAATAGGAGCATCGGAGCCGGCACGTACATGTTCGCGCCATGAAGAGTTCTGTGACGCTTGCCGGCGTCGGCGGAGAGAATGTAAAAATCCTCCGGATTCTTTTTCACCTTCGGACTCTTTTACTGAAATAGCCTGAATTTCTTCTTCTATCTCATGGTCGCCTTCAAGTAGTTTTATTGCCAGGTAACGTGGTGAAAAATGACGTTTTATAACTTCCGAAGCTTTTATCTCATCAACAATCTTGCGCACGGCGCCTTCGATATCATTTCCGAGATTGACATGAATATGACGTACAGTGTCGTCTTTACCCTCGTAAACAGCTATTACGCGGTTAAATAATGAATTGATGCCTTCGCCGGTTTTCGATACAACCGGTACCATGGGCACACCTATCATTTTGCCGAGTTCGTTATATTCGAGAGACGCTCCGCGGGAACGCAGTTCATCGTACATGTTAAGAGCTATCACCATGGGGTAGTCTATGTCGATAAGCTCCGTAGTAAGATATAAATTACGTTGCAGATTTGAGGAGTCGACAACGTTGAGAATTACATCGGGGGTATTCTGTTTAAGATATTCGCGTACGTAAAGTTCCTCGGGAGAGTAACACGACAGAGAGTATGTACCGGGCAGGTCAACTATATTGAAGCGATAACCCCCGTAAAGGAAGTGTCCGCTTTTTGCATCGACAGTAACTCCGCTGTAATTTCCCACATGCTCGTGAGCTCCCGAGGCAGCATTGAAAATGGATGTTTTTCCACAGTTGGGATTGCCTATCAAAGCAACATTAATTATATGACGCTGATTGTCGAAATGGCGTCGGGCTTCAATTCCGGCATCGGTGGAGGGTGGCTCCGACATGGCCGACATGCCGAGAACAGCAAGTTCTGCATTG
Organism: uncultured Porphyromonadaceae bacterium; assembly: GCA_947175425.1. Classification (GTDB taxonomy): domain Bacteria; phylum Bacteroidota; class Bacteroidia; order Bacteroidales; family Muribaculaceae; genus CAG-873. Next base: position 94,847 of record CAMWMR010000001.1, read on the forward strand.
TCCACTTTCACAACTTCAATCATCGCCGAGTCGGCAATACGAAGAGATACGTTACATCCCAATATGCTGTAGTTTATAGGATCCTGCAACGGAGCATGGAGAATAACCCGCACTGCCGTTCCCTTGACGAATCCCATTTCCATAATGCGTTTGCGGAAAGCCCCGTGCCCATGAATTTTGACCACAATCCCTGTCTCTCCCGTTTTCAAATCCGATAACTTCATAGTTACTTTCTTTTAAGACTGCAAAGTTCGTGTTTTTTATTGGCTTAAGCAAGTGTATATTTGGAATAATTTTAAATAAGTCCTTAAAAAACATGAACAGTCAGCTACATATCTATATTAGCACTTGTTAAATAGGAAGCTTGTACGGGAATGCGTAAAATGTGTGTTGTGGCGGTGTTTCGATAAACCAAAAAAAATGCGTAACTTCGCAGAAAATAATAAAAATATGGCAGAACAGAACCTGTTGGAGCGCCTCGACGGTATTGAAGCCCGTTTTGAAGAGGTTGGCACCCTTATTACTGACCCTGCGGTGATAGCAGACATGAAACGATATGTCCGTCTCACCAAAGAATATAAGGATTTGGAGCGTCTTTGCTCCCTTACCCGTCAATACCGCACTTTAGGCGAAAATATAGAGGAAGCCAAGCTGATATTGGCCTCCGAAAGTGACCCCGAAATGCGAGAGATGGCTAAAGAACAGCTTGACAGCGCCACAGAGGCTCTTCCGCGTCTTGAAGAGGAAATTAAATTGCAGCTCATTCCTGCCGACCCCGAAGATTCCAAAAATGCAATTCTGGAAATCAGAGGCGGCACAGGCGGTGATGAAGCCGCTATTTTTGCAGGCGATTTGTGCAAGATGTACATGAAATTTTGCGAAAGCAAGGGCTGGAATGTAGCGGTGACTTCGGCAAATGAAGGTGCTGCCGGAGGTTTTAAGGAAATCGTACTGTCGGTTACCGGCGAAGGCGTTTATGGAATCCTTAAATACGAAAGCGGCGTTCATCGCGTACAACGTGTTCCTGCAACCGAAACTCAAGGGCGAGTGCACACTTCGGCCGCAACTGTAGCGGTATTGCCCGAGGCGGAACCGTTCGATGTTGAGATTAACGAGGGTGAGATAAAGTGGGATACATTCCGTTCGGGCGGTGCCGGAGGACAAAATGTGAACAAAGTGGAATCGGGAGTGCGCCTGCGTTATATGTGGAAAAATCCTAACACCGGCGTAACAGAGGAGATTCTTATCGAATGTACCGAAACTCGCGACCAACCTAAGAATAAGGAGCGCGCATTAAGCCGTTTGCGCACTTTTATATACGATAAGGAACATCAGAAATATATCGATGATATTGCTTCCCGTAGAAAAACCATGGTAAGCACCGGCGACCGCTCGGCAAAAATACGCACATACAATTATCCTCAAGGACGAATAACCGACCATCGTATAAATTATACGATATATAATTTGCAGGCATTTGTAGATGGAGATATTCAGGATGTAATCGATCATCTGATTATAGCTGAAAATGCCGAAAAACTCAAAGCAGCAGAACTCTAAGGCTTAAAATTAATTAATATGAAACGGACACAACTGGTTGAGAAAATTTTTGAAAAAGGCACATTTCTTTGCGTGGGGCTCGATCCCGATTCTGCAAAAATGCCGCCTGCTCTGGCTGAAAAAGGTTGCGAGGGCCTTTTGGAGTTCAATAAAAACATTATTGACGCAACGGCACAGTATTGTGTCGCCTACAAGCCGAATCTTGCTTTTTACGAAGCTTTCGGTTCCAAAGGATATGAAGTGTTTGAGGAAACATGTGCATATATCCGCAATAACTATCCCGAGCATATGATAATAGCCGATGCCAAACGCGGCGACATCGGCAATACTGCCCGAATGTATGCAAAGGCTCTTTACGAGGGCGCCGGCGTTGATGCCGTTACACTTGCGCCATACATGGGAGAAGATTCGGTAAAGCCATTTCTCAGCTATGAAGACAAGTGGGCTATAGTGCTTGCGCTTACCTCCAATGCGTCCGCTACGGATTTCGAAATGGTTTCCGATTCCAAGGGAGTGCCACTGTTTGAACGCGTCATTCGTCGTTCCCGTCATTGGGGTTCTCCGGTTAACATGATGTATGTTGTCGGAGCTACAAAGGCCGAATATTTCGATGCTGTGCGAGCTGTAGCTCCCCGACATTTTTTACTGGTTCCCGGTGTGGGTGCTCAAGGCGGAAGTCTTGAGGATGTGTGCCGTCATGGAATGATAGATGAATGCGGACTGCTTGTAAACAGTTCACGTGGCATAATACATGCCTCACAAGGCGATGACTATGCCGAAGCTGCTGCCGAAGCTGCGCGTGTTATGGCCGAACAAATGACTGTACTCCTTGCAGAATACGCAAAATAAATTACAAATCGAGATACATTTGTAGCGGAGACAAATTTTTTCCGCTATCGGATTTACTTATGGAAAGGCCCAGCAAACGAATGGGCTTTTCCTGTATATCCGCTTTGTTCATGAGTTCTTGCGCCAAGGTGAACAAAAGAGAAGAGTCGGGAATTGTAGTTCCGCGACATATACCCGACATACTGCGTGTAATTTGCGTAAAATCGGCAAACCGCACTTTTAATGTCAAAGTATGGCCTGAGAAACCGTGTTTCTGAAGTCGCTCGGCGAGTTCATTACAAAGCAGAAGGAGCTGTTGCTCAATCTCGGTTTTATTGCTTATATCATGATCGAAAGTGTGTTCGCAGCCGTTGGATTTTCGTTCACGATATGATTCGACAGGACGGTTATCGATTGCCCTGGCAAAATCAAAATATTGTTTGGCCGCTTTCCCGAAATGCAGACGTAATTCAGGTAATGAAAATTTACGAAGGTCTTCGCCTGTATAAATACCCAGATTATGCATTTTTGCAGCCGTTACCGGTCCGACGCCCCAAAAAGCTTCTACCGGCATTTTTGCCACGAAATCCATTGCACGTTCTGGCGGAATTACACATAGTCCATCGGGCTTCCGATAGTCGGAGGCTATTTTGGCAAGAAATTTATTATAAGATACGCCTGCCGAAGCAATTAGACCGATATCATTACGTATTCTTTGTTTAATCTCACGGGCAATGTCGATGCCAAGTTCAATTCCTCGCAGGTTGTTACTGACGTCCAAAAAGGCTTCATCAAGAGATATAGGTTCTATGATGTCGGTATACTCCTTGAAAATCTGATGTATTTGTGCCGATACTGTTTTATAATATTCGAATCTGCATTGCACAAAAGTGAGATTGGGACAAAGTTTGCGCGCTTTTGAGGATGACATTGCCGACCGCACTCCAAAGCGACGGGCTTCGTAGTTGGCTGTTGTAACAACGCCTCGTCCGTCGGCCTGACCGACTGCAAGCGGGATTCCGCGCAGAGCCGGATTATCGCGTTCTTCAATAGATGCATAGAACGCATCCATGTCGATATGAATAATTTTGCGTACCATAGGAGAGTTTGAATAATACAAAAAAGAAGCGGCAGAAAACTACCGCTTCGGTTTGTGTAGCGAATCAGGGAATCGAACCCTGGTCTCCACCGTGAGAGGGTGGCGTGCTAGGCCACTACACTAAATCGCCATTTGTTTTGACGATGCAAAATTACAACCTTGCCTGGGGATGTGCAATAGTTTTAATTGAGTTTAACTATAATTTAACACTCCGGGAACGCTTTGTAAACATTCCCGGAGTGTGATGTTTTATAATGTTCCGGCTTGCGCTTTTTCAATCATTGCTTGGTTGGCGGTGATGTATATTTCCACGCGGCGGTTTTGCGCGCGTCCTTCCGGTGTATCGTTGGATGCCACATAGTCGGCCATAGGGATTCCTTGAGCCGAGAGTCGGGTAGGGGCGACGCCACTGTTTGCGAGATAGCTTAGAACGGCATCGGCTCGTTCTCCCGAGAGTTTCTGATTGACTGCGAAAGAACCGGTATTATCGGTGAATCCGTATATTTGCACATTGGTATCCGGATTTTCGCGGAGCGATGCGGCAAAGCGGGTGAGGTCGGCTTTAGCCTGTTCGTTAAGGGTATATTTTCCGGTGGGGAATAAAATTCCGCCATCAAAGGTAACCTTAATGGCCTGTAAGCCGTTTTGATCCTGGACTTTTTCCACAGTAGCCTGATCTCCAAGCTCCTGCTCAAGCTGTTGCTGCTGCTTATCCATTTTATTGCCTATCAAGGCTCCTGCTCCTGCTCCGACGGCAGCTCCTATTGCGGATCCTATACCTGCGCCTTTACCGCCTCCAATCAGCGCTCCGAGGCCTGCACCAACAGCGGCTCCGCCTCCGCCGCCAATCAAAGCTCCTTTTCCTGTCTGTGTCATGGAAGAACAAGCAGTTTCTCCTAAAAGCAACCCTCCTGCAAGAAGGGCAATCCCCATTGTTTTAAATAGTTTCATCGTTTCGAGTATTAAAAGTTAATTTGATTCTACCTGAATTTGTAGGAGTTCACTATACTAAAGTAATGTTTAAAATTAAAGAGATGTTTGTTTGTGCGCAAATTATTAACTAATTTTGTGAGAGAAACAAATACTTATGACAGGCACAGCAACCAAAAAGAACGGGACTCCGTTGCTCGGACATATAGCTGCAGTAATAGCAGTTTGCATGTGGGGCTACTCCTTTGTATCATCCAAAGTATTACTTGACAATGGACTTGGGCCGGTACAGATATATGTTTACCGATTTATTCTCGCCTATGTTCTTGTGTTGTTTATATCGCATAAACGTCTATGGGCGTCCTCATTCCGGGAAGAAATGATGCTTGCATTATGCGGGCTCACCGCAGGCTCCATCTACTTTATAGCCGAGAATACGGCATTGGAGTACACCCTTGCGACAAACGTTTCATTACTTACGTCGATGTCTCCTCTTATAACAGCGATTCTTGTGGGATTGGTATATCGTACACAAAAGCTGGGTATTGGAACATGGCTTGGAGCGGGCATTGCTGTAGTTGGAGTAGGATGCGTGGTTTTTAACAGCAGTACATCGTTGGAGGTTAAACCGCTGGGCGATATGTTATCGCTTTCGGCAGCTGTTTGCTGGGCATTCTATTCGTTGATTTTGCGACAACTCAATGCCAACTACGATGTTTGGTTCATAAGTAGAAAAACATTTTTTTATGGCATTGTTACCGCGCTTCCGTTCTTGTTGTTTGAAACAGGCGCTTCCGATGTTATAGAAGTACTTTCACGCCCTCAGGTATATGGAAATCTGTTGTTTCTGGGAGTCGGTGCATCTGTGACGGGATATGTGCTTTGGGCTGTTTCCGTAAAAACCATAGGAGCATTACCGGCAAACAATTATATGTATTTTCAATCGATAGTGACGCTCGTTATATCGGCATTCCTTCTGGGTGAGCGTGTAACTGTTATTGGGTATATAGGCATTGCCTTGATTCTTGGCGGATTATGGGCGGGCGATAATATTAACAAACTGTTTGCACGTCGTAAACAGCATTCTTGATAAGCATGGATAATTTACCAACCGATACATTTATGTTGCTCAGCGTGATTAATACTAAATTACGTGATGAGTATCCCTCACTTGAAGAGTTGTGTTCATCCCTCGGCATTGATAAAGCCGAGCTTTGTGCCCGACTTGCAGCTGCCGGCTTTGAATATATGCCGGAAATAAACCAATTTCGCTGATTAATGGTGACTGACAGTTATCTTGATAAACTGAATCCGGCTCAGCGGGCTGCTGTAGAGTATATCGGAGGGCCGGAACTTGTAATTGCCGGAGCGGGTTCTGGCAAGACTCGTGTTCTAACCTATAAGATAGTTCATTTGCTTGCTAACGGACTTAAACCGTGGAATATACTGGCTCTTACGTTTACCAATAAGGCCGCCAAGGAAATGCGTGAGCGAATAGCCGGACTGACAGGAGAAGAAACAGCTTCAAAATTATGGATGGGAACATTCCATTCAATATTCTCCCGTATTCTGCGTATCCACGCCGAAAGACTTGGTTTTGACAGCAACTTTACAATTTACGATGCCGCAGATTCCAAATCGCTTGTCAAAACAATAATAAAGGAAATGCTTTTGGATGATAAAATATATCGTCCGGGGCATGTTCTTGCTGAAATTTCAAATGCAAAGAATAACCTTGTATCTCCACAGGAATATAATGCCGACCGGGATATAGAACGAGCCAATAAAGAATCGCGTCAACCATGCCTTGGCGAAATATATTCGCGCTATACCGATCGTTGTCGAATTGCAGGCGCTATGGATTTCGATGACTTGTTATTTTTCACCTACCGTTTGTTGAAAGATAATGAGGATATTCGAGAACATTATAGAAGTTTTTTCGCCTATATTCTTGTTGATGAGTATCAGGATACTAATTTTGCACAGCATAAAATTGTGAGAATGCTGTGCGGTGATGACGAAAGACTGTGTGTTGTCGGTGATGATGCTCAAAGTATTTATTCTTTTCGAGGAGCGAATATTCGCAATATACTCGACCTAAACCGCTCGTTCCCTCGTTTGCAGACATTCAAGCTGGAGCAGAATTATCGCTCTACAAAAAATATAATAGGGGCGGCAAATACTCTGATTGCGGCGAACAGCCAACAGATTGCCAAGGAAGTATTCTCTCAGAATGACGAAGGAGAACGAATTGAAGTATTACAGTGTTCCAACGATTACGAGGAAGCGTACTCGGTAGCAGCGCGCATTGCCCAGGTACGGCGGATGCATTCGCTCTCGTACAGCGATATTGCTGTTCTGTATCGCACAAATGCCCAGTCGCGAGTAATAGAGGAGGCTTTGCGTAACCGAAATATTCCTTATAGGGTGTACGGAGGATTGGCGTTCTATCAGCGAAAAGAGGTAAAGGATGCCGTTGCATACTTTCGTCTTGCCGTGAATCCATGCGACGATGAAGCCTTCCGCCGAGTTATTAACACTCCCAAACGAGGTATCGGAGATACTACTGTAAAGAAGTTGCTTGCCGCCGCAATGGAAAGCCGGTGCAGCATGATAGACGTGGCGATGTCTCCCTCGGAACACTCTCTTTCACTGACAAAGGCGACTGCGGCGAAGCTGAGTGGTTTCGCAGAGATGATTCATGGATTCCACGAAATGGTGAAGTCCGGAGATGTGGCTGCAGAAGTTGCCCGTGAGATTTATAATAAAACCGGAATTATGAGGGAATACGAAGGGCAAAGTACTCCCGAGAATATTTCAAAGCGGGACAACCTTTCTCAACTTTACAACGGCGTGACGCAGTTTACCGATGGTAAACTTGACACCGAAGGCCCGGAACAAGCCGGCTTGCCCGATTATATAGCTTCCATTTCTCTGCTTACCGACCAGGATGAGGAGAGATCCGGCGACAGTGTGGTTCTTATGACAATTCACTCGGCAAAGGGGCTTGAATTCGATGCTGTGTTTATTGTAGGAGTTGAAGAAAATTTGTTGCCTTCCGAAATGAGTCTGCGGAGTCAAAATGCCGCTCAGGAAATCGAAGAAGAGAGACGATTGATGTATGTGGCTCTTACACGAGCAAAATTATACTGCAATATCAGTTATGCCGGACAGCGGCAGATTAACGGTAAATTCGTGCAGACTTTTCCATCTCGTTTTCTTCACGATATAGACGGGCACTATCTGCGCCTCATGGGAGGATCCAGGTTGGGGCCGCGCCGTTACAAGCCCGAAAGGAAAGAATATACCTATAATGATATACTCACACCGGCGCAACCGCGAAAAGTTACTGAAGTTACTAAGCCACGGCCTGTGACATTTGGCGGGGAGACCCGGTCAATTCCGACACCCGCGTCCGGAGAGTTTTCTGTACACGCACCCGGAGAGCTTGAAAAAGGACAGCGCATTCAGCATTCGGTATTCGGTCTTGGAACGGTTGAGAAGGTGGATACAAGCGCCGACGAAGCCCGTTTGGTTGTATCGTTTACTGATGGTGAAAAACGTACTCTTCTTCTTAAATTTGCCCGTTTTAAAATCTTATAATGAAACCTAACGAACTAAGTACACCGTATTATATTGTATACGAGGATAAACTCCGCCGTAACCTGGAACTTATAACATCTGTTTCGAGACAGAGCGGAGCAAAAATCATTATGGCTTTCAAGGCCAATGCTCTTTGGCGTACTTTTGAAATTATCAAGGAATACTGCAGGAACTGTACTGCAAGTTCTGTTAATGAACTGCGTCTTGGTAAAGAATGTCTTGGAGGTGAAATTCACACGTATTCTCCGGCGTATACCGATTCCAATATCGACGAGTATCTTTCGTTAAGCACACACATAACGTTTAATTCGCTTTCCCAGTGGAAGCGTTTCGGGGCAAAAGCAGTTGAGGCCGGAGTATCGGCGGGTCTGCGTGTAAATCCCAAATGTTCTGTTATTGATACCGACCTTTATAATCCTGCAAAACCGGGTTCACGCTTCGGAGTTTCTGCCGAGGAGCTTTCCGAAGGATTGCCTCAAGGTATCGAGGGCTTGCATTTTCATGCCTTGTGCGAGTCGTCATCATATGATTTGGAAAAAGTACTTGCAGCTTTTGAGTCAAAATTCGGGTATTTGCTCGCGAACCTTAAATGGGTTAACTTCGGCGGAGGACATCTTATGACACGCGAGGGTTACGATACCGATCATCTCATAAAAGTTATACGCGATTTTCGAAGCCGTTATCCGCATCTTGAAGTTATAATGGAGCCGGGAAGCGCTTTTACATGGCAAACCGGCGACCTTGTCAGTTCTGTTGTGGATGTAGTAGAAGACGACGGTATACCCACAGCAATATTGGATGTAAGCTTTGCATGTCACATGCCCGACACGTTGGAAATGCCGTATCTCCCTGCAGTAGAGGAGAGTGTGGCCGAGGAACTTTCCAACGGCAAAGCATGGCGTCTGGGCGGAAATTCTTGTTTGAGCGGCGACTTCAAAGGTGATTATTTCTTTGCCAAAGCCCCTCAGGCCGGAGATATTATAACGTTGAAGGACATGAATCACTATACTACCGTTAAAACCACGATGTTCAATGGTATCCCTCATCCGGATATCGTTCTGTGCCGCAGTAACGGCGAGTGTGAGATTCTTCGCCATTTCGATTATAACGACTATAAAAACAGAATGAGTTGATACTATGGCCGATAATCCCCGTTTTTCCGTAATTGTACCTGTATATAACCGTCCGCAGGAAGTAAAAGATTTATGCGATAGCCTGTTGCTTCAGACTGACCGCAATTTCGAGCTTATAATAGTTGAGGACGGCTCCACGTTACCGTGTCGCAATGAAGTTGAGGATGCTGTTTCTCGCGGCCTTGATGTGAAATACTTCTACAAGGAAAACGAAGGACGTTCCATTGCCCGTAATTATGGCATTGAAAAGGCTGTCGGGGACTATTTTGTATTTTTCGATTCTGATTGTGTTGTTCCTCCCGATTATTTCAAAATTGTAAGTCGTGAGCTTGACAAGCATCCTTGCGACTGCTATGGAGGTCCGGATGCTGCTCATGAATCGTTTTCCGACACTCAGAAGGCCATAAACTACTCCATGACTTCCTTTTTGACAACCGGAGGGATACGAGGTGGCAAAGTCCGACTTGAAAAGTTTGTCCCGAGAACATTTAATATGGGTTACAGCCGTGCCGTGTACGAGGCTGTAGGTGGCTTCAGGGAAATGTTTTCGGAAGATATTGATATGAGCACACGTATACGTAACGGCGGCTTTAAAACCGAACTACTGCGAGACGCTTACGTGTGGCATAAACGCCGTATCGATTTTAAAAAATTTTTGAGGCAGGTTTATGTTTTCGGGATGTCGCGCATTACTCTCAAGCTTCTTTATCCCGATTCTTTGAAAGCAGTACATGTATTACCGGCCATTTTTGTAGCAGGCTGTGTCGCATTAATTTTGGCTGCCATTCTAATTTCACCGTTGTTTCTCATTCCGATTGGTTTGTATGCACTGCTTGTTCTTATAGGTGCACTCTTATCAACCGGATCTCTTAAAATCGCTTTTTTGGCGGTTCCTGCTGCATTTATTCAGCTTTGCGGTTATGGTGCCGGATTTATAAAGGCCTGGATAATGAAAATCCTGTTGAGGAGAGGTAGGAATATCGAAGAAGAGATTCAAATACGAAAAGGTAAATGACACAGATATTTCAAGGACTTATATCCGATATGCCTGAGGAACAGCGTCCGCGCGAGAAAGCGATGTCGTGTGGAATAAAAGCTCTTTCAAACGAGGAACTCATGGCGTTAATATTTGCAACCGGAATCAAAGGAAAGGGTGTGGTGCAGATGTGTCGTGAGATTCTTGATGATAACAAAGGACATATATCCAAGGTGGCTGCAATGGATGTGCGCGAGTTTACAACGAGATACAAAGGTATAGGCCCTGCCAAGGCATTGACGATGCTGGCAGCCTTGGAACTCGGATTCCGTTCTGCAGCCGATGCACTATTGGTACGGGATCCTGAAATCCGCGATGCAAGTTCGGCATATGAATATATGCGTCAATATCTTGAGAATCTTCCACACGAAGAATTCTGGATTCTGTTGCTGAAACAGAATCTGAAAGTAAAAAAAGCCGTACAAATCGGACGAGGCGGACTCACATCCACCGCAGTCGATGTTAAGATTATTATACGGGAAGCGCTTTTAGCCAATACTCCTCATATTATGTTGTTTCACAATCATCCTTCGGGCAATCTTAATCCAAGTATTCAAGACAAGGCTTTGACCGATAAAATTGCCGGCGCTGCTAAGATGATGGATTTGCGCGTCCCCGATCATATTATTATAGGAGGCGGTTCTTATTATTCTTTTCACGATAACGGCCTTTTATAGATAACGAAACTACATAAAAACAGAGAGGCTCGACTATTCAGTTTTGTCGAGCCTCTCTGTTTTTATGTAACCTTACTTACTGAATACTGAAAGTAAGTTTTATTTTTGAATCGTTGAGCCGTACTATAGCCATTGCAGGGCCTGCATAGTAGGGAAGAACTTCCGATTCGGTGTAGGATGTCGTGGTTGAGTAGCCTGTATTTGTAAGTTCTTCAAAATTTACTTGTACGGGCACCAAAGAGAAAGTTATATCATCTTCCGTAATTTCGTCTTTCTTTAATATTTCCATAAGATATGCACGCATATTCGGGAAAGTGTACGAAAGGGTTGTTGCATCATATGCAGCATAGAAAGAGGTGATATTGTCGGGGAGCTTGTTTTTTGCAAAAAACTCGTCGCGCGAGCTTTTTGGTACTATCAGTACATAAGGAGGCGGAGTAACACCTCCGTTATTCTCAATAGTATCAACAGGGATTGAGAGTGTGAGACTGTTGAGAACACCACGGCCGTTTGATTTGGTGTTGTAAGTATCGGCCAACTGCTGCGCAGGCATTGTAAATTCCATTTCACAGCCTGCGGGGGCAACGAGGAGATTTTCGCCTGCAGATATCTTATTTTTCAGATAATCTGACATTGAGTAATTAATATCATTATTATTAATTACTTCAGGAGCTACAAGCATATACTGATGTACAGCATCAATGGTGTCCAGCTCGGTTTCTCCTTCGGGCAGATATATTTTGCGCATGTGGAATGCAAGCATAGTCGTTGAAATCAACGAAATGCGTCCGCTGCCGAAACTGGTTTTTATGTATGCCCCGGGAAATACTTTTTCGCTGAATATTTGTCCGTTTGCAAAATATTCGGGATTATTTTCATAGGCTCGGAATATTCGGCGGCCTAATTCCACGGGGAGTTTTACACTGATATCGCGGTAATTTGTCAATGAAGCCGACGGGGCGTTGCTTACGGTGGCGTTGTAGATTGTGGAACCTAATGCCTGAGTATTGTAATATCCCTCGGGGTTGAAAGTACTGCTTAAATCGGAAGGAAGAGGTCGGGTCAGCTCGTATACTGTTACTCCCATGGGAGCCAATGAATCGCCTTTGATTGCATCGGCGGTATAGGTCATGGTGAGAAATACCGAATCAACATTGATTGTGGTGAAATTTGCGGTATCAAGTTCTGTGGCAGGCAGGAACTGACATACGGCATCGCTCCCGAGAGAACCATAATTGCTAATGTTTATTTTCCCTATAAGTTGTTGCGTTGTCTTTGGGAAAATAGCGTCCACCATTACAGTTTTTCCGGTTACGGTATATGCCGAGTCAATAATGATTTCGGCGGTAGAACCGGCAAGACCTGAGCCTATTGTGGATGTAGAGTCATCACATGCGGCGAAAGATAATGCCGCAGCGATACATATGGGAATAAACGTGTGTTTCATGTTGGAATTACACATTCGTTTTTCGTAATCAAAGAGATTTGTAGAATTGAGCGTATGCTTCGGCAAAAGCCTCTTCTCCGGGATATTCCAAAAGCGGTTTGCCGGAATTTTTGGCATATTCTATTAGCGCAGGGTCTATATTTTCGGAGCTTATGGCAATTGCATCGGCAAAGTCTATGGCCATTTTATTAAGAGCGGTATAATTAATTTCGCCGTTCTCGTTAATCAAAGACTTGAGATGCTCCTTTGTGAACCCTTCTTCCAAAAGCTTGCGTTCCATTTCCGGGTTAAGCTTTTCGTTGTGCTCATCGGCAAAAAGGGAGTAAACTACTTTACAGCTGCGGAAAGCAGGGTCTTCGTTATAAATGTGCTTGAGGTAGAGGGGAATGAGAGCTGTAATCCAACCGACACAATGAACAATGTCGGGTTCCCAGCGCAGTTTCTTTACAGTTTCCACCACGCCGCGTACAAAAAATATTGTGCGTTCATCGTTGGTGTCGACATGTTCGATAGTTTCAAGTAACTGTCCGGCTCCCTGACGGAAGAAGTAGTCGTCGTTATCAATAAAATAAACCTGAAGACGGGTTGGCTGCAGGGTGGCAACTTTAATGATAAGCGGGTGGTCGGTATCGTCAATGACAATATTAAGCCCCGAGAGCCTTATCACTTCGTGAAGCTGATTCCTGCGCTCGTTGATAGCGCCATACTTAGGCATGAAGGTGCGCACTTCGGCACCTTTTTCCTGCATGCCCTGAGAGAGCTTGCGGCCAAAAAGCGACATCGGGGTCGCGGGCAGATAGGGTTCAATCTCTTGCGAGACGTAAAGCACTTTTTTAACGTCCATTCTCGGATATTTGTGGAGAGAGATTTTTATGTTTATAAAATCCTTGCAAATTTAGCTAAAAAAATCGGGAATACATGGATATGTTCCTTTAAACAGCTCGATTTTTTGACTTTTTAAGAGTATAATTCCAACTGTTACGAGCATAGGTAAACTCAAATATCGATAACGGTCATCTTCAATATAAACACAACCGTTATCGATATTTGCTTATATTCATAGCTTGTTATTGAGTGAATTGAGTTACCCGAATTTCTTGCTCGGCGTTTCCGGAGTATAGATAGAGGTATAAAATCCGCTTCTGATCGGTTAGGTTGGGCTCTGCCGTCAGGACAAGTTTATTGGCAATCGAATAATATTTGACATTCAACCACTCTGTTGTAACTTCAATACATTCGGGATTTTCTATATATAAAGGGCTGCTGTTCCCTTCGCCGTTATAATCAAGCAGTTCAATCTGTTTTATTGTCGGAGTCAAATCGTTACTGCTTTCAAGCTCAATGGTTCCTCCTTTATCCGAAATTTCAATTTTGGAGGGAAAGCCGAAGTTTTCCTCTTTCTCACATGAAATACACAGGCAGGAGAACACGATACAAGTCAATAGTGTTAATAGAGGTTTCTTCATAGTGTCATTATTATTCTTTGCGTATGGTGAAATGTACTTTCTGAAGCCCGTAACCTCTGACATTCGCAAGTACAAGGCCATATTCAAGTGTTCTGCCGGATTCGTATTCTGCTACAATTTCATCATACAGTTCTTGAGAGATTATATCTTTGAGATAGAGAGTTCCGCGGGTAAGTGCAACTTTTTCAATCTTATCGGTAACCGGTGACAGCACATAGGCGTAAGATGCCATTTTGCCGATACGATTGAACTCAAGAAAATCGGGAGAACTTTTGTCAATAGCAAATTCAAGACGGATAGCGGCAAAACTCATGTCGAGCGTTATATCGCCTTCTTTGTAATCTGCATAGTGTAATTTCCCGTCGGCACTGATTACAAAACTGTCTTTATAAATGTTGTAGATATGATAAGGGCATCTGTCTTCATACGGGATGTCCTCTTCTTTATTGACTATAATTTTATTGTCTTCTTTTGGTTCTTCCGGCCATATCCGGTCTTCCAGAATTTCAAGAAGCCGGTAGGTGTAGGAGCTTGCATCGGCAGGAGGATTGGCGAGAATTGTTCGGCGTACTTTTAGAGTGTACATGTGTCCCGGCTCATAATTGAATCCTTCTATTGCTGTCATGGATAAATTGCGCCATACTCCGGGGAAATCTTCGTCCATAACACGCATACATGGTATGGGGTATTTCCCTTCGTCATCAAAAATGTCGTACATTACTCCGGGTTCTTCGGAAACAGACATGATAATGTCTTTTGTTTTGTCTGTAAGGTCATTGCCCTTATCGCATGCAATAGCTAAAACGCATGCTAAAAGAATTGTAATGGTTAGTTTTTGCATTTTTAGGTTTAAATTAGAGAGTTATAGTGTAAAAAGAGCCTGCTATGCCACATCCGGATTGAGATGTAAAACTAAATTTCGAAGACTCATCCTTGCCTAAGGTGTGGCAAAGTTAAGTGTTTTTTTCCAAAAATCATATATTGAAAATATTATTTTTGACGGCACATTGTAGAATGCAAAAAAAAGCAAGCCCGCAGGCCTGCCTTTTTTGCATTGAATTAAATTTATTCTTCGGTATTCTTCTCGGCATATTCGCGCAGGAGTTTGTCCTGGACGTCGGAGGGAACGAGTTCGTAGGATGCGAACCGCATGGTGAACGAGGAACGTCCTCCGGTAATCGAGCTGAGAGATGTAGAGTAGGATGACATTTCTTTCAAGGGAACTTTGGCAGAGATTTTTTCAAATCCGTTTTCGCTTGACATACCCATGATTATGGCGCGTCGTCCTTGTAAATCACTCATTACATCACCCATTACGTCGCCGGGAACCATTACTTCCACATCGTAAACAGGTTCAAGCACTTTGGGATTTGCGTCGCGGAAAGCCTGGCTGAAAGCATTACGTCCGGCAAGACGGAATGATATTTCGTTTGAGTCTACCGGGTGCATCTTGCCATCGTAAATACATACACGGACATCACGGGCATAAGATCCTGTTAACGGGCCTTGTTCCATGCGATCCATAAGGCCTTTGACAATTGCGGGAATGAAGCGAGCGTCGATAGCACCGCCTACAATGCAGTTGCAGACAACGAGTTTACCGCCCCATGCCAAAGGAATTTCCTGTGTGTCGCGCACGTTCATCTTGAATTCCTGGTTACCAAAGCGGAATGTGTCGGGTGCAGGCATTCCCTCGGTGTAGGGTTCTACAATGAGGTGTACCTCGCCGAATTGTCCGGCACCGCCTGACTGTTTTTTGTGACGATAGTCGGCACGTGCAGCTTTGGTAATAGTTTCGCGATAGGGAATTTTGGGCTCTTCGAACACAATGGGGAGTTTGTCGTTATTCTCAACTCGCCATTTGAGAGTGCGGAGGTGGAATTCGCCTTGTCCTGAGAGAATGGTCTGTTTCAGTTCTTTGGACTGAACAACTTGCCATGTTGGATCCTCTTCGTGCATGCGTGTGAGAATCATGCTGAGTTTTTCGGCATCACTTTCGGTTACGGGACGAATGGCTCGCTGATATTTTGGCTCGGGATATTTTATGAAATCGAAAGCTATTTCGCATCCTTTTTCATCGAGTGTATTGCCTGTGCGAACGTCCTTAAGTTTTACAGAAGCACCGATGTCACCTGCCACGAGTTCGTCGACAGCAGTGCGTATTTGACCGCACACACAGAATAACTGAGCAAAACGTTCTTTGCTTCCGCGTGTAATATTTTCGAGGTCGGCACCGGCTTTAAGTGTGCCCGACATTACTTTGAAGTAAGAAACTTCGCCGATATGAGGTTCAACTGTTGTCTTGAAAACGAAGATGCTGAGAGGTCCGTTGGCGTCGGGTTTTACTTCGTTGCCGGCGGTGTCTACAGGTGCAGGCATGTCGTCCACAAAAGGTACTACATTGCCCAGGAATTCCATCATACGACGTACTCCCATGTCCTTTTCAGCGCTGACGCAGAAGAGGGGATAGATGGACCGGTCAACAAGCCCCTTGCGGATACCCATGCGTAGTTCATCCTCGGTAAGGTGTTCGGTTTCGAAGAATTTTTCCATGAGAGTTTCGTCGTTTTCAGCAGCAGCTTCAACGAGCGCACGGTGATATTCCAGTGCACGGTCGTGTTCTTCGGCCGGAATTTCTTCGATTGTGGGAGTTCCTCCTTCGGGACCCCATGAATATTTTTTCATGAGGAGCACGTCGATCATTGCATTGAAGCCCGGACCACAGGCAAGAGGATATTGAACGGGTACGACTTTCGAGCCGAAAACATCGCGCATCTGTTCAAGTACGTTCTCGTAATCGGCTTTTTCGCCATCGAGCTGGTTGAGGGCGAATATTATAGGTTTCTTTAGGGATGAGGCGGTTCGGAAAATGTTTTGAGTGCCCACTTCCACACCGTACTGAGCATTAACAACAATAACGCCGGTATCGGTTACATTGAGTGCTGTAATTGCATTTCCTACGAAGTCTTCGGCTCCGGGACAGTCAATTACATTCAGTTTCTTGTTGAGGAACTCGGCATAGAATACTGTTGAAAAAACGGAATAGCCGTATTCTTTTTCAACGGGGAAGTAGTCGCAAACTGTGTTGTTGGCGGTTACTGCGCCGCGGCGTTTTATAACTCCACACTCGTAGAGCATAGCTTCTGCGAGCGTGGTTTTACCGGAGCCTTTGCTTCCTAACAAGGCTATGTTTTTGATTTCTTTGGTTGAGTATATCTTCATAATATAATAGTTTGGTTTTTGTAGTATAGGGTTGACAGATAGGTGTAATTTGTATTTGCGGCTGCAATTTATAAATAATTTTCCTCAAAAACCTCATTTTTGTATATGTTTAAAAACACAATTCTATGACATAAAACGGGTGTTTTAGAAATATTCTACTAATAAAAAGAGATAAAAAAAGTACGTAATCGCGCAAAATTGCGTAATTTTGGCATAGCTTTTGCTATAGGGTATGAGAGGCGTCGTTATTGGCGCGTCTTTTTACTTCTAAACGATTTTTGACAGATTTTTTATGAAAGACAATAATATTGAAGACCTCGGAGCAGGCTTCCAAAAGATAGAAATAGATTTATCCCGCTTTAATTCGGAGCCTGATTTGAACAGCCTTCCCATTCTGCCTACCCGCAATCTGGTTTTGTTTCCCGGACTGACAATTTCTTTTGAGTTGGGGCGGGAGAGTGCATATGAACTTGCCCGTATGGCACACGATTTTGCACTACCGATAGGCGTGGTTTGTCAGCTGTCTCCCGACGAAGAAAAGCCTGCCGTTACAACCGGACTATATAAATATGGTGTAATAGCAGATGTTTTGGCTATATTCGACCGCCCCGACGGTACTCATGGAGCTTTGGTGCGTTCACGCTCGCGCTTCCGAATTTTAGGAAAAGGCATGGCGGGCGAAAGTATGTTGCCCGGCTTACATGCACGGGTACGGACTCTGCCTGATGTTGTGGAAAAAGACAGTTCCGAGTTTACGCTTGCCATTGATGAACTTAAGAAACTTGCTGCAAAAGTGCTTAAGGATGCGCAGCCGGTTGAACTCCGCACGGCATGGAAACAGATTGATGACAATGAGACATTGGTAAATTTCCTTTGTACGAACACTCCTTTTGAAAATGCAAATAAAGTTGCGTTACTTGCCAAGCAATCGGTTACGGAACGCTGCATCGGCCTTATGGGAGAACTGAATATTTTTAACGAGAGGTTGAAAATAACCGAGGAAATAGCCAACAAGGCGCGCATGAGTATGGAGGAGAATCAGCGAAATGCGTTTCTTCAGCAACAGATGGAAGCTATCAGGGATACTCTTTACGGCGATGTTGATGAAGTTGATGAACTCCTTGAAAAGGCAAATAATGCCGGAATGCCGGAGGCTGTGCTGACTCTCTTTAAAAAGGAGTCGGAAAAACTGAGACGTTTTAACCCTAACTCGCCCGATTATTCGGTTCTATACAGCTATCTCGATCTACTTCATCAGTTGCCGTGGAATAAGCAGACTCCGCTCAGCAGCGATTTTAAACTTGCAGAGGAAATTCTGCATGCCGATCATTATGGGTTGGAAAAGGTAAAGGAGCGAATCGTAGAGCAGTTGGCTGTTATGATGCACAATCCAACCGGTAAATCTCCTATTATATGCTTGGTTGGTGCTCCCGGAGTGGGAAAAACGTCAATCGGAAAGTCTGTGGCAAGAGCTTTGGGTCGCAAGTACGAGCGTGTGTCGTTTGGCGGTTTGCATGATGAAGCTGAAATTCGCGGTCACCGTCGTACATATATAGGTGCAATGCCCGGCCGTATAATTGATGCAATAAAACGAGCAGGAGTTAATAATCCGGTTCTGCTGTTGGACGAAATTGATAAAATTGGAAATGATTATAAAGGAGATCCTGCCGCAGCCTTGCTGGAAGTCCTGGATCCCGAACAGAACTGCCATTTCCATGACAATTATATCGATGTGGATTTCGATCTCTCCAATGTGTTGTTCATAGCAACGGCCAACTCGTTGTCATCAATTCCCCGTCCCCTGCTTGACCGCATGGAAATAATTGATATCCCCGGGTATCTGTTGGAAGAAAAAATGGAAATAGCCCGCAGGCATCTCATTCCACGCTTGAGCAAGGAGCTTGAAATCGACGGCCTTGATTTGAGCGACGCAGCGCTTACAGCTGTTATTAGAAACTATACGGCAGAAAGCGGTGTGCGTGGTTTGGAAAAGAAACTTGCCGCTCTTGCTCGAAAAAAAGTTCTTGCTCAAATGAAAAAAACGGATTTCCCCGAAAAAGTTGAACCGGAGAATCTTTATGAGCTCTTGGGTTTGGCTCCTTATATGGCCGAGAAATATGAAGGCAATGACTTTGCAGGTCTTGTTACCGGTCTTGCATGGACTGAAGTTGGCGGAGAGATTCTGATGGTTGAATCTTCGGCAGCTCCGTCAAAAGCTCCTGCTTTAACACTGACGGGCAAGCTTGGCGATGTAATGAAAGAATCGGCAAGTATTGCATTCCAGTGGGTTAAAAGCAATGCGCGTAAACTTGGTATTGATTCAGGTATCTTTGAACACTATTCCATTCATGTGCACTTCCCTGAAGGCGCTGTTCCCAAGGACGGTCCTTCGGCCGGCATAACCATAGCAACATCGCTGGTATCTTTGCTCAAACAATGCAAAGTAGCTCCCAAAATTGCAATGACCGGAGAAATAACTCTAAGAGGTAAGGTATTGCCGGTTGGTGGTATACGCGAGAAGATTCTTGCAGCTAAACGAGCCGGAATCGATACATTGATAATGAGTATTGAGAATAAGCGCGACATCGACGACATGCCTCAGCAATATCGCGAAGGCTTGTCATTCCATTTTGTCAAGACGGTTGATGATGTAATTGCTGTTGCGGTTACTGATCAAAAAGTCGATAATCCAATCGAATTCGGGATATGAAAATATTCACGGCAATAATGACCTTGTGTGTTCTTAGTGGACACGCATACGCTTTTAATGAAAAAGAGTGCATTGTCAAGAATTCTTATGATGGAGTTGAACTTGCAGGAACTCTTTCGACTCCGGATAGTCAACCAAGGGCTGCTCTTGTTTTGATAACCGGTAGCGGCCAACAAAACCGCGACGAAGAAGTTTTCGGACATAAGCCGTTTAAGTGCATTGCGGAGCGTTTGTCGGATGATGGTTTTGCGGTGCTTAGGCTTGATGACAGAGGAATTGGCGGTAGTGGAGGGGATTTCACTGCTGCTACGATGGACGATTTTGTAAAAGACGCGGAAGCTGCTTTATTATTCCTCCGTGAAGAATATCCGGGCCTGCCTGTAGGTTCTTTGGGTCATTCGGAAGGCGGCAGCGTGGTTATTCGTCTTGCGTCCGGAAACAAAAGCGATTTTATAATTAGTCTTGCTGCGCCTGCATGGGCGGGAGATTCAATGATAATGTCGCAAACTCGAGCTTTGGCAATGACGATGACAGGAGAATGGAAAGCTGAAAGCTCTCAAAGAAAGCTGTTGGACATTGCAAAGGGAGATCTTCCCGATTTTGTAGCCCGTCCGTTATTGGTGAGTGCCCTTGCCGATATTCATGGAAATATCCCTGCAGTGGCTGATAATATAAATGCCGTAGCCGATGTAATGCTCTCTCCGCATTATCGCGGACTTTTACGTTACAATCCGACGGAGGATATTAAAGCCGTTAAAGTGCCCTGGCTGGCATTAAACGGCTCAAAAGACTTGCAGGTTCTTGAAGGAAATCTTAAAACCATAGATGAATTATGCCCATCGGCCAAAACCGTGCTTATGAATTCGCATAATCATCTTTTTCAACATTGTTCCGTAGGTTTGCCTCAGGAGTATGCCGAAATTCAAGAAGATATTTCCAAAGAGACTCTTGATATAATATCAGGTTGGTTACAAGGGCTGTTTCCACAAAACGACTGATCCCTTTGCCAAACTGTCGTGTACTTCAATAATACGTTGATTTTCCGAGCCGCGAAAGCGAAGCTCGGAATTTTTTTGTGCCATTATGAAGGGGCCGTCCACAAGCACGTCGATGTACTGCAGCAATTCTTTACTCCCTTCGGGAGCTTTCGTGCCCAACAGTTCCTCAAAAAGAAAACCGGTATAACACCATATATTATATCCTCGTTCCTTGATTGCTTTGGCAAGTGGTATTATGGCCAAAGCCTGATACATGGGATCGCCACCACTGAAAGTTACATTGTTTTCGTTATAATCGATACAAGCAAGAAGCTCCTCTATTGAAGTTTCCGAGCCGGCTGTATAATCCCATGTGTGAGGATTGTGACATCCCGGACATTGATGCCGGCAGCCTGAGAAATATATGGATGTACGTAATCCGGGGCCGTCGACACTTGTGCCTTCAAGAACCCGGATTACTCGAGGAAGAGGTTTATTCATGAACTACGCGTTGGTTCAATTCGGCAAGTTTGGCGTTATTCCAACGGTCGGTTGTCCCGACAAGGTAGCCTGTGATGCGCTGCAGGCGGTCGATTGCATGACTTCCGCATTTAGGGCATACTTCAAGTTTTGCATCGGCGTTCTCGTAGCCACAATCCATGCACCGGTTGCGGTTGTGGTTAACGGAACAATAGCCGATGTTGTTGCGGTCCATGAGGTCGACTATGTTGCTTATGGCTTCGGGATTATGGGTTGCGTCGCCATCGATTTCAACATAGAATATATGACCGCCGCCAGTCAAGGCATGGTAGGGGGCTTCAACTTCGGCTTTACGGCGGGGAGAGCAGTGGTAATATACCGGGACGTGGTTAGAGTTGGTGTAATATATTTTATCGGTGATTCCGGGGATTATTCCAAAACTTTTACGGTCTTTGGCAGTGAATTTGCCCGACAAACCTTCGGCGGGGGTGGCGAGAACGGAGAAATTGTGCTGATAGCGTTCGCAGAAATCATTTACACGGCTGCGCATGTGGCTTATAATACGCAGGCCGAGAGCCTGAGCTTCCTGACTTTCGCCATGGTGTTTGCCTGTGAGCGCGACAAGACATTCCGCCAATCCTATAAAGCCGATGCCGAGGGTTCCCTGATTGATAACCGGTTCGATTGTGTCTTCGGCTCGCAGGCTTGAACCTCCGTTCCACAGTTTGGACATTAAAAGAGGAAATTGCTTGGCAAGCGCTGTTTTTTGGAAATCGAAGCGGTCGTTAAGCTGGCGAGCAGTAATTTCAAGAACTTCGTCAAGTTTATGGAAGAATTTTTCAAGGCGTTCTTCTTGATCCTGAATGGCCATGGTTTCTATTGCCAGCCGGACAAGGTTAATGGTGGTGAATGATAGATTTCCTCGTCCGACAGAAGTTTTTTCGCCAAACCGGTTTTCAAAAACACGTGTGCGGCATCCCATTGTAGCTACTTCATAGAGATATCGCTTGGGGTCGTCGGCATTCCATTTCTCGTGTTGATTGAAAGTGGCGTCGAGGTTAACGAAATTCGGGAAGAAGCGACGGGCAGTGACTTTGCAGGCAAGTTTATACAGGTCGTAGTTTCTGTCCTCGGGAAGATAGCTGACGCCGCGTTTTTTCTTCCATATCTGAATGGGGAATATGGCGGTGGCTCCGTTGCCCACACCTTCGTAGGTACTGTTGAGAAGTTCGCGAATAATGCATCGTCCTTCGGCAGATGTGTCGGTACCGTAGTTGATAGAGCTGAATACAACTTGATTTCCTCCTCGGCTGTGGATTGTATTCATATTATGAATGAATGCTTCCATAGCCTGATGAACGCGGCTCACTGTGCGATTAATTGCATGTTGTTGCAAGCGTACATCTCCTTCGAGACCTTCAAGGTCGGCTTTCAGGTAATCGCTAATCTCAGTGTTTTTAAGATGTGCGAGATTGTTGCCTGTGAGGCGTTCGATGTTTTCAATCTCCTCAATATATGAACTGCGTACAAAGGGTGCAAGGTAAAAATCGAAAGCCGGAATGGCCTGGCCTCCGTGCATTTCGTTCTGAGCTGTCTCCAATGAAATGCATGCAATTATACTTGCGGTTTCGATGCGCTTGGCCGGACGGGATTCTCCATGGCCTGCCATGAAACCGTAATTAAGAATATTCTCCAATGGATGCTGTACGCATGTCAGACTTTTGGTAGGATAGTAGTCTTTGTCGTGAATATGGATGTAGTTGTGACGAACTGCGTCGCGAGCTTCGGCCGAGAGAAGATAGTCGTCGACAAAAGGTTTTGTTGTTTCGCTGGCGAATTTCATCATCATACCGGCAGGGGAGTCGGTGTTCATGTTGGCGTTTTCGCGAGTGATGTCGTTATTCTTAGCCTCGATGATTTCGTGAAACATGTCGCGCGTTTTGGCTTTTCGAGCTATGCTGCGTTGGTCGCGATATGCTATATATCGTTTTGCGACTTCCTTTCGCGGACTGTTCATGAGTTCCAACTCCACCATATCCTGAATTTCCTCAACAGTCATCCGCTCCGAGCCATGTGCTCCAATGCGATCGCTGATTTTTTGTATTAGAGGTTCGTCTTCGCCAAGTTCTGTTGTGAGCATGGCTTTGCGGATAGCTGCTTTGATTTTTTCCTCGTTGTATCCGACAATTCGACCGTCGCGTTTGACTACTGTCTGTATCATTGGGAGTTATGTGTTTTTGAAATAAATTCTTGAAATTTTTATGGCACAAAACTACGGATAAAATTCCGTAACAACAAATTTTTTAAGCAGCTTTTGAATTTAGGAATTTACATTTTGGAGAACTTTGAAAGGGTGTGTTTTGAGCTATTAATAATATAATCAGTGATATAGCATTTTGTTTTGGAAAACTTTTGAAAAATTTGAGTAAAGATAGTTTTGGAGAATGCCGATTTGTGCTTCCTGAAAGATTCTTAAAATGTATTATACAATGAGTACACTATTATATCGCCGATGGATTGATGTTTCGACATGTGTGAATCTGTTCAGCATTCGAGAGTATTATAGTTCACCGGCAGGTGTGAATGTCTCAAAGCTACCGTCAGAATAAAGAACTATAATTGATGTTACTTTTTTAGCTGAGTTCTTTGGCACAGATGTGGATGACAAAGGTTCTCGTGATGTAAAACTTTTAACATTCGGTATCTCTCCAACGTTGCTTCTTACGTCAGAATTGCTGTCAATTTTTGCAGAAGCAGTTTCCTTAACATCATTTTGCACGGATTTGTCAGATTGATCCTCAAAATTTACATTCACATCCGAATTAGAATCGTCTTCATTTACAGGAAATTCCTCTATGAAATTAGGCTCAAAAAGACCATTTTGACGCTCTGAGGTTTCAATATTTACATTTGCAAGCATATCTCCCGTGCCAAATAGCAACCACACGATGTTAAGTTCCGGGAAGGCAGAATTAAGTTTGGCCAAAATTTGGTTATTAAGCGATTTGTTTCTCCCATGCAGCATTTGGGAAAGGCTGGGGCGGGGGATACGTGCTTTATCAGCAAATTGAGAACTGGAAAGGCCGCTGAATTCTATAAAACGGCATAATCTTTCAATAATTGGGCTTCGTTCGCTATTTTCCATGTTTTAGAATGCTAATTTTTTGATGTTGCAAATTTAGTAAATCATATTTTAATTTGCAAATTCACTGTTTAAAAACTAAAATTCCGCATCTTAAACTGTTACTTACATGTGTGAATTACAATTCTACTTTTGCAATTAACGAATTTAAATTCATGGATGTGCAGATATTGAAACAGTTCCCGTATGGTTGAGATACTACTTTAGATAATGGTTGTTAAATAGTTGGTATACAGATTCGTATGTGTCTCAAGGCTGGCTAAAGTATCAGTTAAGGGTCTGACATTTAAAAGTTTGAGCAAATCTGTAATAAACATGCGTAAAATATTGGGTATGTGTACGTTCTGAAGAATGTGAATATTTCTAAATGTACGATGTCTTGAATGAGATAAGTCGAGTTGTCTATGTTAATTGGTCGTTTCCGGGAGGTATTGGCTAATCACACAATTTACAAAGATAAATTTAATTACGCCATTTGGTGAATATATTCCTTGTTTGCAATCGTGAATAGTAGTCGCGTTTACAAACTTTAATAAGATCTGACGTTCGTCAAACTGTTAACAATACAAAACAGCGAGTATTTAGCGTACAAATCCTGTAAATGATTTTATGAGAATTTAATTTATCGAACGAATCTAAGTAATGTCTGTAATTATAACATTCTCGTCGACTAAACTGTTGCAAAATAATGTAGTTTAACAGTGTTAAATATCTAATTATAGAAATGTTATAAATTTTAATATTGGAGAATTCTGGAATTTGAAAATAGATAATCCGGCAGATTCTTTATATACAGCTTATGATCTTAATAATAAAAAATCTCTGACCTCACACGCAAAACGTATGTTGGTGCGAAATTGCCTAATTATACATTTAGCTGCACGAAATGCGAGGGAATGCGTAAATTTGCGCATTCAATCAATTTCAACGCGCCGTTGATATGGCGAAATCATCAATTTATGACGGCGCACAACACATCGGGCAATGGCGAGGTTTTGATGTATATGAACCGACATTCGCCGACAATGAACCGCGATTCATCGGTTTTCCGCAATTCATCATTTGTAAACATGACAAATGCAGGTGGGGTGATGATGAACCGACATCACGCGAAATTATGCGTGCATTATCGCCCGAAAACGATTAAAAAGCAACGCAAAATTTGCGTGAATCAAAATATTGCATTAAATTTGCACCGTCTTGATGCCGATAGACGTTAAATTCATCGGACAAGGGGCATGACAACTCGATTCATTTCGGGGGACGCACCGCTACAACTCTCGATTTCGGTCGAGGGTTGATTTTTTTTTGAATACATATATCGTTGAATCTCCCGGTAATAAATACCGACCATGTATGCCGATGCGTTTCTGCTTTTCAATTTCTTCGATGTAGTTTGTACCGAATGATGTAAATTCAAACAACACGATGTCCGCACCTTGTTCGCGAACGGCGTGTTTTGCATATTTCACAATGTTTCCGGGTGATGATGTCGATTTGAAATCGGCTTTTAATCCGTCAAATAACACATCATACGATGCGGTGTCGTTCGCGGCAAATTCGATTGTATGACCGCCGTTCGCATACCGATTCGCCATGCGTAATTCCTTTTCAAATTTCGCTTGTTCTTGTTTGTTATAATTGCCTTTGCGTAATCGTTCCGGGGGTGTTGAACACGACCGCCGTTCGGCAATGTGAAATCTCGCGGCGATATGCGGCGAATGATGTTGTTCTTTATAATTCCGGGTTGATCTTTTGTTCTATAATGTATATTATGTTAAATTCACTGCGTGAACAATACTCTACCAGGTGCTTCTGATGTGAATTGTTAAGGAGATTTTTCGAATGATTCGTAACAACTCATTATTCACTAAATTATTCAAGCGTAAAGATTTGTGTGCATGTAATGCATTTGTGCTACACGGCTTTTTCTTTTAGCTTTGAAGCTATATATGACTATTGCCAATCAGATGTTTACATTGCGTTATTATATAACGTTGATGTCTCATTTGGAATAAAGCCAGAATTGGTTTAAATGGCCAATCTGTAACAAACTTTGAATTCTAATGCATTATTTAATGAAAGAGCCGTATTTGCTGCTATACGTCTTTCTAAATTCATCACTGATAAACGTATTTTGCAGGAGGCAATAAAAAAAGGTTTTTAGGCACCTCTCAAAGATTGTCTAAAAACCAATTCGTCAATAACTTAAAAACTTGAGCCGCGAATGGGACTCGAACCCATGACCTTTTCGTTACGAATGAAATGCTCTACCAACTGAGCTATTGCGGCTTTTTTGCGGTGCAAAGTTATTAATAAATTCCCATTCATGCAATACCGGTTAAAAAAATCATTGTGGTTGAAGTTTGAATTTTTGCTAATAACAATAATTCCCGGAATGACATCTAAAGATGTTAACTGATTGAATATTAGAATATAATCAGTATAACATGTGCTTTGATACTTGACTCTCAGATTTTCTTAAACTATTTTTGGCGAGGATGTTTTAATGATTCATTACTTTTCAAGTATTTGCATTTATGGAAAATAATAAGTACTTTTGCACTTCCAAATTTGAGAAATTCAAGATATATGGAGATATGCAGCCAACATATTGATTTGTTTTTTGAGACAAGTTGGGAAGTTTGCAATAAAATAGGAGGCATTTATACAGTGCTATCCACAAAAGCAAAGACTCTAAAAGAACAATTCGGCGATAAACTTATATTCATAGGACCTGATGTTTGGACAGAAGAACACCCCTCTCCTTCATTTATTCCTGTGCGTAATCCTTTATCACGATGGGTTAAAGAGGCCATGCTTCCGGAAGGCGTTGAAGTAAGAGCCGGGCGTTGGGACGTTCCGGGTCGTCCTTTGGCCGTTCTTGTAAAGTTTGACGGCATGTATGCTACAAAGGACGAAGCCTACGGCAAAATGTGGGAACTATATAATGTAGACTCGCTGCATGCGTATGGTGATTACGATGAGGGCTGTGCTTTTGCAAGGTCGGCTGCTGTCGTAATAGAAAGCCTCATCAACTGGCTTAAAGTAAATCCTGATAAAGTCGTTGCTCTGTTTGATGAATGGACAACCGCAATGGGTTTGTTGCAGCTTAAAGCCGAGATGCCGGAAGTGGCTACGATTTTTACAACCCACGCAACAAGTATCGGCAGAAGTATTTGTGGCAATGGCAAACCGTTATACGACTATCTCAGGAACTATAACGGTGACCAAATGGCTGCAGAACTCAATATGCAGTCCAAACACTCGTTGGAA
The DNA here is from genome assembly GCA_947175425.1 of uncultured Porphyromonadaceae bacterium. Taxonomy (GTDB): domain Bacteria; phylum Bacteroidota; class Bacteroidia; order Bacteroidales; family Muribaculaceae; genus CAG-873. The sequence continues at coordinate 122,433 of CAMWMR010000001.1, forward strand.
AAAGCCGCTGCATGGAATGCCGATTGTTTTACAACAGTAAGCGATGTTACAGCCACAGAAGCCGAACAATTGTTAGGTATCAGGCCTGAGGTTACTCCAAACGGATTCGAGCTGAATTTTGTGCCTGCAAAAAACAGATATAATGCCGCCAGAAACAAAGCTCGCAATCGCATGCTTGAAGTTGGCAAAGCTCTCACCGGAATAGACTTTAATGATGATACATTTATTGTGGCGACCTCCGGCAGATGTGAATTTCGCAATAAAGGACTGGATGTTTATCTGGACGCCTTGAAAAAACTCGAACAATCGGGATGTTCCCGTCGCGTGCTCGCATTTGTTATGGTACCTGCGTGGAGCGCAGGGCCTCGCGTAGATTTGAAACATGCCATAGAGCAAGGTTGTGCCGGACGCTTGAGCGATCCTGTCATAACTCATAATTTGCATAACTACCGGGAAGATCCTGTAAACGGGTATATTCATTCGTTGTCGTTCGCCAATGACGCAAATTCGAGCGTATGTGTTATATATGTACCGTGCTATCTTGACGGCGATGACGGAATTTTCAACCTGACATATTATCAACTATTGCCTGGCCTTGACGCCACCGTTTTTGCATCATATTATGAACCGTGGGGATATACCCCTATGGAGAGTGTGGCCTTTGGCGTGCCTACGCTCACTACTACCCTCGCCGGTTTTGGCATGTGGGTTGAAGCAAACTGTGTGAAGGGGCTTGAGAACTGCGGAGTTTCCGTTCTAAAAAGAACCGATTCCAATTACGCCGAAGTTGTTGAAAACATTGCGAACAATCTTAAACAGATGATGAATTGCGATGACCAAACCACCGCAAAAATTCGTAACGCGGCCATGAATACTGCATCCAAGGCTCAGTGGTCCGATTTTATAAAATTTTACGACGCCGCCTGCTGCAAAGCTTTGGAGCAGCGTGACGTGCGAAACTTAAAATAGTAACGAACAATCAAATTATAAAAATGAAACTATCTGTAAGCAAAACCAATGCCCCCGTTTGGCGTGACATCACGGTGAAGGCCGAGCTCCCCGCTCAGCTTAAGCCTCTTGAAGAACTCGCCAAAAACCTTTGGTGGGTGTGGAACAGCGAAGCTAAAGCGCTTTTCCGTTCAATCAATCCCGAGCAGTGGCGTAAAACGGGTGAAAACCCTGTCATTCTCATTCAACAGCTTACTTCAGAACGTATAGCCGAAATCATTGCCGATGAGGCTCTCATGACCGAAATCAAACGAGTATACAACGATTTCAAAACCTACATGAGCAAGCCCATGCGCAAGGATGTACCTTCCGTATCCTATTTCTCAATGGAATACGGTTTGTGCAACTGCCTTAAGATATATTCCGGCGGTCTGGGCGTTCTTGCGGGTGACTATATAAAAGAAGCATCCGACAGCTGCGTGGATATGACAGCCGTAGGTTTCCTTTATCGTTACGGCTATTTTACACAAAGCCTGAGTGTCGACGGTCAGCAGATTGCCAACTACGAGCCTCAGAACTTCAACCAGCTCCCCATCGAGCAGGTGATGGAAGAAGATGGCCGTCCGATGATTCTCGAAGTACCCTACCCCGGCCGTATAATTTATTCACATATCTGGCGAGTAAATGTCGGTCGAATGAAGCTTTACCTGCTTGACACCGACTTCGACATGAACTCCGAGTTCGACCGCCCCATCACCCATAAACTTTATGGCGGCGATTGGGAAAACCGAATCAAACAGGAGTATCTGCTTGGTATCGGAGGTATTCTCATGCTTCGCAAACTTGGCATCAATACCGAGCTATACCATTGCAACGAAGGTCATGCGGCGCTCCTCAACCTTCAGCGTCTTGTTGAATATGTACAGGACAAGGGGCTTGATTTCAATGTTGCCCTTGAGCTCGTTCGAGCAAGCGGCCTTTACACAGTACACACACCCGTTCCTGCCGGCCACGACTATTTTGACGAAGGTCTGTTTGGAAAATACATGGGTGAATTCCCCGCTAAACTCGGCATTGGCTGGCATGACCTTATGAACATGGGTCGCGAGAATCCCGATACAAACGAACGTTTCTCCATGAGTGTTTTCGCGCTCAACACCTGTCAGGAAGCAAACGGCGTAAGCTGGCTTCACGGCGAAGTTTCCAAAAAAATGTTCTCCGGTATCTGGAAGGGCTACTCTTGGGAAGAAAGTCATGTGGGCTATGTAACCAATGGTGTTCATATGCCGACATGGGCAGCTTCGGAGTGGAAAGAGTTCTATTGGCAGAAACTCGGCCCGCAGGTATTCGAAAACCAAAGCGATCCCGAAGCATGGAAAGGTATCTTCTCGGTGCCTGATGAAGAAATCTGGAAGATGCGCGAAACCATGAAGAACAAGTTCATAAACTTTGTTCGCCGCGACTTTAAAGAAAAATGGCTCGCAAACCAGGGTGATCCTTCCGCAGTAATGAATATTGTGGATAAAATCAATCCCAAGGCGCTTATCATTGGTTTTGCCCGTCGCTTCGCCACCTATAAACGTGCTCACCTTCTCTTTACCGACCTTGACCGTCTTGCCAAGATTGTGAACAACGAACAGTTCCCTGTTCAGTTCATTTTTGCAGGAAAAGCTCATCCCGCCGATGCTGCCGGACAAGGCTTGATCAAGCGCATTATCGAAATCAGCCACATGCCCCAGTTCCTTGGAAAGATTATTTTCCTCGAGGACTACAACATGATTGTGGCTAAGCGCCTTGTTACCGGTGTTGATATTTGGCTCAACACTCCCACTCGTCCTCTCGAAGCTTCCGGAACATCCGGAGAAAAGGCTGAAATGAACGGTGTGCTTAACTTCTCTGTTCTGGACGGTTGGTGGTACGAAGGATATCGTTTCAACGAACACGCCGGCTGGGCACTTACCGACAAGCGTACTTACACCGACCAGGCTCAGCAGGACAAGCTTGACGCAGCTACCATATATTCAATGCTCGAAAATGAGATTATTCCTCTCTACTTCGAAAAGAATTCGGCCGGCTACTCTCCCAAGTGGATTCAGTACATCAAGGGCTCTATTGGTGATATAGCTCCTCACTTCACCATGAAGCGTATGATCGACGATTATATCGATCGTTTCTACAATAAAGAAGCCGCTCGCAGCAAACAGCTTGCCGCCGAAAATTTTGCGCTTGCAAAGAATATTGTTGCATGGAAAGAACGTGTTGCTCAAGCATGGGACAGCATCAATGTCCTCGAGGTTCGTCATAGCGGCGAAATGTCGGCTTCACTCACCGGAGAACCTTTCCATGTAGAAGTTACAATCGACTCCAAAGGACTTGGCCGAGACCTCGGACTTGAAATGGTTGTATACCGTCAGGCCGATGGTTTGGAACACTTGTCGCGTACCGAACAGTTCAAGATTGTTAAGCAGGATGGCGACCACGTGACATTCGAACTTACCACTAAAGTAAAAGATGCAGGCGTTTTCCGCTACGGATTCCGTCTCTATCCCAAGAATGCCGAGCTCCCTCATCGCCAGGACTTCGCATATACACGTTGGATTTAATCCCGGTTGTATTGACACTAATCGAGTAGGAGGTAAACACTAATCATAGGGTGTTTATCTCCTACTTTCGTGT
>CAMWMR010000002.1 GCA_947175425.1 uncultured Porphyromonadaceae bacterium
AGCACTTCCTTGGTAAGGAAGAGGTCGCGGGTTCAAATCCCGCCATCGGCTCTAAGTCGTAGCCCCGGTAGTGCTAACTGCATTATCGTGGCTGGTTGTTAGAAATTTAATACTTATAATATAATAAAGCACAGTTATGGCTAAAGAGAAATTCGAAAGAACCAAGCCCCATGTCAACATTGGTACTATCGGCCACGTTGACCACGGCAAAACTACCCTTACTGCCGCCATTACCACCGTACTGGCTAAAGCGGGTCTCTCCGAAGTGAAGTCCTTCGACCAGATCGACAACGCTCCCGAAGAAAAAGAACGTGGTATTACTATCAACACTGCCCACGTTGAATACGAAACCGCTAATCGTCACTACGCTCACGTTGACTGCCCCGGACACGCCGACTACGTTAAGAACATGGTTACCGGTGCTGCTCAGATGGACGGTGCTATCATCGTAGTTGCAGGTACTGACGGTCCTATGCCCCAGACTCGCGAGCACATCCTTCTCGCTCGTCAGGTAAACGTTCCCCGTATCGTAGTTTTCCTCAACAAGTGCGACCTCGTTGACGACGAAGAAATCCTCGACCTCGTTGAAATGGAAATGCGCGACCTCCTGTCTGCATACGAATACGACGGTGACGAAACTCCTATCATCCGTGGCTCTGCTCTCGGCGCCCTCAACGGTGAACCCGAATGGGAAGCTAAGGTAATGGAACTCATGGACGCTGTTGACAACTGGATTCCCCTGCCTCCCCGCGACGTGGACAAACCCTTCCTCATGCCTGTTGAAGACGTATTCTCCATCACCGGTCGTGGTACTGTAGCTACCGGTCGTATCGAAACCGGCGTTGTTAAAGTTGGTGACGAAGTTCAGATCATGGGTCTCGGCGCTAACCTCAAATCAACCGTTACCGGCGTTGAAATGTTCCGCAAACTTCTCGATCAGGGTGAAGCAGGTGACAACGTAGGTCTCCTCCTCCGCGGTATCGACAAGAAAGACATCAAACGTGGTATGGTAATCTGCCACCCCGGAGTTGTTAAGCCCCACAGCAAGTTCAAAGCTTCTGTATATATCCTCAAGAAGGAAGAAGGCGGCCGTCACACTCCCTTCCACAACCACTACCGTCCCCAGTTCTACATCCGTACTCTCGACGTAACCGGTGAAATCACTCTTCCCGAAGGTGTAGAAATGGTAATGCCCGGTGACCACGTAGAAATCATCGTGGAACTCATCAACCCCGTAGCTTGCGACCAGGGTCTCCGCTTCGCTATCCGTGAAGGTGGCCGCACTGTAGGTTCCGGTCAGATCACCGAAATCCTCGACTAATCTTTAGCCGAAACAATATCAAAAGCGCCGGAAAGCTCCGGCAAGTACGGCGCTTTTAACATACGGGTTTAGCTCAGTTGGTAGAGCACTGGTCTCCAAAACCAGGTGTCGGGAGTTCGAGTCTCTCAACCCGTGCTAAAAAGACAACAAATGAAAAATTTAAAACTACTTGCGAATATACAGGAGGCTTACGACGAACTCCGTTACAAAACCTCCTGGCCCTCGAAGAAGCAGCTTATAAAGTCGGCTATCATCGTGATGATTGCTTCCGTAATTATCGCTCTGATAATATTCATCATGGATCAGATTGTCGACAGGCTTATGCATTTTATTTATAGCCTTTAAGCTTTAGTCCTACCTACACAGTGGAAAAAATGGAGCAGAAGAATAAACTCGTCCGCGGATGGTACGTCCTGCGTGCTATTTCCGGAAAGGAAGCTCAGGTGAAGGAAATCATTGAAGGTTCAATGAAGCGTTCCGACCTTGGCAACTACGTGTTTCAGGTTCTCATCCCCACGGAGAAGGTGATGACACTTCGTAACGGGAAAAAGGTGATTAAAGAAAAGAACCTCTATTCCGGTTATGTTTTCATCGAGGCCATTCTCACAGGTGAAGTAATTCACGAACTTACCAACACAACAAACGTAATTGATTTCCTTCGTGGCCGTGAAAAGGCCTCACAGCCCGAGCGTCTCCGCGAAGCCGAAGTAATGCGTATGCTTGGTGCTGCCGATGAATTGGCAGAGCCCGAAAGCGATTTTATTGTTGGTGAGCAGGTAAAAGTAACCGATGGCCCGTTCAAGGACTTCCACGGCGTTATCGAGGAGGTGAATCCCGAAAAACGCAAACTTAAAGTCTCTATTAAAATCTTCGACCGCAAAACGCCTCTCGAGCTTGAGAACTCGCAAGTGGAGCGTGAATGATTTTCTTCCCCGACGCCGCTATGTTACGAGCGGAACAAGGGTTTTTCTTTGCGCAGAATAATTAATTTTTAAGTTTTAAACCATGGCTAAAGAAATTGCTGGACAAATCAAATTGCAGATTAAAGGTGGTGCTGCCAATCCTTCGCCTCCTGTAGGCCCCGCGCTCGGTTCGAAGGGTATCAACATCATGGAATTTTGCAAGCAATTCAATGCCCGCACTCAGGACAAAGCCGGTAAGATTCTTCCTGTAGTTATTACTTACTACACCGACAAATCTTTCGACTTCGTTGTTAAAACTCCCCCGGTTGCCGTACAGCTCAAAGAAGCCGCTAAAATCAAGAGCGGTTCCAAGGAACCTAACCGTACCAAAGTAGCTGCAATTACCTGGGAACAGGTGCAGGCCATTGCTGCCGACAAAATGTCCGACCTCAACTGCTTTACCATAGAATCCGCTATGCGAATGGTTGCCGGTACAGCCAGAAGTATGGGTATCACCGTCAAAGGAGAGTTCCCCTCTAATAACTAATAAACTTCACTTGATATGAGTAAACTTACCAAAAATCAAAAGTTGGCCCTATCCAAGCTTGAAGCAGGGAGGACTTACACTTTGGCTGAAGCCGTCGAGCTCGTGAAAGAAATGACTTTCACTCGCTTTGATGCCTCGCTTGACATCGACGTTCGTCTGGGCGTTGACCCCCGCAAGGCAAACCAGATGGTACGTGGCGTTGTAACCTTGCCTCACGGCACTGGTAAACAAGTGCGCGTGCTCGTACTCTGTACTCCCGACGCCGAAGCTGCCGCCAAAGCCGCCGGTGCCGACTACGTAGGTCTTGATGAATACATCGAGAAAATTAAAGGTGGTTGGACCGACGTCGACGTTATCATAACCCAACCCGCTATCATGGGTAAGATTGGTGCTCTGGGACGTGTTCTTGGTCCCCGCGGACTAATGCCTAACCCCAAAAGCGGCACTGTGACAAACGACGTTGCTAAGGCCGTAGAGGAAGTTAAAAAGGGTAAAATCGACTTCAAGGTGGACAAGAACGGTATCGTTCACTCTTCCATCGGAAAAGTTTCGTTCAACCCCGACCAGATGAGCGACAATGCACGTGAATTCGTTGCTACTCTCATCAAGCTTAAACCCGCTACCGCAAAGGGTACATACATCAAGAGCATTTATCTTTCCAGCACAATGAGTCCGGGCGTCAAAATCGACCCCAAATCGATTGAAGCTTAAACCTCCAATACAACGACAACATGAAAAAGGAAGATAAAGCACTCATCATAAATAAAATTGCCGATACCATCCGTGCCTACAACGGTTTCTATCTTGTAGAAACAGCCGGATTGGATGCAGAAAAAACTTCCGAGCTCCGTCGCGCTTGTTTCAATGCCGACATCAAGCTCATGGTTGTTAAAAACACCCTCCTTCACAAAGCCCTCGAAACTCTCGAAGGCGATTACTCCGAACTTTACGGTGTAATGAAGGGTGCTACATCCATTATGTGCACAAATGTTGGTAACGCTCCCGCCAAGCTCCTTAAGGATTTCGTAAAGAAAGGCGACACACTGCCCGTTCTCAAAGGTGCTTACGTTGAAGAGACCGTTTACATCGGCGCTGACCAGCTTGATGCACTCGCATCCATCAAGAGCAAGAACGAACTCATTGGCGATGTTATCGGACTTCTCCAGTCGCCCGCCAAGAACGTTATTTCCGCTCTTCAAAGCGGTGCCGGTACTATCCACGGCATCCTCGAAACTCTTTCGAAGAAAGAAAACTAATCCAAAGATTAAAAAACCTACAAAAATTATACAAAAATGGCAGATTTAAAAGCTTTTGCTGAACAACTCGTAAACCTCACTGTCAAGGAAGTAAACGAACTTGCCCAGATCCTCAAGGAAGAATACGGTATCGAACCCGCCGCAGCCGCTGTTGCTGTTGCTGCAGGTCCCGCCGCTGCCGGTGCAGCTGCTGAAGAAAAAACCAGCTTCGACGTTATCCTCAAAAATGCAGGTGGCGAAAAACTCAAAGTAGTTAAGCTCGTTAAAGAACTCACCGGTCTTGGCCTCAAAGAAGCCAAAGAACTCGTTGACGGTGCTCCTAACACCCTCAAAGAAGGTCTCGCCAAAGCTGAAGCTGAAGGTCTCAAAGCTCAGCTCGAAGAAGTTGGCGCTGAGGTTGAACTCAAATAATATTGCCTGTTAATCAGGTACTTGGGTTAAGAATCCCCTTCGTGGGAGATTCTTAACCTTTTGTGTCATTTATCTCTTCTCTATCTTTTTGCCGCTTATAGCGGCGTCTGTTCGGCAAGCTTTGCTCTTTCAACCGATTGGCGCTGCCGTAGCGCAGCCGTGCAGACGACTCCGCAATTGCTGTTTTTTAAGCGGCTTTTTTCAAAAAAGTTTTTACTTTACGGTTACATTTTTTCTTACATGTCAGCTCCGATAGTTAAACCACGAATTAACTTTGCTTCGGTAAAGAATCCCCTTCCTTACCCCGACTTTCTGGAGGTGCAGCTAAAGTCGTTCCGCGACTTCTTCCAGCTCGACACTCCCCCCGAACGTCGTACAAACGAAGGCCTTTACAAAGTATTTGCCGAGAATTTCCCCATTTCGGACACTCGCAACAACTTCCAGCTCGAATTCCTCGATTATTATATCGACCCTCCCCGGTATACCATTGACGAATGTCTAAAGCGCGGATATTCCTACAGCGTGCCCCTCAAGGCAAAGCTGAAACTTTCCTGTACCGACCCCGAACACGAAGATTTCGCTACCGAAATCCAGGATGTTTATCTGGGACAGATTCCTTATATGACCGAACAAGGTACCTTTGTTATCAACGGTGCCGAACGTGTTGTTGTTTCACAGCTTCACCGTTCGCCCGGCGTGTTCTTCGGCCAAAGCCAGCACGCAAATGGTACAAAACTTTATTCGGCACGAATCATTCCCTTCCGCGGTTCATGGATTGAGTTTGCTACGGACATCAACAATGTGATGTACGCTTACATTGACCGTAAGAAGAAATTACCCGTAACCACACTGCTTCGCGCAATCGGTCTTGAAACCGACAAGGACATCATCGAAATTTTCGGTCTCGCCGAAGAGGTGAAAGCCAACAAGACCAATCTTCGCAAGATGATTGGCCGCAAGCTTGCCGCTCGTGTTGTGAAAACATGGGTGGAAGATTTTGTTGATACCGACACCGGTGAAGTTTCCACAATCGAACGTACCGATGTTATTGTAGACCGAGAAGAAGAAATTACAGAAGAAAATGTTGAGACAATCCTCGCTGCAGGTGTTCCCTATGTGCTCGTTCACAAGGAAGAAGCCGGCGCTGTGGACTACTCCATAATCTTCAACACCCTCAGCAAGGATAACTCCAATAGCGAAAAGGAAGCTATCCAGTACATTTACCGACAGCTGCGTAACGCCGAGCCGCCGGACGAAGCAAGTGCGCGTGAAGTTATCACCAACCTCTTCTTCTCCGAAAAACGTTACGACCTCGGCGAAGTTGGCCGCTACCGCATCAACCGCAAGCTCGGTCTTAAAACCGATATGGATGTGAAAGTTCTCACCAAAGAGGACATCATCGCCATTATCCGTTACCTTATCGAGCTTATCAACAGCAACGCCGATGTCGACGATATCGACCACCTCTCCAACCGTCGTGTGCGCACTGTGGGCGAGCAGCTCTACAACCAGTTCGGTGTAGGTCTTAACCGCATGTCCCGTACAATCCGTGAGCGTATGAACGTTCGCGACAACGAGGTGTTCACTCCCACCGACCTTATCAACGCTAAAACAATAAGCTCGGTAATAAATACCTTCTTCGGCACCAACGCGCTTTCGCAGTTCATGGACCAGACAAACCCGCTGGCCGAAATAACTCACAAGCGTCGTATGTCGGCTCTCGGCCCCGGCGGTCTTTCCCGCGAGCGTGCCGGCTTCGAGGTGCGAGACGTTCACTATACCCACTATGGCCGTCTCTGTCCTATTGAAACCCCTGAAGGTCCTAACATCGGTCTTATCAGCTCGCTTTGCGTTTACGCCAAAATCAACGAACTCGGCTTCATTGAAACTCCGTACCGTCGCGTAGAGGATTCCAAAGTTATTCTCGACAACGACGAAGTTGTTTACCTCACCGCCGAAATCGAAGAAGGCAAGACAATCGCGCAGGGTAACGCGCCCCTCAATCCCGACGGTACTTTCATCCGCAAGACTGTAAAAGCTCGTCGCGATGCCGACTTCCCCGTTGTGCCCCCGTCCCAAATCGAGCTTATGGACGTATCGCCCACACAGATTGCCTCAATCGCTGCATCGCTCATCCCCTTCCTTGAACACGACGACGCCAACCGTGCTCTCATGGGTTCGAACATGATGCGTCAGGCAGTTCCCCTCATGCGCTCCGAGGCTCCTATTGTAGGTACCGGTATTGAAGCTCAGCTTGTACGCGACAGCCGCACTCAGATTACTGCCGAAGGCGACGGCGTTATTGAATTTGTCGACGCTACAGTTATCCGTATCCGCTACGACCGTTCCGAAGAGGACGAATTTGTAGCCTTTGAAGATGCTGTAAAGGAATATCACATTCCCAAGTTCCGCAAAACAAACCAGAGCACAACTATCGACCTCCGTCCCATTTGCTCCAAGGGACAGCGTGTTAAAGCCGGCGATATCCTCACCGAAGGTTATGCTACCGAAAACGGCGAGCTCGCGCTCGGCCGCAACCTCAAAGTTGCGTTCATGCCCTGGAAGGGATATAACTATGAGGACGCAATCGTGCTCAATGAACGTGTTGTTCGCGACGATATCCTCACCTCCGTACACGTGGACGAATATGCCCTTGAAGTGCGCGAGACAAAACGCGGTATGGAAGAACTCACTTCCGATATCCCCAACGTGAGCGAAGACGCCACCAAGGACCTCGATGAACGCGGTATTATCCGTGTCGGCGCACATGTTGTTCCCGGCGACATCATGATTGGTAAAATCACTCCCAAAGGCGAGAGCGACCCCACCCCCGAGGAAAAACTTCTCCGTGCAATCTTCGGCGACAAGGCCGGCGATGTTAAGGACGCTTCCCTCAAGGCTTCGCCCTCTCTCAAAGGCGTGGTTATCGGAACCAACCTCTTCTCCCGTGCCGCCAAGAAAAAACGCGGCAAGAGCACCAATGCCATTCTTCCCAAGCTCGACGAAGAGTACGAAGCAAAACTTGACGCGCTCCTCACAGTGCTTGTCGACAAACTTATGGTTCTCACCGACGGAAAGACTTCCGACGGCGTGTTCGACTTCCTCGGCAGCGAAATCGTGCCCAAGGGTGCCAAATTCACCGCATCGGCGCTGCGCAACATCAAGTACGATACTCTTAACCTGAGCAACTGGACTTCCGACCGTCACACCAACGACCTCATCCGTCGCACTGTTGTGAACTACCTCCAGAAGTCGAAAGAAATCGATACCGAACTCAAGCGTAAGAAGTTCGACATCTCTATCGGTGACGAACTGCCCTCCGGTATCATGCAGATTGCCAAGGTTTACATTGCCAAGAAGCGCAAAATCAGCGTTGGTGACAAAATGGCGGGTCGTCACGGTAACAAAGGTATTGTATCCCGCATTGTACGTCAGGAAGATATGCCCTTCCTTGCCGACGGTACTCCCGTGGACATTGTCCTCAACCCGCTTGGTGTGCCTTCGCGTATGAACCTCGGTCAGGTATTCGAAACCGTACTTGGCTGGGCAGGACGCGAGCTCGGCGAAAAATTCGCCACTCCCATTTTCGACGGCGCCTCCATGGACGACCTCAACGCATGGACCGACAAGGCCGGTCTTCCCCGCTATGGCAAGACTTACCTCTACGACGGCGGCACCGGCGAACGTTTCGACCAGCCCGCTACCGTAGGAGTAATCTACATGCTCAAACTCGGCCACATGGTTGAGGATAAGATGCATGCCCGTTCTATCGGTCCGTACTCGCTCATCACCCAGCAGCCTCTCGGCGGTAAAGCACAGTTCGGTGGCCAGCGTTTCGGTGAAATGGAAGTTTGGGCGCTCGAAGCTTTCGGCGCCGCCCACATCCTCCAGGAAATCCTCACTATCAAGAGCGACGACGTGAACGGCCGCAGCAAAGCCTACGAAGCTATTGTCAAAGGCGATGCCATGCCCACTCCCGGAATCCCCGAATCTCTTAACGTGCTCCTCCATGAGCTCCGCGGCCTCGGCCTGAGCATCAACCTGGAGAACTGATACCTTCCTAACAAAGATACAAGCACTTCTATATATGGCTTTTAGAAAAGAAAATAAAGCAAAAAACGTCTTTTCGAAAATCTCCATCGGGCTCGCTTCGCCCGAGGAGATTCTCGCAAAGTCGAGCGGTGAGGTTCTCAAGCCGGAAACTATCAACTACCGTACTTACAAGCCCGAGCGCGACGGTCTGTTCTGCGAACGCATTTTCGGTCCTGTAAAGGACTACGAATGCCACTGCGGCAAATACAAACGCATTCGTTACAAGGGTATCGTCTGCGACCGCTGCTCCGTAGAAGTCACCGAGAAAAAAGTGCGCCGCGAACGCATGGGACACATCCGCCTTGTTGTTCCTGTGGCTCACATCTGGTACTTCCGCTCGCTCCCCAATAAAATAGGATACCTCCTCGGTCTCCCCTCCAAAAAACTCGATGCGGTTATTTACTACGAACGCTACGTAGTTATCAACCCCGGAGCTGCCGAAGGCGTTTCACGTCTCGACCTCCTTTCCGAGGAAGAATACTTCGAAGTTCTCGATAACCTTCCCCGTGAAAATCAGCTCCTCGAGGACGGACACCCCGACAAGTTCGTTGCAAAAATGGGTGCCGAAGCCATTTACGAGCTTCTTCGCGACCTCGACCTCGATACCCTCAGCTACGATCTTCGCCGTCAGGCAAACCAGGAAGGTTCGCAGCAGCGCAAAACCGAGGCTCTCAAGCGTCTGCAGGTAGTGGAATCGTTCCGCGCTTCGCGTCATCGCAACAAACCCGAGTGGATGATTCTTCAGGCAGTGCCTGTAACTCCTCCCGAGTTGCGTCCTCTCGTGCCCCTGGACGGCGGCCGTTTTGCTACTTCCGACCTCAACGACCTCTATCGTCGAGTAATTATCCGTAACAACCGTCTGAAACGTCTCATCGAAATCAAAGCTCCCGAAGTTATTCTTCGCAACGAAAAGCGTATGCTTCAGGAAGCTGTCGATTCGCTCCTCGACAACTCCCGCAAGTCGTCGGCTGTGAAGAGCGATGCAAACCGTCCTTTGAAGTCTCTGTCCGACTCTCTCAAAGGAAAGCAGGGCCGTTTCCGTCAGAACCTCCTCGGTAAGCGTGTCGATTACTCCGCACGTTCGGTTATCGTTGTAGGTCCCGAACTCAAGATGCACGAGTGCGGTCTGCCCAAAAACATGGCTGCCGAACTTTACAAACCCTTTATTATCCGCAAGCTCATCGAGCGCGGCATAGTAAAGACTGTCAAGAGCGCCAAGAAAATCGTCGACCGCAAGGAACCCGTTGTTTGGGACATCCTCGAGTACGTAATGAAAGGACACCCCGTTCTGCTCAACCGTGCTCCGACACTGCACCGTCTCGGTATCCAGGCATTCCAGCCCAAGCTTATCGAAGGTAAAGCTATCCAGCTGCATCCTCTTGCATGTACCGCGTTCAACGCCGACTTCGACGGTGACCAGATGGCTGTGCACCTTCCTCTTGGCAACGAGGCAATCCTCGAAGCCCAGATGCTTATGCTCGGTGCCCACAACATCCTCAACCCTGCTAACGGAGCACCTATCACCGTGCCCTCGCAGGACATGGTACTCGGTCTGTACTATATTACCAAGCTCCGCAAAGGCGACAAGGGTGAAGGACACGTTTTCTACGGTCCCGAAGAAGCCGAAATCGCTTACAACGAAGGCAAGGTAACTCTTCACGCTCCCATCTCCGTGATGGTTGACGATGTTGACGAAAACGGCAACCCCGTGCGCCACATCGTGGAAAACACCTCCGTAGGCCGCGTGCTTGTAAACCAGTACGTGCCCAAGGAAATAGGTTACATCAACACCATTCTTTCCAAGAAATCGCTCCGCGACATCATTGCCCGCGTAATCAAAAAATGCGGTATTCCCCGTTCCGCCCAGTTCCTGGACGATATCAAGAACCTCGGTTACCGCATGGCGTTCCAGGGCGGCTTGTCCTTCAACCTCGGTGACGTGCTTATCCCCGCCGAAAAAGAGGAAATCGTTGCCGAAGGATACCGTCAGGTGGAAGAAGTGATGATGAACTATTCCATGGGTGTTATCTCCGAAAAAGAACGTTATCAGCAGATTATCGATATCTGGACACACGTAAACACTAAGCTTACCGGCATTCTCATGAAGCAAATGGCCGAAGCAAACCAAGGCTTCAACGCTATCTACATGATGCTTGACTCCGGTGCCCGTGGTTCTAAGGACCAGATTCGTCAGCTCGCCGGTATGCGTGGTCTTATGGCCAAGCCACAGAAAGCCGGTGCCGAAGGCGGTCAGATTATCGAAAACCCGATTCTTGCGAACTTCAAGGAAGGCCTCTCCGTGCTTGAGTACTTTATCTCTACTCACGGTGCTCGTAAAGGTCTTGCGGATACGGCGCTTAAAACCGCCGACGCCGGTTATCTTACCCGTCGTCTCGTTGACGTTGCCCACGACGTTATCATTAACGAAGAAGACTGCGGTACCCTCCGCGGACTTGTGTGCACCGCCATCAAGAACAACGACGAAGTTGTGGCTTCCCTTGGCGAACGCATCGTAGGACGTGTTTCCGTTCACGATATCATTCACCCCATCACCAACGAACTCATTGTCGCCGCAGGAGAAGAAATCTCCGATGATGCTGCCGATATTATCGATGCTTCACCCATTGAAAGCGTTGAAATCCGCTCCGTACTCACCTGTGAAAGCAAGCGCGGTGTTTGTGCCAAGTGCTACGGCCGCAACCTCTCGAACCTCCGCATGGTTCAGAAAGGCGAGGCTGTCGGCGTAATCGCTGCTCAGTCAATCGGTGAACCGGGTACACAGCTTACACTCCGTACATTCCACGTCGGTGGTGTGGCTTCCAACATTTCGGCAGCCTCCAAGCTCGTTTCCCGCTACGACGGTGAACTCGAAATTGAAGAACTCCGTACCGTTGAAGGTCCCGACGGCGTTAATGTTGTTGTAGGTCGTCTGGCCGAAATGCGCATAATCGATGCCAACACACGCATGCAGATTATGAGCGCTCCCATCCAGTACGGTTCTAAAATATACTTCAACAACGGCGATACCGTTAAGCCCGGCGATGTAATTTCCGAATGGGACCCCTTCAACGCGGTAATCATTTCCGAAAAGGCCGGTCGTGTTCACTACGTCGACCTTATTGAAAACGTTACCTACCGCAACGATACCGAAGCACACGCTCAGACCGAAGACCGTGTGATTATTGAGTCGCGCGACCGTCAGCATGTTCCCTCTATGCAGATTCTCAGCGACAACGGCGAAATCGAGGCTACATACTCGCTTCCCGTGGGTGCGCACCTCATCTTCAAGGAAGGCGACAACATTGCTCCCGGCGAGACATTTGCAAAAATCTCTCGTTCGGCAGGCGGTGTAGGTGACATCACCGGTGGTCTTCCCCGTGTGACCGAGCTCTTCGAAGCCCGTAACCCCTCCAACCCCGCTATTGTTTCCGAAGTGGACGGCGAAGTCAAATTCGGTAAAATCAAGCGTGGTAACCGTGAGATTACCGTTACACCCCGCTTCGGCGATCCCAAGAAGTACCTCGTGCCCATGTCCAAGCAGATTCTTGTACAGGAGAACGATGTTGTACGTGCAGGCACCCCCCTCTCCGACGGTGCAATCACTCCCGCCGACATCCTCAACATCATGGGTCCCACAGCCGTACAGGAGTACATTGTGAACCAGGTGCAGGACGTATACCGTATGCAGGGTGTGAAAATCAACGATAAGCACTTCGAAGTTATCGTGCGTCAGATGATGCGTAAAGTCAAAATCCTTGATGCAGGCGATACCAACTTCCTCGAAGAACAGGTTGTTGACAAGCGCGAATTCATGGAAGAAAACGACCGTATCTGGGGCAAGAAGTATGTGGTTGACGCAGGCGACAGCGAAACTCTCCACGCCGGTCAGATTATCACTGCACGCGTGCTTCGCGATGAAAACTCGCTGCTGAAACAGCGCGACCTCAAGCAGGTTATCGTGCGTGACGCCCAGCCCGCAACTTCCGAACAGATTCTTCAGGGTATCACACGTTCGGCTCTGCAGACTTCCAGCTTCATCTCGGCGGCATCCTTCCAGGAAACCACCAAGGTGCTCAACGAAGCCGCTATCCAGGGCAAGAGCGACCCCCTCGAAGGTATGAAGGAAAACGTTATCTGCGGTCACCTTATCCCCGCAGGTACCGGTCTCCGCGAGTACGAAAGCATTGTGGTAAGCTCTCGCGACGACGAGGACGAACACATGTACGACTACTCCGAAACTTCGGGTCGCGGTGAACCCCGCATGGACTAATCACTGAAACATAATCATGGCCGGGCGCAGCAAAATGCAGCCCGGCCATTTATTTATAGTCATATGGATATTTACGAGGAAATATTACAAAAAATCAACCATAACGAGCTTGAACAAGCGCGTGCCATGGCGCAGAGTCTTGTAGATGCAAGTCCTGCGGGAGCCGATGAAAAAGCGCTGTACCTGCTTGGAAAAATAGAATGGAAATGCGGGAATATGTCGGCGGCGATAGGGCATTACTCGGCGGCCGTACGTATCAATCCCAATAGCGAAGCGGCCACAGCTTTGGAGCAGGCTCGCAGTATAATGAATTTTTATCACCGCGACCTGTACAATCCCTAATGCCCTTTGCGGTACTTGTCGCCGCCGTCCTCGGTTTCTTCAAGAATACTTAGATAGGAGGTGTATCGCGATGATGCAATTTGGAAATTGTCCACGGCCTCACGAACGGCGCAGCCGGGTTCGTGGGTATGAGTGCAGTTGCCGAAGCGGCAGTCCGTGGAAAAGCGGAAAATCTCGGGGAAATAGTGCCCCACCTGTTCTCTTTCAAATTCCACAACACCAAAACCTCGCACACCGGGAGTGTCGATAATTTCACCGCCTTCGGGCATAGTGAACATTTCGGAGAAAGTTGTGGTGTGCATGCCCGTGTCGTGCACGGCGCTGATTTCGGCTGTGCGCAAGTCGAGCCCGGGAATAAGAGCATTTATAAGCGTGCTTTTGCCAACTCCGGAGTTGCCCGAGAATAGAGTAACTTTGTCGCGAAGAATCTCGCGAAGAGCATCGAGTCCCTCCCCGGTTTTTGCCGATACCGGCACACAGGGATAACCGAGAGAATTGTAAAGATGCATCACTGCCTCGAGAAGTTCGTGATCTTCCGGTTCGTCAAGCAAATCGCACTTGTTTATTGCCAGCACGGCAGGGATGTTATAAGCCTCGGACGTTGCAAGAAAGCGGTCGATAAACGTCAATGAGGTAGTGGGGTGGGAGAGTGTAATCACCAGAAGCGCACAATCAATGTTGGCGGCAATTATATGCGATGCTTTTGATAGATTGCTTGCGCGACGAATAATGTAGTTGCGTCTCGGAAGAACCGATGTAATGAATGCAACTCCATCGGATCCGCAGTCCGACAGCTCAACCACATCACCGACCGCAACGGGGTTGGTGGTTCTTATACCTTTGATTCGGAAATTTCCCTTGACCATGCAGCGGATTTCCTCACCCTGCGGAGTACGAGCAATGTAGCTGCTGCCTGTATTGCGTATTATTGTTCCGGTTATTTTCATACACCAAAGTTACAAATAATTGTACAAACTTGTTCGGGCTTCGGGAAAAAAGCACATTTATTTGTTATTATTTCAAATGATGTACTAAACTCTCCGTGTATGAAAAAGATTCTGATAATAGCATCAATGGCTTTTGCAGCCATTACTGCGGCGATTTCACTTCCCGCCTGCGCCGATCTCGGTATGGGAGTGGATGTATCTTCCGGAGGTGTTTCGCCATATTGGTATGGCAACGGCTGGCTCGGAAACACATATTACAATACTCCCGTTTGGAACTACGGACCTATCTACAAGCCTGTCCCACCACGTCCGCCGCTGATTGGCAACGGCCCCGGCTCAATAGTAACACCGACACCTCCCGCTCCTGCACCTGCACCACGCCCCCCGCAGCTTAACCCGGGAGGTAACAGAGTTCCTAATGTTGTAGGAGGCATACAGCGCCCCGGTAACGGCGGATTGCCTAACCCGTCGAATGTTCCTGTAGGACGTCCCTTAAGATAACATTGCAGCCACTTTGTGCAGAGCCGCCACAAAGGCGTCCACTTCTTCGCGTGTGTTGTACATTGCGAAGGAGGCTCGCACCGTACCCTCTATACCGAGCGTTTCCATAAGCGGCTGGGCACAATGGTGTCCTGTGCGAACGGCAAAACCCATACGGTCGAGCAATACGCCCGTATCGTAGTGGTGTGCATTGCCAATGAGGAATGATACAATTGCACTTTTGCCCGGAGCTGTTCCGAATATTCTCATTCCCGGAACTTTATTCATTGCTTCGGTTGCATATTCCAGCAAGTCTTCCTCATGGGCGGCAATGGCTTCTATGCCAATATTGTCCATGTAGTCCATTGCCGTTTTAAAAGCTGACGCATCCACAAAATCCGGTGTGCCGGCCTCGAATTTATATGGCAGGTCGGCCCAGGTTGTTCCGCTGAAGCTCACATGACCAATCATCTCGCCTCCACCTTGATAAGGCGGCATAGCCTCAAGAAGTTCCTTGCGGCCGTAGAGAATACCTATACCTGTGGGTCCGTACATTTTGTGCGACGAGAACGCATAGAAATCGGCTCCTATAGCTTGTACATCCACTTTCAGGTGTGGTACAGCCTGAGCGCCGTCCACGCACACCAAAGCGCCGTGAGAATGAGCATAGTCGCATATTTCTGCTACAGGATTCACCGTTCCGAGGACGTTGGAAATATGGCATACGGAAACAAGGCGCGTTCTTTCGGAAAAGAGACTGCGGAATGTGTCCATGTCCAAAGCTCCGTCGGAATCAATGGGAACAACTTTTATAACTATTCCGCTACGTTGCTGCAACAGCTGCCATGGCACAATGTTTGAGTGGTGCTCCATGACGGTGAGAATAATCTCATCGCCGGCCTGCAGCAGCTGCCCGTAGGACGATGCCACAAGATTTATGGCCTCCGTCGTGCCGCGGGTAAAAATTATTTCCTCGTCGTGTGAGGCGTTTATAAATTCGCGCACACGCCGGCGGGTGTTCTCCATAGAGAGCGTCGCTTCCTGCGACAGACAGTGTACTCCACGGTGTACATTGGCCTTTTGGGTGTAGTACATCCGTGTAATGTCGTCCACAACACAGCGCGGTGTCTGCGATGTTGCCGTGTTGTCGAAATATACAAGCGGTTTGCCGTATACGTGACGGTCGAGGATAGGAAAATCCTTGCGGATAGCTTCTGCGTTTAACATTATGGCAATCAATTAGCGCCGCGACAGCTTGTTGCGCAAGTCTCGCAGCTTCCGGCTGCACCGGATAGCCGCTTTTCCACAAGGATGTGGAGGCGCTGGCGTAAAACTTCAAAACTTATGTTGTCCACAACATCGGCCATAAATGCCTGAGTGAGCATGCGGCGGGCTTCGTCGGCAGGTATGCCGCGGGTTTGCATGTAGAACATTGCGCGTTCATCGAGTTGTCCTGTTGTGGCTCCATGGCTGCACTTAACCTCGTCGCAGTAAATTTCGAGTTGCGGCGATGTCTGCATGCGCGCTTTTTCCGATACAATGATGTTGCGGTTTGTCTGCGCTGCATCGGTGTGTTCGGCGCCTTCTTCCACAATGATTTTTCCGCCGAAGAAACCGCGGGCTTCATCGTAGAGCGCGTTTTTGAAAATCTGGCGGCTGTTTCCGTGGCGGCAATTGTGACGCAGTGTAACGCGGGTGTCGAGCATTTGTTTGTCGGCGCAAATGCCCAGTCCGCTCAGGTTTGCATCGGCTCCGTCGCCTTCCAGATTGACGATGAATTCGTTGCGGGAAACACCTCCGTGAAGGAAATTGGAGTTGAGCACCAACCGTGCGTCTTTGTGAATATCGGCAAAAACGGTGTTCACGCGGTTTGTTGCCGCTCCGCTTTCTTCAATATCATACAGTTCCACTTGTGCGCCGGCCTTAGCCACTATCTGTACAACCTGCGAGTTAAGATGTTGAACATCACTATTCTGAGTATGGTCGCACAGGAGTACACGCACGCGGGAATTTTCCTCGGCAACTATGAGAACCCGCCTTGGAGTGAGCATGGCAACGGGACTGCTGAATATATTTACAATCTGCACCGGTTTTTCAATGTCAATACCCCGGTCCACATGTATATAAACGCCGTCGTGAGCCATGAGGCTGTTTGCGAGTACTTCCGGGTATGCCGGTTTTATGCTTTCAAAGAGGTATGCGGCGGCTTCTTCGGGCAAATCGTCACGCAAGGATTTCACTTGCATTCCCTCGGGCATGTTTTTTGAGAGAGAATCGGTTGCGTGGAAAATATCGTTAGCCACAACCACAAGCAGGCTGTTGAGCTGCGGGACACCGCATCGGAACGATGCCGCAATATCCGCCGGAATGTCAACGCGGTTGATGTTGACACCATAATCGGGAGCGAACATTGCCGCGAGGCGAGTCTCGTAGGGTTCGGTGGCGTTAGCTTTGTAATTCTCTATGGCTGCGGGCATGGCATCGGCGGCCAACCGGTTCAGTCGGGCCAAGGCACCTGTGGTACTGCACTTCGACGCGCGGTACAACTCCAGGTACTGTCCTAAAGCTTGCGTAAGTTTCATTCTCCGTCAACCTCCTGTTTAATCCAGTCGTAACCCTTTTCTTCCAGTTCGAGAGCGAGTTCGGGACCGCCCGAGTGAACAATACGGCCTTTGTACAGAATGTGTACAAAATCGGGTTTTATGTAATCGAGCAATCGCTGGTAGTGGGTAATTACAATAGTAGCGTTGTTTTGGTTGCGCAGGCGGTTTACGCCTCCTGCCACAATGCGCAGAGCGTCGATGTCGAGGCCGCTGTCGGTTTCATCAAGAATGGACAGTTTAGGCTCGAGCACGGCCATTTGGAAAATTTCGTTACGTTTTTTCTCACCGCCCGAAAAACCTTCGTTCACCGAGCGTGAGGCAAGTTTGTTGTCCAGTTCCACCACGGCACGTTTCTGTCGCATGAGTTTGAGGAAGTCGGCGGCACTCATTGGCGCTTCTCCAAGATACTTACGCTTTGCGTTAACGGCGGCACGCATGAAATTCACCATTGTAACGCCCGGAATTTCAACGGGATACTGGAATGAAAGGAAAAGGCCCTCGTGGGAGCGATCCTCGGGAGAGAGTGCCAGCAGGTCGGTATCGCCGAGGAATGCGCTGCCGGATGTTACGGTAAATCGCGGGTCGCCGGCGAGTACGCCCGAGAAAGTACTTTTACCCGAGCCGTTGGGTCCCATAATGGCATGTACTTCGCCGGGACGGATTGTAAGATTAACACCTCGGAGAATTTCCTTGCCGTCGATACCGGCGTGCAAGTCTTTAACTTTCAATAGTTCTTCGCTCATGTCGTATATTTTTTAGCGGCGGATATCAACCCACCGAGCCTTCCAAAGTAATTTCAAGTAATTTTTGTGCTTCAACGGCAAATTCCATGGGAAGTTTGTTCATCACTTCCTTGGCGTAGCCGTTTACAATCAGAGCAACTGCCTCCTCTGTGGGAATGCCGCGCTGATTGCAATAAAATATCTGTTCTTCCGATATTTTCGAGGTAGTTGCCTCATGTTCCACTACAGCCGTGTTGTTGGCCACGTCGATTTCGGGGAACGTGTGGGCTCCGCAATGCGAGCCGAGCAAAAGCGAGTCGCACTGCGTGTAGTTTCGCACGTCGGCCGCTCCGGGAGCTACTTTCACCAGCCCTCGGTAGCTGTTTTCGCTACGTCCTGCCGATATGCCCTTTGAAACGATTGTGGAACGGCTGCGCGAGCCTATGTGAATCATTTTGGTTCCGGTATCGGCCTGTTGCATGTTGTTTGTAACGGCAACCGAATAAAATTCACCTACCGAACCTTCTCCGGCAAGAATGCACGAGGGATATTTCCATGTTATAGCCGAACCGGTTTCAACCTGTGTCCAGCTGAGTTTGGAGTAATCGCCGCGGCATAATCCGCGCTTGGTAACGAAGTTGTATACGCCACCGCGTCCTTCGGCATCGCCGGCATACCAGTTCTGTACAGTCGAGTACTTCACTTCGGCGCGTTCTTCCACAATAATCTCCACAATGGCTGCGTGGAGCTGGTTTTCATCGCGCATGGGAGCCGTACAGCCTTCGAGATAAGATACATAACTTTCGTCATCGGCAACAATGAGGGTGCGTTCGAACTGTCCTGTTCCGGCAGCATTTATGCGGAAATATGTGGACAGCTCCATGGGGCAGCGCACTCCTTTTGGAATGTAGACGAATGAACCGTCGGAGAAAACCGCCGAGTTGAGGGCCGCATAGAAATTGTCGCGATAGCTCACCACTTTTCCAAGATATTTGCGAACGAGTTCGGGATACTCCTTAACGGCTTCGCTGAAGGAGCAGAAAATAATTCCCATTTCGGCAAGGCGCTCGCGATGAGTGGTTTTAACCGAAACCGAGTCCATAACCGCATCAACAGCCATTCCTGAAAGAGCTTTCTGCTCGTGCAAGGGTATGCCGAGGCGGTTGAAAGTATCCAGCAGCTGAGGATCCACCTCGTCGAGGCTTTCGGGAGCTTTTTTGCGGCGCGGTGCGGCATAGTAGCTTATGGCCTGAAAATCGATAGGCGGTATGCGCAAGTGCGCCCATTCGGGGGGCGTGAGCGTACACCAGTAGCGGTAGGCTTTGAGACGAAACTCCAACAGCCATTCCGGTTCGCCTTTTAATTCGCTGATACGCCGTACGGTATCTTCCGACAAACCGGCGGCGATAATATCGGTGTCGATTTCGGATGTGAATCCGTACTTATATTCTCCCGATGTAGCGCGGTTTATTATGTCGCAACCTTCGGGTTTGTTTTGTTCTTGATTCGAGTTCATTGTAATTGATTCCTTTACGGTCAACAATTTTGCGGGGTGTTCAGTTGGCGATAAATCCCAAAAGTTTGGGCGCGGCTTTGAGTACCACTGTTCTCCAGGGTTTTCCATTTACTTCAAAACGAGAAGTATCGTCGGGGCATATCCCCAGATATACATTAAGCAAAAGCGACAGAATTACCGTCCATAGGCCGAGGCGAAATATGCCGCCGGCAAAACGGTCGATACCGCCGAGCATAAGCGCCGATATCACTTTGTGTATCAGCTTGGCAATAAGGGTAATGCCTATGAAAACGAGGAGGAAAAGCGCTGCATAGCAGGCGGCAGTGAGCAGAGCATGGTGGTCGGAGTGAGGACTCACCAGCTCATTGACCACGCTGACACCGAAAATGCGACATGCAAGCACACCGCATATAAGGCCGATGAATGTACCGAGCTGACGGATAAGCCCTCGCATGGCACCGGTAACAAGGGCAATAAGACCTATTGCCAGAAGTATGAAATCGAGTGCGGTCATCTGCTTAATGTTTCACTTGCAAAATTACGAAATTCCGCTAATATATCGGCAGTACTAAGCTTACAAAATGTAAGTAGGGCATTGTCAATACCTTGTTTGAATTAAGTTTGCACCGCTTATCCAAATTTTTTTTGTTTTATGGGTTTTATTGTGTAATTTTGTCAAAATCTCTAAAGAGTATTCCCGTTTCAACACGAGTAACCAATTATAAATCTGAATATGAAATCACTAAAAGCTCTTTTGCTGGCCTGTGCCGCAATGCTGGTTGTGGCTGTTCCTGCCTCCGCCCAGTTCCGTATCGGTCCCCGTATCGGTACTGAAGTAAACTCCATGCGTCTGAACAAAGAAGTTTTCGACAATGAAAACCGCGCAGGCTTTACCGGCGGTGTAATGTGCGAGTTTACCGTGCCCGTTATCAATCTCGGTTTCGACCTTTCGGTAATGTATGTGCACCGAGTGAATCAGAACACATATATCAGCGACAATACTCAGGATAACAGCGAATTGATAAATTCGTCCGCTTTCAAAAAACGCGATTATATTGAAATTCCTCTTAACCTCAAATACAAAATCGGTCTGCCCGTTGTAGGCAAAATCATTTCGCCCTACATTTTCACCGGTCCCAGCTTCTCTATCCTCGCTTCCAAGCGCGAAATCACCAATGCCTACCGCAACAAAGCATTCGACGTAGCATGGAACGTGGGTGTTGGTCTGGAACTTGTTTCGCACCTTCAGATTGGCGCTTCCTACGGTTTCGGCATGAACAAAACAGTGGAATGGATAGGTCAGGGCGTGCAGGCTAATCCCATTGACGGCAAAAACAACTATTGGACCATCACAGCCGCATGGCTCTTCTGATGAGTCCGTTACAATTTCTATATTACAATCATGAGACTTATAATCGAACCCGATTACAATGACGTATCGGCGTGGGCTGCCAACTATGTTGCCGGTCGTATCAACGCCGCCGCTCCCACTGCGGAAAAGCCTTTTGTACTTGGCTGTCCCACCGGCAGCAGTCCTTTAGGCATGTACCGCAAGCTTATCGAACTCTACAAGGAAGGCAAAGTATCGTTCAAAAATGTTGTTACTTTCAACATGGACGAGTATGTAGGCCTCCCCGAAGAGCACGAGCAGAGCTATCACAGCTTTATGTGGAACAACTTCTTCAGCCACATCGACATACCCCGCGAAAATGTTAATATTCTCGACGGCAATGCTGCCGACCTTGAGGCCGAATGCAAACGTTTCGAGGACAAAATAGCATCCTACGGAGGTATCGACCTGTTCATGGGCGGCGTAGGTCCCGACGGCCACATCGCTTTCAACGAACCCGGTTCTTCGCTCACTTCCCGCACACGTATCAAAACCCTTACTCAGGATACTATCATCGCCAACTCGCGTTTCTTCGAGGGCAATGTTAATCTTGTTCCCAAAACCGCTCTTACTGTGGGCGTCGGCACAATTATGGCTGCCCGCTCGGTAATGCTTATCGTAAACGGCCACAACAAGGCTACAGCACTTCACCACGGCGTAGAGGGCGGCATTACACAGATGTGGACAATTTCCGCGCTTCAGATGCACCCCAAGGCAATTATCGTTGCCGACGAAGACGCTTGCGCCGAACTTAAAGTAGGTACTTACCGCTACTTCAAGGATATAGAGGCTGCAAACATTGCGCCTGAGTCACAACTCTGATAAATAATTAAACACAGCACCCGGGCATCGATGAAAATCATGCCCGGGTGTTTTCATATAACCATGAAACTTACGGCAGCTATATATTCCACAGCATTTTCAAACTTATGTGAGCATGATATTGTACTGTCCTCCAACGGCGAGTCCCTGTGCATGTGCGAATGGAATATTCCCGAGCGGATTCAAGCGTCTGTCAGGCGTCTGGACGCCACACTTGAGTATGGCAACGATGATATTCTTAAATCGGCTGCCGCTCAGCTTGACGAATACTTTACGGGGCGGCGCAAAATTTTTACACTGCCTTTGATGATTGTCGGAAGCCCGTTTATGAAAAGAGTGTGGGACGCCTGTTCTTCTGTGCCTTACGGCTCAACGGCAACTTATTCCGATATATCCCGAACCTTGGGAATGAAAATGGCAGCAAGGGCTGTGGGCAACGCATTGGGAGCAAACAGCCTGTCGCTGTTTATTCCTTGTCATAGAATAGTTGCAGCTTCAGGTTCCGGTAATTATGCAGGAGGTTCCGATACCAAATTGCAGCTCTTGAACTTTGAAAATTCTCACCATTATGATTTGTCCTAACGGCTACACTGATATGTCCGACCGAACCAACTCCTACACCGGTATCTGACATTTTTTACTACACAAAAACCGCGCCTTGTTTCCAAAGCGCGGTTTTTACATGTATTCCGTTCTATAGCCGTGTATTACAATCCGCGGCCGTGGCAGTTTTTATATTTTTTACCGGAACCGCAGGGGCACAAGTCGTTACGGCCTACGCGGGGAGCGGCCTTTGCAGGCATGGCCTTTTCCTTTTCGCCTTGTTGGGCGTTGGCGGCACTGCGCTGTTCGGCCTGTCCGGGAAGGTCCTCCTTAGTTGCCTTGTAGTTCTGCTTTACCGGAGCGGCTGCCTGAGTCTCTTTAACTTCAGGCTGGCGGGGTGCCTGAGCTTCCTCGCCGTTGTTGCCTTCGGGAGCGGGAGCCTGCTGGCGGATGAAAATTTGTCCGCGCATAAGAGCGGCAACGGCTTTGGCGTTAAGCTCGCTGAGCATGTTCTCGAACAGGTGGAAAGATTCCACTTTGTAAATTACCAGCGGGTCTTTTTGCTCGTAGGAGGCATTTTGTACCGACTGGCGGAGCTGGTCGAGTTCGCGGAGATGTTCTTTCCAAAGCTCGTCGATTGTTACAAGCATAATAGCCTTGTGCCATTCCTTGATGATTGAGCGGCATTCGGTGCGCACGGCGGTGCGGAGGTCGGTGCGGAGGTTGAATACGCGTTTGCCGTCGGTGATAGGCACAAGAATAAGTCCGTCGTAGTCGGTGTTTTCGGCCATTCCGTTAATAACGGGCATTGCAACTTCGCGAATGCGGTCGCTCTTGCGGTCGAGACCTTCAACAGCTGCGGCATGCAGAGTTTCGATACGGTCCTCCTTGCTCATGTTGCCGTATTCTTCCTCGGTGAAGGGAGCTTCAATTGCAAGAACACGGAAGATTTCGGTGCAGAGATCGGGATAGTCGGTAACATTTTCGTGGTTGTTCACCATATTCTCCACAGTGTCGTAGAGCATGTTGATGATGTCCACACCTATACGTTCGCCGAGCACGGCATGGCGGCGGCGTTCGTAGATGTAGGTACGCTGCTTGTTCATAACGTCGTCGAACTCGAGCAGGCGTTTACGTATACCGAAGTTGTTTTCCTCAACTCGTTTCTGAGCGGTTTCAATTGCATTGTTAACAATTGAATGTTCAATCATTTCGTCCTCTTTGTAGCCGAGCTTGTCGAGCATTTTTACAACGCGGTCGGTTGCGAAAAGACGCATGAGCTGATCTTCGAACGATACGAAGAATACCGAGCTGCCCGGGTCGCCCTGACGACCGGAACGGCCTCGGAGCTGACGGTCCACACGACGGCTTTCGTGACGTTCAGTACCGATGATTGCCAGACCTCCCGCTTCTTTCACTTCGGGGGTAAGCTTGATGTCGGTACCGCGGCCTGCCATGTTGGTGGCGATTGTAACGCATCCTTTACGGCCGGCCTGTGCCACAACCTCGGCTTCGCGCTGGTGAAGTTTGGCGTTGAGTACCTGGTGAGGTATTTTTTGCATGTCGAGCATGCGGCTGAGCAATTCGGAAATTTCAACCGATGTAGTACCCACAAGCACGGGGCGTCCTTCGTTGACAAGTCGTACGGTTTCGGCAATAACGGCTTTGTATTTTTCCTTTTTGGTGCGGTATACGCGGTCGTTCATGTCGATACGCGCAATGGGACGGTTGGTGGGTATGGTAACCACATCGAGTTTGTAGATGTCCCAGAGTTCGCCTGCTTCGGTTTCGGCAGTACCGGTCATACCGCTGAGCTTGTGGTACATGCGGAAGTAGTTCTGCAGTGTGATTGTGGCGAAAGTTTGGGTTGCGGCTTCAACTTTAACACCTTCCTTGGCTTCGATAGCCTGGTGCAGACCGTCGCTGTAGCGGCGACCTTCCATAATACGGCCTGTCTGCTCATCTACAATTTTCACTTTGTTTTCGTCCACCACATACTCCTGGTCTTTCATGAACAGGGTGTAGGCTTTGAGAAGCTGAGTTACGGTGTGTACGCGTTCGCTCTTCACTGCGTAATTTGCCATAACTTCGTCCTTCTTGGCCTGACGTTCGGCGGGGTCCTGAATGTGCTCGAGTTCGCTGAGCTGGGCAGCTACGTCGGGGAGGACAAAGAACTGCGGGTCCTGAGCGTGGCCGGTGAGTTCGTCGAGACCTTTGTCGGTGAGCTCTACGCTGCGGTTCTTTTCATCGATTACGAAGTATAGCGGGTCGGTTACAACAGGCATTTCGCGGGCGTTGTCCTGCAGGTAGTGAGCCTCGGTTTCGAGGAGGATGTTCTTCATGCCTTCCTGGCTGAGGAAACGGATAAGGGCTGAGTTCTTGGGCAGACCCTTGAATGCACGGAACAGGAGCAGAGCACCTTCCTTGCGTACTTCCTTGTCGTCGGAGGCAAGTTTGGTTTTTGCTTCGGCGAGGATGCCGGTTACCAGTCGCTGCTGAGCGCGCACAACTTTTTCAACGTTGGCTTTGTACTGGTTGAAAAGCTGGTCGTCGCCACGGGGAACGGGACCGGAGATAATGAGAGGAGTACGGGCATCGTCAATAAGTACGGAGTCCACTTCGTCCACAATAGCGTAGTAGTGCTTGCGCTGAACAAGGTCTTCGGGAGTCATTGCCATGTTGTCGCGCAGGTAGTCGAAGCCGAATTCATTGTTTGTGCCGTAGGTGATGTCGCACTCGTATGCACGGCGGCGTTCGGGAGTGTTGGGCTGATGTTTGTCGATGCAGTCGACAGAAGCACCGTGGAACATGTACAGAGGTCCCATCCACTCGGAGTCGCGCTTGGAGAGATAATCGTTGACGGTTACAACGTGTACACCACGTCCCGAAAGCGAACGGAGGAACACGGGAAGTGTGGCCACAAGAGTTTTACCTTCACCGGTAGCCATTTCGGCGATTTTGCCCTGATGTAGCACAATGCCGCCGATGAGCTGCACTTCGTAGTGCGCCATGTCCCATTTCACTTCGTTGCCTCCGGCAATCCAGCGGTTTTTCCATATGGCTTTGTCGCCCTCGATAGAAACGAATTCGCGCCCGTTACCGGCAAGGTCGCGGTCGAAATCGGTTGCCGTAACTTCAATGGTATCGGACGATGCAAAACGTTTGGCAGTTTCGCGCACGGTTGCAAAAACAACGGGAAGGTGCTCGTTGAGCTTGTCTTCTATAATATCGAGAATCTTTTTCTCGTGAGCGTCGATTTGGTCCCAAAGGGGCTGGCGTTCTTCGAACGAGAGAGTTTCTACATCGTTTTTGAGTTTTGCAATTGCATCGTTGTCGGCCTGAGTGGCAGCGGCTATATCGGCGCGTACTTCATTGATTTTGTTACGCAAACCGTCGTTGTCCAGTTTTTCTACGAGCGGCATCTGCTCCTTTATTTTTTGCAGAATAGGCTGTATGGCTTTGAGGTCGCGGGTGGACTTGTCGCCGAAAAGTTTTTTAAGAATTGAGGTGAATGACATATTGTGTTTCTGTTTTTATACAAATGGATAGGGAAAAATTACCCCCTTGCCGCTGCGGAGGGCTGCAAAAAAAGCGAAATGTAGTGGCTTTAAAGACTTAGCGGCGCCACTGAGGCACCGTTGGGCGAGCGGATTCGCAGAATGCGGGTAACGGTGGGAGCAATTGCCCTCACATCGACAGGAATACCTGTCTTGCGGGGTGTGACGCCCGGACCCATAATGAAAACCGGAGCAGTGCTTGTTGCGCAGGCGCGTACAAGGCTCGGGCCTTCGTTGGATGTGATGTTGTTGTAATCGTCGATTATTTCAAATCCCGGAGCTACTTGCACCAGGAGGTCGCCCGACGTTGTGGCGACAGTGCTGCGGCGCAGAGCTTCGGCATTTTCGCCGGCGCGGCCGTCGATTATGTTGTCATAAGTGTGTACGCGGTCAACCCCGGTCATCTTTGCAAGGAAAGAGGCCGCTTCGGCTCGTACATCCTTGGCGTTCAGCGAGCGCTCTTTAAGTAGACGATGATTGAGGAAGAGGTGACCGTTATGATAGGCCGATACGTATTCGCCGTTGCCGTATACCGCCATGAGGTACATGTTGAGCAGCGATATGGCTTTGCGGGTTGAAAACTCGCCGTAGGGAACGCTCCATCGCTCGTCGTCGCGGCGGCGTTGTCCTCGCGGCGGTGTGGCCGCCAGCATTACAACAGTATTGGCAAGTCCGGGACCTTTTTCAATGCTTGCAAAAAGCTGAGCGAGGTTGCGGTCGAGCTTTATATATGCGTCCATCAGCTCGGGACGCGTATCGGTGTTTTTGCCGTAGTTATACGGCTGAAGAGTATATGCAATGTTCAGCACATCGGTAACGCCCTCGTGCTGACCTAATTTCTGTGTAGTTATCAGTTCTCCGGCCAGTTTGCTCAGCTCACGGTTGAACATGGGCGAGCTTGCAAACATTTCCAGCCTGTGGGTGTTTGCGCGGGGGAAAACGTAGCGGAACGGATAGCGTTGCAGGTGGTCGGGCAGCGCCGGATATTGTCCGGCGGCCAATGTCGGCGTCCAGCTCATTGTATCGAGCCTTGTCGCCAGCGGCATTGTGCGGTTGCGAGTGGCTATAGCCACAGGAATGTCGCCGTAGAATGTGGATGAGGCCCAGTTGCCGCTCTTTTTGTCGAGCCACAGCGCAATGTTGGCAGTGTGGCCTGCAAGGCCTATCGCCTGGCCGGGAGTGGCGGCGATTGCGTACACCTGGTTGGTGCCGCCCGATGAAATCCGGGCTTCGTCGGCAATGGTAGTGACGCGGAGTGCTTTGGGAGAGTAGCCTGCCGAAGAGAAGTTGCCGAGAACTTCGGAGTCGGCATATATTTCGACGGGACGCATTGCATCGCGGTCGTAGCGTGTGTCGGCGGCGATGCCGTTTAACGAGGGCGACGCACCGGTCATCAGAGTGGCTGTTGCGGCGGTGGCGTCCATAGGGGTGCCGTAGTCGGCAAGAATAATGGCGCCTTCGTCCTCGAGCTTGCGGAAGCCGCCGTTGCCGAAGTGTTCGCGAAGGAGGTCGAGATACTCCGATTCAAGTCCGTCCACAACAATTCCTACCAGCAGCTTGGCTTCGCGCGGATTGCTTGCGCTCATACCCATGGCCGCAACGGAGGCTACCAGGGCTATGAACAGCCTCGGCATTCCGGAGGATAAGGTGAAACGGGAGCGTTTTTTCACTTTCGGATATTGATATAAATATAGCTGCCCGAACGTATTAGTTCAGCTCCTATAAGTGGTATAAAGGCCGGATTCCCCGATTGCGGGAGCCAAGCCCATAATGCCGAAAGAGCAATGAGCACTGCAAAATTAACAATTTGATACCAAATAAGAAAGCCCTTGCACTTTTTTAACCATATAAGTGCCGGAACAAGCAGGCACAAGGGGTTGAGCCAAAAGTAGAGCAGATTGGGCGATGTGGCTTCGTGAACCGATATAAATATAAGGAATGTGAGGATAAGTCCGGCAATGCCGAAAAGCCCGAAAAATGTGGCGTCGAACCATCGGGTAACGGATTTACGCCTTATATCCCTTACGGTAAGGCATATGGCAAGAATAAATACTGCCGAAAAAATAGTGAAAGGATGCAGATACCATGGCGTTGGACCTTCGATAGCCACATCGGGCGCAAAGTCGGTAATGACAAGCGTATTTTTTACAAGCGGTTTATCGCCTGCCTTGGCATTTTGAAGCATCATGTCCAGCTCGGCGGGGGCAAAGGCGAGTTCGCGGCGGTTGAGAATATAGTCGATTCCACAGCCCAATGCCATGTCGATACCGAACTGATACCACGGGTAATTCCGGTGATAAAGGCGCATTACATTACGGAATGTGGGCTGTAATGACGAATTGGCTTCAAAAGGTGCCGGCGCAAGTAAAATGCTGTCGCCCATTGCGAGTTCCACTATGCGCAGCGGGCGCGTGGCGCAATTGTCCTTAACGTAATTGTAGCGGTAGGTTCGGTTTTGAGGCAGGATATTATTTGCCAAATAGCTTGTTAGAGCTGCTTTTTGTTCCGAGTTCATGTCCAGCTCCCGCGCAACGACACGTCGTCCCTGCCGGCGGTAGGAATCGACAAAGTATTCGAACGGATAGGCAGCGACAATATAATCGGTTTGTCCCGATACAAAGCGGTAAACGAAATTGGGAGCGTCGAAATCGAATACGCCGTAGTTGTAAACCATCGGAGTTCCGTTTCCGGTATCGACCATAATGGCCGAATGTCCTTCGAGCTCGTATATTGCCGGACCCGGATAAACATTCACAAAGTACACTGTAGTGTCGGGGCGTGCGGCAAGAGCAACCATAGCAATTAGCATGGCCGACAGCAGGCTTATGACACGTGATGTTCTCAACGGATATCCAGAAGTTTATGTGTTTGCAGCGACAGTCGCCAATGCGGATGCGCAAGTATATAGTCGATTGTTTCCTTGGTGTTCAGGCCTGAGCAAGGCTGGAGGAAACGGCGCGGAGTATCGAAATGCGATGCGGTTTCCTCAACGTCCTGTCCCTGAAAAACGATTTTAAGTTCGTCCACGCGGTCGATTTTCCAGGGAGCGTCTTTGGGCGAGCATGTCACCCAATCCACTTCGGGAGGTGCGGGCAAGCTTCCGTTAGTCTCAATCTGCACGTAGAATCCGTGTGCTTTGAGGGCGCGGAGCAAATCGCTGTCGAGCTGCATCAACGGTTCTCCGCCAGTAATAACTATATGACGCCCCGGGAATGCAGCACAAGCTTCGGCAATTTCCTCGCGCGTCATGGGCGTACCGGTGTGGTGGTCGGTATCGCAGAAACTGCATTTGCGGTTGCAGCCCGAAAAGCGAAGAAACACCGCCGCAGTTCCGCAGTAGTAGCCTTCGCCCTGCAGGGAGTAAAAAATTTCGTTAACGGTGTATGTCTTATCGCTCATAGCTTGCAGTGTTGCCCTCGCTTTCCTGAACGTCGACGCGGTAGCAGTTCTCTACATTGTCGCAAATCCAGCGGGCAATGTTCTCGGCGGTGGGGTTAAATGGAAGAGTATCGTTGAGGCATTGGTGGTCGAGCCGTTCGCTGACAATACGCTTGATGTCGGTGAAATCGGTAACCATACCGTTTTTGTTCAGTTCTTCGGCACGGCAGTAAACAGTTACTATCCAATTATGGCCGTGCATGCTTGTGCACTTGCTGGGATAGTCGAGCGACAGGCTGTGTGCCGCCGATATTTCAAGTCTTTTTGTAACGTAGTACATGATTGCAAATTATAATTATTCGGTTGGTACCGGTATCACCGGCTCGAAGCCGCGCTCGCGGCCGATTTTTACAAGATATTCAAAAGCAGCGGCGCGGGTGTCTTCTATCTCGCAGTCCTTTATGGCCTGCTTGAGATTTTTGGTAAAGTAACCCACATCGGGGCCTTGCGGAAGTCCGAACATTGCCATAATCTCGGTGCCGTCGACGGGATTTTTGCGGTTTCGTTCCTCGTCGCGGGCATTGGTGTCGCGGAATTTCTGCTCCACAAGGTCGAAGTTCGCAAGGTAGCGGGCCTTTCGGGCTTCGTCCTTGCTGGTGATGTCGGCGCGTGCCAGAATCATCAGGTCGCTAAGGTCTTCTTCGGCATAGTTTGCGAGACGTCGCACGGCGCTGTCGGTAACCTCGTCCTCTACCAAGGCTATGGGACGCATGTGCAGCTCTACAAGTTTTGCCACGTAACGCATTTCGTTGCCGAGAGGGAATTTCATGCGGCGGAAAATGGTTTTTACCATTTTTGAACCAATGAAATTATGATTGTGGAAAGTCCAGCCCCGTTCCTTGTCGAAATGCTTGGTCACGGGTTTGCCTATGTCGTGCAGGAGCGCCGCCCAACGCAAAAATATATTGTCGGAAACTTCGGCCACGGCATCCAGCACAAGCATGGTGTGCTTGAAATTATCCTTGTGCGCGCGTCCGTTAACCACTTCAATGCCTTTCATTTTAGCCAGTTCGGGCATAATTATTTTAAGCAGACCCGTGTTCAGCAACAGTTCCCAGCCTATAGAGGGCTTGGGCGAAGCCATTATTTTGAACAGCTCGTCCTTTATGCGTTCGGCGGTTATTATTTCTATGCGTTCGGCATTCCGGCGAATAGCCTCTAAAGTTTCGGGATAAATATTGAACTGCAGCTGTGTTGCGAAGCGTATGGCACGCATCATGCGCAAGGGGTCGTCGCTGAAAGTAATATCGGGGTCGAGCGGTGTGCGTATTATGCGGCGTTCAATGTCGCCGAGGCCGTCGTAGCGGTCGACAAGTTCTCCGAAAGAATCTTGGTTTACGCTTATAGCCATTGCGTTGATGGTGAAATCGCGGCGAGCGAGGTCGTCGTCGAGAGTTCCGTCCTCCACTATGGGATTGCGGGAATTGCGATTATACGATTCGCGGCGAGCGCCTACGAATTCCAGTTCTGTTGCATGATGCTTGAGCTGAGCGGTTCCGTAGTTGCGGAATACAGCCAGATGTGCGCCTTTACCCATTCGGGAGGCGACAGTCTCGGCCAGCTCTATGCCCGAGCCTACGGTGACAAAATCGATGTCCTTGGAATGGCGGCCTATTATAAGGTCGCGCACATATCCTCCGACAACATAGCAAGGGCGTCCGAGGGAGTCGGCGGCTTCACCGACTGTGTGAAATATTTTAGAGCGTAGTTTGGATTTCAGATTCATGAGAGTTGTACGGGTTGCGTTTCGGCGTTGGTTATTTGTTCTCCGCCGTTTTTGCGTACAATGTATGTATTTTCAATGCCCACGGCACCTATGCCGGGAATAACGAATTTGGGTTCGAGGGCTATGACGTTGTTTTCTGCAAGAATATCCTTTGAGCGGGGCGCTATAACCGGCAGTTCGTTTATTTCAATTCCCACGCCGTGTCCCACAAAGCCGGCATGGCTGCGGTGTCCCATAAAGTAATCGCTCATTCCGGCCTCGGCTGCCATTTGGGCCGCGCGTTCGTAGAGAGAACTTGCGGGAGTGCCGGGAATCATCATGGAGGCAAGTTCGGCGCAGATGTCGGCCGACAGCTTGTTAAGTTCCGCCACACGTTGGGGTAATTCCCCGGTATAGTAGCAGCGGGTCATATCGGTCATGTAGCCGGTGTAATTGCCGTTAACGTCAACCATTACCGGGATGCCCGGACGGATTAGTGTGCCGTTTGCACCCACGGGCAGCGACGGATCCATTCCCTGGCCGCCCATTGCGAAATCGTAGGGCGATGGCGTATCGGCATTGTCGCCGGTAAGTACATTTCCCATGAACAGCTCCATTTCATCGCCGGCAATGCGGAACTGTCCGAGGCAGCCGTGCAGGCGGGAATCGCGTTCAATCTCAACCTGCAGTTCAATGTCGGTCATGCCCTCCTTGTATAATTCGGGAATGTGGCGGTACACAAGTGTTTGTTTTTCGCCCGATTCACGCAGCATTTCCAACTCGCGTTCGGTTTTTACCGAGCGTACACGGCGGATTAGCGGCGATATGTTGGAGCTGCTTTCCGTTTCAAGCGTCTTTTGGAGTTTTATGGTGTCGCTGTAACTCAGCGAGTCGAGTTCCAACGCTATATTGCCGGGTTTTTCTCCGTGGTATTCGGCTATGGCTGTCGGAATATCGGAAAAACGTGAAATTAGTTTCAAAGAACCTTCATCGGAATGGTGCAGTGTGGAGGGGCGGCGCAGAAGATACAACACGCCCTCGTGCAAAAGGTCGACGAATATATAGCCCCTGAAAACACGTCCGGTAAGATAATATATATTGGCGTTGTTGTGAAAGAGTGCGCAGGGAATTGACGCATCGTTCATTGCAGCGCGCAGCGCGCTCAGCCGTCGGTTTTGCTCATCTTTGCCGAGCAGGTTTATTTGGTGAAGTTCGGGATTTTTCATTTTTTCAGCCACAGATGTCAATGAGTCCGTTTATGGAGTTGATAACAAATTCATGCTCCTCCACATTTTTTCCAAAGCCGTAGGAGGCCCATGCAAACGGTACCCCGGCAAGATGCGAGGATTTGGCATCGCCGGCAGTATCGCCGATGTAGAGAGGTGCATTCAGCTTATAACGCTCGACAAGTGCTTTTATGTTCACGTCTTTTTCGCAAAGAGTTCCTCCGTAGGTTGTGAAATCGGTGAAAAATTCGCCAAGGCCGGTGTAGCTGAGAAAGTTGGGAACGCCGGAGGCATCGCAGTTGCTCACCATAAAAAGTTTTTTCGTTTTGGCGAGTTCGGCAATGGTCTCTCTTACTCCCGGGTACAGCCTTCCGCCGAGCACCGGCATTAACCGGCGTTCGTTTTCGCTGAGTGAGGCAAGGAATTTCTCCTTTATTTCATCGTTGCCAATGAGTTGTCGGTATATGCCTTCAAGAGGCGTACCCATAAGCTCCTCAAGCTTTTTTCGGGTTACTTCGGGACATGTCAAGCGGAGCTCGGCAATGGTTGCGTTCCAAACTTTGGCGTAGCTGTCGACGGCATCCCATAGAGTGCCGTCCATATCGAAGAGCAGACTGTCGAATTTGCTCATATGTTATACCTTAAAAGAAACTTATACCAATCTGTTCAATACCTTGCAGAGTATCGGTTCTCATAATGTGGCGCAGGCGCAAGCTGTCGTGGATATGCAGCCGCATGCCGGTGGCGATTGTGTCGGTAAGCTGCAAGGTCGGCCCCGAACCGTGTCCGCGCCATTTCCCGAAAGCATCGGCCATTGTGATGTTTAATGTATCTTTGGCGGTAATGCTGTCGCCTTGCAGGCGTGCAAGCTCAAGCCACAGGTTGCAGTAAGGATAGCCGTTGGTGTGGCGAATGGTGAGCGTGAGTATTCCGGGTTCTGTTATCGAGTCGCGGAGAGTGTCCACATGGAAAACAGCCGGTTCGGCGTAATTCCATTCCGCATCGGGAAATGTTTTGAAAGCGCTGAAAAAATTATCGTCACCGTTGCCGTGGCGTCCGTTGATACTGCATGCGCACAACAGTGTCGCGGCAGCGAGAAATACGAGCGTTTTATTCGGTCGTTTTTTCATTTGAGGTGTTGTCGGCCGGTCGTTTGGCTTTGTTGCGCCTTTTGTTCCGGTTTTTATTCTGTTGTTTCTCGTCGTTTTTCTGTTGTTGCTGTTCGTTGGGCTGTTTCGGCTTGTTTTCCTTGGCTTTAGGCTGCTCGCCTTTATCCTTGGCTTGTTTGTCGGACGACGATTTGCGACGCTTCTTTTTCTTTTTGTCGAAACGGTTTATATCGTCCTCGCCGCCGAGAATATCGCCGAATTCCGAGCGTGCTTTGGGCTTGTCCTCGCCCTCGGGAAGGAGGGTGAGAGGTTTCTGGCCTTCGCGGTTAAGCGCTATAACCTCAAACACGCGGTCGGCTGTGATTGTCACAAGGTTTGCCGCCAGACTCTTGTCGGTAGAATAGGTAACCGTGCGGTTGAAGATGTCGCTCTTGAAATGGAAGTATGTTGCGTCGGCGGTTTCGAGTCGCACGTCGCGGGGTGGCATGCGGCGTGATGCTTCCACATAGGCGTCCACTTCAAAGTTGAGGCAGCATTTAAGTTTGGCGCACTGTCCGGCAAGTTTCTGCGGATTCAGCGAAATATCCTGGAAACGAGCCGCGCTCGTTGCCACCGAAACAAAGTTGGTCATCCACTGGGAGCAGCACAAGGGGCGGCCGCAAGGCCCGATTCCTCCAATGCGTCCTGCTTCCTGGCGGGCGCCGATTTGCTTCATTTCTATTCGCACCCTGAATGTTTCGGCAAGAACCTTGATGAGTTGCCTGAAGTCAACGCGTTCATCGGAGATGTAGTAGAATATGGCTTTGTTCCCGTCGCCCTGATATTCCACATCGCCGATTTTCATATTAAGATTCAGCTCGTCGGCAATCTTGCGTGCACGAATCATGGTGTCCTCTTCGCGGGCTTTGGCTTCCTCGTATTTTTCAATATCGGCCGGTTTTGCCTTTCGGAAAACGCGCTTTATTTCGGCTGCGGCATTGCGCCCGGTTGCCCTTTTCATGCGAATCTCCACAAGCGGGCCGGTGAGAGATACGGTGCCTATATCGTGACCCGGAGATGCTTCCACGGCAACCAAATCGCCAATTATCAAAGGCAAATGAGTGCTGTTGCGGTAATACCCTTTGCGGGTGTTTTTGAACTGAACCTCCACGATGTCGCATTGCGCCGGAGCGCCGGGAATGTCCTCAAGCCAGTTGAAACTGTGGAGCTTGTTTCGTTGACAGTCGCAACGGCAACGTCCCGCGCATTTTTTTTGCCCGGCAGCCTGTTCGGTGTCGGGGACGGGTTTCTTATCCTCGTCGGGCTTATCGTTGCTGGTCATGGCTGTTATTTTGCAAAGCTAACGGAGCGGGTTTCGCGGATAACGGTAATTTTAACCTGTCCGGGATAGGTCATTTCGTCCTGGATGCGGCGGGCGATTTCCGATGACAGTTTTTCGGTTTCGGCATCGTCAATCTTGTCGGCGCCTACAATCACGCGCAGTTCTCGGCCGGCCTGAATTGCGTAGGTTTTGACAACGCCGGGGTAGGAGAGTGCCAGTTGCTCAAGGTCATTGAGGCGTTTGATGTAGGCCTCTACAATTTCGCGGCGGGCACCGGGACGTGCGCCGGAAATTGCGTCGCACACCTGTACGATAGGCGCAAGAAGCGATGTCTGTTCAATTTCATCGTGGTGCGCACCTATGGCGTTGCAAATTTCGGGCTTCTCCTTGTACTTCTCGGCAAGTTTCATGCCCAGGAGTGCGTGCGGAAGTTCGGGTTCTTCATCGGGAACTTTGCCAATGTCGTGCAACAGACCTGCGCGGCGTGCCTTTTTGGGATTAAGACCAAGTTCGGATGCCATTACGGCGCAGAGATTAGCTGTTTCGCGTGAGTGCTGGAGCAGGTTCTGTCCGTAGCTGGAACGATATTTCATTTTGCCTACAAGGCGAATTAGTTCGGGATGCAGACCGTGGATACCGAGGTCGATAGCCGTGCGCTGGCCGGTTTCGATAATTTCCTGCTCAATCTGTTTTTTAACTTTTGCAACCACTTCCTCAATGCGGGCGGGGTGGATGCGGCCGTCGGCAACAAGCTGATGCAGCGCCAGGCGGGCAATTTCGCGGCGAACGGGGTCGAAGCCCGACAGAACTATAGCCTCGGGGGTGTCGTCCACAATGATTTCTATACCGGTTGCAGCTTCCAGAGCGCGGATGTTACGACCTTCGCGTCCGATGATTCGGCCTTTGATTTCGTCGGAATCAATATGGAAAACAGTTACCGAGTTTTCTATTGCCGTTTCGGTTGCCACTCGCTGAATGCTTTGTACTACAATACGGCGAGCCTCCTTGTTGGCGGTGAGTTTGGCATCGTCCATAATATCGTTAATGTACGATGCGGCGGCTGTTTTTGCTTCGTCCTTGAGGCTTTCAATCAGTTTTTCTTTCGCTTCGGCCGAGGAGAGTCCCGAAATGTGTTCGAGCAGCTCCTGCGCCTGGCGATGACTGTCGTCGAGCTGTGCCTGACGGGTGTTTATAACGGCCTGTTGGGCGTCGAGATTCTGTTTTATGCTGTCCAGCTCGTTACGGGTGCGCTGGTTTTCGCTCTGCTGCTGGTTGAGTTGCAGCTCGCGCTGTTTCATCTTGGCTTCGGTAGACTGTAGCTTCGACATTTTCTGCTGAGCCTGACGCTCGGCATCGGAAGTGATTTTGAGGGCTTCCTCGCGACCTTCAAGAATTTTGTCGCGTTTAAGATCCTCGGCCTGCCTTTCGGCATCGGATATAATAAGTTTTGCCCGGGTAGTTGCCGAGCGGCGCTGTACAGCCAAAGTCACAGCTGCGGCAATGGCGGCTGCAATGATTGCGATGGCGATGTAATACACAAATAACATTTATCGTTTATCGATTAGCATTAATAAAAAAGGCACCCGAACTGCCGTGTGCGGCCATTAAGGGGTCGCAGCAGTTTCAAGTGCGGATAAAAACTCACAGGCGAGGGAGCTTGGCCCTTGTTGCCGTGAATGGTGAAAATATGTCTTTTGCGGCTCCGGCTCGGGAGCGTGGCTCGAAATCGGGTTTCAGTCGGTTCCGGCCAGCAGTTGGTCGATGCGTTGTTCAAACTCTTCCAGCAGTTTGTTCTGCTTTTTCACCAACTCGGTAGAGCGGTACAGAAGGGTTGCATAGTATAGCGTTACTTTGGCGAGGGCTACATCCGAGGAATCGGCCATGGGTCCGAAGTGGAACCGGTCGTAATGCTCGTTGATACGCCCTATTACATAGCGGTAGAGCGACTCTTCGCTCTCGGAGACGGGTAACTTGAAAGGTACCACGTCGGCTATTTTTACAGTTATAAGATGTTCGTTCGACTGTTTCATCGGGTCGGGGCAGCGGTAGGCTAAATGTCTTTCATCAAGTCGGCGACGCAGGCGTCGATTTCCCGCACTAAATTTGTAATCATGTCACGGGCCTTGAGAGTTGCCTGAGAATCGGGAGCGATAGTAGAGCTGAGACGCAGAAACTCAAGTTGCATTACGAGTTTTTCGTTTTCGGCTTCCAGCGCGTGGATTCGGGCTTTCAGCTCCACCACTTCGTCGCGCAGCCGAGTGTTGTCGTCGCGCAGGGTGGCGTAGCGTGTAACCAGTAGTTCGGCTTTGTGGCCGATACGGCCAAGCTGCTCTGATAGGTCCTTTGCCATTTACTCCAAATTTTTACAAAAGTAACAATTTTTTACCACAGTGCAAAAAAAAGAGCAATAAAAAGCGCCGACGCCCGGTGGGGTGTCGGCGCTGAGCTGCGCGGCAGCGCTTTTATTTTTTCTGAAGCTCGGCTGTTACTTCGGCAGCGAGTTCGGGGTCAATCATTATTCGGCCGCAATATTCGCATACAATCACTTTTTTGTGGGTGCGGATATCGATTTGGCGTTGCGGGGGAATGCGGTTGAAGCAGCCGCCGCAGGCGTTGCGGTCCACAACAACAATACCGAGGCCGTTCTTTGCGTTTTTGCGGATACGCTTGAATGCCTGGAGTGTGCGGGTATCAACAAGGGGCTCGAGAGCTTTGGCGCGCATAAGAAGATTTTCTTCTTCGGAGCGGGTTTCGCTGACAATGTTTTCCAGCACGTCCTTCTTTTCGTTGAGGATGTGGGTCTGGTCGTTGATTTCCTGCTCGGTGTTCTGGATGTCGGCTATACGGTTGTCGATTGAGCGCTCGATTTCGCCGATAATTTTTTCGCCGAGTTCAATCTGGAGTGTCTCGTACTCGATTTCTTCGGTGAGTTTATCGAATTCGTGGTTGTTGCGAACGTTGTCAAGCTGCTGTTTGTAGCGTTCGATAAGCAGTTTTTTGTTCTCGATTTTGTTTGCTTCGGCTGTTCTTTTGAGACGAAGCTCCTCAGTCTCGCCCTGATAACGTTCGATGCGGGTGTGCAGGCCCTTGATAGTGTTTTCAAGGTCCTCGACTTCGTGGGGAAGTTCTCCGCGGATGTTGCGGATGCGGTCGATTTCAGTGTG
Organism: uncultured Porphyromonadaceae bacterium; assembly: GCA_947175425.1. Classification (GTDB taxonomy): domain Bacteria; phylum Bacteroidota; class Bacteroidia; order Bacteroidales; family Muribaculaceae; genus CAG-873. The sequence goes on from CAMWMR010000002.1 coordinate 37,685, forward strand.
CAGAGTCTGAAGTTCGAAGAGTGTTTTGAGGCGCTCTTCCACCGTGCGTGGGGCCTCGGTTTTCTTATCTGTTGCCATTTTTTCTACAGGTATTGTACCGGATTTTTCTCAATTTCCGAATAATAGACTGCAAAGTTAAGAAATTTATTTCTAATAATGTGATAAAAAATGCTTTTTGCGCAATTTTCGCTTTCAAAATGGCCTATATCGAACACTGTGCACGCGTTTGTGCGGGCGTCGGCAAAGTCGTGGTAGCGAATATCGGCGCTTACATATGCATCGGCTCCGGCGGCGTTTGCTGCGGCAATGAACTCGCCTCCGGCTCCTCCGCACATGGCTATTTTGCGCATTCGTTTATCGTGACGGTACGAGGCTGAGCAGCGTATTGCAGGCGTGCCGAATTTCTCTTTAAGGAGTTTTACGAATTCGTCACCGGTCAGCCCTTCGCCAGGCAATTCGGCAATAACGCCAAGTCCCGCGCTGTTGTTCTTATACCCCGACGGAAGTTCGCGGAGCTTGAACAACGAGGCCTGAGGATGTGTGGCGAGAGCGCTCTTAAGTGCGGGGAGAATATTAACGGCCACGTCTGCTTCTACTCTGCAAAGCGCTGTGTGCCCAATGTTTATTGTGCCGGGCAAGTCGTGTATATCAGGGGCTGCCAAAGTTGCGCGGTCGGCGTCGGATGAGTCGCAGTGCGGAGCACTGTCCATAGCCGGGGCGCTTGTGCTCAGTTTGGCGTTTTCGGCGCACAATGCCGTCCCGGCGCCGGCATCGAGCATTATCAGCCGTACATCTTCGGCTGCTGTCCGTGGGCAAATCACTTCGAGACGCACTGTGGTATCGGCGGCAGGAGCGAGGGTGCGCAGTACTTTTGCGCCGAGCATTTGCGCCATTGCATAGGAAACTCCCCCGGGAGTACTGTCGAGGCTTGTGTGCGACGAGTATACTGCTACGCCAGCACGTATTGCCGCGGCTGCAGCACGCTGGGAGGTATCGGCTCCCACAAGGTTTTTAACGCCTTTAAAGAAAAGCGGGTGGTGCGACACAATGAGATTGCACTGCTTTTCAACGGCTTCGGCAACGATGTCTTCGTTTACGTCAAGACACAGCAGTACTCCGGTGCATTCGTCGGTTTCGGGCGGAAGGGCTATCTGCAGACCGCTGTTGTCCCACTTTTCCTGTAAAGCCCGAGGGGCGAAGCTTTCCAGAGCTTGTATTATATATGATATTTTCATGCCTGTGAGGAGGATTTTATATTGCGCGGAAACGGATTGCTCCCATATTCCGGTGTGTGCGGAATACGGGAGCAAACATATTATTCTTTGATGTCTACAACAAGGTTGAGCTCGTCGAGCTGCTTGGCGTCGAGCGCTGCGGGAGCGTCAAGCATAACATCGCGTCCGCTGTTGTTTTTGGGGAATGCAATGCAGTCGCGAATGCTGTCGAGACCTGCGAAAAGGCTCACCCAGCGGTCGAGGCCGTAGGCAAGTCCGCCGTGAGGGGGAGCACCGTATTTGAAAGCGTTCATAAGGAAGCCGAACTGTTCCTGAGCTTTCTCGGGAGTGAAGCCGAGGATTTCGAACATTTTGGCCTGGAGCTCGCTGTTGTGGATACGGATTGAGCCGCCGCCCACTTCAACACCGTTGATAACCATATCGTAGGCATCGGCGCGAACTGCTGCAGGGTCGGTGTCGAGCATGGGAATATCCTCTTCCTTGGGATGTGTGAAAGGATGGTGCATTGCCATGAGGCGCTGTTCCTCGTCGCTCCATTCAAACATGGGGAAGTCCACAACCCACAGGCAGGCGAATTTGTTTTTGTCGCGGAGTCCGAGACGACGTCCCATTTCAAGACGCAGCTCGCACAGCTGTTTGCGGGTACGCATTGCGTCGTCGCCGCTGAGGATAAGAATAAGGTCGCCGGGTTTGGCGTTCATTTCCTCGGCCATGCGGCGAAGCACGTCCTGCGAGTAGAATTTGTCCACGCTGGATTTAACGTTTCCGTCAGCTTCAACGCGGGCGTAAACCATGCCTTTTGCGCCAATCTGCGGACGTTTCACAAAGTCGGTGAGCTCATCAAGCTGCTTGCGGGTATAGCTTGCAGCTCCGGGAGCGCAGATACCTCCAATGTATTCGGCGCTGTCGAATACTCCGAATCCGTGTCCCTTCATAATGTCCATGAGTTCAACGAACTTCATGTCGAAGCGGATATCGGGTTTGTCGCTGCCGTAGTATTTCATTGCATCGGCCCAAGGCATGCGGATGAACGGTTCGGTGAGTTCAACACCGCGAATTTCCTTGAAAAGATGTTTTGCCATACCTTCAAACAGTTCGATAACGTCGTCCTGTTCGATGAAGCTCATTTCGCAGTCGATTTGAGTGAACTCGGGCTGACGGTCGGCGCGGAGGTCTTCGTCGCGGAAGCACTTCACAATCTGGAAGTAGCGGTCCATGCCCGAAACCATGAGGAGCTGTTTGAGTGTCTGGGGCGACTGGGGCAGGGCGTAGAACTGTCCGGGATTCATGCGGGAGGGTACCACAAAGTCGCGGGCGCCTTCGGGAGTAGAGCCTACGAGCATGGGTGTTTCTATTTCGAGGAAGCCTTTGCTGTCCAGGTAACGGCGAACTTCCATGGTCATGCGGTGACGCAGTTCCAGGTTGCGGCGCACGGGGTTACGGCGAAGGTCGAGGTAGCGGTAGCGCATGCGCAGGTCGTCGCCGCCGTCGCTTTCGTCCTCAATGGTGAACGGCGGAACTTCGCTGGGATTGAGAACTTCCAGCTCATCGGCAATAATTTCTATGTCGCCGGTGGGCATCGAGGGATTCTTGGAGGTTCGTTCGCTCACTTTGCCGGTTACGCGGATAACGAACTCACGGCCGAGGTGGTTGGCGGCTTCGGTGAGCGCTGCATCGTGTTCAATGTTGAACACAACCTGAGTTATACCGTAGCGGTCGCGGATGTCCACAAAGGTCATGCCACCCATTTTTCGTGCTTTCTGCACCCATCCGGCAAGAGTAACGGTTTTGCCGGCATCGGCGAGGCGAAGCTCGCCGCATGTATTCGTTCTGTACATCTAATTAAGGATTAGAGTAGTATGTTAGTGATAATGAATTCGTTTATTTACCGGCTTTGGGGCTGACATCGATGTTTTTGTCGTTGTCGAGGCCGCGGAAGCGCAGCAGAGCGTCTACCGAAGGCTTGTGGCCGCGGAACTTAACGTAAAGTTCCATAGGATCCTCGCTGCCGCCTTTTTCAAGCACGTTTTCGCGGAAGGATTTTGCCGTTTCGGGGTCGAAAATGCCTTTTTCTGCAAACAGTTCAAAACCGTCGCAGTCAAGCACCTGTGCCCAAAGATAGGTGTAGTAGCCCGATGCGTAGCCGTCGCTGCCGAAAATATGTTTGAAATAAGGCGAACGATAGCGGAAGGTGAGCTGCTCGGGCATGCCGAGTTGCGCTGCAACGTCTTTTTCAAACTTGGCTATGTCGACATCTTCGCTTGTGTTGAGTTTGCCGTATTGCAGGTCGAGGAGAGCCGCTCCGCAGAGTTCGGCTGTCATGAAGCCCTGGTTGTGGGTGCCGGCGGCCTGCAGTTTTGCGATGAGTTCATCGGGAATGGGCTGTCCGGTTTTCCAGTCGCGGGCGTATATTTTGAGGAGTTCGGGTTCCATTGCCCAGTGTTCGTGAATCTGCGAGGGCAGTTCCACAAAGTCGCGGTCCACGTTTGTACCGGCCTGGCCTTTCAGACGGGCGCGCGAAAGCATTCCGTGCAATCCGTGACCGAATTCGTGGAACATAGTCTCAACCTCGTCGAGGGTGAGCAGTGCGGGTGCATCGGCGGTAGGACGGGAGAAGTTTCCCACATTATATATAATAGGACGTGAAGATGTTCCGTCGGCCTCTGTCCACGAGCCTTTGAACTCGCTCATCCATGCTCCCTGGCGTTTCGATGCGCGGGGGAAATAGTCGGTCATGAACACGGCAATGTGTTCGCCGGTTTTTGCGTCGGTAACATCGTATACCGTTACTTCGGGATAGTATTTGGGAGCATCGGGCATTTCGGTGAAACGTATGCCGTAGAGCTTTTCGGCCATGGTGAAAATACCGTTGCGCACCGAGTCAACGGCGAAATAGCGGCTTACCTCGGCCTCGTCGAGGTCGAATTTCTTGCGACGAACCTTTTCGGCATAATAGTAGTAATCCCAAGGCTCAATGGTAATGTTTGCACCTTCGCTGTTTGCAAGAGTCTGCATTTCGGCCACTTCCTCGCCAACGCGTTTAACTGCCGGTTTCCATATTTGCATAAGCAGGTCTTCGGCGGTTTCAATGTTTTTGGCCATTACATTGTCGGTCATGTAGGAGCCGTAATTCTTGAAACCCAACAGAGCGGCTTTGTTTGAGCGGGCCTTGAGAATTTCGTTGATTACGGGGAGGTTGTTATACTGTCCCGACGAAGCGAGAGAGGTGTATCCCTGATACATTTCGCGGCGCAGGTCGCGGTCGTCGGCATACTGCAGCAGCGGCAGACGGCTCGGCGCATGGAGGGTGAACACCCACTTGCCTTCCATGCCGCGTTCTTTGGCGGCTTCGGCAGCCTGTGCAACCGACGAGGCGGGAAGTCCGGCAAGACGGCTTGCATCGTCAACAACAATGCTGAAGCCGTTGGTGGCGTTGAGCAGATTCTTGTTGAACTGAAGGTACAGATTGGCAAGTTGTGTATTAACGGCTTTCAGTTCCTCCTTTTTATTGGCGGGTAAAAGAGCGCCGTTGCGAGTGAAGTTCTTGTAATATTCCTCAATGGAACGCTTGTAATCGGGAGCGAGTGATTCGCGATTGTCGTAGATGTGTTTGATTCTCTTGAACAAATCCTCGTTCATCGAAATTTCATCGGAGAAACGGGAGTACTCGGGATAGAAAGTCTCGGCGATTTCCACCATTTCGGGCGACGAGTTGGATTCGTCGAGGGCAAAAAATACCATTGCCACACGTTCCAGAATATCGCCGCTGTGTTCCAGCGGAATAATTGTGTTCTCGAAAGTGGGTTCTTCGGCATTGGCGCAAATTTCGGCGATTTGTGCTTTTTTCTGAGCTATGCCGGCTTCGAGCGCGGGGAGATAGTGCCCGTATTCGATTTTTTCGAAAGGCGGGATTTGATAGGGCGTATCGTAAGGCGCCAGGAAGGGATTAGGAGACATTTCGGCGGCGTAGATTAAGCTGCCCGCCCCGATGAGGGCGGCCGCACATGCGGCAATGAGGCGTGATTTCATATTGTCGGTTTATTTTGTGCATATTAAGCAAGCACAAAATTATGAAATTTATCGGCAAATAGCAAAAAAAACGCCTTGTGGCGTTTTTGCAGAAGTTTTTACTTAAGTTCGCTAAAGCTCGCGGGCTATTTTGTTGACAAGCCTCAGAAATTCGGTGCGGTTTTCCTCGGGACCGTGGGCGGTCTGCGCGCAGTTGTACCACTCGGGATTATCGAAACCTACGGCGCGGTAAACGTGCTCGGGCAGATAGTCGCTGAAGAACGGCGCGAAGTAGGAGGTATGATCCTGCGATGTGGTGAACATTATTGTGCGGGAAATATTTATCTTGTCGGGCACAAGGTGTCCGTCGGTGTCGTATTTGTAAGCTGTGTCAACAAGCAGCACTTTGTCAAGGAATCCGGCTACCATTGCAGGCATCATTCCCCACCAGACGGGGAAAACAAAAATCAGACAATCGGTTTTTACGAGCGTGTCGAGATATTTCTGTGCCAGAGCGTCGGCGGTTTTGCCTTGGCTGTATACTTTGAGGCTTGCGGCTTCCACAGCGGGATTAAAGCCGTCGGCATAAAGGTTCAGAACTGTATATTCTTTATTTTCTTTTTCCAGACGGGAGGTGAGGGTCTCGAGGACGGCATGATTGAAACTTCCGTCGTAAGGGTGTGAATAAACTATGGTTATCATATCAGCAGTTGTATTTTTTATTATAACACATCCGCACCGCGTTTTGTTCACAAAAAAACGGCCTGCCCGTTTGAGGCAGACCGTTCGGTATAGGAATCGGGTTGTTTAATAGTCCATGTGGATGTTGTCCAGATAGAGTGTTGAGCCTTCGCCGCCCTGGAAGTAATCGCCGTAGCGGCTTGCCGAGGCAACGAATACAATGCGCGAAGGTGTTGCATCGCTGCGGTATTCCAGCGGCATGGTAACTTTTACAAGTCCCGAGCCGTCGGTGGCTTTGTCGAACACCATTTCACCGTAGGCAATGATGTGCGGGTTTTCCTTTTCGAAAAGCTGCGATGTTTTGGTGCGGATAACAATAGGCCATTCTTTGTAGGTTTTCTCACGTTCGTCGGAGCTGTCGTCCATAAGGGCTACGTAAACCATACCCTGGTCGGTAGCGCCCACAGGCATGTATTCGCCGGAACCCATGTTGTTGCCCGATACCACTGTGCCGGGTTCGTAGCGCACATAGAATGTAACCGATTTGGGAGCGCCGTCAAAAGGTTTGCCCCATCCAAGAATGCCGTCAGTACCTTCGGTGTCAAGATATTTTCCAACAAAGATGTTACCGGCGGCAAATTTACCGGCTTTCATAAAACCTAAATCAACACCTACAAACTGGCTGCGGAGTTTGGCGGAGCTTTTTCCGTCGGCCACGTAGAGTGAGTTGGTATTTTGCTGTGTTACCTGCACACTCATTGTGTTGGAGCCGTGGTTACCGGTATCCCAGAAGTTGTTGTTATTGGAGGTATCGGTGCCGGGGATGAGAACTCCGTCGCTTGTGTTGCACCAGTCCTCGAATGAACAGTTGGGAAGCTGGGCGCCGTCGAGAGTGGTGAATTTCTCAACAACGGCAGAAACATAGTCGCCTGAAACGGCTGCGAACTCATATTCGGTAAAGGCATTGAGATTTTCCAAGCGGGCGGTGAAAGTAGAGCCTTTGACAAGGTTCTGAGCCGATGACGCCTCTACGTATGTCCATTCCGAAGTGCCGGCGGCGCGGTAGTTGAAGCCGATGCTTTCAACTTCGTCCTTGTTCACCACACCGGTGAGAGTGGCGGCATACATTTCAACGTCGCTTGCGGCGGTGGTGAGCACGGGAGCGTCGCTTATCGAGAGCTGCATGGTGGCATTGGAAGTTTTGCCTTTGTCGTCGGTAGCGGAAATGGCAATGGTGTAGTCGCCGTTGGCAAGGGCGTTGGTAAATTCTTCCTCAAAGTTAATCTGCACAATTGTAGAGCCTTCCTGTTCGCCCTGTGTTACCGAGTGGTTTATGCCGAGAGCATTGAGGGCGGCTTCTCCGTCTTCGTTCATCTTGAGGATGTTAACGTCCTCGCCAAGGAATGTGCTCATGCTTGTGAATAGCTCGGAGCGAAGTTCGATATCGGTAATTCCGGTGGCGCTGGTAATGTATACGCAGCGGCGTCCCATGGCACCGAGTTCGCTTACAAGAGGTTTGTTGATGTCGAAGTCGTAACCGGTGATGCGCGGAGCGGCAATAAGCTCTATTTCGGTGTTCACGGTTATTTCGTTTTCTACAATCTTGATAGTGAATACGGCTCCGCCGATGTTCGACTCGTCAACCGAGTAGCTCACGTTGAGCACGTATTCTGTGGCGGGTTTCACATTGTCGATTGTTCCGGCAAAGTAGAAGGGAGAGCCGTCCACCTGTGTGCCTTCCAGTTCGTAGGACAGACCGGTGCTTGTGGAGGGCATCATAAAGTAACCTTTGCGGTCGTCGCGTCCCTCGAAAATGAGTGAGCCGCGGTTGTGTCCGACAGTCATCTTTATGTCGGAGAGGAAGTCCTCGAGATTTTCCTGATAGTTCACGGAAGCCACAACGTTGGCAATTTTGCAAACGAGGTCAACCTGCGTTGTCTTGCCGGCTTCTACATTGAATACTTCGTATCCTTTGAAGCAGCGGTCGCTGAACGAGGCCGAAACCGAGTCGCCTGCCCACGCCTCGGCAACATAGCGGCCCGAAACGAGGTCGATGGATGCGGGAACTTCGCCTATGCCATTATATTGGCGCACAAGGCCTTTGTCGCTTGAAATCCAGATAACACAGTTCTCGGCGAGTTCTGCATCGCTTGCACGCGACACCACTTCCACGTCGGAGTTTATGGAAGCGCGGAGGGTGACATTACCCTGTCCGTCGCCCAATTGCTCTTCGGAGCAAGAGGCGGCAGCGAAAGCAAAGGCCGCTCCGGCAACATATATTAAAAACTTTTTCATATGGTTGTTGAAGAGCTTGGATTAGTAGATGTGGAAAATAAGAGTCATGTCGGCGGTATTGCCTTCGGCATCGGTTACTGTTACCGTGAAGGTGTGAGTGCCTTTGAATCCTGCCAGAAGGGAGATAAACTTGGTGATGTCGAACTTTGCGGAAGTTTGGCCTACAACATCGTCGCGAATCGGCAGGCCAAATCCGGCAATTGTGTCGGCTTTGTCGGCGGGAGGATCGGCGAGGTCGAAATCAAGGGGTACAAAATCTGCCGCAGCCATTTCAAAGTTGGGGTCGGACGACTTGATTTTGACATGGATGGATGCAAAGCCTTTTTCGGCTGTGATGTTTACAATTGCATCGCCAAAATCGCTGCTGAATTGGGCCACTTCGATGGGAACATCCAATTTGAGGTTGGTGGAACTTTCCGATGGTTTGAAGCTGATGAGTTCGCCGGGCTGGTCGGGACCGGGTTGGTCAGGACCGGGTTGGTCGGGACCGGGAGTTTCAGGCTCTTCGGGACCCCAGGGGCGCTGCGGGTCGTTGCTTATTACGTCCTCTTCAATTTCAATGTTGCCGTCAACATCCTCGCGGATAACGTCCATATCGATTGTAATGCCCTCGGAGGGATCGATTTGTCCTGTCTGTTGCGGAGGCTTGGGTGCGTCTTTGGTCTTGAAAGTGATAATGTGGTGCTGTGCGGCCTCTACATCGGTGAATACTTTTTCACCGGTGGTGTACACCCCGCCCACAGTTCCTGCAAAATGCACGGCCATGGTGTTGGAACCTTCAACAGCTTCGAAATAGCCTTTGCGGGTTTCGGAGGGAGTGTATTCAAGGCGGCCTTCGTCGTTGGCAATGACGGTGACGGTAACATCATCGCCGAGCATTGCGCGAAGTTCGTCGGTGTAAAGTATTGTCACTTTAATGGACGAGAAGTAGCATTCCACTTCGCCGATGTTGCTTATTTTGCCGGCTGTGATGGAAAAGTTTTTGGAGCCGAGATAGTAGGGTGCTTCCCATTCGGCTTTCTGCACCTTGTGCGATTCCACTTCCAGGCGGTACTCGCCGGCGGCAAGGGAAACAACTTCGGGCATCTGCGAGTAGGTCCATGAGCGTACGGGAACGCTTTCGCCGTCGGCATATATGTTCACCAGATAGTTGGAGAAGTCCACATCGGCGCCGGCACGGCTCTGGTCGTTTGTCACCAGTTTCTCTGCATCGTTGTTGGATACAAGCAGCGACGACAGGTCGAGCTCGCCGTCCTCGGTAACCTGAGGATTCCAGCTTTCCGAGCAGGCGGAGGCTACCGCCATAACCGTGGCGGCTGCAAACAACTTGCTTATATAAGTTTTCATTTACTGTCGATTAGTAGATTAGTGAAAGATTGTCTACCACCAGAGTTGCGCCGAGCGAGTAGGCTTCGCTAATGCTCAGTCGGTTAGTGGTTTTGATGTCGGCATCGTTGCGGTTCGACGAAACGAACATTACCTGCAGCGAAGTAGCCTTGGCTGCGTTGGCGGGATAGTCGAGCGCGACGTTGAACTCGGTAAAGTCGGCTGCCGGAGCGAGCTGAGCAGTTGCGGAGGTAACGACAGTGGTGCCGTTCATAACTTTTATTTCCACAACGGCGGTTTCGCCCTCGTCATCGGTGGAATAGCGGTAGTATCCCTTGAGCGATGCGGGACGCGAAGCAAAGGCTATGCCGTAGTTGTAGTTGTCGGCGCCGTTATAGCTGTACGAGCCAAGGAACATGCGTCCTGCCGAGCGTTGTGCAAGAGTGGGAACATTGTGGTTCCAGTACTCAGTGGCAAAATTTTTAAGCCACAGTGCGGGAGTAGTTCCGGCTGCATCCCATGCCACGTTGCGGAGCACCATTGCGTTCTCGCCGCTCTGTGCCGAGAATCCGGTGTAGGAAGGAGGAACTCCGTCCCAACCGCCGCGATTTACAACTTTAATTTTCGGAGCATAGGAATGGAAATATGAATTTGTGCCGAATGTGGAGGGAACGGTAAACCACGAGTTTTGGTTGCTGCCCGAGCATGTTTTTGAATTTATGCTCGCCCAGCCTTTGGCCTCGTTTACATTGCAGGAAAATTCACTTTGGTAATTTATACCGGACGAGATACTCCACTGACCGCTCATTGCTATGGAGCTTAAAGCAATGGTCTGTTCGGTTTCCTCAAAGTCGCCGTTGGGAATTGCTGCCGCAGCTTCGGTGGTGAAGTTTACCGCGCGCGAGGTAAGTTCGCCCGAAACAGCCTTTGCGTAATATGTAGTGGCGGGAGCCAGGCCTTCAAGAAGGAACTCTGTGCCGTTCTGCAGTTTGGCCTGTTTGGCGCTGAAGTTTTTGCCGTCGGTGCTCAGCATAATTGTGGCGGCAGCGGCATAGTCGGTGGCGTTACCTTCGTCGGCTGTCATGCTCAGTGTGGCATGTGTGGCAAAAACATTGTTTTCGTTGGCCGAAAGACGGAAAGGCGCGTCCTTGATTTTGAGAACAGCGCTTACTGTAGTTCCGCAAACCGCGCGAACCGACAGGTCGGTGTCAAGCTCGGGAGTAGCCACTGTTACGGTGTAGCCATACATTGCACGCGACACAGCTTCCGAAACGCTGAGTATTTCAAGAGTATTGTTCCACGATCCGCGAGCCTCGTCGTAGTACTGGAATTTAACGTTTTCCTTTACGTTGGAACCGTTGAATTCAATGGCGAGGTCAAGAGGTTCGCCCGGCTGATAAGTCTGGCCGTTGTCAAGAAGGTTGAGCTGAATTTTCTCGACGTTCACTGTCAGAGTCAGCGGCTCGCTCACGCGGCTCAGTTTGTCGGTAACGGTAAGTGTGAAAGTGCTTACATTGTTTCCGGCCACCTCGCGCAGCATGGGCAGAACATCGGCAAAGTTAACAACCGCCATTTGGTCGGGATTCTTCCATAGGCCCAGAGCTTTCAGGCCAAGACCGGTGAGGGTTGCCTGTTCGCTCTGCGAAGCGTTTACAAGGTCGATTGTCTCGGGCCAGCCCTGAGCGGCGAGGCTTTCCGAAACAGTCTGCATTGTAACACTCTTTATTCCTGCAAGAGCAATCATGTTCATTGCGGGAGCTGCATCGCTTGCCATGCCCGAAACAACTTCAACAGGCTGCTCGGCGCTGAAGCCGTCGGCTTCTATCGAGGGTGCGGCGGTTGTGAGGAGGCTGTCGCTGATGTCGATTTCAACGGTTTCGGTGGCAAGATTTTCATCGAAGGTAACCGAAAGGGTTGCATCACCCACATTGCCGTTGTTCACGTCCACGTTCACAAAGTAGTGGTAGCGGGGATTTGCGTTCACCGTAGCCACTTCAAATGAGGCTTCAAGTCCCGAGGGCTTTTTAACGTTCACCACAACCACAACTTCGCCGGGAGCGAGGTAGGCGGGGCGTGTTTCATCGGCAGCATATTTCACAGTGCCGTGAGCTGTGCGGAACTCGGCGCTCCATTCGCTCATGTAGCCTTGGAATGCTTCGGAATATTCTACCGAGAACATTGAGTTGGCCAGCGAGGCTGTCAGGGCAACGGATGTTGTCCGTCCGTCGGCAACAGTCAGGTTCTGTGTTCCGAAGTAAGCGGGACATTCAAATCCCTGCACATCGGCGTCGCCGTAGAACGCGTCAAGGCGATAGTCGCCGATAGTGAAAGCCTGGTCGGAAGAAAAATCGTCGAGTTTTTCCCAAGTCCGGACAAAAGAACCGTCCAGTTTCGTAAGGGTAATAGAGAGGTCCCGGGGAGTGATTTCGGCGGCCGCGCGCGAGTTTGCGGCATTACCGCCGATAGCCTCGGTGTCGAGTCCTACCCAAGGCGCGATGTGTCCGCTGCCGGTACCGAACCCTCCCGTAAGGTCGCTACAACCCGAGAGAGTGGCAAGGAGGACGAGCGAAACGGCGCCTTTTGCGATAGATTTTCTCATTTGATTGGTTTATTTTAAGTTAAGTTTTTGGAGATGCAAAATAGTTGTGTCTTGTTCAGCTATGTGTTTTTGTTGCAATTGTTAGTATTTTTCAATACAAATTTGGTGCAAAAATAGCAAAAATGTTTTAAAGCACAAAACTAAACCTGCCTCTGCGGAAACAATTTGCGAACATTAGGCCAAGCTTTTTCCAAGGCCGGGGCGGCCGCAACTATTGTGGTTGCAAATATAATGAGTATGCCGCCGGCAATTTCCCGGGGGCTTATGCTTTGTCCAAGCACGAACATGCTCAGCACTACCGCCGATACGGGTTCGAGCGCGCCGAGTATGGCCGTGGGAGTGGAACCGATAAGCTGTATTGCCTTTGTGGTGCAGGCAAAGGAAATTACGGTGGGAATAAGGGCAAGAGCAGCCACATTGAGCCATGCCTCGCCGCTTGCCGGAACGGTGGCTCCGCTCGCAAGTGCCATGCGGGCTGCAAACAACAGGCAACCCCACAGGAGCACGTAGAACAGCAGTTTTATTGTGGGTATTGAGCGCACTGTGGGAGAAACGTTTACAAAAATTATGTACACGGCGTAAGTGAGCGCCGAGATGAATACGGCCACACATCCGTATACGCTGAGAGTGGCGTCATCGCCCGGTTTCATGAGCAGCGCAAGCCCGCAGCCCGTGATAAGGAGGCATATCCCTGTGGACAAGCGGAATTTCTCTTTGAAAAACAGGCTCATAAGCAGTGCCACCATAACAGGATAGACGAACAGCAGTGTCGACGCTATGCCCACATTCATGTAGTTGTAGCTCTCGAAAAGTGCCAGCGATGACATTCCCATGAGTATGCCCGGAACGGCTGTCGATACAGCTTCTTTGCCCGAGAGGCGGAAACCGGTTTTCCGCACTGCCATTATGGCGGCAAGCAGTGGCACGCCGAGAAGGTAGCGGAACAGCAGAACCGAGTCGGGATTCAAGCCGCTTTCGTAGAGCGGAACGGCAAATATGGGATTGGTGCCGTAGGCGGCTGCGGCAAGAGCCGCCAAGGCATATCCTTTTAAATCGGTTTTTATCATATATAAAAAATTCCCCATGCAGGGGAATCTGTTATTTTGCAGGACGATAGATTAATGTTACCGAAGGGGTGCGGTTGAAAAGCCTGTCGGCATAATCAGCCACTTCATCGGGAGTGAGTTTGCGCCGGTCATCGACAGTTGCATTTATGTCGGTGCCGTGATATTCGGCCATTGCCAGATTGCTTGCCCGTGCAAGATAGCCAAGGTTGGAGAAGCGGAACGAAGCCTCGAAGTTATTGAGCATTTTCTCGAATTCTCTTCCGGCAAAAGCAGCCGGGTCGGTGAGTTTTCGCGCTTCGCTCAACAGCAGCTCGCGTGCTGCGGCAATATCGTTTTCGTTGTCGTTCGCGAGTCGTGCCGAGAGCAAAAGCAAGCCGGGATGTTCGCTGCCGATGATTGAGGCGTCGGCGGCTGTGAGCAGTCCGCGTTGTTCACCGAAAATGAGGTTGCGCGTGAAACGTGCGCTTTTCCCTGCGGCAAGGAGGTCGGTAACGGCATCGGCGGCGGCATATCCGGGCTCGCCGTGGGCAGCCATGGGAACGGCTATGTACATTATGGTGTCGGGCACGTCGCCGTGAACGGTTTCTATAATGTCGCTTTCGGGAAATCCCGGAGCAGGCAGATTGCGGTCTTCGATTTTTCGTGCCGGAATATCGCCGAACCATTTGCGGGCAAGTTCGACGGTGCGCTCGAAACTTATATTTCCCGTAACGGAAAGTATTGCGTTGGACGGTGTGTAATGGCTGTAGAACCAATTCTTTACGTCGTCCATTGTTACTTTTGCAATATGTTCCGGCTCAAGCCCTATCGTGGGCCATGAGTAGGGATGTTCCGGTGCATAGGCAAGGCGGCGCAGATGATGAGAGGTGTCGCCGTAAGGCTGGTCGAGACAAGTCTGTTTGAATTCCTCGATAACCACGCCGCGCTGCACTTCCAGCGATGTGGGTGCAAAGGCAAGGGAAAGCATGCGGTCGCTTTCGAGGTAGAAAGCGGTCTCGGCATTCTGCGCGGGGAGGCTTATGTAGAAGTTGGTGAAGTCGGTGCTTGTCCAGGCGTTGTTTTTTCCGCCGGCGGCTTCAACCACATTGTCAAAATCGGGAACATTTACGGAGCCTCCGAACATGAGGTGCTCGAACAGGTGCGCCATACCTGTGAGGGAACGTTTTTCGTCCCGTGAGCCCACATTGTAGAGCACGTCAACAGCCACCATGGCTGTTGACGTGTCCTGTGAATGTACTATACGGAGTCCGTTAGGAAGTGTGAGCCTCCTTACGGGAATTTGATTCATTCGGCAGGGAGTATTTTCATTGAAAGAATGCGGATGTCTTCCTTGGGACGGTCGCGTCCGTCGGTTTCGGCTTTCTCAATCTTGTCGATCGTATCCATGCCGTCGATAACTTCGCCGAAAACAGTGTACTGGCCGTCGAGATGAGGAGCTCCGCCAATAGTGGTGTAGTCCTGTTTCATTTCTTCGGAGAGCTGTTCTTTGGGCATTGCGGCGGCTTTGGCTTCGGTTTCATCAATAAGCTGCTGTTGCAGAGCCTGAAGTCCGGCACGGTCGCCGCGCTGCTGCATGGCTATAATCGAATCGCGGTGCTGCATTGCAAGTTCGTTGAAAATGCTTTGCATGTGTGTGTGCTGCATTTGCTGTTCCATGCCGGCGAGGTCGGCCTGTGTGCATTTGCGGCCGGTAACAACATAGAACTGCGAGCCGCTGGATTTGCGGGTGGGGTTAACCTGGTCGCCTTGACGGGCGGCGGCAAGCGCTCCGCGTTTGTGGTAGTGCTTGGGGAAAACTATTTCGGCGTCGATTTTGTAGTCGGGGCCGCCGGATCCGAGGGGCTGTCCGGGAGCGGCGTTGCGCGAATCAGGGTCGCCGGCCTGAATCATGAATTCGTTGATAACGCGGTGGAACAGAGTTTCGTCGTAATATCCTTCTTTTACGAGTTTTACAAAGTTGTCGCGGTGACGGGGAGTGTCGCCGTAGAGCAGAACAGTGAAATTCCCGGCAGTGGTTTCCACTTGCACGCGAACATCGGTAGAATCGGTTTGAGTTGTCATGTCGGTGTTTTGCTTGTTTTCGGAAGAAGCGGCTGCGCCGTTGGTTTCACTTGCGCAGGCCATTGCAAATGCGCACAGGCAGGCAGCTGCCAGTGCGCGCATGGAAAAAGTTCTCATAATCAGATAACAGTGGCGGGAAAGAGACGTTTGTATATTCGGCGGAAGTTGTCGTCGGTGGCACACAGTTCGGTGGCCTTCGTTTCGTAACCTTCGCCGTACAGTCCCAGCAGCAGGTCGGGCAGGTATTTGTGTTCCCTGTCCTTGTCTATGGCCGCTGCCACAAGTTTCTTGATAGCAGGAGCGTATCCGGCGGGGTCGATGGCATTGAGATAACGTGCGGCGCTTGCCAGAAACTGACCGGAGAGATCCACACGCTCCATATTCTCTATAAGAGCGTCTATTTCCTCGGGGCCGCTTTCGCCGATGTGGTTGGCAAGATACTCATAGGTAAGCAAGCCGTCGGTATCCTGCATGAGCTTTTTTTTATCGTCGTCGGTCATGGTCGGTGATAATTATATTGGCAAAGTTAAGCGTTTGCCGCAATAAAAACAAATTCAAGGCCAAAAAGCGTGTGTCAGTGCTGGTAAAGATAGCGTTTTATGGAGCGTTTGGGCGTTTTTTCAAACTCTTCCATAAAAATCTTGTATCCCGAAACCTGGCTGTACGAGGGTATTTGCTTGTTGAGCTCGGCAATGTTCGTTTTCATAATTTCCTCAAGCTGCGCGGCATCTATTCCCTGCTTGTTGGCATTGTCGAGGTCGGGGTAGATGAGTGCCGTGAGTTTGCCGTCGCGCTCCACAATAAGCGACTCGGCTACGTAGGGCAGATTGTTGAGAACCTGCTCTATTTCCTCGGGATAGATATTCTGTCCCGAAGGGCCGAGAATCATGTTTTTGTCGCGTCCGCGGATGTAGATGTAGCCGTCGGCGTCAACATTCACAATGTCGCCGGTATTAAGCCAGCCGTCCTTGTCGAGAACCGATGAGGTTGCGTCGGGATTTTTGTAGTAGCCGCTCATTACGTTGGCTCCCCGCACATGGAGAACGCCCGGAGTGACGGCGGCATCGGGAGAGTCGACTTTGAATTCCATGCGGTCCACAATTTTTCCGCACGAGCCGGGACGCTGAATGTCCCATGCGGCGTAGCTTATCAGAGGCCCGCATTCGGTCATGCCGTAGCCAACCGTATAAGGGAATTTTATGCGGCGGAGAAATTCCTCCACATCCTTGTTAAGCCCGGCGCCGCCGATTATAAGCTCCTTAAGCTCGCCGCCGAAAGTGGCCTGCAGCTTCTCCTTGATTTTTCCAAGCAGGTGATTGTCGACAAACGGCATATGGAGAAGAAGCTTCATAAGCGGCTTGTCGAGCAGCGGGAATACGCGTGTCTTAATTATCTTTTCAATAATAAGCGGCACGGTTACAATGAGTTTGGGCTTTACCTGCGCAAAAGCCTCCATTATTATTTTGGGCGACGGTGTGCGCGTGAGGAACGAAATGTGGCAGCCTTTTACAAAGGGATGCAGCAGTTCTATGGTAAGCCCGAACATGTGCGCAAGCGGAAGCATGCTCACCATGCCGTCGCCGGGATGAAGGAAATCGAGCCCGTCGATACTGAACTGTACGTTGCTCCACAGGCTTCCGTAGCTTATTATCACGCCTTTCGAAAATCCCGTCGAACCGGCGGTATAGTTAATCAGCGCAGGGGCATCGGCGGGGAAGCTCGGATATGTCACATCGCCCGGAGTGAACCGCTCGGGATAACGGGCGCCGAAAAGTTTGTTGAGGTTCTCGCGCGCTTCGGTAAGCTTTTTGCTGCGGCTGTGCAGGAGCGAGAAATCGCCCAAAAGAACCGTGCCTTTGAGGTGAGGCATGTTGTCGTGGTCGAGATTCTCCCATATTGCCGCATCGCAGAACAGAAGCTTGGCCTCGGAGTGTTCCACAAGGTGATGTACCGTGTCCGATTTGAAGTCGTGCAGAATGGGCACGGCAACGGTTCCGTAGGTCAGCGATGCCAGTACGGCTACTGCCCATTGCGAGCAGTTGCGTCCGCAAAGGGCTATCTTGTCGCCGGGTTGAAGTCCGGCATGCTCGAAAAGTAAATGCAGTTTTTCTATTTTGCGCGCCACATCGCGGTACTGGTAACTTGCACCGTGGAAATCGGTGAGAGCCATGTGCTCCCAGTTATCGCGGAGGCTTTGTTGGATATAGCCGTTGAGTGTATCGTAGGATTTCATAATAATGTCGTTGAAACGAAATAATGGCAAAAGTACAAAAATAATTTAAAAAATCTCATGTTTTGCCAATGGCAGGCATAATTATAACAATCGGCCTTGCCTAAAGTTGCAAAGTCTTATCGCAGTAACTTTTTGATTTCGTCCATTGTAGCAAACGGGAAATTGCGCAACACATGTTCGCTTATTATCCTTCCCGATTCGCTTCCCGAACGCGGACAACGGGCAATGTCGCTGCCGTAAATCTCCTCGGGAGTGGAGTATAGCGCCGTTCCCCACCCGTAGCGCTCGCCACGCTTGCTTTGTTTGTACACAAAATCGGAAATGAGCACCAGCCCGGCCATTTGCAGCCTTTGCAGAGCCGGCTCAAGAATGCCGCGCGAAGGTTTTGACTCCTGAGGGAGTATGTCTACAAGGTCGTCCTCGGTTCGCTTTCCTGTTCCGAACAGTTCGGCGCGCATTTGTGCCGATGTGAGTTCCCCGGCGCCGCGAAGCATGCTCATAATTGCATCCTCGGCCTCCGAAAGGCGTCCCGGATGCCGATAGGTGCGCCGGAAATTTAGAAAATCGGGCAACAATTCGCGACTTACGAAACCCGCTTTGCGGTTAAAGAATTTGCCGTAGGCCGTTGTACGTTCGCGAATTACCGGGCCTTTCCACTCCCATGCTCCCGGAGTGTCGCTGCTGCCGAACAACAGTCCCGGTTCTACAAGCTCTTCCACCGACAGCCCCGGAACATTATTGGCGAAGAAAGGCAAAATTCCCAACTTCACCGCTGTTTGTTCCAGTTGTTTTCGGTCGCTTATCATGCTTGTTTCGTTTTCGGGCAAAGATACGAATAAGTTGAGAGCAATGCCAAATTTATTTGAGCATTGCGCTCAACTTATAACGTATAATATTCTGCCCAAAACACTTTTTATGAATGCGCGCGCGTACGCAATCAAGGGAATTTTGTAACTTTGCGCCACAATTATAAGCCAATTGAAGTCGATAATTCTATATATAACACTGCTGCTGACGATTTTATGCCTCTTTACGAGTACGGTTAAAGGTCGTTCGGCGGCGGTAGAGGAACTTGACAGTACTTTTGCGGGGCGCGTAGAGCTGCTCCCGGAAAGTGCTGCACGCGTTGTTTCGGAGCCTGCAGTGGCTTTTCCCGAAAGCGAGGACGGCGATTCAATATTCACCGTCCCTGCCACGCTTTCCGATACCGTGCGTCGCGGAGTGGCAAAAAGCCGCATGCGATATGAAAAAGTCGACCTCGACGCTGCAGTTAATTTTTCGGCTGCCGATTCTATGCTTATTATAGGCCGCGATTCTGCATATATGTACGGAACGGCAGCCGTAAGCTACGGTACCATTAAACTCGACGCCGCAAAAATTGAAATGGACCTCAACGACAACACTGTTTTTGCCGTAGGTGTCCCCGACAGTACCGGAAAAGTGGAAGGTAAGCCGGTGTTCAACGACAACGGTACCGACTATGAGGCCGCCACAATGCGATATAACTTCCGCAGCCAAAAAGGCTTTATCACCAATGTTGTCACTCAGCAGGGCGAGGGTTATCTCACCGGCGGAAGAACCAAAAAGAGCGATGAAAAGGAATTTTACATCGAGGACGGTTTTTACACAACTTGCGATCACCACGATTCTCCTCACTTCGGCTTTCATATAACAAAAGGAAAAGTGCGCCCCGGCAAAAATATTGTTGTGGGTCCCACTTATATGGTACTTGCCGGACTCCCGCTTCCGCTGGCTGTCCCCTTCGGCTATTTCCCCTTTACCGACAAATATGCCTCGGGTATAATTGTGCCGAGTTTCGGCGACGACTACAACCGAGGCTTCTATCTCAGCGACGGAGGTTATTATTTTGCCATTAACGATAACATTGACCTTGCACTCACCGGCGAGATATACACAAAAGGCTCATGGGGAATAGGCGCAAGTTCTTCGTATGCAAAACGATATAAGTACAGCGGTAATTTCAACGTCAATTACCTCAAGACAATCCTCGGCGAAAAAGGCTCGCCCGATTATTCGGTGCAGACAAACTTCCAGGTATTGTGGAGCCATGCACAGGACTCCAAGGCAAACCCCAA
Source organism: uncultured Porphyromonadaceae bacterium (assembly GCA_947175425.1). Taxonomy (GTDB): domain Bacteria; phylum Bacteroidota; class Bacteroidia; order Bacteroidales; family Muribaculaceae; genus CAG-873. Next base: position 57,286 of record CAMWMR010000002.1, read on the forward strand.
CATGTCGCTGTCGGCAAGCGTGAACTTCACCACTTCGGGATACTCGCGTAACGACCTCAACTCCTACTATTCGCCCTCATTTACCGAAAACACAAAAAGCTCTACGGTGAACATGACCTACCGCTTCCCCAATTCAAAATGGAGCCTTTCCACAACGCTAAACGTTTCGCAGCGCACGCAGGACTCCACGCTTGCGGTATCGTTCCCGATTGTAACAATTTCAATGTCGCAGGTATATCCCTTCAAGCGCAAGCGTGCCGTGGGTGCCGAGCGGTGGTACGAAAAAATAAAGCTCACCTATAACGGCCAGTTCCAGAACTCTCTCACGGCACAGCAGAATGTGTTTTTCAAAAAAAGTCTTATAAAGGACTGGCGAAACGGAATGTCGCACCGTATTCCCGTTTCGGCTACATTCAATTTGTTCAAATATATAAACGTCACTCCCTCGGTATCGCTTACCGACCGCATGTACACCAGCAAAGTGCGCCGCTCATGGGATGAGGAAGCCCGGGTGGAACGAATGGATACATCCTATAATTTCTATAATGTATGGGATTTCAACGCTTCCGTATCCATGGATACAAAGGTATATGCCTTCTTCCAGCCGCTCGGTAAACTCGGCGAAAAACTTAAAATGGTGCGATATGTTCTAACTCCCTCGGTAAGTTTCAACGGCTCGCCCGACTTCTCCTCGCCATTCTTCGGATACTACGGCTCCTACTCCTATACCGATACCCGGGGAATGGAACAGGTGCGCAAGTACAGCTATTTCCCAAATTCATTATTCGGTGTGCCCGGCCAGGGTAAAACCGGCTCTATTGCCGTTTCGCTTTCCAACAACCTGGAAATGAAAGTGAAAAGCAATAACGATTCAATCGGAGAAAAGAAAATTTCGCTTATCGAGAATCTTAACATCCAGCAAAGCTACAACTTTGCCGCCGACTCGCTGAGGTGGAGCGATATAAGCACTTCAATCCTGCTGCGTCTTACCAAAAGTTTCAACCTCAATCTCTCGGCTACATGGGATCCCTACACCTATCAGCTAAACTCGTCGGGAACTCCGGTAAAAGTAAACCGCACACGTCTGGAAGCCGGCAAGGGCTGGGGACGCCTCCAGCGCACCGGTACTTCGTTCTCCTATACCTTTAATAACGATACTTTCAAACGCAAGGATAAAAAAGAGAAGCAACCCGAGGATTTGGGTGAAGTATCCGGCGAAGTGGCCGACCGTCGACGTCGCGACAAGGACGACGACGATGCCGTGCAGTACGGAAGCGACGGTTATGCTAAATGGGAAGTGCCGTGGAGCCTCACGCTTAACTATTCGGTAAACTACGGCTACGGTGCTTTCAACAAGGAAAAAATGGAGTACGACGGAATGATTACGCAAAATCTGTCCCTGTCGGGAAACATAAGGCCTACAAAAAACTGGAATTTCTCGTTCTCGGCATCATATAATTTCGATACCAAGAGGCTGGCCTACATGAATTGCAATATCTCGCGCGACCTCCACTGCTTCACCATGCGTGCAAGCTTTGTGCCCGTCGGACCGTACAAAAGCTATAACTTCCACATTTCGGTGAAATCGTCCATGTTAAGCGACCTTAAGTACGACAAACGCTCGTCGCTCAGCAACGGCATGAGGTGGTATTGATTCCTTTTTTATTCGGTTGGTAAATCCCCTGCGTGGAGTAGGCTCTGCTGGCCTTTTCCTTCGGTTTTGTTGCCGTACTTTATTGCATGGCGCGGACAAATGTGGTAGCACCGCAGGCACAGGGCGCAATGCTCGCCCCACGCCGGACGTCCGTCTTTACCGGCGCTTATGTTTGCCATGGGGCAGCTGCGTATGCAAAGGCCGCAGGAGGTGCAAGCTTCGGAGGTGCGGAAAGGTGTGGCCGACATTTCAAAACGACGGAACCACGGATACACGATTGCCGTTTTTATCCACGGAAAAGAACCGCGCACCAAAATATCATTACCTCCCGACACTATCACCTTGGCTATACGTGTAAGAGTATCGTCCGATTCGCGCAACTTCCGGGCGGCTTCTTCCCGGGAATCGACATCGAAGCCTTTCATGCACACATAGGTATTGGGCATTATCACGGAAAACGCATTCTTACCCGCAAGTCCGCGCCGGTGCAGGAGTCGTCGCCACTGGCGGTCGGTATAACCCGTGTCGTCGCCGCAGGTAGTGAGCATAAAGTGCTCAAGTGCGCTTGCTCTCTCCGGCAGTTTCACCTTATTAATATAGGAGACCATAACAGGAGGCACTCCCCACGAGTATGTAGGGAATGCCCATATTATACGTCGGTCGTTTTCCCGCAAGGGAAGAAATGCCCCCTCGGGATTGCGCAGGTCTGCCGCTCCGAGAACATGAACTTTTTCATTACCGAGCATGGCGGCCAGGCGCTGCGCACAATTCAAGGTGTTGCCCGTGCCGGAGAAAACGATAATCATTTGCGGTGTTTTTTGTTGCCCGATTCGGGTGCGCTGTCGGTTCTGCGGATAGTTACCTGTGTGGCGCCGAAACCGTATTCGCGGAACGAGGCATCCTGTACGTCGTGACCCTTGAAACGGTGTGTAAGCTCTTTCATTATGGCCTGGCGCAGCACGCCCTCGCCTTTGCCGTGGATGAACACAATTTTTTGTCCGGGCTTGCGCAGATTCTGCTGCATTACCGAGGTAAAGCGTTCTATCTGGAAGTTCAGTATATCAGCCGGCTCAAGTCCTTCAAGGCTGTCGAAAAGTTCCGAAGCATGCAGGTCAACCTCTATAATGTCCTTGCCTGTTGTTCGGCTTGCCGCTTTGGGCGCGCGGCGGGGAGCTTCGTCCTTGGCGGGGAACATGTTCTGGGCGAGCGACTCGGGATTGAGCTTCATCTGGTTGGCCGCACGGTCGTCGGTGACAATGTCGAACGCTATGACAGGCGCATCAAAGTAAGGATTCGGGCGGAAACAATGCAGCTTGGCAAACTTGGTGGTGTCTACTCGCAGCTCCACATCCACGGGAGCCTTGCGGACAAATGCCTTATCAAGTTTAAAAGCTGTTATCTGCACCAAGAGGCGTTCCATATGTGTAATCTTGGCAGGCTCTATTTCACAAAGAAATTCCTGAATGTTCGGTTCTATTGTTCCGTGGTACAGCAACCGCCAATCCGTTTCCTTGGAATCGCGTTCGCATAGAATGACATCAAGATAATAGTTCGAATCGTTTACAAGATACGCATCGAACGATGACGTCGACAGCGCCCGCAGTTCGCTTGCCTCGACGCCGAGCACAACATTAAGTTTGTCGCCCCCGGCAGTCTCAATAACAGGAAGCTGTGTGGGCGCCTGCTGCACCTTTTGCGGAGTAACATCCTTTGTGGGTGCCGGCTGTGGCTTTTTTGCCTGCGGACCGTAGGATGGAGGTGTAAACGATTTGGGCGAGTCAACGGCAACACATTCGCGCACGAGCACGGGTGTTTCAAAGCCGTCCTCGTCAACGTATGCCATGTCGCCTTCTATACGCAATACTGTGCCTCCGCCAACGGCGTTGAGGTAGCGCACGGTATCGCCCGGTTTTATTGTTGCTGCCATAATACTCAGATTGACAGGCCTGTCCTTTCAAGCAGGCCGAATAAAAGATTCATAATGTGCACGGCGTTGCCGGTGCAGCCTTTTGTAAGCGCGTCCATGGATGCGTCAATAATGAGTCGGCCATCGCGGCAGTCAAGACGCAGAAGGCATTTGTTGCTTCCCCGCAAATCCTCGTCAACAGAACCGCTCCCGGAAATTATGTGTACAAAGCTGTGGTCGTCGTAGGCATTGGTATACAGCCGCACAATTTCCTCGCGGGCAATAGGTGTCTCCATTTCGGCGTGCAGGTCCATGCGTTCGTAGGGAGCCGCTGCCGACGCCGATACATTAAACTGCGTCTTTGCCGAAATCTGAACTTTTTCCAGCAGCATGCCGGCCTCGGCTACGGAAGCCTCGTCAATCCCGCCGCTGACGGTAATATCCACCGGAGCATTCAAAAGCATGTTTTTTGCAAGAGGCAGCAGCGCGAGTTCAAGCAGAATGGCTCCCGGCGAAGGACTCACTGCCGCTCTTGCTCCGCGCACAAGCGCCTTGCGGGTATATTCCGGCAAGCCGTACACAACATCGGCGCTTTTGCCGTTGCGATAGAGCGGGGCATTGCCCAGTATGATGAGTCGGAATTCGGAATCGGACACATATTTCTGCCACATTTCGTCGCTGAGATTCTCTTCGTCTATAACAAACAGAACGTCAAGCCCCGAAACATCAAGAACACGTTCCAGTTTAAGAGCGGTTTCTCCCGCATAAACGGGATGCAGTTCGGCTATAGGCTTTGCATTGCCGGCAGGGGAGGCTACGCCGCGCAAATCCACATCGGGATGTCGCAAAAGCAGCCTGAGCAGTTGTTTGCGCACGGCATCGTCGAGTTGTGCCGGTCCATATATTCCAACTTTTATCATGTGAGGGTGAGATTGAATAAGTCTTTCAGTATTAAAGGTGTCGCGCCTATGTTCGACGCAATATATTCGCCGGCGGCTTTGCCGTGAAGTTCACGGAATGCCTGGTCTTTTTCAAGTCGTGCAAGCCAGTGCTCGAAATCGGCGCTGCGGCGTATGCACATGGCGCCTCCGCAAGCAAGCAGGCACAATGCCTCGTTGAATTTCTGATGCCGCGGCCCGAAAGCTACGGGAATGCCGTACACGGCAGCTTCGTTTATATTGTGTATGCCCGCGCCGAAACCGCCGCCAACATATGCCGCATCGGCATAGCGGTACAACGAGCTGAGTAAGCCGAAGGAATCCACAATAAGATACTTAATCCTCGCGGCAGTCTCGCGAGCCTTTTCGGGCGATTCCTCGCACAAACGCGCGAAACGCGAAAAAAGCATGGTGCGGTCCTTGCCCAGCTGACTCTGCATATGCTCCAGCCGCGCGGCGTCGAATTCATGCGGTGCTATCACGGCGCAAACATCGGTATGCTTGGCAAGCACGGGAAAATAAACATCCTCGTCCTTGCCCCAGCTGCTGCCTGCGGCAAGCATTAGTTTGTCGGCATTGGCGCTCCTGAAAATTTCCATTTCGGGAATAATCTTGGCGCGGTTCCGTATGTCGGTCACGCGGTCGAAGCGGGTATCGCCGGCAACTGTAACAGCATCTACACCTATACCGTTCAGCAAAGCCTGCGAAGCTCGGTTCTGCACATAAATATGGCGGAAGCTGCGAAGCATTGCACGGAATGTGCCTCCCCAGGGCTTGAAAAAAATCTGTCCCGGGCGGAATATTGCCGATATAAGATAGGTGGGAATGTCTCGTTTTTGCAGTTCCTCAAGATAATTTCCCCAGAATTCGTATTTTACGAACACGGCCATTTTCGGCTCTGCCTTGTCAAGAAAAGCTTTTACAGCGCCTCGGCTGTCGAAAGGCATGTACACCACAGCAACACCGGGATTGAAATTATGGCGCACCTCGTAGCCCGACGGCGAGAAAAACGAGAGCAGAATCCGGCATTCAGGTCGGTGCGCAAGCAAAGCCTCTATAAGAGGGCGAGCCTGCTCGAATTCTCCCAGCGACGCCGCGTGAAACCACACATCGAAGCCTTCGGGAGCCATAGTGCGCCGAAAATCCGCAAGGCGATCCATAGTGGCCTCCTGCCCCTCCAGCATTTTCCTGATTTTCGGGGAACTTATGGAAGCAAGCCGGGCAGCTCCCTTGTAAAGGGAGATGCCGGCATTGTAGAGTGGATTCATTCGGCGGGTTGGATACGTTCAATACCTGCACGGATACGGCGAAGTGTTTCCTCTTTGCCAAGCAGTTCGGTGATGTCGAACATGTGCGGGCCTTTGCATTCGCCGACAACTGTCAGGCGGAATGCGTTCATCACATTGCCAAGGTGGTAGCCTTTGTCCTCAATCCATTTAAGAACAACCGGTTCCAGAGCCGCGCAGGAGAAATCGTCCTGACTTTCGAGGACTTCGCAAAGCTCGCCCATAATTGCGGGCATTTCGGCGCTCCAGCGCTTTTTAACGGCTTTGGCATCGTAGCTCTCGGGAGCCACAAAGAAGAAACGGGCCTGCTCGGCGAGGTCGCGCACAAAGTTTATGCGGCTTTTGAGCATACCGGCGGCTTTTGCTATATATTCATCGCTGAAAGCCGACGAATCAATGCCTTCGGCATCCATTACAGGCTTGAACAGCGCGGCCAGTTCTTCGTCGGGCAGCATCTGCAGATAAGTGTGGTTGAACCATTTGCCTTTCTCAAAGGCGAATTTGGCGCCGGCTTTGGAGCAGTGGTCGAGCGAGAACTTGTCGATAAGCTCCTGCATGGTCATTATTTCGGTGTCGTCGCCGGGATTCCAGCCCAGAAGTGCAAGGAAATTCACAACGGCATGAGGCAGGTAGCCGCTTTCGCGGTATCCCGAGGATATGTCGCCGCTTTTGGGATCGTGCCATTCGAGCGGGAACACCGGGAAGCCAAGACGGTCGCCGTCGCGTTTGCTCAGCTTGCCCTTGCCGTCGGGTTTGAGAAGCAGAGGCAGGTGAACAAAAGCCGGAGCGGTATCCGCCCAGCCGAAAGCCTCGTAAAGGAGCACATGCAGCGGAGCCGAAGGCAACCATTCCTCGCCGCGGATAACGTGCGAAACCTTCATCAGGTGGTCATCCACAATATTGGCAAGGTGATAAGTGGGAAGGTCGTCGGCGCTCTTGTAAAGAACCTTGTCGTCCAAAATATCGCTTTTTATGGTTACGCGGCCGCGGATAAGGTCGTCAACGGCAACATCACGTCCCGGGTCAATGCGGAAACGCACAACATATTTTTCGCCGTCGGCAATAAGCTTGTCCACTTCCTCTTTGGGCATGGTAAGCGAATTGCGCATAGCCATACGGGTGGAGGCATCGTACTGGAAATTGGGAATTTCGGCACGTTTTGCGTCCAGTTCCTCGGGGGTGTCGAAAGCTATGTATGCCTTGCCGGCGTCCAAAAGCATTTTAACGTGCTCGCGGTAGATGTCGCGGCGCTCGCTCTGCTTGTAAGGGCCGTAGGGGCCGCCTTCGCGAACGCCCTCGTCAATTCCGATGCCGAGCCATGCAAGGGCTTCGTTTATATAATCTTCCGCTCCCGGAACAAAGCGCTGAGAGTCGGTATCTTCAATACGGAGAATCATTTTTCCGCCGTGCTGGCGGGCAAAAAGGTAGTTGTACAAAGCCGTGCGGACGCCGCCGATGTGCAGCGGGCCTGTGGGCGATGGTGCAAAACGCACGCGTACTTCTCGTTCTGTCTGCGACATAGTATGTTTATCTTTAGCTGAAAAGGGGAAAGAAATCACTTCCCTTATGACCCGCAAAATTACAAAAAAAACACCATAACAACAACACCCTCCCGCCAATGCTCTGTTACCGGCGGTTTATCTGTCCTTAGAAATTTCGGTTTTTGTCATGTCTGCAAAAATGTGTAACTTTACCGAAATTTTATGTATTTTGCCTTTTTTAGGTGAAATTTAGTGTAACAACTATTGCTTAATGGAAAAGCGCAACCGATTAATATCACTTTTCATTGCAGGTTTACTTGCTTTGACTGCCATGCATGCGAATGCCCAGCAAGAGTTTCGCCGCAAGCTCGAGCAAGTGTCCTTCGTGCCGAAAGGAGCCTGGGTTACAGGTGTGAGTGTAAGCTACTCGCAATCGGACCAGGATAATTATCAGTTCCTTATTTTTGAGAACCTCAACGGAGATACTTATTCGTTTAAAGTAAGTCCCACACTCATGTTCTGTTTCAAGGACAACCTCACTGCCGGCGGACGTTTCAGCTACCAGCGCCAGCGTACCCGCCTTAATTCGGCCGACGTTGTTCTCGATTCGGAAACATCCTACAACGTGGATAATCTCTACATGATAAGCCATAACTACCTCGGTACGGCGCTGTTCCGCACTTATTTCAGCCTCGGAAAAAGCACCCGCTTCGGTATTTTCAACGAAGTACAGCTCCAAATGGGCGGCGGACAGTCTAAAATTGCAAACGGGGCAGGGCAGTCGCTCACAGGAACTTACGAACGCAATTTCCAGCTCCACGCCGGTCTCGCGCCGGGTTTGTGCGTGTTCCTCAACAACTACTCGGCAATAGAAGTTAACGTGGGTGTCCTCGGGTTCAGCTACAACCACACAACTTCCGTTACCGACCAAATATACATTGCAAACCGCCACTCACAAACGGCGAATTTCAAACTTAATCTTTTCTCAATCACCTTTGGCGTGATGTTCTATATTTAAGCCATGAAAGCAACACTTCGTATATTTGTCCTTATTGCGGTGCTGTTTGTGGCGGCAAATGTAAGCGCACAGGAAATTGTGCGCAAAAACATGCGCGTTTTCCAACCCGACAGCATTGAACGAGTTATTGTCGCCGGCGATACGGTTTCAATAATAATTCCCGAACGGAACTTCGGACGTTTCGACCGCGGACTGTTCAACTACCTCTTCATCCCAAAAGGTAAATGGGGATTCGGTGCAACCGCATCCTACGGCGAACTCCAAACCGAGGACATATCCGTTCTCTCAATCCTCAAGGATTTCGATTTCGGCGGAAAAATGTACTCTGTTAAACCATATATTTCCTATTTCATCCGCAGCAACCAGTCGGTAGGCCTCAAATTCGACTATTCCCGAGGCATTGCCGATCTCTACAACCTCTCCGTGGATTTCAGCGACGACCTCAGCTTCTCTCTTCGCGATGTAAGCTATCATCAGGAAAGCTTTTCGGTATCTACGTTCTACCGCGCCTACGTAGGGCTCGACCCCAACGGTCGGTTCGGCGTGTTCAACGAAGTCGACCTTGCTTTCGGCACCGGGTCATCACGCTTCCGCCGCCTCTACAACGGCGAGCCCCGCGATACTCACACAATCATCACCCAAGGTGCCCTCAACTTCAGCCCCGGCGTGTGCGTATTCATTCAGGACTATGTTTCCTTTAATGTGTCCTTCGGCGTTTTCGGCCTGAAGTGGCGTAAGGAGGATCAAAGCACCAACGGCATCGACGAAGGCTCGCGCGTTACCTCCGGCGCAAATTTCCGTTTCAATATCTTCAATATCAACTTTGGTTTGATGGTAGTGATATAATTGAATTATGAAAGCTCGTTTTACACATTATATATTACTGCTCCTGCTCGTTCCCGTGCTTGCGGGGTGTATAAAGAACGACCTCCCCTATCCCCGAATTCAGGCAAATTTCGTAACTTTTGAAGTGAAAGGGCAGGATGCCGGAACCGCAATCGACACCGTGGCAATGACGGCTACAGTAACGCTCCCCGAGCAAGTCGACATTACAAAAGTTACCGTTACCGGCTACTCCCTTACACCCGGAGCACGCATTGTGGACAGTCCTTTCGGCAATCCCCTCGATTTGTCCTCGCCCGTTTCAGTAACTCTCAGCCTCTACCAGGATTACACATGGAAAATCATCGGAAAGCAGGATATTGAGCGTTATTTTGAAGTCGCCGGACAGATTGGCGCAAGCGTCATCGACGTCCCCGGCCGACGTGTGGTGGTTTACGTATCGGCTGCTCAATCGCTCGACAAAATACAGATTATCAAGGCCAAACTCGGACCTGTAGGCTCGGTAATGATTCCCGATATTGCCGACGGTGCCGTGGTGGATGCAAGCCATTACGTTGAAATACAGGTGGAAGCCTACGGACGTACACAAACATGGACTCTCTACGTCGAACAGGTCGATGTAACCGTCCGCACTGTCGGCGTCGACGCCTGGAGCTGCGTGGCATGGATTAACGGCCTTGGCGAGGCCGGAAAAGAAAACGGTGCCGAGTACCGCCTTGCCGGTACCGAGGAATGGACGCGTGTCCCCGAATCCGATATAACACATAACGGCGGTGATTTCCAAGCCAAAGTAACACACCTGTCCCCCGCAACACAGTATCAGGCTCGCGTATATTCCGGCGAGCTGTATGGCGAAATAGTGGACTTCACAACCGGAAACGTGCCGCAGATGCCGAACAGCGATTTCGACTATTGGTGGCTCGACAACAAGGTGTGGTGCCCATGGGCCGAAGACGGTACGCCCTATTGGGGTACCGGAAACCAGGGTGCGGCCACACTCGGACAGTCAAACACAACTCCTACCGACGACACTCCCTCCGGCTCGGGTTGGGCGGCCAAACTCGAAACCAAATTCATTGGTATCGGCGCAATAGGAAAACTCGCCGCCGGAAACATTTTTGTGGGAGCTTACCTGCGCACGGTAGGCACAAACGGTGTCCTCAGCATGGGACGACCCTTCACCGAACGACCAGTGAAACTGCGAGGCCAGTTCAAATACGACAGCGCTCTCATTTCTCATGCTTCCGATGAGTTCCGCTCAAGCATAGGCGACCCCGACACAAGCATTGTGTGGTGCGCGCTTATCGACAGCGACGAACCCCTCGAAATACGCACCGACCCCAAGGATCGGCAGCTCTTCGACCCCGACGCTTCCTACGTGGTGGCATACGGTAAAATGGAATGCTACAGCACAGTCCCCGCCTACATCCCATTTGAATTCGAGCTTAATTACAAATCTACCACAAGAGTACCTAAATACATCCTTGTAACAGCTTCGGCAAGCAAGTACGGCGATTATTTCACCGGAGCTGTCGGCTCTACTCTGTATGTCGATGATTTTGAACTGGTGTACGACTATTGAAACTATGAATAAGAAAACACTGCTCCTGTTCTCTCTCCTTTCTCTTATTGCAGGCTCGGCTTCGGCTGACGATAACGATTTTAAAAAATACATCCCCGAAGTTCACGGTACTTTCCGAGGACTCTATGCCTTGTCTACCGAAAATGGACAAAGCCGCTTCTATGTGGCTAATGCCCGTCTCAGCGCTGCAGGATACGTGTTGCCTTTCGCCGACTATTACGTGCAAGTCGACCTGTGCAATCAGGGCAAAATAAGTATTCTCGACTGCTACGGAATTTTGAAACCGGCAAAAGGTCTGCAGATTATGGCCGGACAGACACGCGTGCCGCTTTGTATCGAGGCAACACGCTCGCCCCATGCCTACGTTTTCAATAATCTCGCTTCTACGGTTACTTTCGGCAACCTGCGCTCCGTCGGCATTAAGGCCGGTTACAAAGTTCCCGGTACAACGCTCTATGCCGAAGGCGGTGTGTTCAACGCAACCGATATGACCGACCACTCATTGTGGAACTCCGCCCTCACCTATTCCGTAAAAATGAACATCGCCACCTCAATAGGCCTTATCCCGGAAATCGGATTCATGTCGCGCGTGCCCGGCGGTTACGGAAAAGGCGTGCGTCTTAATCAGCCGCAGGCTTCGCTCGTATGGAAATCGTCTCACTGGGATGTGGAAGCCGAGTACGTAGGCCGCGCATATGCCGGTGGAAAACTTTCTATGTCGCACTCCTATTTTGTGTTTGCCGACTACGGCTTCGACGTAAACACCAAATGGGCGAACCGAATCTCCGTCCAGGGACGTTTCGACGGAATTACCAAAGCCTCCAACGGCCTCCTCGACGCCGCCGGTGAAATAACCGAGACAATCCCCGCCTACCGCCGTATAACTCTCGGCACAACGGCAAGCTACAAAAAAGGTATCGCTCATGTCGATTTCCGAATAAACTACGAACAATACTTCTACGATGACGATGACAAACCCGCATCGCCGTCTTTCAACAACCAGATAAATGCCGGCCTTACACTCTACTTCTGAGCAAAACGGCCTCTTTTAATGATAAACGATAAAATATAACATATGGCTCTTCAATGTGGTATAGTAGGATTGCCCAACGTGGGAAAATCCACTCTCTTCAACTGTCTTTCAAATGCCAAGGCCCAGTCGGCCAACTTCCCTTTCTGCACAATCGAACCTAACGTTGGCGTTATAACCGTGCCCGACGACCGTCTCACAAAGCTCGTCGAAATGTGCAACCCCAAATCCGTCGTTCCCGCAACCGTTGAAATTGTGGACATTGCCGGACTCGTAAAAGGCGCGTCCAAAGGCGAAGGACTCGGTAACAAATTCCTTGCCAACATCCGCGAGACCGATGCCATTATACACGTCCTCCGTTGCTTCGACGACGACAACATAACACACGTCGACGGCTCTGTCGACCCCGTCCGCGACAAGGAAATAATCGATTTCGAGCTTCAGATAAAAGACCTCGAAACCGTTGAGTCACGCATGGCAAAAACTCTCAAAATGGCGCAGGCCGGCGACAAAGCCGCCAAAATGCAGTACGAAGTTCTGCGTCAGATTAAAGAAGCCCTTGAAAAAGGCCTCCCCGCCCGCTCGGTAAGCTTCGAGTCGGTCGACGAACAGCGTTTTGCACGCGAGCTTTTCCTCCTCACCTCCAAGCCGGTTCTATACGTGTGCAACGTGGACGATGCCGCAGCTGCCGAAGGAAACGCATATGTGGAAGCCGTGCGCGAGGCTATTAAAAACGAAGGCGCCGGACTCCTTATTGTTGCCGCACGCACCGAAAGCGAAATCGCCGAACTCGACACCTGGGAGGAGCGTCAGGAATTCCTTGCCGAAATTGGCCTGGAGGAATCGGGAGTAGCCCGTCTTATCCGTGCCGCCTATGCCCTGCTCGACTTGCAGACATATTTCACCGCCGGCCCCGACGAAGTACGCGCATGGACATTCCGCCGTGGCTCTAAAGCGCCGCGTTGCGCAGGTATTATCCACACCGACTTTGAAAAAGGATTTATCCGTGCCGAAGTAATAAAGTACGACGACTATGTTAACCTCGGCGGCGAAACCGCCGTTCGCGAAGCCGGTAAAATGGCCGTGGAAGGCAAGGAATACGTTGTGTGCGACGGCGATATCATGCACTTCCGCTTCAACGTTTAAATACTGAAAAAACAACCGGATATCACAAAAAATTTGCATAATCGCCGAAGATTCGCTATCTTTGTGCGCTGATTTTCCGTAATAGGCTCGATAAAGTATGAATGGCTGCACGCAAGTTTCATCGCCTCAGCGGGTTAACTATTATTCTATAATTAAATGTACGTAATCGTAGAAATCCAGGGCCAGCAGTTCAAGGCTGAAAAAGACAAGTTCTTGTACGTTCACTACCTGGGCGAAAATGTTGCCGAAGGCGCAACCGTTGAATTCGACCGTGTACTCCTCGCCGACTGCGACGGTACCGTAAAAGTGGGCGCTCCCACTGTTGAAGGTGCTAAAGTTGTTTGCGAAGTTGAGAAAAATCTCGTTAAAGGCGACAAAGTTATCGTTTTCAAGAAAAAACGTCGCAAAGGATACCGTCGTAAAAACGGTCACCGTCAGTTCTTCACCAAGATTGTCATCAAAGACATCATCGCCTAATTAACCGTTGTTCCACTAAACTACGCATCTGCGAAAATTAACAAGAAACTATGGCACATAAAAAAGGCGTCGGCAGTTCAAAGAACGGCCGTGAGTCGGAAAGCAAACGACTCGGAGTCAAAATTTTCGGTGGTCAGTTCGCTAAAGCCGGTAACATTATCAAGCGTCAGCGCGGAACTGTTCATCACCCCGGCCTCAACGTAGGTATCGGTAAGGACCACACTCTTTACGCTCTCGTGAGCGGTACTGTTCAGTTCACCGAAGGTCGTAACGGTCGCAAGTTCATTAACATCGTTCCCCAGGCCTGATTCAGTCCTCTAAGAGACAACTAAGCTAACCGGCGTGAGTCGATTTCCTTCCGGATTTCACTCACGCTGTTTGTTTTATTATATTTTCACCATGAAAAAATTCTTTATCCTCGCCGCAATGGCAATGTGCGCTTCCGCGGCCTTTGCATGGAGTCAGAAAGGACACGATGCAGTGGCTTACATTGCCGAAAAACATCTTTCTAAAGCTGCCGCCGATTCTGTCGCTGCAATACTCGACGGCAAATCTCCCGTATACTGGGCAAACTGGCTCGACAATGCAAGCTATACGCCCGATTATGCCTACACAAAAACATGGCATTACAAAAATATCGACCCGGAGTACACCTACGATAACGCCCCGCTGAATCCTGCCGGCGACGTTGTAACTGCTACAAACGAGCAGATTGAAATCCTGTCATCACACAAGGCTACAAAGGAGCAAAAAGCTCTCGCTCTCAAAATACTTATTCATGTGCTTGGCGATATGCACCAGCCGATGCACCTCGGACGATACTCCGACCGCGGCGGCAACAAGGTGCAGGTTCGATTTTTCGATCGCGGCACAAACCTGCATTCAATATGGGACAGCTCTCTCATGAACAGCGGACACGCATGGACATATACCGAGTGGCAGCAACAGCTCGACCGACTCTCGCCCGAGCAGGAAGCCGAAATTACTAAAGGTACTCCCGACGACTGGGCACGACAGACTTACGAGATTGCAAAGCGTGTTTACGATTATTTCCCCGCAGGTACAAAAGTGGGCTATTCGCAAATAGCCATGTGGACACCCGTAATAGAACAGCAGATTCTTAGCGGAGGCCTCCGTCTGGCACACGTGCTCAACAGCATATACAAGTAAATATTACATAACATACAAACAAAAACAGCTTGCCGCGCGGCAAGCTGTTTCTATTTGTATGGTATGTAGTTCTAAACCAGCTTAAGGAAGCCGGCAGGCATGGGACAGCTGAAATTCATGTCGCGGCGTGTCACAGGGTGCACAAACCGGAGTGTGCGGGCGTGCAGGCAAAGGCGGTGTATAGGCGATGATTTCGCTCCGTAGCGACGGTCGCCGGCTATAGGATGTCCTGCCTCTTTCATGTGAACGCGAATCTGATTCTTGCGTCCTGTGGCAAGACTGAGCTGCACGGCCGAGTAAGCTCCGCGACTTTTAAGCGTCTTGTAGTAAGTTACAGCCAGCTGACCTTCCTCGGGATTATCGGTAGAGTACACCTCGTGCACGGAGTTTTCGGTAAGGTAGCTGCGTATTTCACCCTCGGCAGGCTCGAGCTTGCCCTCGACAATGGCAACATAAGTGCGCTCAAGCACCATATTGTTCCAATTGTGCTGCATGGTTTCCTTGGCCTGCTGATTCTTGGCAAACATCATAAGCCCCGATGTGTCGCGATCCAGTCGATGCACAATAAAAAGCTTGTTCTTCGGGTCCTTGCGTTTAAGGTACTCGCGCAAAATGGAATAGGCCGTACCTTCCTTTATTTTATCCGTTCCCATCGACAAAAGGCCGTAGCCCTTGTTCACCACAATAATGTCATCGTCCTCGTAAACGATTTTGAGGCGGGGATTGGAAAACGTCTGGAACTCGCGCACGGTATTCACCTCCACGGTATCGCCGGGAAGAACCTTGGCGTCGAACTGAGTGATGACGTTACCGTTAAGGCGCACCTGGTGGTGCTTGAGGTAATCTTTCACCGTTGTGCGCTTGCTTTGCGGCAGAATGGTGAACAGATACTCCAGGAGCTGTATTTCATCGCCCTCGGGAGCGGTGAATGTGAGTATGTTGTCGGGCCTGAAAGTTCCCGGCTGGGTGCCGGGCTTGGCGGCCAAAGGCTTGCGTTTTGCCATTATTTTTTGCGTTTGTTACTTGCCGCACGGCGGGGTTTTGCAGGAGCTGCATCGGCGTCGGCAATTATCTTGAGAGCTTCCTCGTAACTTATCCTCTCGGGATGTTCTATGTTACGGGGCAGACGGTAGTTCTTTTTCTTGTAGGAAATATAGGGGCCGAAACGACCGTTGAGAATCTGCATGCCGGGTTCCTCGGTAAAGGTGTGGAGCAGATTGGATGCATCCTTTTGGCGCTTGGCCTCGATGAGGGCTATAGCCTCTTCAAGCGAGAGCTCGGCGGGAGCAATGTCCTTGGGAATGGATACGAAAGCTCCTTTGTGACGCACATAAGGACCGAAACGTCCCGATGCAATTTCCACATCGGCGTCCTCAAAAGTTCCGAGAGTTCGCGGGAATTCAAACAGCTTCAAGGCTTCTTCAAGAGTTATAGTGCCTATGGACTGTCCCTTAAGCAGAGATGCGAAACGGGGCTTCTCCTCATCCTCGGTGCTGCCTACCTGCACCACAGGGCCGAAGCGGCCAATCTTGACGCTTACAGGTTTGCCCGTGGCAGGGTCGTTGCCAAGCAGACGTTCGCCGAACTTCGGACCGGTACGGAATGTGAGAGCCTGGTCAACTGCCGGGTGGAAGGCCGTGTAGAAACGTCCTATTTCCTCGTTCCAAGGCAAATTGCCGTGGGCTATCTCGTCGAATTTGTCCTCGATATTGGCAGTGAAGTTATAGTCGAGGATATTGGGGAAATATTCGGTGAGGAAATCGTTGACAATCATGCCCGTATCGGTAGGAACAAGCTTGCCTTGGTTCGAGCCTATGAGCATTGAGTTCTCGCCGGCGCTTATTTTGCCGTCCTTAAGTGTGAGAACGGTATATTTGCGTTCAACACCCTCGTTTTCACCGCGTTCCACATAACCGCGCTGCTGGATTGTGGAAATTGTGGGAGCGTAGGTCGACGGGCGGCCTATGCCGAGTTCTTCCATTTTTTTCACGAGGGAGGCCTCGTTGTAGCGGGGAGGCTGCTGGGTAAAGCGTTCGGTGGCGTTGGCTCCGAGGCAGCTCATAGGCATGCCTGTGGTGAGGCTGTTGCCGGCATTTGCAACGAGTGCGTCATCATCGTCGTCGTCGGAGCTTTCGGTGTATACACGCAGGAAGCCGGGGAAGACAACAGTGTCGTCCGTTGCTTTGAAAGCGTGGCGCAGGCCGGGAGCGCTTATTTCAACAGTGGTTTTCTTAATTTCGGCGTCGGCCATTTGCGAAGCGATTGCGCGACGGCGTATAAGGGTGTACAGGCGCTGTTCCTGCTCGCTTGCATCGGGAATAATCTCAGTCTCCATGTAGGTGGGTCGGATAGCTTCGTGGGCTTCCTGTGCGCCCTTGGAGGCGGTGTGGTAGTTGCGGCGCTTGTAATATTCGTTGCCGAGTTTGCCTTTTATGAGGCTTTCCATTGCACTCATGGCTTCGTCGGAGAGATTCACCGAGTCGGTACGCATGTAGGTGATGTGTCCGTTTTCGTAAAGGCGCTGGGCCACCATCATTGTATGCGATACCGAGAAACCGAGCTTGCGTGCCGCTTCCTGCTGGAGGGTGGAGGTTGTGAAAGGAGGTGCGGGAGAGCGGTGAACGGTGTGTACGTCGATGTCGCCTACCGAGAATTCGGCCGAGCTGCATTCCTGCAGGAATGTTTTGGCTTCGTCGAGAGTTTTGAGGCGTTCGGGCACTTCGGCGTCAACCTTGTGCGAGGCATCGCTTTGGGGCGCGAAAGTGGCGCGTACACGGAAATAAGGCTCGCTTGTAAAAGCGCGTATTTCGTTTTCACGTTCCACAATAAGGCGCACTGCAACCGACTGCACGCGTCCGGCCGACAAAGTTGGCTTGAGGCGTTTCCACAGCACGGGCGAAAGCTCGAATCCCACAATGCGGTCCAGCACACGGCGTGCCTGCTGTGCATCCACGCGAGCGAGGTCTATTTGCCGCGGATTGGCAATGGCATTGAGAATAGCCTTTTTTGTTATTTCGTGAAATACAATTCGTTTTGTGTTCTCGGGTTTTAACTCCAGCACTTCGAACAGATGCCATGCAATGGCTTCTCCTTCGCGGTCCTCATCGGATGCGAGCCACACGGTTTCGGCCTTGGAGGCCGCACGCCGCAATTCGGCTACCAGCTGGGTCTTATCCTCCGGAATCTCGTAAACAGGAGCAAAACCGTTGTCCACGTCTATGCTGAAATTCTTTTTCTTCAGGTCGCGTATATGGCCGTAGCTTGACATCACACGATAGTCGGGACCAAGGAATTTCTCTATGGTTTTTGCTTTGGCCGGCGACTCTACGATTACAAGATTTCGTGGTGTACTCATACTATAACGGGTAGTGTGTTTCTATTTAGCTGGCAAAATTAATGAAAAACATTATATTAATGTGTGGCTTCATCAAAAAAATTAACAAAACAAGGTTAATTAAGTTCTTTTGCAATTGCTTTTGCGGTATTTTCTATGTTCTGCAGGCATATCTTTGGGTTCATCATTACTTGCAGCGGTAATTTTTCCGTGCATATTTCCCGTATTTCGTCAAATCCGGCGTCCGGGAACTCTTCGGTGTCGTCGGCTTTGCCTGTGAGCGCTATGACACGTGCATTTTCGCACAGTCCTTTTTTCATGACGGCAAAGGGCATTTTGCCGCAAAGGGTTTGTGAATCCATGTGCCCTTCGCCGGTAATGATGAGCGAGGCTCCCGAAAAATCAAGTCCCGAAAGTACTTTTTCAGCTCCCGGAACGCATTTTGCTCCAAGATAGCAGGCAAAAGCTCCGGCCACACCTCCGGCAGCTCCCGAGCCGAAAGCCTCGGTCATGCTTTTCCCTGTGGCGCAGAGGCTTACGGAAGCGAAATTGTCCATGCCCTCAACAAGCTCTTTGATTTCCTGCTGATTGGCACCTTTTTGCGGCCCGTATACGGCCGGCGCATCCATGAAAGGAGTGTCTACATCGGCGAGGCATACAAATTTGCAACCGGCAAATTTGCGCAAGCCTTCGGTATCAACCGATACGATTTTTGCCAGGCTTTCTCCGCAGCCGTTGGAGATTTCTTGCCCCGAGGCATCGAAAACTTTCAGCCCAATAGCCATGAGCGCACCCAAGCCTGCATCGTTGCTTGCCGAACCTCCAAGGGCTATTGTGAAATTGCGGCAACCGGCTTCAAATGCCGTTTCGATAAGCTCCCCGAGCCCTTTTGTGCCGGCGTGCATAATGTCGCGCTCCTCGGGCGACAGTAGCGTCAGCCCGCAAGCGGCGGCAAGTTCTATAATTGCAGAGCCGGTGTGGGTACGGTACCATCGCGAAAGTGTCTTTTTCCCCAAGGGTCCGTTCACTTCGGTAAACTGCATGGAGCCTGTATGTTGCGCAGCGAGAGCCTCGAGAGTCCCCTCGCCGCCGTCCCCCACGGGATATACCATGATTTGTGTTTCCTTTGGCAGAATCTCGCGCAAGCCTTTGGCAGCGGCTTCTCCGGCCTGCAGCGAGCTTACGCAGCCTTTGAAGCTGTCGATAGCTATTACTATTCTCATAAAAAAGCGGGCACCGTTTCAGGTGCCCGATATGTGTTGTTATGTGTTTATCAGAGGTCGCGGAGGTCGGGAGCGGTGTCTTCGTTCACCGGGATGTCCTTGTTCACATTGCGGCAGCCTGCCACGGCGTAGAACAGCAGGTAGGCAAGCATTGCCACAACAAGCCAGTAGGAGGGCATGTAGCCGGCAGATTTGGCAATGGCGTTCTGTATGAATGGCATAACGCCGCCGCCTACAACCATCATCATGAAAATACCGGAAGCCTGAGGAGTGTATTTGCCGAGTCCCTCAACCGCAAGGTTGAAAATGCCGCCCCACATAACCGATGTGCAAAGGCCGCAGAGTACCAGGAATATTGCTTTTGCGGGAACCTGAGCCATGGAGAAGCCGTCGGCGGCACTGTAGGCGGGCATGGATACGCGCACGTCACCCGAAATGAATATTGCAATAAGAACAAGGCATATTGCAGCCACTGTTACGGTGAGCAGCTGTGTGCGGCTGGAAACTTTACCGGAGATAACGGTTGAAACGAGTCGGCCCACAAGCATGAGTAGCCAGTAAATTGCCACCACGCCGCCTGCTATTGCTGTAGCGTTTTCGGTAATGCCCGAAGAGGCGCTGTCGCTGAGATAGAAGAACAGCACGCCGGGAATACCAACTTCGATACCTACATAGAAGAAAATACCGATAACGCCGAGTACTGTGTGGCGGAAGCTCCAGGGGCTGTGTGAGTAAGCAACTTTTTCAGCGCCGCCTTTGCGCATGTGAGGTTCGGGAATATTAACCGCACTGATAATGAGGAATGCGAGTACGAACACGCCCATTGCAATGAAGAGCAGGGGAATTACGTCGGTCATGGAGGTTGTTGCGGTAACCTGTCCTATAAGCATACCCACAAACAAGGGAGTGAGGGTTCCTGCCAGGGAGTTGAGGGAGCCGCCGGCCTGCACGAGCTGGTTGCCGGTGTTGCCGCCGCCGCCAAGCACTGTAAGCATGGGGTTTACAACTGTGTTAAGCATGCACACGCAGAAGCCGCATACGAACGCACCCAAAAGATAGATGTAAAAGTTAAGCGATACGTTGAAAATCAAAGTGTCGGCACCTACAAAGCTCGACAGCCACTGTAGAACGAGGCCTGCAAGACCTACAAGCATTGCCAAAAGAGCTGTTTTTTTGTAGCCGATACGCACAAGCATATTGCCTGCGGGAATACCCATGAACAGATAGGCGAGGAAGTTCATGAGGTTGCCGAGCATGCCCGCCCAGTCGTACTGGTTGCTCCATATTGTTCCGAGGGGAGCTGCAAGGTTGGTAACGAAAGAAATCATTGCAAAAAGGAAGAACATTGCTATAATCGCCACAATGTTTCCTTTGCCGGAGTTTGTGCCGAGGGGCTGTGCCTCAACTGTTTTTGCCATTTTTGTCAGACTGTTTTTAGTGTAAATAATTATACGATTTAAGGTTATATGCCTTTGATTGGCAAAATTAAAAAAAATACCTCAAAAGCACAAAATAAAATTTCCCTTCCCGGGGCGTTTCATTGTCCTGCGGGAAGGGAAATGTTTATTGGTTGGACCAGCCTCCGCCCAATGCTTTGTAGAGGGCTATGAGGGCGAGGTATTCATCGCGTACGGCGTTGTTTACGCCCACCTGAGCCTCGAAATAGCGACGTTGGGCGTCGAGTACGTCGATGTAATTGAGTACGCCGCCGTTGTACTGCACATAGGCAAGCTGTGCGTAATTCTGAGCCGCTTCACGGAGCTCGCGGCGCCGTTCGGTGGTGCGCATGGTGAGTTTTACGGCAGTGGCTGCATCGTCCACCTCGCGGAAAGCGTTGAGCACTTTCTGCTCGTAGGCATAGCGGCTTTGATTGTATGCTGCCATTGCTGCCTTGTATTTGCGTTTGTTGCGTCCGAAATCGAAAATCGGGCCTGCAATCTGCCCCAGGACATAGGTAAAGGGAGAATTGAGGAAGCCTTTTATGTCGTCGTTCTCCAAGCCTCCGGTAAGTTCTATCCGGAGTTTGGGGAAGCGGTTGGCGTATGCCACGCCCACGCCTGCCATTGCCGAGCGCAAAGAGGCTTCGGCGGAACGTATATCGGGTCTTCGCTCAAGCAGCGTCGAGGGCAATCCCAAGGGGAGGTCTGCCGCGGAGGGGCCGTCCATAGACAGCTTGCCTCGTGCAATTTCATCGGCGGGATAGCGTCCCATGAGCAGTGTGAGGGCGTTTTTCTGTTCTTCAATCTGCCGTTCCAGTCCGGGGATGAGCGCGGCGGTAGATGCATATTCCACTTGCGCCTGGTTGTAGACAATCTGCGAAGTGAGGCCGCCTTCGTAGCGAAGTTTGGCCTTTTTGAGGTTTTCCTCGCGAGTGAACAGGGTGCGGCGTACGATTGCGAGCTCGTTGTCGAGAGCCATGAGGCGGATATATGCGGAAGCGGCTTCTGCGATGAGGCTTATGCGCAGTGCGCGCTCGTCTTCGAGGGAGGCGCGGTAGTTTTCAAGTCCCTGACGTTTAGCCCATTTGAGGCCTCCCCATAGGTCGGTTTCCCATGAGAGTCGCGCCTTGAGACTGTATTCGGGCTGTTCGGAATGAGGCTCGCCGTAATAGTCGTTGGTTTCATGGTCCACAAGCGCCAGTCCCGAGAGGGTAGGGAGCATGTTGGCTTTGCTCAGGCCGTAGAGCTCGCGCATTTGTTCCACTTTGGCTGCCGCGGCCAGGAAATCGCGGTTGTGAGCAAGGGTTTCCTCAATGATGTATACCAATGCCGAGTCGGTGTAGAATTTCCACCATTCCATGTCGGCGATAGTGGTTGAGTCGCGCCGTTCGCCGAAAGTATCGGGGAGGTGCAGCTGAGGAGCGGCGCAATTCTTTACGCCCGAGCAAGATGATGCCAGGAGTGTAACCGCCGCAGCAAGCGCTATGATAATTCTGTTAATCTTCATGACGATGTTTTTTAGCCGACAGGCGTCGTTGAGCCTTGTCAATCAGTACAAAGAAGAATGGAACGAAAACAATGCCGACTGTTATTGCCACCAGCATTCCGAAGAATACTCCGGTGCCAATGTCGCGACGGGCAGCGGAACCGGGACCGGTGGCAATTACAAGGGGAATAAGTCCGAGGATGAATGCCAGGGAGGTCATTACAATGGGGCGGAATCGCAGGCGGGCAGCCGTGAACGCGGCTTTTGTAGCTGTGGCGCCCTTGTCGACGGCTTCTTTTGCAAATTCCACGATTAGGATTGCGTTTTTGGCGACAAGTCCCACGAGCATTACAAGTCCAATCTGGAAATATACGTTGTTTTCCAGCCCTGTTACTGCAATGCCGAGGTAAGCTCCGAGCCCTGCAACGGGCAGCGACAGAATAACCGCCAGAGGCACTGTCCAGCTTTCGTAGAGGGCGGCAAGGAAGAGGAACACGAACAGGAAGGCGAGAGCCAGCACAAGGCCTGTGTTTCCGCTGTTGTGCTTCTCCTGGTATGAGAGTCCGGCCCATTCCACGCCTATGTTCGAGGGCAGTTTTTCGCGAACAATCTCTTCCAGTTTTTCCATAGCCTGTCCGGTACTGTATCCGTGTCCGGCCTCACCGGAAATTGTTGCGGAGTTGAACATGTTGAATCGTCCCACGCTACCGGGACCCGATGTATATCTTGTTGTACCCAAGGATGTTACCGGTACCATTGCTCCGCCGTTGCCTCTGACGAAGAACAGATTGAGATTCTGGCGGTTGGCTCGATAGGGGGCATCGGCCTGGATATAAACACGATATATGCGGTTGAACATGTTGAAGTCGTTGACGTATACCGAGCCTGTAAAGGCTTTCATGGTGGAGAAAATATCGCTCATAGGCACACCCTGAAGCTGAGCCTTGTCGCGGTCGACGTCGAAGAACAGCTGGGGGATGTCGGATTGCAGCGAGCCCGACAGCCCTGCAAATTCGGGGCAGTTCTCGGCATATGCCTTGAGGGTGTCGACGGCAGCAGCGAGGTCTTCGTAGCTTGCGTCGCCGCGAGCCTCGAGCACCATTTCAAAACCACCCGAAGAACCGAGACCGGGAATAATTGGAGGCGTGAAGAAGTATACTTTGGCTTCGGGGTACTCGCTGAGGGCGGCACGGGTGCGCTCGCGCAGTTTTGCAAGAGAGTTGTTTGCGCGTTCGCCGGCACTTTTGAGAATAACCGTAATTGTTGAGTGTGCCTGGTTTGTGCCCGAGCGCGGGGAAGAACCGTTGACGTTGAGAATATATTTCACGTCCTCGTCGTTCTGGAGGAATGTTATTGCACGTTCGGTTACGGCGCGTGTACGTTCTATTGTGGCGCCCTCGGGAAGTTCAAGCTCCACGGTGAAGTAACCCTGGTCTTCGGCCGACATGAAGCTTGTGGGCAGCAGACGGTTGCACACGTATATGGCAACAAGAATTATGCCGAATGCGGCGAGCATGCGACGGGGATGTGCGAGTGATTTGGCAATCATGCGTCCGTAGAAATGGTTTCCTCGCATGAGCCAGTAGTTTATGAGTCTGAAGCCACGCCATTTGCGACGGCGAGTTTCGGGGCGGAGGAGCATGGCGCACATTACGGGCGACAGCGTGAGGGCTACAATTGTGGATATTATAACCGATACGGCAATTGTGATTGTGAACTGTCGGTATAGCTGTCCGGTGATTCCCGGCAGGAAGCTTACGGGGACGAAAACGGCGCAGAGTACCAGAGACATTGCAATGAGAGCGCTTCCGAGTCCTTCCATGGCTTTTGCAGTGGCCTGCTTGGGCGGCAGTTTGTCGCGGTCCATGATTCTGTCGACGTTTTCGACCACCACAATGGCGTCGTCCACCACTATACCAATGGCGAGAATAAGTCCCAGCAATGTTAACATGTTGAGCGAGAAGCCGAACACGAGCATTACTCCGAATGTGCCTATGAGCGAGATAGGTACGGCAATTACGGGGATGAGTGTGGCACGCCAGTTCTGGAGGGAGAAGAAGACGACGATTATAACGAGTATCAGCGCTTCGAAGAATGTGCGGTACACGTGGTGTATTGACTCGGAAATGTACTCGGTCATGTCGAACGGAATCTCATAAGACAATCCTTCGGGGAATGTCTTGCTAATTTCGTCCATAGTTGCAATTACGTCGTGAGCCACGTCCATAGCGTTAGCACCCGGGAGCATGCCGATTTCGAGCACGGCTGCGTTTTTACCGTTAATGCCGCTTTCGGTGGCGTAGCTGCTTGCCTCGAGGCTAACTCTTGCCACGTCCTTAAGGCGTATAATCGAGCCGTCGGCACCGGCACGTAAAACAATATCCTCGAATTCCGAGACGCTTGAGAGACGTCCTCGGGCAATGATGGGCACAGTCATGTCGATGCCGGTCATAGGCGCCTGTCCGAGGACACCTGCGGCAGACTCGCGGTTCTGATCCTTTAGCGCATTCTGGATGTCTTTGACAGTGAGACCCATGTCGGCCAGCTTGTCGGGGAGAACAAAAATCTGCATTGCGTAGTATCGTCCGCCGACATTCCTAATACTGCCTACACCCGGGACGCGACGGAGAGGGTCCAGAACGTTGAGAGTTGCGTAGTTGGAGAGGTAAATTTCGTCGAATTTCGGGTCGGAGGAGAGGAGAGTTATGGTCATGAGCTTTCCGGAAGTAGCCTTTTCCACGCTTATGCCGTTTTGTACCACTTCGGCCGGGAGACGGCTCTCGGCGAGCTTGACACGGTTCTGTACATCAACAGCGGCGAGTTCCGGGTCGACATCGATATCGAAGGTAATAAGAGCCGAGAAACTTCCCGAATTCGAGCTTCCGGAGCTCATGTATATCATGCCCGGCGTACCGTTGAGTTCCTGCTCGATAGGCGTTGCAACAGCCTGAGTAACAGTCATTGCATCGGCTCCGGGGTAGCTTGCGCTGACCTTTACGACAGGGGGGACAATGCGCGGGTACTGATCCACGGGCAGCATCATTAGTCCGATAGTGCCGAGGATTGTAATAACAATTGAAATTACAATTGAAAAAACGGGATGTTCCAGGAAAAAATTCTTTTTCATGGCTTACAAGTTGTTAACTGTAGTGGAGTCGGGGGCGAAAACGGGACGCACTTTCATGCCGTGGCGGAGTTTGTGGTATCCTTCCACAACGATGTCTTCGCCGGCAGCCAGGCCTCGTTCAACAATAATATCGTTGCCAAGCTCCGGACCTGTTTCTACGAAACGTCGTTCCACAATGCTGTCGGGGCGAACAATGTAGATGTATGCGGCACCTTTTTCGATTTCGAGAGCTTTGGCGGGCACTTCGATAGCGTTTTCGCGAACGTCCATGAGGACGCGCACTTTAGTGAATTCGCCCGGGAGGAGAACCTGGTCGGGGTTAGGCATTTCGGCACGAACGCGGAAAGTTCCGGTGGAGGGGTCGACTTGCGGGGAAGCAAAGTCCACGAAACCGTGATAGGGGTATGCGGAGCCGTCGGCAAGTGTCACAGTGACATAAGGCTGCCACTCGCGGTCGGATTCCTGCCTTCCCATGTTTACGTTTCGGTTTTTTCCGGAGAGGTAGTCGAGAGCAGTCATAGAAAAGTCGACGAGCACGGTATCGCTTTTAGCGACAGTAGCGAGGAGGCTTTTCCCGTTTGGCCCGACGAGAGTGCCGATGTCGGCGCTACGCTCGGAAATATATCCTGAAATAGGGCTGCTTACGGCTGTGTAGCTGAGAGTAAGTTCCGCCTGAATAAGGTCGGCTTCGGCGACACTCTCTTCGGCTTTAGCGCTTTCGTAGGCAGCAACGGCATTGTCGAGGTCGAGCTGAGAAGCGGCGTTCTGCTCGTAGAGCGGCTGTATACGTTCGAGGTCGCGTTTAGCCTTGTGCGCCTGGGCTTTAGCCTTGCTGAGCTGCGAGCGAGCTTTTTCGGCACGCGCCTTGTAAAGTTTGCGGTCGATGATAAAAAGCGTTTGTCCTTTTTCTATGTGAGTACCTTCTTCGAAGAGCATCTGTTCGAGATAACCTTCCACGCGAGCTCTGATTTCGACAAACTGCTGAGCACGAATACGTCCCACATAGTCTCCGTACACGTTCACATCGGAAGTTTTGACTTTTTCAACAATCACCGTGGGAAGCTGAGCAGGAGCAGCTTTAGGGCGGATAAGCACACAAACAAGCGTAATAACAGCTGCCAAGACCAGCAGTACGGCAACCAAAATAATTACCCTTCTCGGGTTTTTAAAGCGGAAATGGTTTATTTTCATTACGATGAGCTTAATGTGAGAACTTTGGCGAAAGTCGCCATATAATTCTCAGATATAACACGCAAAATTACTAAAATGTTGGAAAAGCCGCTTATTAAAAAAGAGTAATAAAAAACAACAGAAGTGCAAAATACACTTCTGTCGGCAAATAGTTTTTAATCAGCTTCTTGTTTTACTTGCGAGGTATCCGATTAACCAGAGCAGGAGTATAGCACCAATTACACTTGTTATGAGGCTACCGATAATTCCTGATGTGTGTATTCCGAAGAGGCTGAACAGCCAACCACCGAGGACACCTCCGATAATACCAACGATGAGGTTAATAAAAACGCCGAAGCCGCCGCCACGCATTAGTTTTCCGGCAATAAATCCCGACACGAGACCAATAATGATATACCAGATGAATGACATAATTACAAGGGTTTTACAGATGAATATTAATGAACAATAAACATTCGTAGCGTGCTTAAAGTTGGCAAATTGATGCAAATGCGGTGAATTTTTTGTAACTTTGCGGCGTTGCTGCATGGTGCAGCACGTGAAAATTAAAGCACAATATCTCTATGGGCGGCTTTTTTGGCGCTATTTCCAAGAAACCTGTTGCAGACCGGGTTTTTTACGGTACAGACTACAATTCCCACCTTGGCACGAAGCGTGCCGGAATGGTGACATTCGACCCTGAAAAAGGGTTTAACCGAACAATCCACAATATAGAACGCGATTATTTCCGTTCCAAGTTCGAGGATGAACTTGACAAATTTGTCGGTAATCAAGGGCTTGGCGTTATAAGCGATACGGATCCCCAGCCGATAATAGTGAATTCGCATTTGGGGCGCTATGCTGTGGTTACTGTTGCAAAAATCAACAATTTACGAGAAATAGCAGATGAGTTGCTGACGCAGCGGATGCATTTCAGCGAACTATCGGCCAACAATATCAATCCTACGGAGCTTGTGGCCTTGCTTATAAACATGGGCAACAGTTTCGAGGAGGGTATTCGTCTTGTTCATAAAAAGGTGCAGGGAAGCTGTTCGATGCTGATACTGACCGAAAACGGAATTATAGCTGCTCGAGATTATCTTGGACGTACACCGATAGTTTTAGGCCGTTGCGAGGACGGTTTCGCGGCCTCGAGCGAGACCTCGGCGTTTCCGAATTTGGGTTACAGCCGAGTTCGCGACCTTGGTCCCGGAGAGGCAGTAAGAATAACTGCAGAAGGCGTTGAGACGCTTGTACCGGCAGGACGGCGAGAGCAGATATGCTCGTTCCTTTGGGTTTATTACGGCTTTCCTGCAAGCGATTACAATGATATAAACGCCGAGTATGTGCGAGAGGAAGGAGGCCGCAGAATGGGTGCTATTGATGATACTGCAGCCGATTGTGTGTGCGGTATTCCTGATTCGGGCGTAGGATTCGCGCTTGGCTATTCGGAGGGGAGGGGTATTCCTTACCGCCGAGCCGTGCTTAAATATACGCCTACATGGCCACGCAGTTTTACTCCGGGCAATCAGAGCCGTCGCGACCTTGTGGCAAAGATGAAACTTATTCCGAACCGTGCTATTCTCAAGGACAGCCGAGTAGTTTTTTGCGATGATTCCATTGTTCGCGGCACGCAGCTGCGCGATAATGTGAGCACATTTTTTGAGGGGGGCGCGCGCGAGGTTCATGCCCGCATATCGTGTCCGCCGTTGCTTTACGGATGTCCGTTCATAGGATTTACCTCATCGAAAAGCGATTACGAGCTTATTTCGCGCAGGATAATACGCGATTTCGAGGGAGAGGACGCCGATATAAGCAAGTATATGAAAGCGGACAGCGAGGAGTATCGCGCGATGGTTGCCGAAATAGCCCGTCAATTAGGACTTACAAGCCTGAAATTCGCCAAGTTGGAAGACCTTGTGAAGAGCATAGGACTGCCGGCCACGCATGTATGTACCCATTGTTTTGACGGCAGCGGCAAGTGCCCGTCGCAGGCATGGAGAGAGGATAACGGCAATGATTGAGCAGCGTGAATTTGCGCTTTCGGCGAAAAAGCGTGGTTTTCATCTTGTTACGTCGGAAGTTCTCGGGAATTTACCTCCGTTGCCCGGCAACGGTTTGCTGAATCTGCTAATCAAGCATACGTCGGCAGCGCTGGCATTGTGTGAGAACGCCGACCCTGATGTGAGAGCCGATTTGGCTTCGATTTTTGACCGTCTTGTACCGGAAAATGCTCCGTACTACCTACATACATTTGAAGGTCCGGATGATATGCCCTCGCATGCAAAAAGCATAATAGCAGGAGTTTCGCTTTCGATACCGATAAGCGAGGGGAAGCTGAATCTGGGGCGGTGGCAGGGCATTTATCTGTGCGAATTTCGCGATTACGGCGGTCCTCGCAAGCTTGTTGCCACAATTATAGGAGAATAATATTTGCAAAATACGTTGCGAAAGTGTACTTTTGTGACGTCATACTTACTTTTTAATATCATGAAAATAACGAGGTTATTGTTTGCGGCAGCCGGCTTTGCCGCATTTTGGCCGAGTGCGTTGGCGGGAATGACCGATGCAGACGACATGCCAATTTTTTATCTTCGCGGTGAAATGGAGGGATCCAACTGGGAACCGCAGGAGAAATATCGCTTCGAGCGAAATGAAAACGACTACACGCTCAGTGTGAGCGGTTTAACGGGCGAATTTAAAATTTCGAACGATGACTGGAGTTTGAATTTCGGCTCGGAAGGAAGCAAATACACAGTATCGAAAAGCTGCACAGTCAACGGTATTTTCGGAGGCTCCAACTTTGTGTGGGGGACTAACGGTGATGTGGTGATAAAATTCACTTATACCGATAAAGAAAATGCTGAAATAAGCTTTACAGTAGATAATTCCACTGTGACAGTCGCCGGGCTTTCGGGAACACTTCCCGTGCTGTATATCAATGTTTTTGATGAAAACGGCAACTATGACAACGAGGTCATAAGCAAGGACCTGGACCATAAATATTACTTTTCGGGCGAGTATTGGCTTGAGCTCAACGGCTGCGATTGGATGGCCGCCGAAGGTGCGGCGAGCATAGGCTCGTCGGAAGAGCCTTTACCCTTGGAAATCAAGGCGCGCGGCAATTATACACGTACGGCTTTTTCGAAAAAACCTTTCAAACTCAAGCTCGGCTCGAAGCAGAAAATGCTTGGCTTGACAAAGAGCAAGCATTTTGCGATATTGGCACATGCCGATGATATAAAGGGTTATATGCGCAATTTTACAGGTTTTTCGCTTGGAGAGCGTATAGGATTGCCATGGACGCCCTCGCAGCAGCCTGTAGAGGTGGTTATAAACGGCGACTACCGCGGATTGTACTTTTTGACAGAATCGATACGAGTAGACTCCGACCGTGTTGATATAGAGGAACTTGATGATGAAGTTTCGGATGCGGCACTTATTTCGGGCGGTTATATTGTAGAGCTTGACAACTACGAAGAGGAGAACCAGATTCGTATGGAAGAAAAGGGTCAGGCTCCCGGTTACAAGGATGTGCTGCGAATAACTTATGACACACCCGAGGTTTATTCCGAATTGCAGGAACGTTTTGTGCGTGAGCAGTTTGAGGCGATGAATAATGCAATAGGCGACAACTCCGACGAACTATGGGCGTATATGGATATGGACGACGCTGCGCGTTATTATATTGTAGAAGAAATAATATCGCATATAGAGGCTTATCACGGCTCGACTTACCTGTTCCGCGACCGCGGAGAAGGCCAGAAATGGCATTTTTCGCCATTGTGGGACTGCGGAAATGCTTTTAACGGTCCAACCGACGGATTTTTCTTTGACAATGCGCCTTACGGCTGTACGTGGATTGCGTCCATGCTGTTGAACCGAAAGTTCCGCGATAAGGTTGAGGAAACATGGAAGTGGTTCATGAGCAACGAATTCGACGGTATTTATGATGATTTGGCCACATATGCCGGGCGGCTTGAGGCAGCTGCCAAGGCAGATTTTGAACGGTGGGACGGAAAGCCCGTGCCTGCGGATGGCCAGTCGGTATGCGATAACCGAGACATGGAGAGCCGTCTGCGCGACGTGAAGAATCATCTTGCTTCGAAAATCAATTGGCTTAAAGGCGTTTACGGAGATTTCAGCGAAGGCACATTTGCAGAGCCAGAACGAGATACTACTCCTGCTGCCGCATTGCCCGCTTATGCCGTGAGTGGTGTGGAGGGCGTAGAGGCGACAAAAAATACCGGAGAAATTCGATTCTTTAATCTTCAAGGAATTGAACTTGCAAATCCAGAAAGGGGAGGCGTTTATATTCGTTTGCAAGGCGACAAGGCAGAAAAGATAGTTTTCTAAGACTTCTTTTATCAGAATAAACAGGCGTCCGTTTGTTGTGAAATACAAACGGACGCTTTTTTAACGTGTGTTAATTTGTGCGGAAATTTCGTTGGTTTTGAGGTGTTTAGAGCGGGATATAAAATGTTAAATGCAAAAATTTTGCGTTTAGGTATTGACAAACGCAAATTTATGTTGTAACTTTGCAGTGTAGGAGTTGAAGAGTTCAACTTTTAAGCGGGGACGAAGATTTCCCCGAAGCTTACAAAATTATTCAAATATCAAATTCATTCATCCATTAATTCAAATTCCAATGATTATGAACCGCAAATATTCAAATTTTATTCCGGGACGACAACTTAATGAGCAGGAGCTCAAGTTTATAACCGCTGCAGAACGTGCGCGAAAGAGTCCGGGAGGAGGGAGGATTGTCATTGCGCCCAAAAAGGGGGTGGACTATACGCGAACGATTCTCGAGTATCTGAACTATGTGTATAAACATGTGTATCCGAGCGTTATAAATCAATATAACGGGGCTGACTTGTGCGTGATTGCGGACAATTTAAAGGATCCTGCGATGCAGTATTGCCGCAGAAGGTTTCGGTGTCGATATTCGACTCCTCGCAGTCTGTACGGCTGTCGCGGCGGTACGTTCAATGTGATTTGGATTCGTACCACGGAGTGGAATTTCTACTGGCTGCGTGTAGCCTGCGAGGCCATTCACTTAGAGAATGCCGTGATTATTATTCAACTTATTCGTCCGTGTCACCAAGTGCCGGATTATTATCGTCCGCTGGAGGATTATCTGCCGAAGGTGCGAAAACGTGCGATGAGTTCGCCTCCGCCTTTGCCCCCGGAGTTTTTGGAGGCATATTGGGAGGTTAACGGGTATGAGGACCCGTATTTGGAAGATATTTTGTTTGAACTAAGCATTTACGAGCGGAAGCGATGGCTAAAAGCCTTCCTTTGGTAAGGCGGTAGCTGCCACCGCGCCTGTTGGGGGTTAAGCAGCAAAGAGTACATTGACATTGAGGGTAGTTTGTGAGTAATAGCAGCTATAGAAAGTTTCCATGATAAAACGGAGGGATGAAATGTTACTAATATCGAACTTTGTAACATAAAAAAATACAACTATGAGCACTCCACTTTTGTTTTGGTTATTAGTATTCGGCGCATTTGTAATAGTATTGGCATTGCGCCTGACAGCAGCATTAATTCATCATCTGCACGGGAGGCATCATATATTTGAGGCCGGCACCGAGCGAGAAATAGTTTACATACCGGGAGATCCGCTTCATCCCGATGAAAATGACTATGAGGACAACGAGTACGTTTAAAGAACATACCGCCTTTATCGGCACCTATGCAGCCGCGTTGTTGGGTTGCGGCGCAACATGTGTGAGGCTTGAAAAGAATATCGGGCGTATAGCCTCGGCTTATGGCATAGAGGTTGAGATGACAATCATGCCCCGTCATATTCACTTGTTTATGCGCGACAAGAGCAGCGGCACAAGCGAATCGGCGGTAATAGAACCCCGGAAAATGCCTATTTCGTTTCGTTGCAACACGTTGCTGAGCCGTTTGAGCTGGGAGATTGCCGACGGACAAATAGAATTTTCGGGAGCGGGAGCGGCGTTGCAGCGGGCAGTGAGCCAGCCACCGCGGTCGAAAGAACTTGTAACCTTTATGGTTTGCTGCGCGAGCGCGTCGTTTTGCCGTCTCTTCGGAGGCGATTTAGCCGCCATGGGTGTTTTAATGCTTTCGACCTGTGCGGGATTTATGTTGCGTTGCCACCTGTTAGAGCGCAAAGTAGATATACGAGCCGTAATGTTTTTATGCGCACTGGTGTCGTCGGTACTCGGAGCAACCGACATGCTGTTCTCGATTGGGAGCACACCGGAGATAGCCTTGGGTACGAGTGTACTGTATCTTGTACCGGGAATTCCTTTTCTTAATGCTTTCAGCGATGTAATAAACCGGCATTATATATGCGCATTCAGCCGGTTTATGGATGCGGTTGTACTTACATGCTGTTTGTCGGCGGGATTGTGCACCGGTCTTTTGGTTATGAATGCGGGGATGTTTAGATAGGCAAGCAATATGTGGACACAAATATTTGAGGATGCATTTTTTTCGGCGATAGCAGCTATAGGCTTTGCCGCTATCAGTACCCCTCCGCGGAACTGTTTTGCAGTGTGTGCACTAATAGCCGCGACAGGTCATTCGCTGCGATTCTGGCTAATGGATGCGCAATTCGGCGCAGGAATGCACATAGTTCCGGCGACGTTTGCGGCATCGTTTGTGATAGGATGTTTATCGGTATTTTTCTCACCGATGACCAAGGCCCCTGCCGAGACATGTCTGTTTCCGTCGCTTCTGCCGATGATACCGGGAATTTATGCCTACAAAACCTTTGGCGCCATGGTAAAATTTGTACTTAGTTCCAATTCGATGCAGTCGGATTATTATTTTTCGCAGTTGTCGTCGAACGGCTTTACGTGTATGTTTATACTGATATGCATGGCATTGGGATCAACACTGCCGGTGTTTTTATTCGGGCGGATAGCGTTTAGCGCAACACGGCGGAAATTTTTGTAAATTTGCACAACACTTGATATCCTATGGAATTACGCCAGTTGAAATATTTTTTGAAAGTAGCAGAGACGCTTAGTTTTTCGGAAGCCGCGAGGTTGCTTTACGTTACACAAAGTACATTGTCGCAACAAATAAAACAGCTTGAGAACGAGCTTGGCGGCCCGTTGTTTGTTCGTAGCAGTCATAGCGTAAGCCTGAGCGAGACCGGGCGAGAGATACTTCCTCTTGCCAAGCAAACGATAGCAGATGCGGATATGTGTGTTGCGCGTATAGCCGATATAAACAATTTGCGGACGGGCACACTTGACATAGGTGTTACGTATTCGTTCAGTCCGATACTTACGGAAACGCTTATAGAATTCAGGAAGCTTTATCCCGACATAAAGCTTAATATCTACTACAAGCCCATGGCCGAGCTAATGGAGATGCTAAAGGGGCGTTCGGTTGATTTTGTGCTTGCGTTCAAGCCGGGGACGCCAATGGAGGGCATAGAATCGCATATACTGTTCCAGAATTATCTTGCCGCCGTTGTTCGTTCGGAACATCCGTTGGCAAGCCGCAGTGAAATAAGTATAGAAGAGCTTGGCAAATATTCGCTTGCGTTGCCAACTCGCGGATTGCAGGCCCGAAATGCATTTGAGGCCGTAGTAGCGGATACGAGCAAAATGAATATAAAAATGGAGCTTAACGAGGTTAATATACTGCTTGCGATTTTGCGGCGTACCTCGCTTGTATCGGTTCTGGCCGAGGCAACCATACACAATGAGTCGGGAGTGAAGGCAATTCGCCTTGACATTCCCGACAATGAGATGGCAGGTTGCGTTCATACGCTCAAGGGGAGCTACCGGAAGCGCGTAATGCAGGAGTTTCTGCGAATGCTTAGCGATTCGCCGGCAGTTAAGGAGCGTCGCAACCTGTGGATTTAGCTTACCAAGTTTCGTAGTGAATGTTCTGCGGTTTCCACTTGTCTTTGGGTTGACCCGGCTCCTGCGGATATCCGAGAGCTACACAATTCAAGGGAATGATGTCGGCCGGAAGCTTGAGCAATTCGGAGAAAGCGGCCACACGTTCGGGCATAGGGTATACCCCGCACCAAACCGCACCGAGGCCGGAAGCGTGAGCCGCGAGCAGCAGATTTTCGGTAGCGGCAGAGGCGTCCTGTACCCAGTAATCGCGACCGTCGCCGGGGAAAGTATCGTTCATGTCGCCACATACCACAACGGCTGCATTAGCGGTATTCATCATTTTCATAGGTCCGAAGTTAGCGGCAATGTAGCGCAGGGTTGTAGTATCGCGAATAACTACAAAACGCCAGGGCTGTTTGTTACCGGCCGTAGGGGCAGCCATAGCGGCACGGAGGAGAGTGTCCATGAGTCCGTCGCTTATGTTCTGCGAAGTGTAAGCGCGGATGCTTGAACGAGTCATAATGTTTTCGATAGCGTTGTTAAGGTCCGAGTCCGGAGCCGGAGCTTCGTTGCTTTCGGACACGAGCTTGTAGGATACAATGAGCAGAGCTACAGCAAGAAGAATGATAATGTAAAGGGAATTTTTCATGTTATAAAGATTAAATATTTTCGGCGCATTTGAAAAGGGAACCTGTGGGGCATACGAAACGGCAGTAGGGGCGGGAAACAATTGCAGAGAGCGCAATGAAAACTCCGGCAGCAATTATAATGCCCGCAGGCGCCGATTGGAACATAAATGCCTGAAAGAGTTCGAGGTCGGGCCAACGGGAAGCCGTGTCGGTCCAGAGTAGAAGCATGAGCACAGCCCAGAGGATTTTTCGGAAATTGTCGAGTCCTTTGAGTATTTTGGGGCTAATTTTTATTTTGTAAGTGCAAAAGCTTGCGACAAGCATTTGAGCCGCCCCGAATGGGCAAATGTGTGTGCAATAGTGTTGCCTGCGGCCAAAGAGGGGATAGATGAAAGCCGCAATGAGCATTACGATTGCCGTGAGAGCCGCGGGCAGAGAGAAGCCGTTGGAGAGATATTTAAGCATGAGCGTATAGTCGAGAAACTGTCCCGCCCAAAAACCGAGGACAATAACATTTGCCACGAGCTGTACTTTGAGGTATATTCTGTTTTTAACAAACAGCGGAACAATGCAAGCTGCGAGGACAACGGCCAAGGCACACCACATTTTGAGGGGCATAGAGTTTGTGTGTTTTGCGGAGTCGGCGTTCATGTATGCGGCAATTCCGCTTTCGACATTTTCGATAATAGCGAGGGAGCTGTAAGTGGCACCGCTAATGGCGTCGGGCTCCATTTCGGCCGCCTCCCGAACACTTTTTCCGTTCCATGCATTTAAGAGAGGAGCTGTTCGTGCAAAGAACGAAGGTGTTTCGGAATTTTCGAGAGCAACAATGCTGTCGATATTTCCGTTTGTGATATAAATATCGAGAGGCACGAATCCGGCATAGCCTTGCGCCTTGGAGAAGTTACGGGTGTGGATTACGGTTGTTTCGTCGTTTAGAGCGGTTATACCGTTGTCGGGGGATACGGCAAGCGGCTGTGGCGAGTTGTTGAAATTTTTACCGAACAAAGTGCGGTTTACGCAAAGAGCGGCGGCGCACATCATTAAGAGGCAGCATAACAGGCTGAGAAATTGTTTAGTTCGCATTATGTGGTGATTGAAACTACGATTAAATAAACCGCCATGCGGAACGTAAAAGTCCCGGCGGAATTTGCAAAATTAATAAATTCCGCCGAGAGTGTGGTTGATAAGTAAGTGTTGAAAATTAATTTATACCATATTCCGGTAGCCTGCAGGCGATTTTCAACCTTGCTTGTCGGTCACAGAGCTACGGCTATGCTCCCTTCGCACAAGGCCGAAACTCATCCAACATTCAACCAAACTATAATATAAACTATTTTACAACACTTACTTATTATATTCGAGCGCCTGCTTCGCGAGTTCTTACCATGTGCTTTATAACCCGCCGAACCGTGCTCCATTTAGGGAAAATTGCGAAAGGCCTGACGGAGCTGTAGCTTACGAGAATTATTAACAGCGAGGCAATTGCCACAATGAGAAGCCATCCGTAAATTTCTTTCATAGAAACGACGAGAGCCTGCAGCTGCACCATTCCGTAGAGCTGTCCGAGGGGGATGTGGGCTGTTACGGTGTTTGGAGCAATTATATCGGCACCGAGAAGCGCCGCGTTCTTTGCCATTGTGTGTTTGAGCAGTTCTCCGATGACAGCGAGGCCGAATGTAGCGCCCATAACAGCTCCGGTGAAGCCGTTGATTGTCAGAGCCTGAGGGAATACCTGAAACGGGAGTCCACTCTGTACTATCGATGTGAGGAATACGATTGAAATGATTACCGCAGCCGCACCTCGGAAAAAGAGCGGGATGAAAAGCATTTCCTTTTCGACTCCGTAGTCGATGAAGAAGTAGAAATATGCGAGGTATACAATGGCGAGAGCAAATGCAATGGCCGTCATGGTTTTATACCTCCATTTCCGGAGCGCGAAAGTGAAGTAAGTGAAAGCGCAGCCTGCAATTATGCCTGCAAATACGTACCAGTTGAGGTCGATGAGGTTTGTTTCGTCGAAACCGAGAATGTTTGCGGCATAGCTGTGCTCGAAGACGTGTTCGGTTGCAATGAGGGTGAAGAACACGAGGTATACGGCCGTTGCCCGAATTACATTTCGGTTTGTCATTGCACGGAACGTTATGTAGGGATGATGCAGGAATGAAGCTCGCCAAAGGTTTATTGCCATACAAGCCAGTGCGAGCAGTGTTGCAAGCTGTATTTCACGTGCATCCCACCAGTCGAAGTAGTTACCGTATACGCATACAAAAGTGAAGCATATCATAAACACCGACCACAGCGCGGCGCCAATCCAGTCGATGCCGAGGAGGGGGATGAACATGGGGCTACGCAGCGGCTTGAGCAGGATGATAACCATTGTCATCATAAGAGCGAGCAAAGCCGTCATAATCCAGTGCATGTACTCCCATTGGGAGAAGAATGCGGTGTATATAGTTGCTATTCCGCTGAGCTGTATAACGCTGTCGACGATAATATAAACGTAGCAGAAGAATACTGCCATGTCGCGCACCGGAGTTAGCCACAGCTGGATGGTAGAGTTGCAGGCGAGGGTAGCCTGCATGCGGAACCAGCCTGCGACAAAGCATGTTACCACGAGAACCGGGACAGAAGACGTGTGTGCGCAGATAATGTTTGCCGCAATGAGCACCGCCCCTGCCGCGAGTAGCTGAGTGCGAGTAGAGAAGCGGAACTTTATGCGGAACATCACGGCAAAATTAATTGCGAGGCCAATAATAGAGGCATATCCCGCCATGAGAATATCCTCCTGCATAAGCGCTGTAGTTCCCACCATGTCGGACGCGGCGGCGAGGTATAGTCCGCCCGAGAACTGGATGATGAGGACGAAAAATATAAACAGCCAGGGCTTAAGTGGGCGAGGAATGAAGTTTCGAACATCGGGGATGTCGAACGGGCCCTGAGGAGCGTGCCAGTTAGCCATTTCAGTATTTTACGCTACATTCCACGTTCATACCGGCACGGAGTCGTTCCATGTCGCTCGGATTGTTGTTTTGGTCGAACTCAATTCTTACGGGAATACGCTGTCGCACTTTTACAAAATTTCCTGCAGAATTGTCCTGCGGCAAGAGCGACAGTGATGCACCTGTTGCAGTAGATATTGATTTTACTTTACCGGTGAACACTACACCCGGAATTGCATCGACTTTTATTTCCACGTCGCTTCCGGGTTGGATATGTGCGAGCTGAGTTTCCTTGTAGTTTGCGGCTACCCAAATATCCTGCGAGTCGACAACGTCGAGCAGAGTCTGTCCGGGCTGAACAAGTTGTCCTACCTGTATTTCCTTGCGTGAAGTGTATCCGTCGCAAGGGGCAACAATAACTGTATAGCTGAGGTTAAGCTCGGCGGTTTCGAGGAGAGCTTTTGCGAGTTCAATACCTGCTTCGGATTGGGAGATTCGGCGGCGGTTAATGTCTACGACGGTAGAAGTAGCCGAGCGCTGCCGAGCGAGCATTTCGTAGCGGGCTTTTTTTGCTTCGAAGTCGGTTTTAGCGCCGTCGTACTGCTGTCGGGTAACGGCGTCCTTTTCGAGGAGCTTCTCGTATCGGGCGAGGTCGGTGGCAGCCATTTCCATTAGTACTTTGGCTTCGGCGAGAGAAGCCTCGGAGACAGCAACGTTAGCAGAAGCAGAAGTTACCGAACGGTCGGCGACTTCGCGTCCGGCGAGGGCATTCTGATAGTCGGCGTTGGCACGAGCGACATTGAGCCGCAGGTCGGCGTCGTCGATAATTACGAGCGTATCGCCTTTTTTCACCGGTTCGTACTCGTTGAAGCGTATTTCCTTTATGTATCCCTGCACACGGCTGTTAACGGGAACGATTTGTTGACGAACCTGAGCGTTGTCGGTGAACTCAACATTACCGAGGTGAACGAATCGGGAAGCTACCCAAATGGCGGCAGCTGCAATTACTGCAATTGTAATTATATATGAAATTATTTTTTTGCTGCGGTGTGTCATATCTTTCCGGAAGTGAAGAGGAGTTTGTAATAGTAATAAATAATGTTTATTCGAGCGTTAACGAGTTGCTGTTCGGCGTCGAGCTTTGAGTTGGCGGCGTCGAGCATGTCGGTAATAAGAGCCATGTCGGCCGAGTATCGTGTTGCGGTAACGTTGTAGTTACGTTCGGCGAGTTCAACGCTTTTTGTTTGAGTTTTGAGTTCCTCGTAAGCTTCG
This sequence comes from uncultured Porphyromonadaceae bacterium, assembly GCA_947175425.1. GTDB lineage: Bacteria > Bacteroidota > Bacteroidia > Bacteroidales > Muribaculaceae > CAG-873. Next base: position 96,274 of record CAMWMR010000002.1, read on the forward strand.
AGATAATGTACATGGTCGGCGTTAAGAGCGAGAGAAACGTTTTCGCGAGCAGCGTCGAGTTCCTCAACAGCCTTTAAAGTTGCGATTTTGCTTTTAGAGAGCGATTTGTTGCTTTTGTAAAGCGATGAGATGTTGTAGCTTATACCAATACCAACGTACCAGTAGCTTAGGTTGCGGTCGATTGGCGGAACTTCGACAAGTATGGGCCCGTCGAGACACCAAGAGGCCTGAAGGCCGATTTTTGGGAGGCGTTCGGAGCGAACGAGGGCTTCGGCTTTTCGGCTTATGTCGACCCCCGAGCGTGCGAGGCTTATAGCCGGGGAGTTGATTTCGGCCTCGTTCTGCCACCAAGCCGCGTTTTGGGAGGGGAGAGAGCGCGACAGAATTGTCGAGTCGGGAACAATTACAGTTCCTTCGGGGAATCCGGCAGTGGTTACGAGGTTTGTGTTGAGGATTTTGATAGTGTTTTCGAGTTTAATGAGCTGCAATTCGAGGTTTGAAACGAGGAGTTCGTATCGTGTGATGTCGTTTTGCAAAGCGGTGCCCTGTTCGTGGCGTGCTTTCATTTCCAGCAATACTTTGCGTGCAGCTTTAATGTTTGCCTCCACTACAGTACGCAGATTAGTGCATTTGTAGAGGTCGAGATAAAAACCTGTGAGGCAGAATCGAATGTTGTCGCGTTTGAAATCGGCCGCGTATCGAGCAGCTGTGGATTTGAGTTCGGCGAGTTCAATGGCGCTTGACACCGCTCCGCCGGTGTAGATTGGCTGAGAGATGTTTATAGCCGCGCTGTTTCCGTAATGAGGGATAGGCGCTTTTTCATAGTCGCTGAAATTACGTTTTGTAGTGAAGCCGTCGCCGATGTAGCTGAAAGCGAGCGATGCGTTTATGTCGGGCAGTCGACCGGCTTTGGCCACGCTGATTTCGCGTTGCGCTTCGGCTTGTGCAGTTAAAGACGGCCGCAGTTGTGCACTGTTGGCTTCGGCTGTTTGGAAAATTTCTTCAAGAGTCACCACCGATTGTCCCGAAACGCACATGCCGCCTGCCGACAGGATTACTGACAGCAATCCTGTGAGCAATCGAAGATTGTTCATAATGTTAGATATTGGAAAGTTTAAAGGAATAAAAAGCTCGAAAAAGACAGGCCTGCTTATTCACAGGCAATTACAGGAGCTGTACTTTTCCAGTTTTCGAGATGACCCCAGTTTGGAACGGCGGGGCAAGAAGATTTTGCAGGTTCTGATATATGATTCATTTACAGGCAACTCTTTGTGAATTGCACTGCAAAATTACAAAAAAATGTTGAAATTCGGCTTGGGGAGAAGAGCTGCAATGTTGTTTTTTGTGTAAAAGCAGTGCTGTTTGCCATTATTAAGCTATTGTTTGCCCGTGTGACTAAACTTTGGCGAGCTTATAAGTCTTATTTATATAAGGCATTTCATCAAACATTATGTAATTCAAAAGCATCACAATACAAAATTATGAACTTAAATAAACTGTTTAGCTATTCGTTAATAGCTCTCACGGCAGTGAGTGCGGGAGTTATTCCTGCGGGATGTACACAAAAAACGGAAAAGAGTACAAGCGAGACTGTAGACGAGACCCGTCCCGAACGCGACCGAAAAGGCGGGCGTCCCGGCGGTCCGCAGTTAGGTCAGCCCGGCGGTGGTCCGGCAATCGATAAAAGCGGCGATGAGGTGCTGCAGTCGATGATTAAGGAGCTTGTACCCGAGTTCAAGCAACTGGAATATACCGATGCCGTTACCGGCAAGACAATGAAGTACAGCCTCTACTCTCCCAAAAATGCGGAGGCGGGCAAGACTTATCCTCTTGTGTTGTTTACCGCCGATGCAAGCACTCCGGGGACGGATGTAACACGTCCGCTTACCCAGGGCTACGGTGCGTTGGTGTGGGCCACACCCGAATGGCAGGCCGAGCATCCGTGCTATGTTCTCGTTCCCCAGTACTCGGGAGTTGCCGTTAACGATGCCTATGAGCATACCGACGAGGTTGATATGGTTGCCCGACTTGTGAAAGAAACCGCTTCGCAGTACCAGGTTGACAGCAATCGCCTGTATACTACCGGCCAGTCGATGGGCGGCATGATTTCGATGTATTACAATTCGGCTTATCCCGATTTGTTTGCCGCATCCATTTTTGTCGACTGTCACTGGGACAGCGCCACTTTCCCCGAGCTTGTAAAGCATAAATTTGTATTCATCACAGCCGGCAAAGCCGGAACATTCGATGCCCTCGAGCAAGCCGCCAAGGATGCCGGCGTGCGATATGAATATACCGATTTCAGCGCAAAACTGCCTCAGAGCGAGCAGGATTCGCTTGCGAGTGCGGTGCTTGCCAAAGGCGCTCCTATCACTATTATCAACTTTACCTCCAAATCGGTTCTTCCCGATGACGGCAAAGGCAGTGAACACATGTACTCGTTCGACTACGCTTATCGCCTTACACCCGTGAGAGAGTGGCTTTTCGAACAACATAAATAAACGGTAAAAAAGATTGTATAAGAAAGCTGTTTGGATTTATTCCCGGTTCACGCGGGGATAAATTCAAACGGTTTTAAGTAAAATCGAATAACATAAAACATGACACTCGCTAAAATTTGTACCACATTGGTTATGGCATGCGCTGTTACAGGGAGTGCCTTTGCGGCCAAGGCAGACAAGCCCGACAAACTGTTGTTCAATCCCGACATAGCACAGCAGGCTACGCTCACAATGCCCTCGGGTGAAGTTGTGAACTATCAGGCTTATGAAGGTATTTTTTATGTGAAGAACGTAGAGGATTCCGTTTATCAGACGCTGAACATTTATGTTCCGGAAAATTTGCGTAACGGTGATTCCACTCCGATATTTCTGCGCACCTACATTGGCGGATATATGGCAACAACGGCAAAGTCGCCCTCGGCATCCGATGCAACGGGCCGTGCCTTGAAAGAAGGGTATGTTGTGTGTATTCCCGGCTCGCGCGGCGCCAACTCCACTGTAAATCGTGACGGCAAGACAATTTATACCGGAACCGCTCCCAACGGTTTGCTCGACCTCAAGGCAGCAATCCGTTATCTGCGCTATAACGACTCGCGTATTCCAGGCAATGCCGAGATGATAATTATTGACGGCACGAGTGCGGGCGGCGCGATGTCGGCTTTGGTAGGTTCTACCGGCGATCGTCCCGAGTACGATGAGTATCTTCGCAAAATGGGCGCAGCCGCTACTTCCGACAAAGTGTTTGCCTCGGTATGTTACTGCCCTATAACCGACCTCAATCATGCCGATATGGAATACGAATGGCTTTATGGCTGTACAAATACCGGCGTGCGTCATCTGACAGAGGCTCAGATTGCCATTTCCGATGAGCTGGCGGCGGAATGTCCCGCATATATCAACTCGCTGAATCTCAAGGACGATGCGGGAAATGCCATAACAGCCGACAATTACAAGGATTATCTAAAGACTTTTCTGATAGCGTCGGCTCACAAGGCTCTTGAAGAGGGCTGTGAAATCCCCGATACCATAGGCATTATCCGCTATGCCGAGAAACCGAATTTTGGAGGTGCTCCCGGTCGCGGCGGACGCGGAGACGGTCGTGGTGCGCCCTCGTTCGGACCTGCCGGCGCCATGCCCGGGTTCAACAACAATACCGACTATGTTACCGGTATCGACCTTGACAAGTATCTGAGCTATGTGGCAAGTGTAACCGCGCTAAAAACACCTCCGGCTTTCGACCAGTACGGTGTGCTTATTGATACACCCACTCCCGAGAACAATGTTTTTGGCAATCCCGAAGGCGTACCTGCCAATTTTACCGATTTCAGCCTTCGTCACCGTCTGCACGACAGCTCGGCCGAGCTTGGCAAAGATATGGTTCGCAGGGTGTATATAATGAATCCCATGAACTTTATTTCGGAGAATGCCGCGTCGGTAGCTCCGCACTGGTTTATCCGTCATGGAGCAAAGGATCGTGATACATCGTTCCTTGTGCCTGTAAACCTTGCCACACGACTGAAGAACTCAGGTTTCGATGTAAACTTTTTCCTTCCGTGGAACAGGCCTCACAGCGGCGACTATAATCTCGACGACCTCTTCGGATGGATTGACAGCATAGTCCCGAATGAATAGCGGAAAGCTTACAATAAGGAAATATGCCGCAGTCATCGCCATACTCATAGTACTGGTGATGACTGTGCTTGATGTAACGCTTGTGAATGTGGCGTTGCCGGTAATGGCCGAAAAGTTCGGCGTATCGGATTCGTATACCGTGTGGATTGTAACGGTGTATCAGCTTGCCATAACCATGCTGTTGCTTCCGCTTTCGTCGGTGGGTGATTTGTTCAGCTACCGGCGCAATTTCCTTACGGGTGTTATAGTGTTTACGGCGGCCTCGGCATTGTGTGCGACTTCGTGGAATTTTTCGATGATACTTGCTGCTCGTGCGTTGCAGGGCATTGGAGCTGCTTGTGTTATGAGCGTGAACATAGCGCTGACACGTCTTATATATCCACGCGAAATACTTGGGCGCGGCTTGGCGCTTAATGCCATGGTTATTGCCATAGCTACGGCGGCGGGACCTACTATTGCAGGCTGTATACTGTCGGTAGCCTCGTGGCACTGGCTGTTCCTTATAAATGTTCCGTTCGGTATAGCGGCATTTTTCATTGGGCGCCGTCTGTTGCCGCACAATCCTCCCAAAGAGAATAAACCGAAATTCGATTGGGTGAGCGGTATTGAGAATACCATTGTTTTCGGACTTATTTTTTACTCATTGGGCAGTTTTGCCCGCAAAGGCGATATAACGGTTAATCTGTGCCTTCTGGCGGCCGGTGTTGTTCTCGGGGTCTTCTATGTCCGCAGGCAGCTCGGCAAGGAATCGCCCATGCTTCCGGTCGATTTGTTCGGGATAAAGCTTTATTCGCAGAGTATAGCAACCTCGGTATGCTCGTTCATTGCGCAGAATCTGGCCATGATTTCGTTGCCGTTTCTGTTTTTCAATAATTTGGGTTTCAACGAAATTCGTACGGGCTTGCTCATGACTCCGTGGCCTCTTGCCACGATGATAGTATCGCCGCTTGCCGCCAGGTTTGTGGAAAAGCACAATCCGGGAGCTACGGCCGCTTTCGGTATGGGCGTATATGCCGTTGGCATAATGCTTATTCAGTTGCTGCCCGGTTCGGGAGTTTCCGAGTTCGATATAGCGTGGCGCATGGCATTGTGCGGTGTGGGCTTCGGATTGTTTCAGACGCCCAATAATATAGTTATGGTTATAGCTACGCCTGTGCGCCGTACAGGTGGTGCGGGTGGCATGCAAAGTACCGCACGCCTTGTAGGGCAGACGTTGGGGGCAACTGTTGTTACCTTGATATTTGCCATATCGCTTCCGGCATATTCGGTAAAGATATGCCTTTATGCGGCTTTGGGCATGGCCTTGTGCGCCGGCTTGCTCAGCCTGTCGCGAGCGGGCGGTATAAAGGCCGATGAGTATCGTAAATAAAAAAAGCACCGCGGGTGCTTTTTTTGTTTACAGTAGATATGTATGTTGTCGGAGTTATACCGCGGCTACGGTTATTTTGCCGGCTTTGAACGAAAGCGACAGGGCTATCAGCGAGCACAATCCCATGACGCAGTAGGTTGAAAGCTGGATAGTGCCCAGGCCTACAAGCGGTGTGACTATTCCGCCGAAGAGGAAGCCCGTAGCTCCCACAACTGCCGAGGCCCAGCCTATCATGGCTTTTCCCTCGGTCATTGCAAGAGTTGTAGCCGATGTGAAAACCATGCCAACGGAAAAGAGCATTACGAATACAAGTATTTCGTAGCCGAGTATGCCTGTGCCCAGCGAGTAGTTGCAGAACTGCAGCAGCGAGCAGAGCAGCATTCCGGCGCATCCCAGCCGCGAGGCATTGGATATTTGGCGCAGTTTAAGCGAAAGCATTGAGCCGAAGCCTATTGCCAGCGAGTTTATGCCGAAAAGCACACCGAACATAAGTTCCGACATTCTGAAATCGTTCTGAAGAATGAATGAGGCCGAGGATATATATCCGAACAGAACGGCGTTGGACATGCCGAACACGAGTACGTGGCGCAGGTAAGCAGTGTTTTTGAGAAGTTCCGTTACCTGTGAAAACAAGCTTGTGAGCGAGCCTTTGTATCTTTTTTCGGGAGAATGCGATTCGCGGAACGGAATGGAAACGAGATAGAGGATCACTCCAATGCCAAGCAGTATGCAGAAAATGCCTTTCCAGCCAATGGCCTCGGAAAACAGTCCTCCGATAACGGGAGCGGTTACAGGTGCTATTCCGTTGATTGCGCCAATTATGGCGAGAGTTTTTGCCAGTTCGCGTCCGCTATAGCAGTCGGTTGCAACCGAACGCGAGAGCACCACGCCTCCGGCACCTCCCAGTCCCTGGAAAAAGCGAAAAATATTCAGAATCTCGATAGAAGGCGAGAAAATACTTGCCACTGTTGCAATTACGAAGAGTATCAAGGCGCTTTTGAGCAATGGCTTTCGGCCCCACTTGTCGCTGAGAGGGCCGAAAATAAGCTGGCCGGCAGCAAGTCCCAAAATACATGCTGCCAAACTCATTTGAACCGCCGACGGTGTTGTGTGGAATTCGGCTGTCATCACCGGCAGAGCGGGCAGGTACATATCGGTCACAAGCGGGGGAAAGGCTGCCAGTGCGCCGAGAAGAAGATAGAGATAGACAAGATACTTTTTACCAAGTTTTTGTTCCATTATTAGAATCCTTTATTACAAAATAAAAGCCTGTTGAAGGGTATCAACAAGCTCTTGTATACTCGATTATTAAAAATCCGGTGGCTTTCGGGGCGCAAAGTTACGCAATTATTTCGAATTAGTTTTGCGTTTGGGTGTAATCTTTTCGTGCATATATTGGAAAATAACGAAAAGCACCGGCACAATGAACAGCAGTGCGAGAGTGCCGAAAAGAAGTCCGCCGACAGTTCCCACACCTACGGATATGTTGCCGTTGGCGCCAACACCCGATGCGAACATGAGAGGGAGCATGCCGAATACCATTGTTGCCGATGTCATTATAATTGGACGGAAGCGGGCTTTTGCAGCCGATATGGCAGCGGCGATAAGGCTCATGCCTTCTTTTCGCCGTGCAGTTGCATATTCGGTGAGCAGAATAGCCGTTTTTGCCAAAAGACCTATGAGCATGATTAAACCGATTTGCATGTAGATGTTGTTTTCCAGTCCCCACCAGCGGGCAAAGAGGAAGCATCCGGCGAGGCCGAAGGGCACGGCGGCAATAACGGCAAAGGGTATTGTGAGGCTTTCGTATAGGGCACACAAAATAAGGTATATAAATGCGAGGCAAATGCAGAACACGAGTACCGTGGTGTTGCCCGACGACGATTCCTCGCGCGACATGCCTCCGAATTCGTAGCCGAATCCGGCAGGAAGATATTCGGCGGCCACTTCCTTGATTGCGGCGATAGCTTCGCCCGAACTGTAGCCGTCGCCCTGTTCGCCGTATACCGATATTGCGGGAAACAGGTTGAAGCGGGAAAGGCTTTCCGAGCCGTATACTTTTGTGAGGGTAATGAAATTGTCGATGGGCGACATATTGCCGTCGGACGAACGTACATAAATGTGTTTGAGGGCTTCGGTATCGAGTCGTGCGTCGGGCGATGCCTGTACCATTACACGGTAGAGTTTTGTGAAGCGGTTAAGGTTCGACGAGTAGCTTCCTCCCACATATCCGGCAAGAGTGGAAAGTACATCGGCCGGCAAAACGTTCATCTGAAGGCATTTCACGGCGTCCACCTCCACAAGATACTGCGGATACTTGGTATCGAAAGTTGTGTAGGCGCGGGATATTTCAGGGCGTGCGTTAAGCGAGTCGATGAAGTTTCGGGTAACTTCAAGCAATTCCTCGGTGCTTGCGCCTTTGCGATCCTGCACATACAGCTCGAAACCGCTACCGGTTCCGTAGCCCGAAATCATGGGCGACTGCGAGGCTCGTACCTGTGCGGATGTAATGGAGGAAGTACGTTTGTAAATTTCCCGTATCACTGAGTTTATGTCCTGTCCGTCGTCTTTTCGGAGGCTCCAGTCTTTGAGGCGGATATTGAACGAGCCTGCCGAGGAGGACTGGTCGTGACGTGCATTCTTTCCCGATACTTTGGAGTAAATGTTTATTTCGGGAATTGTTTTTATGGAATCCTCAATCTGCGACATTATAGCATCGGTTTCGGCGAGGCTTGAGCCGGGAGCAACCTGTACGTTAAGGCTTATGGTTCCCATATCCTCCTGAGGCACAAGTCCGGTTTTGGTTGTCGACATGAGCCACCACAATCCGCCGGCCGAAAGCAGGAAAAGCACGAGAACAATCCAACGGTTGCGCATGAGGAACATAACTCCCGAACGGTACTGTCCCACAACGGTTTCAAGCGATTTGTCGAACGCGTAATGGAAACGTTTGACAAAGGAAGTTCCGGTACCTGTGGCGGGTCGCATAATCAATGCACTCAGGGCAGGGCACAGAGTCATTGCATTTATAAGCGATATGCCCACGGCAACCGCCATTGTGAGACCGAACTGTTTGTAGAAAGTTCCCGATGTTCCTCCGATAAAACATACCGGGATGAATACAGCCATAAAAACGACAGTAGTGGTGATGAGCGCTGCCGAGAGTCCGCCCATGGCCGAAATTGTGGCGCGGTAGGGATCGTCGGCTCCTTCGTCGAATTTCGCCTGTACGGCTTCCACAACCACCACCGAGTCATCTACCACAGTACCTATGACAAGTACAATTGCAAACAGGGTGAGCATGTTGAGCGTGAAGCCCATGGCATAGATGAAAGCGAAAGTTCCGGTGAGCGACACAATTATGGACAATGCCGGAATCAATGTTGTGCGTAAATCGTGCAGGAACAGATAAACAACCAGCACGACAAGAATAAGTGCGATGACAAGGGTTTCGATAACCTTATTTATAGAGGCGTCCAGAAAGTCCTTTGTGCTTGAAATATCGGTAAGAATCATTCCTTCGGGGAGTCCGGCGCGTATTTCGTCGAGGGTGCGGTCAATTTCCATAATGACTTCGTTGGCGTTTGAGCCGGCAGTCTGGGCAATCATTGCGTTTGCTCCGGGATGTCCGCTTGTCTGGCTCAGCATTGCATAGTTTACCGCGCCGAGTTCCACAGTGGCTATGTCCTTAAGCCGGAGCACACTTCCGTCGGGGAGTGCCCTCACAACAAGGTTCTCGTAATCCTCGGCATTCTCGTATCGTCCGCGATATTTGAGGACGTATTGGAATGTATTGAGCGATTCGGCGCCAAGCGTGCCCGTGGGCGATTCTATGTTTTGGTTTGCAAGAACTTTGTCGATGTCGGCGGGAACGAGACCGTACTGCGACATTTTAGCCGGATCGAGCCATATTCTCATTGCATATTCGGCGCTGAATATGTTCACTTCGCCAACGCCGGGGATTCGTGAAATTTGCGGCTCGATATTTATTTTCATATAGTTGGTGAGGAAATTCGAGCTGTAGGAATCGTCGGGGCTGTAGAGTGTTATGGATTTTAGCGTGCTGTTCTGTCGTTTTCGCACCGTAACACCGCTTTTGGTTACTTCGGCGGGAAGTTGTCCCTGGGCTGTAGCCACGCGGTTCTGCACGTTTACCACGGCCATGTCGGCATCGGTACCCTGTGCAAAGTATATTGTTATTGTGGCCGTGCCGGTGTTTGTGGCTGTTGAAGTCATGTACATCATGTCCTCAACGCCATTGAGCGATTCCTCCAGCGGAACAATAACACTTTTCTGAACGGTTTCGGCGTTTGCTCCGGTATATGTGGCTGATACGCGCACGGTAGGCGGCGCTATGTTCGGGAACTGTTCGATAGGCAGACGGAGTAAACCGAGTATGCCGAGGATTACAATCAATACCGAAATTACGCCGGCCAGAATGGGGCGGTCTATAAATGTTTTTACAGTCATTTTTCTATCCTATTTTAGGACAAAATTAGTGCATATAAGCTTGCATTTCATCTTGAGAAGGCTTAATTATTGACGAACTGCGCGATAGTAGTGACTAATGTTTTAATGTAATTAGAGAGATAGGTATAAGTGTTTAATAGTTAGGTAAATAAAAAAAAGAGGCTGTAAATGCCTCTTTTTTTATTTGCAATGGATATTTGAAATCCTATCGGAGAGCTACTTTTGCTGTTTTGGCTCCGGCGGTGACAATGTACATTCCGGGGGCGAGGGTGAAGGAGCATGTTCCCTGATTCCTTCGCAGGCATACTCCTGCAGTATTAAACACATTTACGGGAGTGCCCTCTGGAGCGTTGACGGAAACAGTTCCGTTTGCTGCGGTTATGACGATGTCGCTGTCGGCTTTAACATTTTCCACTCCGTTTACGCGGACATCGATGAATGTGGAAAGCTGGTAAAGGTTGGGGAACAGGCTGTTCGTCATGAGGCATATAACGTTATTGAAGTTATTGAGGAATGTTGTAACGCCGTTTTCGAGAGTGTATTCCTGATCGATGTACAGCTCTTCGCCGACAATGTTTCCTTCTTCGTCGAGGTAAGGCGAGTCGATGAACCATTTGTATTCGGTTTCAACACCGTTGATGTTAGCCTGAGATGACAGGTCGACTTTGCCGTCTACAAGTTCAATTTCAATCTGAGCCTGATTGGAGTAGTTGTAAATATAGTAGCTGCTCTTTACTTCGGGAAGTGTGGCGAAAGTGAATTTGTTTCCGTCGAGATAGAGAGCACGAAGAGCCGGGAGATTGTCGACATTGATTTCGGACAAACTGTTTCCGGAGAGGATTAGCTGAGCCAGCGCGGGAACTTTTGTAAGGTCTATTTTCTCGATGTTGTTTGCTGTGAAGTCGGCAGAGTAAAGAGCAGGATTATCAAGAACAACAGAAGACACTGCACCGTTGCCGGCCGAGAGGAATTCGAGAGCCGGGAGCATTGAAACGTCGAGATGTTCGATGTTGTTGCCGATGAGGTTGAGAGATGTGATTGCGGGATAATCCTTGAGGAAGTCGGCGGATGTAAGAGCGGTTGAAACAAGCGAGAGTTCTGTCATTGCCGGGCTTTGGGGCATAACAAGATTTTCGTTACCTATTTCAGCTCCGTAAAGAGCGAACATCTTGAGATTTTTCATGGGAGAAGCGTCTACCGCCGAAAGTGCTCCGGAGCTAACCGAGAATACGCGCATGCCTTCATCTTCGTCGTAGGAATAAAATTTGGCCTGCATGTCTTTTGAGAGGTTTCCGCTGAAAAGCTGATATGTTTCTTTGAGAACGAGCTGTTCAAAGTCGCCCTCGCCGGTCCAATCCACATATACAGTAGTGCCGTTGTTTGCTCCGGCAAACGAGAGAGAGCATTCGCTGTCTTCGGCGGCAGTCATTGTGGCAAAAATGTGTGTAGGCATCGGAGCAGTGGTAACGTTGGTTGTGCGCATTGCATTGGCGCCTGCAAAGTCGGGGAATGCGGGGTTTGTGAGCGTACAGTAAATTGTTCCGAGTTCGGGGTTGTCGAAGAAGAATCGTCCTTCGTTTTCGCGGATATTTCCGTCGGTAACCACTGCGTTGTTATCGGCCATGTGCCAGGTATATGCGGTGCGTGTTTTGTCGGAAGCCTCGAGGAAGGTGTAAAGACTTATTACAGGGGCTTTTTCGGGGATTGATATTTCTTTTTGGGGAGCGTAAGTGTAGGATTCTACTGTTCCGGGGAGCGGAAGCCCGGTGAATGTAAAGTTGTTGTTGCTTACGTTCAGAGATGTGAGCGGCAGATAATCGAGCAGGGTAATCTCGGTTAGATTGTTGTTGCTGAAATCGGCAACTTGCAGAGCTTCGCAGTCGCGGAGGTCAAGAGTTTCGAGTTTGTTACCGCTGAGGTTTGCATTCACGAGATTGCTCATTTTCAGCAGCGAGAACTCGGAGTAGTTGTTATTGGACAGGTCAAGATTTACGAATGTGCCGTTTTCAAAATCGAAAGTTTCGAGTTTGTTGTTGGCTGCAATAACTGTTGTGAGTCGGTTCTTGTACTGAGAGCCGTTTGCCCCGTTGAGAGAAAGTTCGGTTAGAGAGTTCCCTGACAAGTCGAGATACGACAGGAGGGTGTTCCAGCTCATGTCGATTTCGGAGAGTGTACATTCTGTAAGAGAGAGGTAGGCGAGGCCGGGGGCTTGAGAAATGTCGACACTGCTCAGTCTCTGTTTGTTTGCGGAGAGAGCGGAGACATAAGTGTCGTCGTCAACATATATAGTGAGTGCTCCGCGTCGGGTTCCGGTTACGTTGACCTCGGCGGGAATATCTTCGCTTGTTGCAGTGAATGTTTGCAAGTTGCCGTCGCCGAAATCAACATAGAAGTTTACGGGATGTTCGGGAGATGCACCTGATATGCCTACACCGATAGCCGGTTTTGTTGTAATGATTGAGGGTGTTATTACAACTGATGCGCTGGGCTTGCCTATCTGGTCGGCCTCTTTAATCATGAAACGGCTTGACATGAAAGCGGCATCGGGCAGAGCTTCGTTGTAGAAGCTTACATAAACGCTGTCGGGGCAGGCCTGCTTAAGTTCAAGCAATCCTTTTTCGGCATCCCAAGAATAATAAGAGTCTTCGAGGAGTGTTGACACGCCGGGATTTTCGCGGTTTATGCTGTAGAGAGTGGCAATTGTAGCGCTTCCTTCGCGGAGAACCTGTTTGCTGAAGTCGATGGATGTTCCTACGGCATGAGCGCTTGCAGTCTTGTAGGGATTCTGTCGGTAGTAGTATTCATAGAACATGTCGGACGGTGCCGGAATATCCCCCATAGGGATATTGTTGTTCATGATATCGAGGGTTACTATATTGGGATTGTTGCTTATGTCGATAGATGTAAGCTGGTTGTCTTGAACAAGAAGGCTCATGAGCATAGGCAGCATGCTAACATCAATATCGGTGAGGTCGTTGCCTTGAACGCCAAGACGGACGAGCTGCGTGTTTTTTGAAAAATCGAGATTTTTCATTTTATATTCTTCATTCACAGCACTTGTGTGTCCGCAGTAGAACTCGGAGAGTTTGGGGTTCTTGCTGAGGTCTATTTCGGTGATTTTTGTGCCGGCAATGTTGAGAATGACAAGCTCGGGATTGTTGGTTACATCAAGAGTCTCGACATTGCTGATGTCGATGGAGAGCTGCTTGAGAAGAGGACAGCCTGAAACGTCGGCTTTGGTGAGCGATGGGCTGCTGAACGATACTGCCGAAATCAGTGCGGGATAGTCGCTGAAATTGAAAGAGGAATCGATATTCTCCACTACGTTCAATGACAGCAGGGACAGATACGGCTTGTTTTTACCGACAATGAGAGGTTTTTCAGAGAATGGATTGGCATCGGCATAAAGTGCCTGCAGCTGAGTTTGCGGTGTGAGGTCGAGAGCTACAATGTCGTTGTAGCTTATGTCGAGAATTGCAAGGTTTGTGAGTGCTGAAATGTCCAGACGGTCGATGTATACGCCGTTGAGGTCGAGATAATCGATTTTGGAAGCATCGCCGTATACACGAACAATGCCTTCGGCATTCACAGAGCCGGTAAAAGTAGAACCGACAATTTCACCTGTCTCAAGGTCGAAATAGGCCTTTGACACTTCGAGTTCGGTAAGTCCGTAACCGCAGTCTACATCAAGATATATGTCTTCGGTAGCTCCAATTACAAAATGGAATGCGTTTTCAACCTCGGCGTTATCATACAGCGTGGTATGAAACTCAATGATAGGTGTTTCGGCGAAAGCTGTTGCAGAAAAAGCAAGAGCTACGGCAGCCGCACCCAATCGTTTGATTTTATTAAACATAGATATTTATGTGTTAGATATGAAATTTACTTAACGAGTATTCTTTCCGCTTTGGCGCCGGGGACAGCAAGGATGTAGACTCCTGCAGGGAGTTCAGTAGCGTCGATACAAGCCTCGGAGCCGTTTGCAGTTGCTTTGGCAACTTCGGTACCTGCAACGGAGTAGAGTGTGGCGGTGAAGTTCTCTTGTCCGGCAAAGTGAATACCGAATTTGCGGTTGCCGATAGCGCTGATGAGCAGTCGACATTCGGAATCGGTTGCAACATTCCCGATTCCGGCGTCCTTAATTTCAAGAACTTTCTTGAGTCCGGCGTAGGCATCGAATTTACCGGCGCCCCATTGAATGGGATTGCCTTGGCGTACATCGTCGTCGACGATGGCTGTTTCGCGAATGATTTCGAGTACCTGAGAATAATTCAGGTCGGGATATGCCTCAAGCCATAAGGCAATGGCTCCCGAGACGAGAGGAGTGGACATTGATGTTCCTGTGCTTTGATGCCATGAATAGCGCCGGTCGCCGGTAACAAGGTCGGCTTGACGCATGCCGTCGTATGGGGCGTAGGAATCAAGATAATATTCGTTGGAGGAAGATATAATGCTTGTACCGGGTGCGCATACAGTAGGAAGGCGGCGTCCGTCGTAGAGTTCGCCGTAACTGCTGAAGAAGCTGGCTTTTCCGTATTCAAAAGGAACTTCGTTGCCATAGGTGTTGAGGTCGAGTGAAATCCATTCGTCGCGTGTGTTATAGGAGCCAACAACTACATAGTTGTGTCCGCAAGCCAAGTCGGATATAGTGCCGTCGGTAGAGCCGTCCTCGTAACCGTTCACACCGTATGAGCTGAGGGTGTTGTATACACCGTCGTTGAAGATATCGACGCGTTGTCCGTCGGCACCGGTGATTTCGAACCCAAGCACATAGTTGCCGTCGGCGTTCGTGGAAGTGTTATCCCAGAGCATTAGGTCCAGAACGGCATAGTAACGGCCGGATTGTGCATCTAATTCAGCGCCAATTCCGGCATATCCGGTGAAGTATCGGGCGAATTGAGCCGAAACGATGTCGGTTTCGTCGTAGGTGTATTCCGAACCGGAAGCCCAATAACGGCTTGCACCTTCGGGCGATGCTTCAAGGGGCATTCGCATTGCCACCATGCCTCGGCTAAGGTTAACAATTACAAGCTGTACTTCGAAAGGTTGGTCATTGTTACTATAGATGTATGTTGCTCCGTATCTAACATTTTTGTAGTTGGTCATCTCAACTTCCGGTTTCAGGATTGATGCAATGCTGTTGTCGTCGGCTGAGAATGTTTTGTGCATTGCAATGGGGAGGTCGCCCTCGTTTCCTGCAGATACGCAAAAAATAACTTTGTCGAGGGTACTGGCAAGATCCATATACTGGCAGATAGTGCTTGTACCGTCGTGCGGACCTACGTTAGAGCCTAAGGAGAGATTGATTACAGCCGGCTTTTGGCCATTGTTATATGCGTAGTCGAGAATTGTTTCGCAACCGAGTGCAATGTAGTAGTCGGTGGTAGCGCCGGAAGCTGCTGCAATTTCTGCGTCATATGCCACTCCGTAGTAGGGGTTTGGAATTGTCTGATATTCGTTGAGGAGCAATCCGGGTACGGCAACACGCACGTCGCCTCTGTAGCTGCCGGCCATAATTCCGAGAGTGTGGGTTCCGTGATATGTTTCGTCGCTTTCGGTGTCGATTACACCTATTTCATCGCCCGGGACAATTTGTTGAACGTATGAACCTGCCTGGGTCGGGCGGTAGTAGGTGAATTGTCCGAAACGGGTTGTGCCGTCGTTGTTTTTGAAGTTTATGTGATTGGGGTCGAAACCACCGTCGACGCTGCCTGCGACAACGCCTTTGCCTGTATATGCCTGCGGGAGGTCGAGGCCTGAATGTATTTTGTTAATTCCGGACACTTCGCGGGCAATATCGAGTTTTGCCTCGAGCGGACGTTCAAGAGAGAGCTTGAGGATGCCGTCTAGTGCTTCGATGTCGGCCAGGGCGTCCTGTGGAAATTCAATCAGCGCCATTGTTCCCCGGTGTGAGTGTACGGTGGCACCTGCCGCTTCCAGATTAGCGACATTGGCGTTAGGAGAGAGTGTGGCGAATGCCCGGAGGTAGTTTGTGTGCGAAAGGTCTTTGGCCTGTACTCGGGCGGGTGCTCCGGATTTTTTGACAAATTCGAGGGGCATGTTAGCCGAGCGCATACGAGCGCGGCTGCCTGCATCGAGCTTGTTCTGAGCAATGGCGCAAGTGCTTATTCCGAGCGCAAGTCCCAAAAGCAAGATTCTGTTCATATTTTGAATTGATAATTTTGTTATGTGAATATTTTAACGGCAAATCGATTCACAGCTGAAACAGAAACAGCTGTGAATCGTGTTTGCGTTGGTTTTTATAAATCAGAGACGTACTTTGCGTCCGTCGATAATGTAAATCCCGGCGGGGAGTCGGTGTTTGTCGGCTTCTGATCCAACTTCCATTCCTTGCAAGTTGTAGACAGTGCGGTTGTTGTCGGAACCAATTTCGATAGTGCTTACGCTGTCGGGGGATTTTGTAATGCTGACGTCGGAATCGCCTGTTACATTAAATGTGAACACTCCGTTTTCGTCGGCAACAAGTTTAACGTTGTTAACGGTAACATCGAGCACAGGGTCCGACGCTGTATTGGCAAATACTACGGTTGCCGGAGTGATGTGAACGGCAGTACCTTCAAACACATTGTGAGTGGAGGGATTGCCGATTGCCGAAATGTGGTCGTGGCGGATATCGACGTCGACGTCTTCGGCAACTGAGTATTTAACGGTGTACGAAGCCGGGCTGTTCGGATAAGCTTTGATAACGGCTCCGGCGGGGAGATTGTCGAATGTGTACGAGCCGTATTGTCCTGCAATTTCTTCACCGTTAAGATATACGCACATGGCGTCGTAGCTGTAGTCGCTTCTGTTACCACGGAACACTACCGGCATATCGGCGTTACCGAATTCATAGAAAGAGTATCCTGCGGGCAGAGTGTTATCGTAGTAAGAGAATGAGCGCTGCAGAGAGGTGTTGTAGCCGGTATAGAGGTAGTATCCGCTCCAGTCGGTGGAGGGGTGGATGTACATGGAGAATTGTTTGTCGCGTACAACGGCATCGGTAAGGACAATAATTATATCGCCGTCGGCAACGCTGAGCGAAGAGAAGTAGGTTTGTTCCACGCCGTTTCGTTCCACAGCTTCGATAAAGTAGCCGTCGAAAGCGTTGAGATAAAGAGAGTATACGGAGTTGGATACTTCGATTTCGGTTTCAACGTCGGTGAAGGTGTATATTGTACCTGACCCGTTATATCCGGTGGACATGTAGAAAGATGCCGGGTCGTTGGTGATGACGGTTACTTTTTTCTGAGGTTTGGGGGTGGCGGTAATAACGAAGTTGAGCGGTTCCTCGGATTTGAGGGTTGTGGAGTAGCTGTAGAAGTTGTACAGTTCGGAACCGTTTAGCGTTATTGAGGTAATGTCGAAATCGTTTGTATTAAATGAAATGTTGAGGCTTTGACCGAGTTTGGCTGTGAAACCGTTGGTAAAATCGGTAACGACATCGTTATCGAGGCGAATTGTACTGATTACTCCTTCGGTGCCGCTGTTGGTAAAGGCGAAGTTTACGGGCACGTCGGCATCGGGATAGTCGGTGGTTACGGTTATGACATCGCCGTCGGCTACAGTAAATTCATAGGTTGTTGTATATGAGCTTGGGAGCTCGAGTGTTTGTCCGTTCTGCTCAACTTTGTAAAGAGTCTTGGAGTAATTTGTGTGGCGCAGGCTGTAGCGAGTTTCGGCCGTAGGGTTGAATTTTACTGTCGATGATGCTTCGGACAGGTATATTGTGCTGTAGTCGGTGGATCGTGTAAGAGTTACATCGGCCGTATTTCCATCGATGTCAACGCGGAAGCTTGCGGTACGGGTTGATTCAAGATCATAGGCTTCTACGGTGTAGGTTTTGGTTGAACCGGCCTCGAGATATATGTAGGCATAAGTACCGGAGAGACTAACCGAGTTTCCGTTTTCGTCTTTTACGGAAGCAATGGAGTATCCCGAGTTGGGATAAATGCTCAGGCTTCCGGAATATGTTGTTTCAATTTCCCATTTGCCGTCGTTAGGCTGTATGGTGGCGTAATTGTAGGATACATATATCTGTTGCGGGTCTCCAATGATAGTTGTAAAAGTTTTTTCTTTTTCGCGTGTGGTGACGGTAACTGTCGAGTTGTCGGCCACAAGGTCGATTAGAATTGCACATGAAGTGTTGGGGAAATGGATGCTTTCATCGACAGGAGTATTGCCGTTTTCGTCGAGAACGCTCACGATTTCGTTGCCTGAAAGTGCGCTGAGGTTTATGGCGTTTACACTTTCGTCGAAATTGGCGGTATTGAAAGTATATGAGTTGTTTTCGTCAAAATCGAAAACAGGACCCGATGTTTGGGGATTGATTACATATACTTGATTCGGATTGGAGACTTTTACAGTAAAAGTTTTTGCAGCGGTACTAAAACAAAATGCTGCAACCACTGCGCACAGCATAATGGAGTAAAGTTTTCTCATTTGTAGTTTGTGATAATATTAAAAAGAATGCAGTTATTTATTTAAAAATGGAAATGATACGAGGCTCGTTATAATGATATGTTAATGAGCTGAAGAAATAGTATCAAAGTGTCGGCAAAGATATGAAATTTTGCATTATTTACAAAAATAATTGCTAAAAAAGTGCTGTTAGCTATAAAAAACGGTGTAATTGTAATGTAATATTCCGTAATGCGCACATCTTATAATTACGAATTGTCAAATGCAGCGTGTGGCTATATCAATGAGCCGCTTTGAATTTAAATTTCGTATTAGATATCTAAGCGTCTTATGATTTGAGGATATTCAATTGAGAAGTCGGAAAAATATGAGCACAAGCGTGCAGGCGGACAAAATTTGTGAACAAATTTTGTCCGATTGGCTGTACTTATCTGGTTCCTGTACTTTTTTCTGTATGATTTTGGCTCCTAAATCAAATTTTCAGACACAAAAAACCGCACAATGTGTTGATATTGTGCGGTGTGTCTTAATATTGTCTTGTGTTTACCGGAGAGTATCCGGAACACATGGTGGAGCTGGAGGGATTCGAACCCTCGTCCAAACGCGGAACTAATGAGCTTTCTACGTGCGTAGTTTCAAGTTGGTTTTCGAGTTGCGGCAGGCCTGAAACTACCAACCGCAGCCTTATCCTCTAAGATTTCGGTTTCCTGCCGAGGCTTTTGGAAACCTATTTCCGATTTGCGAGCACCGCCGTTTCGATGAGTCTCGGAAAAAGGACTATCGGGCGATGTCTTGTCGCTGCAACTGTTGCGGCGATTAAGCGTAATCTACTGTACTTCGATTAGGCAGCAAGAGCGTAGTTATTTTCGCCATTTAGATTGCTGAAAGCCTGATATTAAAGAGCATAGACTTCAAAGCTCTGCACGCTTACACACCACTTCTACACGCTGTCAAAACCGGTCAACCCCATTTTGTTTGTGCCTTGTGGCATATATAGATACAAAGTTACTGTAATAACGCACAATATGCAAGTTATTAACAAAGATTAACCTCATTATTGCCGTGTATTGCTTTGTTGCGTTGGGCTATGTGAAATATTTTATTTAAATTTGTGGCGTATCAAGGACGGTAAATGTACAGTATCTTGTTCGACTTATAATTTTATAGATAAACCACCGAAATTTGTTGCGATTTTAAACTTCATTACTTATGTCTACTTTTTGCAAATATTTCTACACTGTACTTTTGGTAGTGCTTATTATTCTGCTTTAGAGAATATATTCGGCATTGGTGTATATGCTTGTAAAACTGCCCATTCTATTGGCTGTTTTAGCCTTTTTGTGTGTCTGTGCGGCCTTTATGGGGCCAGTCGGCTTGTCGACTTGTTTTTCGTTTATTGCAGCGTTGCAGTTTGTTCCGGCTGTTTTGGCCTGGAACGTGGCTGTAATTGTTTTGCTTTTGTTGGCAACAATTTTATTAGGCCGTGTTTATTGCTCGGTTGTGTGTCCCTTGGGTATTTTTCAAGATGCGGTTGGTGGCGTTTATCGTCTTTTTATTCCCAAGAGGAGGCGAAAAACCGGAGTTTACAAATATCGTAAACCTGACAGGCGGCTGAGGGTTGGTTTTCTTGTCATTTTTGCCGTTCTTTTTATTTTGGGTGTGGCAAATGTTTTAGGTATGTTTGCCGCTTCGTTTTTTGATCCTTATGCCATATTCGGCCGATTTTTGGGACAGTTTATAGTGCCGGGAGCGCACGCAATTCAAAGTTTTGTACTTAGTCGTTTTGCGGAGAAAGGAGTTTTTCTTGCTGATAGTCTGCCGCCTGAGTCGACTTTCAATAGTGTAGTTGGCATTGTTGCGGCTGTGCAGATAATTGTAGTTGGGGCGATTGCCTGTAAGTGGGGGCGAGAGTATTGCAACACTGTGTGCCCGGTTGGTACGGTTTTGGGTTTTGTATCGCGCTATTCGTTGTTTGCACCTGCGATTGACGATGCCAAGTGTAACGGTTGCGGTTTGTGTAGTCGTCATTGTAAATCGAGATGTATTGATACAGAGAACCATAGTATAGATTATTCGCGGTGTGTGGTTTGTTTGAATTGTACCGAGCAATGTGCAAGAGGTGCTATAAAATTCCGCCGCAGAAAGCGTGCGGATGTTAAACGAACTGCAACAGCGGGCCGACGTGCATTTATTGCCGGAGCTGCGGTGGCTTCAACATCTGTTGCAGTGTCGGGATCTCCTGTTTTGGCTCCTTTAAAAAATAAACAGCCTCGTAAAAGTGTTGTGCGTCCTGTCCCTGCCGGAGCGTTGAGTCGCAAAAATTTATATAGCCGCTGTGTGGCGTGCCAGCTATGTGTATCGGCCTGTCCCGAGGGTGTTTTAAAGCCGACGTTGTCGCCGGGAGAATTTATGCAGCCCGTAATGGAATTTTCATCGGGATTTTGCCGCCCGGGTTGTACGGTATGTTCCAATGTTTGTCCTGCCGGAGCTATAAAACCAGTGACAGTGGCGGAGAAATCTGCTATTAAAATAGGCACGGCAAAAGTTTGGGAGTCGGCGTGTATTTCGGCGGCTTATGGGCAGACCTGTGGTAACTGTGCCCGAAATTGCCCTGCAGGTGCAATTGAAATGCTTGCTCGCGAGGGTGGGGGACTGTCGCCGATAGTGAATGCCGACCTTTGCACGGGGTGCGGCGCCTGCGAGTTTGTTTGTCCTGTTGGAACTGCAGGTTTTTTGAGCGGAAAGTCGGCGGCTATATGTGTCGAAGGTCTTGAAAGGCATGTTGAAATATGAAACACGATAACTCTCAAAAGCTTGACAGGCGCGGTTTTTTGCGTTCCATTGCATTTCTTGGCGGTGCCGCGTTGATTGCAGGGTGTAACGGTAATGAAAAAAGCGCGAATAGAGTTTCTGTGCCTTTGCGAAAAGAGTGGCGGAATTTCTCGTTGCCACTATATGCTTTTGATATTGCAGGGGTTGATGCAGTTGGTGTTGCCGAGCTTCTTGATGATTTGAAGGTTGAGTTTCCTGTACTTCTACAATTTAAAACCGGTGAAGAAGAGGCTGTAGCCGAGCTTGGGAGACTTATAGGGAGCGACAATTTATGCCTTGCCGCTGTTTTGAAGCCGGGCGATTCGTTGAGCGGAGATTTTGTGCCTGATATTATAATGTACGATCTTCGCGACTCTGAAAATGTGGAATTGTCAATGCTTTCGGAAACTATAATCCCTGCCGGCTTTATTATTCCGCAAGATGAGAAGCTCCTTGAAATGTTGCTTGAGCGTGTGCCTGCATTGGATTGTATTGAAATAGAAATATCTTCCCGCTTGTGGAACAATGATTCCAATTTTGCGGGAATGCTGTCGGAAGCTGTTTCGGAACGAGGACTCTCTGTTTTTGTGGCACAATCGTTGCCATCGTATTGTAATACGCGCCCCGAACTTGCAAATCTTGAAGCACGGTATGCTGCAAGTGTGCCGGGTGTGGTTTCCGTGATTTTGCCTGTGTCGCAGCCCGGACTGTCGGGAGCTGTGGACTCTTTGGTTTGTTTTGAACCTCTTACGGCAGAGCAAAGGGAATTCCTAAGCGATACGGCACAAAGCATTCTCGAGAACAAGGCTGTTCCGTGTACCGAATGCGGCAGTTGCATGCCATGTCCTTATGGGATTGATATTCCGGCGGTTTTTGCGCATTATAATAAATGTGTCGCATTAGGGAATGTTCCGGTGAATCCGGCTACGAGCGATTACATACAAGCTCGTCGCGCCTATCTGTTGAGTATGGATGTAGGGATTCCTCGTTTGCGTCGCGCCGACAGGTGTGTGACTTGCGGAGCATGTGTTTCGCACTGTCCCGAGCATATAAGTATTCCCGCAGAAATGTGCTCCATAAGTCGTTATACAGCTCTTTTGAGTGAAAATTGATTTGCTTGCGACCTGAAATTTTGTTAATTTTGTGGCGCGTAAATCAACTTATTCTTCAAAACCTTAAATTTCTTCATGAGAATCAAGACTTTAGCAGCTGTGGCAGCTGCAAGCTTTGCATGGCTGCCTGTATTTGCACAGGACGGAGCACTTGTGGAAAATCGTGCATTTTACTCGACAAATGCCAATGGAGCCGTGGGTCGACAGGCAACTATAACTGTTGACGGTGAATTTAATGATTGGTCCGATGACATGATTGTGTCGCTTGGCGGTGCCAATGATATGTGTTCCACTTTTCATGGCAGTCACGAGAACTGTGTTCTCGATATGTATGCCATTTATGCGGCCTGGGATGACTCCAATCTCTATCTTGCGTGGCAAATGTGTAATACCGGCGATACTTGGGCACGTCCCGGCGACGGTCCTCTTACCGACGGCGGCCGTATAGGCGATGTGCCTTTTATTGTTGCTCTTAGTGTTAACCCCGAAGCTGTGGCAATGACAGGCAAACTTACCGACGGACGTTTTATTTGGGGCGGTGCCGAGAGCGGCGTTCAATTCGTGTCGCATGTCGACCACCTTTTCTTCATGAGCGGTAAGCCCGGTCTCGGAGAACCGTCGATGTTTACAGCAGTGGATGCTGCCGGAAATTCCGATTACGGCAACGGATGTCGCAGCTTTACAAATCTTGGCATCAAGTATGCTCTCAAAGAAGGTTTTGCGCCTTCTCATCTCTGGCGCCAGCGTACTGCGGCCGAATGGTCGGATGCAACAACACTCGTTTCCGATCCTTCAATCATCAATAATATATATGATGAAGAGAACTATGATAACCTCCTTGCCGAGCCTTATCCCGATTTTCTTAAGCCGCACGATACTTCGTTTGATTCGTTCTACGAAATGCAGATACCGCTGAGTGCACTCGGAATCACTCGTGAATGGCTGGAGAATAACGGTATCGGGCTGCGTGTAGTGGCAACTCGCGGTGAATCGGGTATCGACTGCCTCCCTCATGACCCGTCAATGGTCGATAATGTTTTTGAAATTTATGCAAAGGACAACTCGACTTCGCATGAAAAAGACGATATCGACATGATTACCTATGAACTTGCTTCAGTTGGTAAGATTCGCACCGGTGTAGTGGATCCGCTGCCAAATCCCGATCCGACTCCGGATCCTACACCCGACCCCGATCCGACCCCTTCTCCCGTAGACGGAAATTATACAATATATTACGATAATTCCTCAACTTCGTGGAATGCCGTGTTCTGCTGGGTATGGGATGCTGCCGACGGTAACAAGTCCTATTCCGGCGAAATTTGGCCCGGAGTTGCCGCCACTCTCGATTCTGCAACCGGTTATTATAAATATTCCTTTAATTGCGAATCGGAATCGCCCAAGCTCATGTGTATATTCAATAATGGCGGAAGCGGTGCTCAGACAAAAGACCTTGAACTTGTAAATAACGGTATATATAATATGTCGGGCTATACCGGCTCAAACGTTTCGGGTGTTCAAGCAGTGATTGAAGACGCAGGTTTTAAAGTAGAAGGATTGACTGTTTCCATTGTAAATGGTGGCGAACTCTATAACATGTATGGAGTGAAAGTTGGTACCGGAACTGAAATTTCTGTAAAAACTGCCGGGCTTTATATCCTCAAAACATCTCAGGCTTCTTATAAAGTAGTTCTCAAATAACGAACACTTGATACTTTTTAACTGGGTCGGACGTGGTGTCCGACCCGTTTTTTTGAGTGGGGCGATGTTTTTTTTGCAGAGGCGTTGGAAAAATTTTTGCGGGGAATGGAAATTATTTTTTGGAGCCGGTGCGATTTTGTTGAGAAACCTTGTGAACTTTTTGGTTGAAACGGTGTGTTTGCGGATTTGGCTGTTTTACAATGCATTAGTTTTGAATTGCGATTTTCGTACTGCGGCCAAAGTGTTAAAGAAATGTTAAAAGCCTCGAAAAATTTGGAGAAGGGGCA
>CAMWMR010000003.1 GCA_947175425.1 uncultured Porphyromonadaceae bacterium
GGTATTAAAAACTACCTCTCCTGCCGCGGAACCTTCATAGCCGAAGCTATAGCCGCGGTAAATGGTGCCATCCTCCAGAGTGAGGACAGCCGCTTTTCTCGCCTGCATAAATATAGTTTTGGGGTGACATACTGTTGGGCCCTCAAACAAAAGACCATGCAAAGTTAATCATTTTTTTTGTAATCGGCAAACAGTTTCCCCCGGCCGCCAATGCCGGCCGGACAACGCCCCTTAGAACGAGAGCGCGAACTGGCATTGCAGGCGGTTCACATGCAGCCCTTCGCCGGCAAAACTTTTGCGATGGCCGTAATCGTATTCAAGTCCCAAGGACACGAAACGGTTCAGATTATAGAACATGTTTGCAGCAACATAATCACCATAACGATAATTTGTTCTATCCATAATGGCATTGTCGCCGAGCATGTTCGCCACATGGCTATATACAATATTGGCTTGCAGACGCGATGTGAAAGCATAATTCAAGCCTGCCGTAATTCCCAAGGTGCATACAAGTTCCATTTTCCCGGCCTCTTTTGTTCCGCATGCATCAAGCCCGAGGAAATAATCATCGAGAATGTAAGAGCCTATTCCATGCCCGTATACCAGATTGGCATTTGCACTTAGATTACCTGCTACAGGAGTCATTCCCGACAACTGTACCGCACCTCCGACAAGCGTGCTGTTATGCCCTGCTACAAGATTTCGGTACTGCAAGGGACGTACTATAGCCGACAAGCGGATATGCGCGTCGTCGCTTTCGGAGCCATACTGAACATACAGCGGAATGGCCGGCAAGCGCTGGTTCACCTCTTCAGCACCTGTTGCTTCCGAGAAAGACGTTACCGGCGCATCAACTCCAATAGCTCCCGAAACATGTTTTGTGAACTGCTGATGCCAATAAGCGGTAAACAGTGTTATGAACGGATAACCGGAAGGACCCTCAAAATCAATCGTCACAGGCTCGGCATAACCGTCGGTAAACAAACTGTTTGTGTATCCTACGACAAGTCCACGGTAACGGGCATAGAAATGATAACAGTTGAAACTGTTGTTGTTTCCCATGAAATTACCTTTGAAATATACACCTATGCGGTTGTCGGACTCGGGCATGGCCACAAAATTCATATGTATGGACGATGTCTGCCAACCGAATTTAAGAGAGGCTCCGTTTCCCTGCGAAGGCGCTTCGGTTGCGGAGGGTATAAACAGAACGGGCGAGGACATTTCACCGCCAAAGTCGAAAACTCCTTCGCCAAGGAGCTGCACGCCTATACCAAGATAAAACTCGCGGTTTTTGCCGACTATTGCAAAGCGCGGCAGATTGGCATCGCGGTGCGAGTCGGGTTCATTTTCCTTAAACGCCCCTTCGACATCGGATGCTTCGGCCGATTCGCCGTTTACCACTACAGAAACTATGTTATCGGGCGTGCCCGAAACATTTTGTCCGGCAAGCGTACCGGGATAAAGCATTGCCGATGCAACAGCGGCAACAAGCATGTATCTATTCATAGAATTAATTTCGGTTTTGTTTACAGATATATTACAAACAAAGAGGAGCCGCGTTTTGTTGCGATACCGGCCTACCCGCACAAGAACGACGAACCTTTTTACATTATACAGGTTATACTATTGTACAATTTTAAATTATGTTATTCATCTAATTAAAAAATATAAGACATGGATAAAACCATTACCCATAGCATGATTAAAGAGGCCGTAGAGGAGGCCTATAGCGAATGCAAGAATATAAGCGGCGGTCACAATGCCGATTATATTCCTTTTTTAGCGAATATCGACCCGTCGCTTTTCGGGATAAGTGTAACTTTGCCCGACGGAACGACTTTTAACGCCGGCGATACCGAATATAAATTCGGCATCGAATCGGTTTCCAAAGTTCTCACGGCCATACTCGTTTTAAAGCAATATGGCGCCGACGCTGTTCTGAAACAGATTGGCGCCGATGCCACCGGGCTGCCGTTCAATTCCATTTTCGCCATTCTGCTCGAGAACGACCATCCTTCGACTCCGCTTGTCAATGCAGGAGCCATAACAGCCTGCTCCATGGTTGAGCCAAAAGGCGATTCATGGGGCAAATGGGAAGCTATAATCAACAACATTACAGCTTTGTGCGGCTCGGAGGCTCAGGTTCTCGATGAACTATACCGTTCCGAATCGGAAACCAACTTCAACAACCGTGCCATAGCATGGCTCCTCAAGAATTATAACCGAATATACGATGACGTTCCCATGAGCCTCGACCTGTATACCCGTCAGTGTTCGGTGGGCATAACAGCGTCCCAACTTTCCATATGCGCGGCTACAATTGCCAACGGAGGCGTGAATCCTGTAACCGGCGAAAAGGTGTTTGAGGCAGAACTGGCGCCCAAAATCACCACATTGATTTCATCGGTAGGCTTTTACCAGAACACCGGCGACTGGCTTTACACATCCGGCATCCCCGCCAAGAGCGGAGTCGGCGGCGGCGTATTGGGAGTAATGCCCGGCGTTATGGGCATTGCGGCGTTCGCTCCTCCATTGGACGAGGCCGGAAACTCTGTAAAAGCTCAGGCTGCGGTAAAGGCCGTTATGAACAAACTCGGACTCGGAGTATTCAACGGCGACCGTGTTACCGTTGTCAAATAACAATCCTATTTTAACAACTCTAAATTTCAACTATTATGCAAGTAAAAACAGGCAAGGGAACTATCTCCATGATGGTAGTTCTCGCGATATGGTCGCTATCGCTTGCTGTCGACCTTCCGGGGCTTGCCGTCACTCCTATAGAAGGGAGTTTGCGCACCATTTTCCCCGATGTAACCGATTTTAAAATCCAATTGCTAACCGTACTGCCCAACGTGGTTATAATTCCGTTTGTACTTCTTTCGGGCAAACTGTCGGAAACGAAGCACAAGGTTCTTGTAATCACCTTAGGCACCATATTGTACATCATTGCCGGCGCGTGGAGCATTTTCTCCAACTCGCTCACCGAACTTATATGGCTCAGCTGCCTTCTGGGAGCGGGCTGCGGCCTTATCCTCCCGTTCTCAACCGGCCTTATCGCCGATGTGTTCACAGGCAAGTACCGCATGAAACAAATGGGTATCATATCCGCTATCGGAAATATAGCACTTGTGGGAGCAACATTTGTTGTAGGTTTCCTTGCTGCCAAGAGCTGGCATCTGCCTTTCCTTGTATACCTCATTCCTCTGGTATCACTCATTCTTATTCCGTTCCTTAACAAAATCCCCAAATCGGACTATGCCTCCGCGCCTGTATCCGACAGCACCACCGCCACAACACAAAGCACGGCTGTTCCTGCTGTTGACGCCGACGGATTCTCCACTAAAGGACAGACTGTTAAAGGCGGCTTCTATATCGGCCGAACTATATGGCTGCTGCTTGCATACTTCTTCTTTGTATTCGCAACCTCCATTCCGGCCTATTATCTGCCCAACCTCATGCCAGAGTATCATATGAGCACCGAGGATGTATCCACTGTCACATCGGTATTTTACTTTGCCATGTTTGCAATAGGACTTATTGTTACCGGTGTAATGAAAGCCTTCCGTAAAGGAACTTTCATTCTTGCAACGGCACTCATTGTCGGCGGTCTGGCAATGTTCGTTGTAACCCGTTCGTTTGTACTTTTCATCATTGCATCGGCTCTTGTAGGCCTTGGCAACGGTTTGGCTCAGCCTATTTTCTATACAAAGGCAACCGAGCTTGTAACATCCGACAGCAAGTCGACTCTGTCGCTTGCCTATCTGCAAGTGGCCAACTACGTGGCAATATCGCTTGTTCCGGTAATTGTGAGCCTCTTTGCCGATATATTCCATGACAAGAGCAATCTGTTCCCCTTTGTATTCATTCTTGCCGCAACAGCCGTTGTTCTAATTGTGGTGATTATACGCGTGCAGCATTTCACTTTCGGCATAAGCAAGAATTATTACGAATAATTATATAACTCAATAAACAACATACTACTATGTCACAGACAGCTCCAAAAATTCTTATTATCTATACGGGAGGAACCATAGGAATGGTAGAAACTCCCGACGGACTGCAACCTTTCGATTTCTCACACCTGATGGACAACGTTCCCAAAGTCGGACAATTGGGCTACGACATACAGAGCGTGCAGTTCCCTCATCCTATCGATTCTTCCAACATGAATCCCGAATATTGGAATGAGATTGTAAAAGCTATAGCCGACCGATACGAGGAGTTCGACGGATTCGTGGTTCTTCACGGCACCGACACCATGGCATATACAGCATCAGCTCTGGCGTTCATGTTACGGAATCTCCGTAAACCGGTGGTAATTACCGGCTCGCAACTTCCTATTGGCGACACCCGTGAGGACGGTAACGAGAATCTTATATCGGCCTTGCAGGTGGCTGCTGCCAAAGATGAAAACGGCGACCCTATGATTCAAGAGGTTGTTATTTCGTTCCAGGATTACATTGTCCGCGGATGTCGTTCAACCAAGTTCACATCCACAGGCTTCCATGCCTTTAAGAGCTTCAATTATCCCAATCTGGGAACTATCGACCTGCATATCGAGTACGCCAAACCCTACCTGATGCGTCACGAAACAGCTCTGCCGCTGGAGCCTTTCTATTCCATGGACAGCAATTTACTTGTACTCTGGCTATACCCCGGCATTACCGAGGACGTTGTCAAGGCACAGCTTGCCACCCCGGGTATAAAAGCTGTGATACTTCGCACTTTCGGAGCCGGCAACGCACCCACCGAGGAATGGTTCCTTAACGCTCTTGCCGACGCAGTTGCTCGCGGACTGATTGTTTATAATGTTACCCAGTGTCTGAATGGCGGCGATGAGCAAAAACGCTATTATACCGGCGACATGCTTGCAAAGGCCGGAGTGATTTCGGGTTATGACATCACTGTTGAGGCCGCCGTGACCAAGATGATGTATTTACTTGGCAGCGGACTTTCAACCGATGTTGTCAAACAGTATCTTACCACGTCAATCGCAGGCGAAATGACCGTGGAATAATCCGCCACAACCCATAAAAGCAACAAACGCCCGGGCGCATGGATGTCGTCCGGGCGTTTGATTTTATTGATACCAATTCTACTTTTTATATTTCTTATACGCTGCCGCCAAACGGGTGTGATAGCCTCGCGAAGCATACGAAGGGCCGTTGTAAATTCGTGCGAAGGCACTCCAGTTCCGGGCTTTGAGATATTTGAGCAAACCCGTATTGCGAATATAGTTTGCAAAGAGCATGAGCTGGTCGTACTCCGAGCGGCTCATCATTTCCACAAAATCCTCGCGGGAAGGAGCTCCGCACAACCTCCAGTTGAAACCGCCAATCTGGAACATGCCCCAGAATGTGCTTTCTATGGCAGCGATACTGTCGATTTCCATAGCGGCTTCCAATCGTGCTTTCTGAGCTTTTTGTTGTCCGCCGTAACGTGCCGAATCAACCGGTTTAAGTGCCGGCGATGACTTGTAGGCATTAAGATTTATTCCTCGGCGGGCGGCTGTCTTTCTAAAAACAGGCAAATCGAAATTTATAACCGGAAAACCCGGCTCGTTAAAACCTTTGTGGGTGCGCCCGGTTTCTATCTCCACCACAGCGCGTATTGCGGCTGTTTCAACCCCAAGTTCCGACGCCACTCGTTCATAGGCAGCTTCGGTGAGAGGCCCGCTGCGCAAAAGAGCGTCGGGCGAAGGGATAAAAGATATGTGAAGAATGGCATCGTCCTCGACAATAATAAACGAGCGACCCAACGAATCCGTATGGGTCGCCTCGGTATCGAAAACATAGATTGTGTCCGGCATAAAAGCAGCTCCGGGAGCTCCGGCGGCTTGCGATACCGCCGGAAACAACAGGAGTAATGCCGGGAGGAGAGATTTCACGCTTTATTTCATTTTGCCCACTTTTTCCAGAGTGCGCACAAGCTGACCCCAGAAACGTTCAACAGCAGGAATATACATACGTTCGCTCGGAGAATGAACATCACGCAGTGTGGGACCGAACGAAACCATATCGAGGTGAGGATACTTCTGCAGGAACAGACCGCATTCCAATCCGGCGTGGATTGCCTTGATGGCGGGTTTGATTCCATACAACTCTTCATACGCCTCGCTTGCAAGATGCATGATGGGCGAATTCATGTTGGGAGCCCAGCCGGGATAACCGTCGCCATGGGTAACTTCGGCACCTGCAAGACTGAAAAGAGCCTCTACCTGACGGGCAATATCCCACTTGCGCGATTCTACAGAGGAACGCTGCGAGGTGGTGACAAGTATTTTGTTATCGGGCTGCATCTTCACCGAGGCAAGGTTGGTAGATGTTTCCACAAGACCTTCCAGATCGCGGCTCATGGAAATAACTCCGTGAGGTGCGGAATACAATGCCTGTACGAGTGCGCGGGTGGTATCGTAGTCTACGGCATATTCGGGACGGTCGGTGCTTTCAAGTTCCAGTTTGAGACCCGTTTCGAGACCGGCATATTCTCCTTCGATATCGGCAACGAACTTGTTGAAAGCCACACGCACATCTTCTTTATGCGAGGTGTGAACGCCGAACACTGCATGCGCCGCGCGGGGAATGGCATTACGCAGATTGCCGCCGTCGATTTCGCAAAGAGATATTTCATGCTCAAGACCGAGGTTATAGAGGAAACGGGCAACGAGCTTGTTGGCATTGGCACGGCCAAGGTGAATGTCGCCACCGGAATGACCGCCGAGACCGCCCGACACATCGAACTTGAAATAGTGGAAATCGGTGGGAGCGAAAGAGCGTTTGTAAGTGAACAAACAGGTAGTGTCCACACCGCCGGCACATCCTACAAAGATTTCGGCATCGTCCTCGGAGTCGAGGTTAAGGAGCATCGAGGCTGTCAGCATTCCGTCGCCAAGGTTATTGGCACCGGTAAGGCCGGTTTCTTCGTCAACGGTGAACAAAGCTTCCACCGGACCGTGAACGAGGTCCTTGTCAACCATGACTGCCAGCGAGGCAGCCATTCCAATACCGTTGTCGGCACCGAGAGTAGTACCGTTGGCACGGAGCCAGTCGCCGTCGACAATGGTTTCTATAGGATTGTTCTCAAAATCGAAGTTTTTATCGTTGGATTCACACACCATGTCCATATGCGACTGAAGAGCCACAACGGGAGCGCCTTCGCAACCGGGAGTCGCGGGCTTGCGCATAACCACGTTGCCGATTGCATCGGTTACAACTTCAATATTGTGTTTGGCGGCAAAATCCAAAAGATACTTGCGGATTTTCTCTTCTTTTTTTGAAGGGCGGGGCACCTGGTTAATCTCATCGAAAATAGAGAACACCAATGCCGGCTTGAGGTCTTTTATTGTCATAGAGCAATAGTAGCGGTTTTGTTATTTAATTTTTAAATATTGTTTACATCGTTAGAAAGAATGTTAAAAACATTACTATTCGCCCTCTAAATTACAAAATAAAATCTATTTGGCGAAAAAAAAGAGCAAGTTTTCTTATATTTGCAGCGTAAAAGCGAGTCAACACATATGAAAATAGTTCTTCTCACTATGCTCATTCTGCTTGTTTGCGTGTTGCTGTTAGGCATTAAGGTGCTGTTTATAAAAGGCTCCCGATTTCCTTCCGGTCACGTTCACACCTCTCCGCAACTGCGGCAAAAGGGTATAAGCTGTGCGAGCTCGCAAAGAGATAATGACAAATAATTCTGATACCATTCAATATATAATATAATGAAAAAACTGTCCGTAACAGTAAAAACTCTCATAGCCTGCGTCCTTGCGACACTGGCAGCATCGTGCGACAACAAGCAGGCTCCCGCACCCGTTCCCGCAAACAACGAAAGCACCGGCGTTACAGCCGCCATCAATATCCGTTATATCGATGCCGATTCGGTTATTTCGTCCTATAAACTCGCTCAGGAACTTATGGAGGAGCAGCAGCGCGAACTGAACAAACTGCAGCAATGGCATCAGGCTACCGAGAATAATCTTAACCAGCTCGCAGCCAAAATTCAAAGCAAACAGCAAAACAACGCATACCTCACTCAGGAATCATTCCAGTCGGACATGCAGGATTTGCAGAATAAAGGACAGGCTGCCGAACGGGATTTTGCAGCAAAACAGCAAAAACTTGCCAACAACGACATGGCTATCCGCGCCCGACTCGCCGACTCGCTCAACAGCTTTGTACGCGACTACAACGCAGTGCACAACTACGATGCCATTCTGTTGCGTGAAGCAGGCGTATTCTTCAAGCCCGAACTCAACATTACAGCCGAAGTTATCGAAGGGCTCAACGCTCGTCTGGAAGCAAGCAAATAACAAATTATAAATACAGGTCTTAACGCCGTTGCACAGGCTGTGCAGCGGCGTTTTTTCCTCTTTTATCTATAATATTTAAGAACACGCGCGGTTAAGCGGCGCTTTTTCCAATTTTTTTAGTAAATTTGCCGTTTGAAAACCAAGGCTCTGCAAAGAGCTGTCACATGGCACAATATACATTGGTATGAGTAAAGAATTCAAACGCACACTAATCACTACGGCCCTACCCTACACAAACGGGCCGGTACACATAGGTCACCTTGCAGGCGTATATATTCCCGCCGACATTTACGCCCGCTATCTCCGTCTTGCCGGCCGTCCTGTAACCCTTATCGGCGGCAGCGACGAACACGGTGTGCCCATTACACTCAAGGCCCGCGCCGAAGGTGTGACGCCTCAGGACATTGTGGACCGCTACCACACACTTATCAAGAAATCGTTTGAGGAATTAGGGATTTCCTTCGACGTATATTCACGCACTACATCCGAAACTCACCACGAAACGGCCTCCGAGTTCTTCCGTCACCTTTACGACAAAGGCGAATTTATTGAAAAAACTTCCGAGCAACTATACGACCCGCAGGCCGGACAGTTCCTTGCCGACCGTTATGTTACCGGCGAATGTCCCAACTGCCACCACCAGGGGGCATACGGCGACCAGTGCGAGGCTTGCGGAAGCTCTCTCAACGCCACCGACCTCATCAATCCGCGAAGCGCCATAACCGGAGCCGTTCCCGAGCTTCGTTCAACAAAACACTGGTATCTCCCGTTGGACAAATGGGAACCTGCTCTCCGCAAATGGATTCTCGAAGATCACACCGAATGGAGGTCCAATGTTTACGGACAATGCAAGTCGTGGCTCGACGGCGGACTACAGCCCCGTGCCGTTTCACGCGACCTCTCGTGGGGTGTGCCCGTTCCCGTAGAAGGAGCCGAAGGCAAAGTTCTCTACGTTTGGTTCGATGCTCCCATAGGTTACATCTCCAACACCAAAGAAATTTTCCCCGATACCTGGGAAACATGGTGGAAAGACCCCGAAACCCGAATAATAAACTTTATCGGCAAGGACAACATTGTGTTCCATTGCATTGTATTCCCTGCAATGCTTATGGCTTACGGCGACAACTTCCAGTTGCCCGACAATGTCCCCTCCAACGAATTCCTTAACCTCGAGGGCGATAAAATTTCAACATCCCGCAACTGGGCTGTATGGCTGCATGAATATCTTGCCGATTTCCCCGGCAAGCAGGATGTGCTCCGCTATGTGCTCACTGCAAACGCTCCCGAAACTAAGGACAACGATTTTACATGGCACGATTTCCAGGCGCGCAACAACAATGAACTCGCTGCTATTCTCGGCAACTTCATCAACCGCGTAATTGTACTAACACACAAATACTATAACGGCGTAGTCCCCGCCGCCGGCGAACTGCAGCAAATCGACCGCGACGTAATGGCCGAAATGGAACAGCTCAAAACATCTCTCACCGAGAACCTTGAGACATTCCATTTCCGCGAAGCGCTCAAGGACGCAATGGGATTTGCCCGCGCAGGCAACAAATACCTGCAGGACTGTGAACCATGGAAGGTGATAAAGACCGACCCCGAACGTGTGAAGACCATTCTGAATGTGTGTCTGCAGATTTGCGCCTCTATCAGCGTGGCCTGCGAACCGTTCATGCCCTTCACTTCCGCCACTCTCGCTTCGATACTCGGCATCGAAAAACTCGACTGGAATATGCTTGCCAAAGATGTTATTCCTGCCGGCAGAACCATTGGAGAGCCCAAACTCCTGTTCGACAAAATTGACGACGCAGCCATTGCCGCCCAAACGGAACGCCTGGAACGCATCAAGAAAGAGAACGCATCAAAAGCTCTCGATAATTTCAAGCCGGCTCCCGTACAGGATCAAATCGAAATCACGGATTTCGAGAAACTCGACATCCGTGTAGGCACCGTCCTTGAATGCGAACGCGTTCCCAAGGCCAACAAACTGCTCAAATTCATGATTGACGATGGCACCGGCACTCCCCGCCCAATTGTTTCTGGCATTGCCCAGCACTATGCTCCCGAAGAACTGGTTGGAAAACAAGTGCTTTTCATCGCCAACCTCGCGCCTGCAAAAATTCGCGGCGTCCTGTCGCAAGGTATGATTCTGTCGGCTCTTAACGGCGACGGTTCTCTCACTGTAGCCGCACCGTCGGCCAAAGCCTCCAACGGAGCTCAGGTTAAATAACACGGAATATTCCTTGCTATGAGGCCTAAGATTCTTATAATTTACACAGGGGGTACTATCGGAATGATTGAAGATCCGGTGACAAAGTCGCTGCGACCTTTCGATTTCTCCCACCTCATGGAAAATGTGCCCAAGGTGAAAATGCTGGATTACGACATCGACAATATCCAGTTTCACCCGCCCATCGACTCTTCCGATATGAACGTGGAGCACTGGCAGCTCATAACTCGCAGTATTGCCGATAATTACGACAGCTACGACGGCTTTGTTGTGCTCCACGGCACCGATACCATGGCCTACACGGCTTCGGCACTGTCGTTCATGCTCGGGAATCTCAACAAGCCGGTGATTATAACAGGCTCACAGCTCCCTATCGGCGAAGTACGAACCGACGGCGAAGAAAACCTTATTACAGCCCTGCAGATAGCAGCCGACCGCTCGGAGGACGGCATTCCAACCGTGCGTGAAGTAGCCATACTTTTCGAGAACTACCTTTGGCGCGGAAACCGAGCAACCAAGCGCTCCGCCGATAATTTCAACGCTTTCAAAAGCAACAACTACCCAGCTCTCGCCAAAATAGGATTGGGGATACATTTCGACCACGACGCTCTGCGCAAAAACAAGTCGGAGTTGGAACTCATGCCATCGTACGCTCTTGACACTAACGTCATGGCCATAGATCTTTTCCCGGGACTCAACAAGGAAGTGCTTTGCCACATGCTTGCCACTCCGGGCATAAAAGGCATAGTATTGCGAACCTATGGAGCCGGAAACGGTCCTACCTGGGATTGGTTCATCGATGCAATCCGTAAAACAGTGGAACGTGGAGTGGTAATCCTGAATGTAACACAATGTGTTAACGGAGGTGTTCACACAAACCGTTATCTTGCCGGCGATATTCTGGCCGCCACCGGGGTTATTTCGGGGCACGACCTCACTTTTGAGGCCGCCATAACAAAAATGATGTTCCTCTTCGGACTGGGTCTTGATGCGCAGGGAGTAGCCCGTCGCCTTTCGGAACCTATTGCCGGAGAACTGAGTCAACACCCGCATGCCTGACCTTACGTTATGAGAAAATTTATTTCCCTGCTCCTGCTGTTTTTAGTGGCATTGGCGACACCCTCCGTCACCAATGCCGCATCCAAGGCGCCTGTATGGGAAATAATTTCTCAAAACGAGAACACGACAAACCGCACCGAAAACCGCGCAAACGAGAATATCGATGTCGACGTAAGGGACGGTATGGTTTACATAACAGTGGACGCACCGGTGAAAGTGGAAATTTTTTCCATTCTCGGACAACTCATTACAAGTCGCCAGCTTAATCCCGGCACCGTAAGGCTTACTCTGAGCCAACGCGGAGTATATATTCTTAAAGGAGCTTCGGTTACACGACGCATAAATATTTGAACCGCAATGGATAACAAAATAAAAGTGAAAGTCAGCGCCGAACCGGGCGTACAACTGCCGGCCTACGCAACCGAATCGTCGGCAGGCATGGATGTGCGAGCGTTTATACCCGAAGAAATCGTACTTCAACCCGGAGAACGCACTCTCATACCCACCGGGCTGAGAGTTGAAATTCCCCAAGGTTATGAGATTCAGATGCGCCCTCGCAGCGGTCTGGCTCTGAAAAAAGGAATAAGCCTGCTCAACTCTCCCGGAACTATCGATGCCGACTATCGGGGCGAAATAGGTGTTATTCTAATAAACCACTCTTCCGAAGCGTTTACCGTTTGCCCGGGCGAACGCATATGCCAGATGGTTCTTGCCCGTGTTCCTCAGATTGAATGGGTGGAAACATCTTCGCTTGAAAACTCGGAACGTGGCGAAGGCGGTTTCGGGCACACCGGCACTAAATGATTTTTGCTTATGCATTTACGTATCCTCCCTCTCCTCATCGTAATTATTGCTGCCATAGGCCTATGGGCCGGCAACAGTTCCGACACCGATAAAGAAAAAGCCGAGTATCTGTTCCTCGAATCGGTTACTCCTTTTGAAGAAGGCAACTTTACCGACTACTACATGTTGCTGCGCCGCGCACAGCAGCTGGCTCCCGACGACGAATTTATAAACTACTATTTGTCGGAGTATAATCTGTATCTGCTTAAAGACGATTCTCTTGCTCTTGAGAACGCCTACAGAGCAATGATGAAACGCTTTGATAAAGCGCCCGATGAAATAGTTGCGCAACGAATGGACTTCATTGCAACGTCGCTCGGAAAAATCGACGATGTAGTAAAAGTGTGGGAAACAATGGACAGCCTCCTGCCCAACCGCACGGATCCGGCCATGAATATGGTTAAAGCCCTGATGACGCGCTATGAACTTAAAAAGGATACCGCCGATGTGGACAGAGCAATATCAATCCTTTCACGAATTGAAAAAGGCACCGGCCCTACTCCGGCTGTGGCATTGCCTAAAATACAGGCTTTTCTCATAAAAAAAGACACAGCCTCGTGCTACAACGAACTAACGGCGCTTGAGGCTGCCGCCCCTGCCGATGCAAATACAATGATGCTCATTGCACGCATTCACGAGTTTTTCAGGAACAATAACGAGGCTCTTAAATTCTACGACCGCGCTTCTCAACTGGAACCTGAAAGCGGTATCGTTTACCTGGGTCGTGCCAACTTTTTCCGTACCACAGGCGACAGCATTGCCTACGACCGCGAAGTTTTTCAGGCTCTTGAATCCCCCGACCTGGATTTCTCCAATAAGTTCGAGCTCTTACAGGATTATGTGCTGAAATTATACTCCGACAGCACTCAACAGACACGTATAGAAGAACTCTTTGGAATTCTCCAGGATCAGAACCCCGGCGAAGCCGACCTCCACGACTTCTATGCACACTACCTCGGAGCCATAGGCGATATTAAAGGAGCTGCCGAACAATTCGGCTACAGCCTTGACCTTGACCCCGAACACGATGATCGCTGGCAAAACCTATGCAGTACCCTGCTTGAAACCGGCGATACTACCGCAACATTCGCTGCAACACAAAAGGCCGCCGAGCTTTTCCCGCAAAATGCCTACTATCCATTGGTTTCATCGTCGATATTATCGCAGCGAGGCGAATATAACGAAGCCTTGGACATTCTGGGTAAAGCCGACAAAAACATCATGGCAAACGACAAAGTTCGCTCGGCAATAAAATCGACCATTGCAGATATTCTGTATCAGCTCAACGAAACCGACAGTGCCAATGTCATGTACCGTCAAGCTATTGAGCTGAATTCGGAAAACTTCATGGCTATGAACAACTACGCATATTTCAATGCCGAAAAAGGCACGAACCTTAACGATGCCGAAATATATGCCTCGATAGCCACGGCCTCCGACTCCTCCAATCCGACATATCTCGACACATACGCCTGGGTTCTTTTCAAAAAGAAAGAATACAAAAAAGCATTCGAATATATAAACAATGCTATAAAAGCCTATGGAACAAGCGTTGAGGATATATGTAACGGAGATATTCCCGACGATATGGGCGCAGAAATTCCCGACCATGCCGGCGATATATATTTTATGAACGGCGAACCCGAAACCGCTCTTAAGTTATGGAAAACGGCACTTAAGAATGTTCCCGAAGACAAACAGGATACAAAAAAGGCTATAGAGAAAAAAGTAAAGTCTAAAAACTTATTTTTTAACGATACCGAAAAATGAAACTGAACATATACATACTTCTCACGGCTTTCGTCGGCTTTACTTTGCTTGGAACGGCATGCTCTTCCTCCAAAAAAGCCGTATCCGACTCCTCATATGTTCCTGTTCCCGAAACGGCTTCAACCCCTGCCGAAAAGCTGTTCGCGGAAATGGCAGAAGCCTACACTCCATGGACAGATATTTCTGTACCCGTCAAATTGTCACTCGCCGCTCCCAAAAAACTTTCAATCAGCAGTACGCTCAAAATGGTTAAAGGCAAATGCGTGAGTATCAGCGCAAAATTACTGTTGTTCGAAATAGGCACCGTATATATGGACAACGATTCCATATACGTAATCTCAAAAATGGACAACTCATATCTTGCCGAATCCA
The DNA here is from genome assembly GCA_947175425.1 of uncultured Porphyromonadaceae bacterium. Classification (GTDB taxonomy): domain Bacteria; phylum Bacteroidota; class Bacteroidia; order Bacteroidales; family Muribaculaceae; genus CAG-873. Next base: position 14,592 of record CAMWMR010000003.1, read on the forward strand.
TGGACAGGCTGAAAAAAGAATTCGGACTCAGCCTTGACGATATTCAAAGTATACTGATGAGCCGCGTTTTCTCTTCCGGAAAAGGTACTGTAGGCGTTTCCGACGGCTCGCTGTTCAAAATCTCGGAAAAAGGAAATGCACTCACTCTTGTTCCCCGCAATCTTCCCGCCGGGCTTGAGTGGGAATTCAATGTCAACACATCGTCACAAACACCGGTGTTGTCATCTTTGAGTATCCGTCCTGCCTCGCTGCCCGAAGTATTATGTACTTTCGGAACTCCCGATGTGGCTATGACCGGTCCGCTCCCTACCTCGGTGCAATTCAACGCCACTTTCGGAAAAAGCAAGTTCAGCGGTACGGTAACTTACACATCTTCGAGGGCGACGGTAGATTCCGGCATAAAAGTGACAAAACCGTCAATCCCGCGAAACGGCAAAAAAATCAGCATCGATAAATTTGTAAAACTCCTGCAAGCTCTTTAAAAACGCTAATGAAGGTTCGCGTACTCCTTTCACTCGTTTTGGCGGCAATGCTGTTGGCCACAGCCGACGCACGCACCACTAAACGCACCGCGCAAACCGTCCGCAAAGAGCAACAAGCCAACGCTAAAAAAATTGCAGGAACTAAAAAACAGATAAAGACAACCCTGGAAGAAACACGGCGCGAACTTGGACGACTGCAAAGCATCGAAGGGCAGATTCGCGAAAAGAGCGCCCGTGAAAATCTTTTGAAACAACGCACCGACAGGCTCAAGGCCGCCTCGGCGCAGCTGGCCGACAGCATATCCGCTACCGAAAAGCGAGTGGACCGATTGAGAGATTCCTATGGAAAATCGCTTCGTGCAATGCGCCGGCAACGTCAAAACGGCTCAAATCTGTCATTTATTTTCAGCTCGTCATCATTCAGCCAGGCACGCAGCCGCACACGCTATCTTCGTGAGCTCGCACGCTGGGAAAATGAAAAAGCGGCAGCACTGAAAGCCGAGGTGCTTGTGCTGAGCAAGCAGCGCGCCGCCCTGGATTCGGCCACACAACGGCTCAGCCTATCACTTGACACCTTGCAGGCCGTAAGGCGAAGCTTGCAGGAAGAGAAAAGCCGTGCCGGCGAAATTGTAAGTTCACTAAAAAAACAAAGCGCTAACCTTAACAAAGTTCTGGCCGAGCAACAACGCATATCCGCACAGCTCGACAAAGAACTTAACCGTATTATTGAAGAGGAAGCTCGCCGCGCCGCCGAAGAGGCAAAAAAAGCCGAGGAAGCAAGACGTCGCAAAGAGAAATCCGACAGCGGTAAAACCGTTTCAAAACCAAAACCTGAAAAGCCCGTTGCCAAACCGGCCGATAACAAAGTCACTCATGGCGATTTTGCAAAAGCAAAAGGCAGGCTTTCAAGTCCCGTCGACCGCAAAGCAACAATTGTCGGTACTTTCGGACGCCATTCACATGAAGAGTATTCCAAGGTGGAAATCCAGAACAACGGTCTCGACTTTGAGTCCGAAGCCGGAGCTAACGCATGCTCGGTTTTCCCGGGAACAGTAAGTATGGTAATAGTTATGGAAGGCTACCGCAATGTTGTGCTTATACGTCATGGCGAATACCTCACAGTATATGCCGGACTTGAAACGCTTAATGTTCGCAAAGGACAGCAGGTGGAAGCCGGCACGGTACTCGGTCGCATGGTTACAGAACAATCCGATTCTTCCAAATCGCGCCTGCATTTTGAAATCAGGCATGAGAAACAGAAACTGAATCCTGCCGAGTGGCTGCGATAACTCAGCACAAGCCATGGCAGTAAACTCACCCACAACAGCACGTATTATAAAAGCCCTTGGAATTTTCGGGGGCGTGAAAGTCCTTACTATACTTTGTTCCATTCTCCGAAACAAACTCGTTGCCTTGTGGGTGGGTCCCATAGGAGTTGGCCTTATAACCTTGTTTAACTCCACAATGGATCTCATAAGCACCTCCACGCAGCTCAACCTCCCACAGAGCGCCGTGAGGGAAATATCGCAGGCAGGGAAAGACAACCCGGCCGGCAAACCTATGCTTATAACGGTTACACATCGGCTATCGTTGATTTTAGGACTTGCAGGCGCGTTGCTTACATGCCTGCTCGCACCCTTGCTCAGTGAATGGACATTCGGCGACTCTTCACACACCGTCGATTTCTACCTGCTTTCGGTCATGCCTTTGCTCAGTGCACTTGCCGCCGGCGAATGGGCTATTCTTCAGGCTACCGACAAGCTGCAAAAGCTCGCCCGCTGCAACTTATACGCTGCTTTGACGGCCTCGGCTTTTGCCATTGCGGCATTTTATTTTTTCCGAATTGCGGCGGTAATTCCTGTACTGTTGAGCTTTTCCACGGCCAATTATGTTTACGCACGCCTTGCATCGGAACGCGAAAAAAATACTCCTGTACTCACATTCAAGGAAACATTCCGGCAAGGCAAAGGCATGCTCTCGCTCGGAATACTTATGACAGTGAGCATGGCTGCTTCTCTTGCCGCCTCCTATATATTCGTCGCATGGCTCAACCGTACGGAATCGGCGGCAACCGTAGGAGCATATCAGGCGGGATATACACTTATGAACAGTTATGTCGGTCTGATTTTCAGCGCCATATCCATGGAATACTTCCCGCGGATATCGGCATTCTGCAAATATCCGCGCCGGCAGGAAGTTATGGTTTCGCACGAAATGAAAATAGCCCTGCTTCTTCTGCTTCCGGTCACCGTGATTTTTGTATGCTGTCGTGAGATTATAGTGGATCTGCTCTACTCTGCCGAGTTCCGCTCAATCACGCCCTATCTGGGCATAGGAATATGCGGCGTGGCATTTCGTGCAGCATCATGGTGCCTGGCATATACAATAGTTGCGCGTGGCGACGGGAAAATATATATTTTCACCGAAAGCTCAAGCGCCGCACTATACCTCATATTCAATATATTTTTTTATACCCGTTACAGCTTTGCCGGACTCGGCATTGCGTATATTTGCTGGTTCGGCGCCTATTTTGCCATTTGCTATGCGGTATATCGCCTGCGCTACAAAATGAACCTGTCGCCGGCATCGGCATTGCTTATGCTTGTCACACCGTTAACGGGAATAGGATGCCTGCTCCTTACAACCGCAATTGGTAACTGGTGGACACTGGCTCTTGCGTTCCCGCCCACGGCTTGGATAGCCTACCGTAAAATAGCCCGATAATCACCATCCGCCCGAAGCTCCGCCACCACCGGTTGAGCCTCCGCCGAAACCGCCTCCGCCGAAGCCACCGCCCCCAAAACCGCCTCGGCCACCACCGCCGCCGGTAGGAATTACAACTATTTTGGGTATTGAATACGGCACTCTGTTTATATGGCCGCAGTTGAGACATGCGTATTCCTTTACACCTTCGCCGGCATAAAGAGTACTTGGCTGACGCAGCACACGGTCGCGGTCGAGACGCGAAGTGTACGAACCGCATTTTTCGCAACGGTGATAGCTTGAATGCGGATTGATGTAAGGCTCTATATCTGTTTCTCCGCACGAAGGACAAAGCCAAACGTCATAGTCCACCGAGCCTAACTGCTCCTCAAGATCTTGTCCGCGATTAAGATAATCGTTATCATGAACCTCATCCACTTTGGTCATCTTGGCTTTACAATGAGGACAAATGCGCGGTTTCTCGCGTAGACGCCGCATATATATAATGAGAGGCAAGGACGCCAGCAACGGAATGCCGAGACCGAAGAATGTCAATGCCAGATAAACCGGCTTGATATTATTGAGCTGAACATACTTGGCATGTCCGGAAAGGTGTCGGTTACGATATACTTCCATTATAAACACGCCAAGCATAATCAAGGCAAGACAAAGCGCCACTGCGAAATATCCGTGAAAAAATTCCGAAAGGTCATCGGAATCGGAATTATTCCGGGCAAAATCGGCATCGGCTTCTTTGGAGCGAATTTCGGCGAGGGCGTTTTCGTCGGTAAGCACCTCTGCAATTTTAGAAGATGCGGCAAGCATGCCGCCATCGAAATCATTCTTTTTAAAAGCGGGTGCCATATATTCCCGTATAATGGTTCCGCACACAATATCGGGAAGAACCCCCTCCAAACCGTATCCGGTGCGGATAACCACGCGGTGGAGATTTTTTACCACAAGTATAAGCAGACCGTTGTCCAAATCGCTTTTGCCAAGTCCCCATTTCTCGAACAGTTCCGTAGCAAACGTATCATAGTCTCCTCCTTCAATATCGTCCACCAGTACTACAACCGGCTCGGCAGTAGTTGTACGTCGGATATTTTTCATTATTGCATCGGCTTGCGCAAGGGCGCCCGGAGACAGTATGCCGTCGGGGTCGCTCACAAAACGGGTGCTGTCCGAAAGATGTACATTCGGCACACTTTCAACGGTATATGTAGCCGCCACCATGAGCAACGGCAGTAACAAAAGAGCTATAATACTTGCTATTCTCTTCATCAGAAAAGGGTTTAATATATAACACCTAAACAGCCGGCAAGGATGTTCCGTTCAGTTTGCGGTACAGGTCAAGTGCATAAACGTCGGTCATAGCCGAAACATGGTCGAGCACAGCCTGCAACTTGCCGAACAATGTGGGTGCTTTCACATCGTACTGCTCGGGGAACTTTGCCAGCAGCAATCCCGAGTAATATAAATCCGGAGCAAGGACGGCCTCCGTGAGCCGTTCCATGAGGAACGTAATAATGCGGTTACCGGCAAGTTCAATGTCAACGACATGCGAGGAGCGGTAAATCTTTGCCATAGATATTTCGGAACATCTGCGGTAACCGTTCTTTTCAAGTTCATTGATATGGGAAAGGAGCGTCCCTTGGAAATGTCCCGAGAGAATAGCTTCTTCGTTGGCAATGAATGTTTCGGCACAACGCTCAACCAGCACACCCACAACACACGACCTGAGATAGGCTATTTTTTCGTTAGGGTCGGATACCGACGCCATGACCTTCTCCATGTGCGCACGCCTCTCCGTGTTGAAGAATCCCAGAAATGCATCAATAATCTCTTTGGTAGAAAGGATTTTGAGCTTATGAGCATCCTCAATGTCCATAACCTCGTAGCATATGTCATCGGCAGCTTCCACTATATATACCAACGGATGCCGCGCGTAGCGCAACGGTTCTCCCGCGGCCGACAGGCGCAGCATTCCCAACTCGGTTGCCACGCGCTCGAAATCTTCCTTTTCGGTGCAGAAGAATCCGAATTTGGGTTTCTCGGAAAGTACCGACTCATAAGGATACTTCACAATAGAAGCCAATGTGGAGTATGTCATTGCAAATCCGCCGGCACGACGCCCGTTGAAGCGGTGTGTGAGTACGCGGAAAGCATTGGCATTGCCATCGAAGCGGGTGAGGTCGCACCACTCCCGCTCCGACAACAATGGTTTGAGTTTCTGTCCGGCACCTTCGCTGAAGAATGTGGCCAGCGCTTTTTCTCCAGAGTGTCCGAAAGGCGGATTCCCGAGGTCGTGTGCCAGACATGCAGCGGCAACTATATCGCCGAGATGATCGAAATGTTCTACAGGGGCTCCGGCAGCACCGTAACGGGATTTAAGCGCCACGGCAATATTATCGGCCATGGATTTGCCCACACACGCCACTTCCATTGAATGCGTGAGACGGTTGTGGACAAAAATACTTCCGGGCAGAGGGAACACCTGCGTTTTGTTCTGCAGGCGACGGAATGGTGAAGAAAACACCAGCCTGTCGTAATCGCGCCGGAAATCGGTTCGCGTTCCGCTCTTTTTAGGATCGTGGTAATCTTCCAGCCCGAAACGCTTGTCGTTCACAAGCAGCTCCCACTTCATCGTATCCATGGCCCGGATTTTTCAGTTTGCGTAACCGGTGTAGGACGACGGACTGAGAGCGTTTAGCTCGGCGCGGACTTCCTCCGATATGCCATCAAGATTTGCTATAAAGTTCTTTATAGCAGCCTCATCGATGTGTGTATTTGTTCTCGTGAGAGCCTTTAGTGTCTCGTAGGGATTCGGGTATGCTTCACGACGCAGAATTGTCTGAATACCCTCGGCAACCACAGCCCAGTTGTCCTCAAGGTCGGCAGCAATGGCTGCATTGTCAACAATCAGCTTGTCGAGACCCTTGAGAGTCGATTCTACGGCAATGAGGGTGTGAGCCAGAGGAACCCCGAGATTACGCAATACGGTGGAGTCGGTAAGGTCGCGTTGCAGGCGCGAAACCGGAAGTTTGCGCGAAAGATGTTCGAACATCGCATTGGCAACACCTATGTTACCTTCGGAATTTTCAAAGTCGATGGGATTCACCTTGTGGGGCATTGCCGAAGAGCCAACTTCGCCGGCCTTGATTTTCTGGCGGAAGTAGCCCATGGAAATATAGCTCCATATATCCCTGTCAAGATCCATGATTATGGTGTTTATACGTTTGTAATTATCCATAATCGCGGCAAGGTTGTCGTAGTTGGAAATCTGAGTTGTGAACTCTTCCCTCACAAGCCCGATACGCTTAAGGAATTTATTGCCGAAAGCCGGCCACTCAATATTAGGATAGGCAACTTTGTGTGCGTTGAAATTGCCTGTTGCGCCACCGAACTTTCCGGAAACATGAGTGCCGGCGAGCTGCGAAATCTGCTCTTTAAGACGGTAAGTGAACACCCGCAGCTCCTTTGCCAATGCAGTGGGCGAAGCCGGTTGTCCATGAGTGCGGGCAAGCATGGGAACTGATTCGTTGGAAGCCGCCAGTTCCTCCAGTCGTTCGTGCAAGCGCTCGAGAGCCGGGGTCATAACTTGTTCCGTGGCCGCCTTCAGCATGAGAGGAAATGCGGTATTGTTGATATCTTGCGAAGTAAGACCGAAATGAATGAATTCCTTGTACTGCGAGAGTCCCAATTCATCGAAGCAAGCCTTGATATAGTACTCCACAGCCTTTACATCGTGGTTTGTCGTGCGCTCGATCAGCTTGATTTTTCCGGCTTCGCTTACGGAGAAATTACCTCCTTCATCGGGAGTAAGGTAAATTTTGCGCAACTGTCCGGCAAGTTCAGGCGTGCATTCGGGCAAACCGGCAAGCTTGGCGCCGCACAACTCTATAAAATACTCTATTTCTACCAAAAGTCGGTAACGAATAGTTGCATACTCGGAGAAATAATTCGCGAGCGGCTCGGCTTTTGAACGATAGCGTCCGTCGACAGGAGAAATTGCAGTAAGGGCAGTGAGTTCCATAATCAGGGATGATAAGTGTCTATATGTCGTTGTTTTTTCTCTTCGAGAATTTCAGATATTGCAATAAAAATACCGCTTTCCTCCACATCGCCGAATTCATCGTTTACAGCGGTTCCGAACATTCGCATAGTCGGCGACAGTCCCATATATGCGTGTACCAAAGGCGGAATATTCTGTCCGTGGGCGCGGACTCCGGCATTGAGGATTTTAAAATCGCTCTTGAAATCGCCTCCGTTGAACATGGCTTCCAGTTCTTCGGCCGGGGTATCGGTTACAAGCGGTTTGTAAGGGCGCACAAATTCATCGGGATCCGGGAAATATTTGTGGAGGAAATAGAGAATCATGTCGCGGCACAGCTTGGTATATTCCGGATACATGGTAACCTTTCCGAACAGGTAACGTATCTCGGGGTGCACCAGAGTCAGCGCGCCCAGACCGTCCCACAGGTTATCGAGTACATAAATGGCTTTTGCGCCTGCACGCGACGACTGATATTCGGGGCGCACAAACGAGCGTCCCAGCTCCAGTGTATAGGGCAGATAATTCTCAAGGAATTCGGGAGAGAACCGGAACATGTGGCTTGTGGCAATGCGAGGGCGACCTTGCTCATCGAAACGGATGTCCTTGCCACAAATAAAACGGTATCCTCCCAAAATGAGTTTGCTCTCGGGATCCCACACCACCAGCTGACTGCATGGAGGCTCCATTGTGTCGAAACTGTCGATATCACATTCAAGACCTGTCCCTCCGCCGGCCATGCGGAACGCAATTTCACGCAAACGACCCACTTCGCGCATTACATTAGGCGAATCATGTGCTGTAATCACGTATATTTCATTACCGCCCTTGTTTGTTTTTCGCAAAAAACGCTCGGGGGTAAGCTCGGCTTCAATGAGAGACGTTTCTACAGGTTCAATTATCGGCTGGTTCATTGTATGGTTTATTGATTCTTTGAAAGTTCATATACGGCTGCACGAATTTCGGCAGCTTGTTCTACAGCTTTAGCACCTCCTTTGAGAGTGCTGTGGCTTATGGTATTGCCGCATGTAAGTACAAAACGGCTTCCGCGGGAGCGGAATATCTCGCGAGGCAAAAGCAACATCTCAAAATTGAATTTCAGCCCCAGACGCTTGCGTCGGCGTGCAAAGGAATAAAAGCTTCGGCTGTTATGTCCCGAAAAATGAACGGGAACAACATCGCGATTATATTCGATAGCCTTGTTTACAAACATTTTATTCCACTGCAGGTCGGCAATACGGCCGTCATCACCAAGCCGCGATACAAGCCCCGCAGGGTATATCACTACGGGCCAATCACCGGCAAGAGCCTCGTCAAGACTTCCCGAAGTTGCCCGGCTTTGCGCTCCGTGCTTGTTTATGGGTATAAAACATTCCTTAAGCGGCTCTACAGCCATGAGCAAGTCGTTGACAACAAAGTGCACAGGGGTTCCGTAATGCCGGCTCAGCCATGCTATCATGGCAATTCCGTCCAAGCCGCCGAGAGGATGATTGCAAACTATGATGCATCGAGGGGATTCAGGCATGCGCTCGGGATGAATAATATCGAGCTGCACATCAAGGTCGTGCAACACGCCTTCGCAAAATTCGGCGCCGCGTTTTGGGAAATTATGCGCAAGCAACCCATTCAGTTCCTTGGCGCAAATGAGTTTTTCAAGCCTGCGCACCAGAAACTTGGGCACATAACGGCTACGTCTCCCGAGACGTGAACTCAGGATACTTGCCAAATCTATCTGTATAGGCTTGTCGGGTGACATTTCTGTTTGCAATGCAAAATTATTAATTTTTGGTGTATAATTAGCGTGTTTCGTCCCCTTTTTTTGTAATTTTGCGGAAATGAAAGCACAAAACGCCCCCCTCATAATCTTTACTACCCTTGTCTTCATATGGAACGGGGCGCTTTTGTCGTATTTCCCTTGTGGTTCCGTTGCGGTTCCATGGCTGCTTCTTGCACTGGCGGCAGGGATTGCTTTTCTGTGCTATAAGAGTGTGGGTTACTGCTCCCGAACCGGCTTGTATATACTCACAGCGGCATGGATGATGTTGGCCACGGGATATATTCTCAATCTCAATTACTTTACAGTTCATGACGGTGGCACACTCTTTGCCCCCGTGTTACATAATTTCGACGCCTCCACCTCCTGGATTCGCATGCTTGAGGTTTTGAACGGCACAGCCCCGGGAGATCTGCGCATGCTTGGCTACGGACAGCTTTTGGCATTGCTAACCTTGGGGATGCCGCCGAGATTGGATGTGTTGCTGGCCTTTAACGTTCTTGCAACTATGGTAACCGTAATTCTCACCGGAGCTATGACGGCTTACCTGCAGACGGGAACGGACGAAGAAAAAAAACGCTCTTCGGCATGGGCAATGCTGCTTATGGTGTGCGTGTGCTATTTCATGGCTTCGGGATGTATTCTTATAAAAGACGCTGTTATGTGCCTTGCTATGGCAGGGGTACTGTTTTCTCTGGCAAGACTTAAGACATTCAATAAATCATACGGCAGCTACATAATACTTATCGCGGCCACCTTGCTCGCCGCCTTGGTACGCCCGCTGCTGTTGCCGTTCATTGTGCTGGCTGTTATAATGATGACAGCGGTATCGCAACGGAATCGAATAATACCGGCAATAATTTTGGTGCTCGCATGCGCTGCATTGTTTGCATATACCCGCTCGACAGGCACTGCAGCCGAGGTAATCAACATCCACGGCACTACATCCATGGAACTTGAAACCGGTGCCGCTCAACGCCTTGAGGCTTACCGAACAGTATCGCCCGAATATAACAGTCTGTCGTTTGGCTCCAAACTCATTCGCCTTCCTTTTTCGTTGTGCGTACAGTTCCTCACTCCCCTGCCCTGGGCGTTCGGCCGCGATGTGGTTTTCGGACCCACGCAAGCCTATGCGCACATTGCCTACCCTTGGTATGCTGTCGGCGGCCTGGCCTTGTTTTTCCTCTTCTTCATGCTGAGGAAAGCCCCCCGCGGCATTGCCGTAGTTTTCACCTTCGGTGTTATAGCCACGGTTATAACCGCCTTTTTTACCGGAGGTACAATCTCACGATATTGCCTGGTGTGGCTTTCGGCTCTTGTTCCCGGAGCGGCTTTGGTTATTGTATCGGGGCGGTGGCGAACAAAACAATTCGCCTGCTGGGCGGTAATATTCGCAATTCTTGTCGCGGCAGCTTTGTGCGTAACTTTTCATTTCCTTAATATTTATTCGCCCGGAGGCTGGGAAGCGGTATGAAAAAGTTATCCATTATAACAGTCACCCATAACGATGGCCCATTGCTCGAACGTGCATTGCGCGCAATATATGCTCAACAGATTCCCGCCGGCTGGGAATTGGAACATATAATAGTTGCCGGAAATGACGAGGCCGATAACCGCACGACTTTGAACATGGCTAAAGAGCATGGCTCCATTGTACTGCGAAAAGAAGCTGCCGGATGCTATAACGCTATTAACTACGGCATACAACATGCTACCGGCCAAATCATAGGCCTGGTACACGGAAGCGACTACCCCGCATCCGTCAATGTGTTTGCAAGAATAATCGAGGCATTCGAGACACACACTCCCGATTTTGTTTTCGGCGATGTGGTTTTTGTGCGATACGGACATGAGGACTCACCCGTCCGAAGATATTCCTCGCAAGGTTTTAATATAAAAGATATCCAACGCGGTTTTGCGCCTCCGCATCCGTCTCTGTTCATTACACGCGAAGCCATGCTAAAGGTCGGGTTGTACAAAGAGAATTACCGCAATGCCGCCGATTTTGAGTACTTTGTACGGCTTTTTGCGGGGAGTCATAATCTTCGCTGGAAAGCATTGCGGCTTGTCACGACATGCATGGAGTCGCACGGCAGTTCATCGACTCTGCGGAGCCGACTTTTCACAAACTCTATGGAAAAGAGGCGTGCTCTTCTCGAAAACGGTTATCAAATTTCATATCTGCGCATAATGCTGCGCTATTTTTATCATTTTCGCAATCGCAAATAAATGACACCACTCCCCCTGCATATCCCCGAACACACCTTTATTCTTCCCTATATTTATAAGGAACTCGGAACACGCATGGATGAAATAAGGAATGATATTGAAATCATGGTATCTTCCGCAAACATTTATACGACTCCGCACGAAAATTCCGATGAAAATGCGGCGGTCGATACCGCCGGGAAATGGGTAGCCTTGGAAAACGATTTCATTGCCAAGAACGAAGCCAACAACAAAACAGCTATAATAATACGCTGTGGCGAAATTATAGGTACAGGGATGACAGGCTTTCCGGCCCGTTTGGCAAAAATGATTTGGCGCGGTACATTTTTTCATTTTCCCGACAACGAAACACGCATAAGCGTAATACACGCTTCGGATGTTGCCCGAGCAGTATGCAAGATACTTCTGTCCGGTTTGCCGGCAGGTATTCCACACACTCTGAATCTGACCGACGCCGCCGACCCTACGATTCGGGAACTCGCCGAAGCGCTTGCATTCCGAATGAACGAGAAAAGAATCTCAACCCTCAGTACGCGCCCCCAACAATGGATAGGCAAGATTCTATACGGCAAGAAGCTCATGAAAGAACTGTCGCTTACCCGTACCGCCGACAGCTCATTGCTAAGGACAGCTATAGGCATTACTCCCGTTCCGGTATGCAGCTATTTGCGGGAACACGTTTACGATGAATCAAGTCTATGAATGCCCCCGACAAGTTTATTGCCACAATAAAAAGCATTGTCAAACTTGCTTTACAATGGCGCCCGACATCTATCCCGAGGAAAGACAGCAATTCCAACCGTATTGTAATAATGGCAAACGGCCCCTCGCTTACCACAACAATTCGTGAACATACGCGGCTTCTCACTACCTGCGACACAATGGCGGTAAACTTTGCAGCTGTTGCTCCGGAGTTTCCGGAACTGCGACCTCGCTACTATGTGCTTGCCGACCCGCACTTTTTCAGCGGGAAACAGGAACCGAACCTGCTCAAGTTACAAGAAAAACTGCGAAATATCGACTGGGCAATGACTTTGCTCGTACCGGGCAAATACGTAAAGAAAGCCCGGGAATTATACGGGGACAAAATAAAGATTTGCGCTTTCAATGCCATAGGCGCCGAAGGCTTTGATGCTGTATGCCATTTTCTTTTCGACAAAAAAATGGCAATGCCTCGCCCTCGCAACGTTCTAATCCCGTCCATTATGCTGGCTATGGCAATGGGTTACTCGGAAATAATACTTACCGGTGCCGACCATTCGTGGATGAAAACTTTAAACGTGAACGAACATAACGAAATAGTATCCATTCAACCGCATTTTTACAAAGACAACGAACAGGAACACGCCCGCGTACTCCACGAATACCGGGGGTATCATCTGTATCAAATTGTGGAAAGTTTTGCAGTAGCTTTTAAAAGCTATGTGGAAATACAGAACTATGCAGCCTCCCGAGGTGTTACAATTATCAATGCTACTCCGGAGAGTTTCATCGATGCCTTCCCGCGCGCTAAAGCCGGAGAGCTGTACCGTTGATGAAGATTGCTTTTATTATATCCTTTTGTTTAACTGCCCTATCCCTTGCTCTGCTGGGGATGAGTCTTGTGGATATTCTCGAGCCGCCCAAATGCTTGCACGATATCCTCGGACCCGTGTGTGTGCTATCGCTCGCAGTTTGCGTAAAAACATATATACGGCTTAAAAAGAATACCAGATAAAAAATTAGCCGCTCTTCACAGAGCGGCTAATTTTTTTCTAACAGTAAATACCTAAAACCATTAAAAAATCCTTTTTACTTGTTCGTTCGTATTACTTTATAATCCTAAAATACCTTGAATCTTAGACCGTAAAAATTATTTACACCGCAAAGTTACACCATGTAGTCGCGTTTTCAAGTGTAATTAAAGCGAAATATAAATAAATACAAGATATATTTTAGTCTATCTTGCAGTATTTCTGCATATTAACATTATATCATTGCACATGCAATATAAGTGTTTATCACAGCTTATATGGCATATTTGCAAGTTCTGTCTCAAAAGTTTCACGATCTTTTGCACGCCCTTTCAATCGATTGCGATAGGTGTATATGGTATTTACACTCAATCCCATGAGTTTTGACAGACGAGTGCTGTCGGTCAAGCCAATTCGCAAGAAGGCCGCTATACGCATTTCAGGCGACATTCGCTCACCCGGCAAAAGAGTAAGCTCCTTATCCTTGCGAAGCAGATTGTTAAGTTCATCAACAAAAGACGGATAGTGCTCCAGAAACAGAGAATCGAACACCTCAAAAAACTTTGTATTCAGTTGCTGTACGTACTTGCCGTCCACAATATCGGCATGCAAATCCTTGACTTGCCCGGTCTTAAGCTTTCGCGATACATAAAGATTCAGTTCACAAAGCTGTTCATTACTCAAGTACAACAACTCCATTATACCCGACATTCGGGAACGTTCTTTAATCCCGAAGTCCACTTCATTCTTGAGGGCTGCATTTTCATTTTCAAAAACCATTATGCGCTTTCGGCATTTTACAATATATATAACTGCAGTTACAAGTAACGTAAGCATGGACAGGCCTGCTACCCATATCCAAATGCGACAGCGCTCCTGCGTGCGATATAAATAGTTCACATAGCGGGAACGGTCGAAACCTCGGAAAGGACAAACAATCCCATCGTCCACACCCAACGCCATGGTTATTAATTCAATACCTGATTCCTGTTCACCTTCTTCACATAGTAATTCCCCGGCTTCAGCAAAAACTGAAGGGATAATACGCCCTTGATTAAGACGCATCAAAACGCGCTGGAGCACAAAATTTTCGTATTGCTGCCGATAATCGGGACGGCCGCGATAATATGCAGCCGCCGTCTCAAGAGCCGCATCATATAACTCGGGACGAGAGCGCAACTCCGGCATTACTTCAACAAATGTTGCAACCGCCATATTCAACTCTCCGGAAAGTATATGTTGCTGTGCTTTAATATAATCGCGCACCGGCGAACCCGACGGATAATAGCTATATAAAGAATCAAGGCTCTCCCGTGTCTTTTTAAGGTATAAGGTCTTGAAATCTCCCTTTGGATAGTGCAGCTGTATATTATAGTATAGTTCAGCCGCATTAAGCCAATAAAACTTGCGCAGTTGAGGGTCCATCTCTTCAGGCTTGAATCGCTGAAAACCTTCAAGACCTTCAATTGCAACTCCACACAAAGGCATAGATGCATATATCTGCATGAGCAAGCGCTGCGCTGTGGTATCCTGTTTAACATTGAGAGCATCCCGGTACGCCCGGAGCCAGTACATTATTGCTGTATCTGCGTTCTCCTTAAGATAACGTCGTCCCAACCGGTCGCCAAGCATAATACGATTCTCTGCCACCGGATTATATCTGCGCAGATGTTCAAGACTATCAAGATTGGCATGACGCTCCGCAGCAATTTCGGAGAAATCATCAAGTGCTATCCGAACGGAATCGTAAAGCAGTTTGTTGGGACCGCTCAAGCCTGCCGATAATTTCGGCACGGGCAGGAATAATTGGAGAAAAATGATAGTTAAGATAATTTTTTGCATAATTGAGACACATTTCACTGCTGCAAAGATAGCTGATATTGTCAATATAAGCAAATATAATTTATATTTGTTCGCATACTTTTGTAATTTCTATACCCTATGGTTCAATACTATAGCTTAAAACTATATTTATATATCTCGTATAATTGTTGTACTATGCCTCATAAATGAGATATAAACTGTAACTTTGCAATGAAGTTATAATGGTTAGTAAAATTTTTAATTGATTTCACGATTTCTAAGGAGATTGTTTTAAAGGTTTACCGGTTCTTCCAATGCCGGTCATACAAAAGGCCCCTTCGAGAGAAGAGGCCTTTTGTTCATTTATTCTTTACTTGGAACTATTCGTAATTCTTCATAAGCAAACGCAACATATCCTCTCTGGAATGTATATGTAGCTCCGTATTTGTATAATCCAACAATCCGCGGGCTTGCATATCCTGCAAGCCGGCGTCGAAAGTACTCCGCTGAACGCCGAAAAGCGAGCATAAATCGCGCTTGCGGCAAATCAACTTTATGTCGGTTCCCCCTCTTTGTGTCAGTGCGATTATCCAGAATGCTATGCGCTCGTCTATTTCGCCTGTTGTAAGCGACAGTATACCTTCGAGCGCCTTTTGGGCATTCATGGAAAGAGTATTCAGGTAATTAAACAGGAAAACCTCGTCGGAATACAAAATCTTTATATAATCGGACTTTGAAATCTGCAATACCGACGTCGACTCCAAAGCAGTAACCGAGCACGGATACTCGGTTGTGCGGCCAAATAGAAATTCGGGAGTAATTACAGCCGGAGCCGGAAGAGTCTGCCCCACCGAAAAACGCTCGTTATTGTTATATATCACAGAACGGACGCTGCCCGAAATAACGAATGTGAGATGTGTACATGGCTCATGAGGACGTATAATCGCGGCTCCTTTGGGAAACTTGAGAAAATGGAACTTCGCTTTTCCCACAACCTCGGCAAGACGTGTGTGCGTTACCCCTTTAAAAAGAGGAAGCTCCATTAGCATTTCGAACATGGTGGACATAATAAAATCCTTTCTATCCCTGCGCAGAAAAAATGCGGAAGGGGAAATTATACATTATAAAATCAACAAGTCCTGCTGCGGCTTTGTTCACATTTTCCGGAATTGGACGACCCGCGGTTTTCTCTGCGCATTTTAAGATACAATTGGTAAGAATTAATAGAGTTCTGCCATGCTATATATGCTGCCGGACCTATCGATGCAACAGGCGACAAATAATTGAGAGCCATCCATACGGCGAGTACTGTATTCTTTTGACCCAGCCCTTGCGCGGCGGAAACTGCATCGCCGTAGCGACGTCCTATACGCCGTCCTATATAAAACTGCGCAACACACACAAGGCCGGCACACACAGCCATTGCTATCATAAGCGGTATTGCCGATACCGGTTCATCAAGAACAAAGCTAACCGCACGTCCCACCACAAGAAAAAGCGAAACCGCCCACAAATAAAATGAAATTCCCTGTACTCCCGCAACTGCGGCATGTGCACGCGGAGCAATGAAATACAGCAGCAATGCAGCTCCAAGAGGCAAACATATTAGCGGGGCTACGCGGGAGGCGATGAGGACAAATTCGGTTGCCACGCTCATTTCGGCAGAAGCTCCGGCCCAAACGAACAGAACCGGCGCCAACAGAGCTGTTGCCATGTTGCTTACTATGGAATAGCTGGCCACCCTGCCTATATCGCCGCCAAGCATTCCGGTTACAACAGGAGCCGCCGTGGCAGTCGGGCATAAAACGCAAAGCATTACCGATTGCGCAAGGGGCAAACTAACCATACGCAAAGCTATGAAAATAATGACAGCTCCAACAAGCTGAACAGCGAGCAGTTTCCATATCACCGGCCCGAGACGAAATGATGATGGTTTCACCCTGCAAAACGTAATAAGCAACATTGTAAAGATTAAATACGGCACGAGCCACTGTATTTTTCCTATCGGCTCATGAAAAAGCACTCCGCCAATCATGGCAACCGGAAGCATCCATGGTTTAAGCCTTGTGCGCAACGATACTTTGGAAGTATGCATAATTCACTTGTTAATAAACGTGCAAAGTTACTAAACAAATGACTAATAAACAAAACAGGATATCTTCTCACGAGGATATCCTGCTGCGTTTTAAATAAATTAAAACAATTACATAACTAACATAAAACACATTTTTGCTTTTTGACAAAGTGGTGTCCGGAATACACCGAAGCCTTACTTTATCATTTTTTGTTGTAATAAGTTACATTAAGTACTAACAATCTATACTAACCCTAAAACTGAATATAATCGTTGATTATTTTACAATGCAAAATTAATGCTTAAACCACCGTTTTCGACAAAGATACAAGCATTGTATAAACAAATCTAACTATATTCAGCATCTATCAAGCTGAATGCATGTGATTTATCTCACAATATGCTTCGCAAATATATAAATAAATATACTACGATACCGACGGAATCATCATAACATCACTCTCAAAAGTATCGCGATTTTTAGCGCGCGACTTCAATCGGTTACGGTAACTGTATATTGTATTTAACGAGTAATTCAATACTTGGGCAATGCGGGCGCTCTCCTCTATTCCGAGACGCATGAATGCAAGTATACGCAAATCGGTATTGAGCAGTTCGCCTTTGGCAAGCTCTATCCTGGCATCATCGCGCAGCAGCTCATTTACATGGTCTACGAAATCGGGATAGATATGAAGGAAGGCGTTATCAAAAACATCGTAGAATTCTTTACTCTGTTCCTCCACAAATTTTCCCGACTTAACCATACGATATAGTTCGTCATGCTGTCCGGCAGCAAGTTTACGGGCGGCAATCTTACAAAACTGGTTCAGTTTGTCCATATAAATGGAACATAGCTGCAGGAACTGGCTTATATACACTTCCTTCACCATGTTTGCTTGGCGCAAATTACTTTGTAGACGCCGCATTTTTTGCATTTCGTGCCTCAACACAAACAGTATTACTATAAGCACTAACACCACAAAGCCCAGGGCAGCCATAATCCAATACAGCGTTATTCGGCCGGCATGAATCTGCTGCATGTGGGCTCGTTCGATAATGGGAAGAGTCCGGCTTGTTTCTATCATACGCAAAGGAGCGCCACACTCCACAGCATTAGCCATGGCATGTGAAAGATAGTTGTGAGAGCGCGGAATATCACCCGATGCATATTCCAATGCACCAAGTTCCTGCAAAGAAATAACCTCTCTGGTGGCCGAAAGAACATCGGCAATCGCAGAGAGGGCCAGATAGTAGGTATATGCCTTGTCATCGTACTCCATTTTTGCAAGGTTCGACAGATGATGCGATGCCCTTGCACGCCATTTGCCTCCCGGCCCTTCGCGGTCGATAACTTCCTCAAGCAATACCTTTGCCCGAGGGATGCTGTTGGTCATGAAATAGTACTCTGCAAGATTGTACCTGTATTCTTCGGTATCTTTGGGATATAAGGAAAGCAGTTTCCGTTGGAACTCCAGCGACTGTTCTTCATATGGCTGTGTGAACTGGCGGTAATCGCGGGAAAAAGCAGCCATATAACTGTACATTTGCCGGCCGCTGTCGTAGTAACTGCATAGAAGTTCCTGAGGGATACTATCGGCCGGAATAGCATTGAACTGACTCTCCGCACGATCAAAAAAACCACTCAATGGCAAAAGAGATGCCTGTTTCCAGCGAAACGGCAGACCTTGCGAACCGGGGTAGGAATCGATTCCGAGCTGGAGATAACGTATTGCGGAATCGTTGTTAAATCCTATATAATTCTCGGCAATATCCATTACAAGATTTGCCGACGGTTGAATTGCCAGCAGTCCGCAAAGACTGTCGATACGTGACTGTCGTCCCTGAATGTAGCTGTTACGTTTATCCAAAACCTCGTCAAGTTGCCGCAGAGCACCCTCCACCATGGCATCGTCAACACTGGAGGCAATACTCGCAAAGGGCATTAGTACAAAGCCCACCAACAACTTAAAAAGATTTTTCATTGTCCGAATCTCCGGCTTATATCATTATTATCTATCAGTATCATAATAGTTTGTCCATCGGGCGTAAAACCGGGATTACTGCTTCGGAACAAATCTGCTATAATGGTTTCCATTTCGGTTAGAGAAAGGCTTTGGCGCGGCCGTACAGCCATGCTTCGCGCAAGGGCAAGCGCAAGCGGCTCGCGAAAGGCAACTGCATCGGGATTCTCTACCGTGGATATATCTTCCAAAATTTGCTGCAAGGCTTCCAAGGGGCTTGCTCCCTTTAATATAGCCGGCACGGCTGTAATACTCCACTTACACTTTCCATTATCGCGCAGGCCGAATCCGTATGCTTCGAACTGAGACTTGGTTGCGCGGAGTAATGCGTTCTGCGCCGGCGATAATTCGAAATCTTCGCCGAACATGAGTTTCTGGGAACTCGGTTCTCCATTTTCGAGCCATTGCATATTGCGGTCGAATAGAATCCTCACATGGGCACGGTGCTGATTTATAATTCTTACTCCCGATGATGCCTGTGTTATTATATAGCGCTGCTGCAGCTGGAAACATGTGGCAGCCGGAGCCTGTTCGGTTTCATCATGCGTAAAGAATCCGCTTTCGTCCGGACCGGAAGGGAGTGATTGCGTCAACACCTCCTGTGCAGGAATGGAGGGCGGATTCATGTACGCGTCTTCCCGCTTTTGCTGAAAAGATTCGTATAATTTGTCCCAATCATGAGGTACAGGTGCCGTTCGATGCACCGATGAGTATGAACGTGACGCAGCATTTGCGGATTCTTCATCGTTATCTGCGGCGGGAGAGAAAGGATTGAAATCGCTGTCGAAACTCTCGGGGGGAGTGGCTACACTGTCGTCGGGATTGAACAGCGGTATCTCGGGAGCATCCAAAGAGTCGAAATCCAAAGCGCCCGCAGCTTGTGTTTTACCAAGCGTTTCCTTAATGGCTGCCGTGAGAATCTGCGCTATAGCCATCTCATTCTCGAATTTTATTTCGTGCTTCTGAGGATGGATATTGACATCGATAGTCGCGGGATCGACATCGAAATTTATAAAATACGACGGTTGACAGTCGGGAGCTATGAGCTGCTCGTAACATTTCATTACCGCCTTGTGAAAAACGGGATGCCGCATGTTGCGTCCGTTCACAAACAGGAACTGTTCATACCCGCGTTTACGTGCTCCGCGCGGCATACCTATAAATCCCTCAATTTTAACAATAGAGGTTTCGGTAGCCACAGGCGCGAGCATACTTTCCATGCTCTTGCCGAACAAGGCGGCAATGCGCTGTTTGAGAGTGCTGGCATAGAACTGGTGCAATGTCACCTCGTTATGTATGAGAGTGAAATTTACATTTGTATTCACAAGGGCGAGGCGCTCGAACTCCCGCATTATATGGCCGAGTTCCACACTGTCTTTTTTCAGGAATTTGCGACGGGCAGGCATATGGAAGAAAATATTCTTTACCATAAGGTTTGTTCCCGGCACACATGTGGCAGGCTCCTGACTTTCGAATTTTGATTCGGAGATAAGCAAGCGCGTTCCAATGGTATCGTCGTGCCGCATCGTGCGCATATCCACCTGAGCAACAGCAGCTATCGAAGCCAGTGCTTCACCACGAAAGCCCATGGTATGCAGGCTGTAAATATCGTCGGCACTTGCAATTTTACTTGTGGCATGACGTTCGAAAGCCATACGGGCATCGGTGGGGGACATACCGCATCCGTTATCGACAACCTGGATAAGAGTCCGTCCGGCATCCTTGAGTATAATACTAATATCCGTACCGCCGGCATCTATAGCATTTTCCACCAGCTCCTTGATAACGGAAGCCGGTCGCTGTATAACCTCTCCGGCAGCAATCTGGTTTGCAACCGAGTCGGGCAAGAGTCGTATTACATCGTTTTTCATGAAATGCAAAATTACTCACTTTACCGGAAAAATCACGCAAATAAATGAGTAAAAATTCCGTGGAATTTTGCGAA
Organism: uncultured Porphyromonadaceae bacterium; assembly: GCA_947175425.1. Taxonomy (GTDB): domain Bacteria; phylum Bacteroidota; class Bacteroidia; order Bacteroidales; family Muribaculaceae; genus CAG-873. The sequence continues at coordinate 35,407 of CAMWMR010000003.1, forward strand.
TTAGCATATTTTACATAAAATTTATAGCGTGTGTTTGTGAATACTTGGAAAATTTCGCTAACTTTGCATATAATACGACCCGAAATGAAGATGAAAGTCAAAATACACCACGAAGGCGTCGGCATTCTCATAGTGCTGGCAATAATTCTTCTGGCCATAATAGTACCTCTGTGGATGTGGGTAAGGCCTACAGCCTGGGCAATTGCATGCACTATAGCCTTGACTGCTTTCTACCTCCTTGTGGTTAATTTTTTCCGCTCCCCGCGCCGTACATTCAAGGGCGACAAAGTAAATGCTGTTGTCTCCTCGGCCGACGGCACTGTGGTAGCTTTGGAAAAAACATACGAGGACGAGGTGCTACATTGCGAGTGCATCCAGCTTTCGGTTTTCATGACTTTGCTTAATGTCCACGCCAACTGGTTTCCGGTTGACGGAAAAGTAACATACGTAAAACATCACCCCGGTCGTTTTTTGGGTGCTTACCTGCCTAAGTCCAGTACCGAAAACGAACGCTCGTCGGTTGCGATAGAAACTCCCGAGGGACAGACGATTCTCATGCGTCAGGTAGCCGGCGCCATGGCTCGTCGCATTGTAACATATGCCCAGCCGGGCGAAGAAGCCTCTATCGACGATCATATGGGATTTATTAAATTCGGGTCGAGAATCGACTTATATCTGCCACTTAACACAGAGATTCTTGTAAAAATCGGAGATAAAACGATTGGCGGAATTACACAAGTGGCACGACTTCATCCTGACAAAAACAATGCATAAACGCATAAGCTCCTACATTCCGGACGCCATTACCTGCCTCAACCTCGTTTGCGGCTGCATTGCAATTTTCATGGCGTTCAATATTGGCACCGCATTTGGTGCTCTCACCGGCGGACAATGGGCCATGATTGCCATTGCAGCTGCTGCAGTTTTCGATTTTTTTGACGGTGCTTCCGCTCGCGCTCTCAACGCATACTCCGATCTTGGCAAGGATTTGGACTCTCTTTCCGACCTCGTGAGTTTTGGCGTGGCTCCGGCCATGCTTGTACTCAATGCCATGCTTGCTGCCGGAACACCGCTTGTCGCAGGCTTGTTTACGTTAGCCATTCCTGTTTGCGGCGCTATTCGCCTTGCAAAATTCAATAACGACACCACTCAGGGTTCGGTTTTCAAGGGTCTGCCGATTCCTGCAAACGCCATTTTTTGGATCGGCGCGTATGCATGGTTCGGGAAATACGGATTCCCCGGCTGGCTGCCGCTGATTCCTGTAATTTTGCTGGTTTCGCTTGCAATGACGGCAAATTTCCGCATGTTCTCATTGAAATTTAAGAACTTTGACCTCGCACCAAATTTCCTCCGGTACGTTATATTATTTGCGGCCATACTGTTTTTGGTATGCTACAGCCTTGCAGGGCTTGTATGGACAATTCTTCTGTATGTCCTGCTGTCGTACTTCGGCCGAAACCGATTCTGATACTCTGTGCCGTTCAAGCGGCATTCTATTACGGTAATCTATGTTTGCACTCCTCCTTTTTATACTTATTATATTCATTCTATGGCCTTTTATCAAACTGGCCTGGAAGCTTTGGCGTAATGTGCGACAAGCACAGCGGTTTATGCGCGATCCTTTTGGAGAAGCCATGCGTCAGGCGCAGGAACAGGCTCGGCGATCGGAAGGTACACATACACGAAATTACGGAACAAATACCGCCTCATATTCCTCAAAGAAAAAAAAGATTGGCCGTGATGTCGGTGAATACGTTCCTTTTACCGAAGTGGCCGACCAACAAACTGCAAAAACTGCGGATAGCTCCAAAACAAATTACACCACCGAATCGCAAGTAAGCGATGTAGAGTGGGAAGATTTATAAGATTTTTCATTTCATGCAACAGGTATATGATTTTCTCCGCGACCTTGCGGAAAACAATAACCGCGAATGGTTCAATGCCAACAAGTCGCGTTACGAGGCTGTACGCAAATATTGGCTCAGCCAGATTCAAATACTTATAAACGAAATGGCGGCATATGAACCGTCGTTCCGCAATCTTGCGGCTGCCGACTGTGCATATCGCATTTATCGGGATACGCGTTTCTCTCATGACAAGACTCCCTACAAGACACACTTTTCGGCTCTTCTATCGCCCACAGGACGTCATTGCGACCGTGCCTGCTACTATTTCCACACAGGTGTTGACGAGTCGGCTGTATACAGCGGTTTGTGGTGTCCGGAGCCGAAAGTACTGAAAAAGGTACGCAAGGCAATAATAGACAATGTGGAGGAATTCAGAGCTATTGTAGAAACTCCCGAAGTTCTTGCCGAGTTTCCTCAGTGGTGGGGACGACAGTTGAAAACCGCTCCCAAAGGTTACGACAGGAATCATCCCGACATCGACTTGCTGAGACTTACCGAATATGGACGTTGCCACAATTACTCACCCGACTTTTTTAATGAGCCGGGCTGGCAACACAAAACGGCAGAGACATTGAAACTGCTTAAGCCGATGAACGATTTTCTGAATTACTCGATAGATGAATAAAAAAGACGCTTGCCCGATGTCGAAGGCAAGCGTCTTTTTTCATATCGTAGTAAAGTTTATTCCGAGAAAACCGCTCCGGGAACCTGACGCATATTATATGTCGAAGCCATTGAGCTTCCATAAGCTCCTGCGGTGCGCAGAGCCACGTAATCGCCGCGCTGAAGTTCGGGGAGCTCTTCATTGATACCAAACACGTCGGAGCTTTCACAGACGGGTCCTACAACGTCGTAGCGTTCCACGGGGCAATTGTTATTCCCAAGTTTATCGATGCGATGACGAGCCTGATAGAGAGCGGGACGGATGAGGTCGGTCATGCCGGCATCGATTATTGCAAACTTGCGTCCGATACCTTTCTTTACATATAGCACCTTGCTTATAAGCGAGCCGCACTGCGCCACAAGAGAGCGTCCCGGCTCGCAATGGATTTCCTGGCCGGGGAGCAGATTCAAGCCTTTCAAGATAGTCGAGAAAAAACCACGGAAATCGGATATTGGATTTGCATCGGGTTCGTCGTAGTCTACTCCTATTCCGCCACCGACATTTATGAATTCCAACTCAACACCTTGCTTGTATAAGTCGTTTGTGAGCGCATTAATACGCCGGCAGAGCAATTCGAAAGGTTCGTTTATTGTTATCTGCGAGCCGATGTGAAAATGCAGTCCTCGCAGCTTGATTGAGGTATTCGATTTTATAAAATCTATTGCTGCGGGAAGTGCTGTCATATCTATCCCGAATTTGTTCTCTTCGAGACCGGTGGTTATGTAATGATGTGTATGAGCATCAATATTAGGGTTTACACGGAGAGCAACCGGAGCAACATTGTGCATTTGCTCCGCAATTTCTGAAATTACTTGGAGTTCCTCGATTGATTCAACATTAAAGCATCCTATACCGAGTTCAAGACCAAGGCGTATTTCATCGTCGGTTTTACCGACACCGGCATAGAAAATTGAGCCGGGAGCGAAACCTGCATTAACGGCAGCCTTGATTTCACCACCGCTTACACAATCGGCACCGAAGCCGGCGTTGCAGATTGTTTTGAGTATACGGGATTCGCCGTTGGCTTTGATTGCGTAATGCACCTTCACAGGTTTATCGGCTATACAAGTCTTTATCTCGTTTATAGTGGACTTTAACAAGTCCATATCATAGTAATAAAAAGGGGTGCGGTTTTGTGCGAGTACCGCAGCATCTATATTAAGTGACATCGATATTTTTTAAAATTGCGTGCAAAGTTACTGCAAATCCGCCACATAAGCAAATTCCGGGGTAGATAGCCGAAAAACTGAATGCAGAGATTGAATGTGAATAATGCGCGTTAACGCTTACTTGTACTGGAGAAGGTATCTATACATAAAAACGGCCTCCGATATACGGACGCCGTTTTTATTGCTATTGTAGAATAATTATTCTGCAGCGGGGAGTTCGGTAGCTTCGGCGTTTGCAGCTTGGGCAGGAGCTTCTGCAGCGGGAGCAGCAGCGCTCTTACGGCGGCTACGACGTGTTTTAGCTTTGGCTTCCTTGTTGTCCTTCAGCATTGCTTCGTTGTAGTCAACGAGTTCAATGAAGCAGGTTTTAGCGTTGTCGCCAAGACGGTTGCCGGTTTTGAGGATACGGGTGTATCCGCCGGGACGGTTACCGATTTTTTCAGCAATTTCCTGGAAAAGGATTTTGATAGCTTCCTTGTTCTGGAGGTAGCTGAAAACAAGACGACGGTTTGCCATTGTATCTTCCTTAGCACGGTTGATGAGGGGCTCGGCATAAATGCGGAGTGCTTTGGCCTTAGCCAAAGTTGTGTGGATGCGCTTGTGGAAGATGAGTGAAATCGTCATATTAGCCAACAAAGCGTCGCGGTGCGCTTTGGTACGGCCAAGGTGATTGAATTTTTTATTGTGTCGCATCGGGCTTATTCTTTATCGAGTTTGTATTTGGAGATATCCATACCGAACGAGAGGTTCAGGCTGGTAAGAAGATTCTCGAGTTCAACAAGCGACTTTTTACCGAAGTTACGGAACTTGAGCAAGTCGGTTTTATTGAATACCACGAGTTCGGCGAGAGTTTCCACTTCGGCGCTCTTTAGGCAATTGAGGGCGCGAACGGAGAGCTGCATATCCACAAGTTTGGATTTGAGCAGCTGACGCATGTGGAGAACTTCCTCATCGAATTCCTCTCCGGGGTCCGGTTCGGAAGTTTCCAGGGTTATCTTCTCATCGGAGAAGAGCATGAAGTGATAGATGAGGATTTTAGCGGCCTCCTTCACGGCATCCTTGGGAAGAATTGAACCGTTGGTAACTATCTCGAGGGTAAGTTTGTCGTAGTCGGTTTTCTGGTCTACGCGGTAGTTTTCGACGGTGTACTTAACGTTTTTGATAGGTGTGTAGATGGAATCGATAGCAATTGTGTTGATATCGTCCTGAGGAGTTACATTTTCCTCGGCGGGAATCCATCCACGACCCTTGTTGATAGTAAGTACAAGTGTGAAACTTGCGTTTGGATCCAAATGACAGATAACAAGCTCGGGATTCATAACTTCGAATCCTGTGAGAGCCTGGGAAATGTCGCCGGCCGTGAACACTTCTTTGCCTGAAACATTGATAGTGACACGCTCGAAATCGGTTTCGTCGACAACTTGCTTGAGGTCGACTTGCTTGAGGTTGAGGATGATGTTGGTAACATCTTCCTTAACGCCGGGCACGGCATCGAATTCGCTTTTAACGCCATCGATACGAATCGAAGAAATCGCAAAACCTTCCAAAGAAGAAAGGAGTACACGACGGAGAGCGTTACCTACGGTGATGCCATAGCCGGGTTCCAAAGGCTTGAATTCGAACTTGCCGTAGAAGTTGCCAGCTTCTACCATTACTACCTCTTCAGGTTTTTGGAATGCTAATATAGCCATGGATCTTGTTTATTGGAAATTATTACTTGGAGTAGAGCTCGACAATCAGCTGTTCCTTGATGTTCTCGGGGATGTCTTCACGAGCGGGAACGTGAAGGAATTTACCGCTCTTTGTGGTTTCGTCCCATTCAATCCAAGGATATTTGCTGTGGTTAAAGCCTGCAAGAGCGTCGGCGATAACTTCCAGCGATTTGCTGCGTTCACGAACACCGATTACGTCGCCGGGTTTTACAGCGTAAGAGGGGATGTTGAGAACTTCGCCGTTTACAACGATGTGACGGTGAAGAACAAGCTGACGTGCAGCCGCACGAGTGGGAGCGATACCGAGACGGTATACTACGTTGTCGAGACGGCCTTCGAGGAGCTGGAGGAGGATTTCACCGGTGATACCTTTGAGGTTGGAGGCTTTTTCGAAAAGGTTGCGGAACTGACGTTCGAGAACTCCGTAGGTGTATTTTGCTTTCTGCTTTTCGCGAAGCTGGATACCGTATTCGGAAGTTTTACGACGACGGTTTGCACCGTGCTGGCCCGGGGGGAAGTTGCGACGGGCGAGAACTTTGTCTTCGCCGAAGATAGGTTCGCCGAATTTGCGGGCTATTTTGGTCTTGGGACCTGTATATCTTGCCATTTTGTTATATCATTTTATCAGAACCGAGAGCGTTTGCCGGTGAAAGGGAATATCTGACGGACGCAGCCGCGACCATAGAGAGGTGATAAAATTATGATCTATTCGTCGTTGTCAGATTCGATTTCTATCGGTAACGCTGCGCTTACGCAACTGTGGCATGCTGCTGGCGCGTTCTGCGTGTTGATGTAAGTTAGTAGTTAAAACTAAAAGTGAAAGCAAAAAATGCTATTATACACGACGGCGCTTGGGAGGACGGCAACCATTGTGGGGCAGCGGAGTAACGTCAATAATTTCGGTTACTTTGATACCTGCACCGTCAATGGTACGAACGGCGCTTTCACGACCGTTACCGGGACCTTTGAGGTAAGCTTTTACTTTGCGGAGACCAAGGTCGTAAGCGACTTTGGCGCAGTCCTGAGCTGCCATCTGAGCGGCATAGGGAGTGTTCTTTTTAGAACCGCGGAAGCCCATTTTGCCTGCAGAGGACCAGGAGATAACCTGACCTTCGCTGTTGGCAAGGCATACGATGATGTTGTTGAAGGAAGAATGAACGTGAAGTTGGCCTTCGGCGCTAACTTTAACGTTGCGTTTCTTAGCTGCGACTGTTTTTTTTGCCATATCGGAATGTTATTTAGTAGCTTTCTTCTTGTTAGCAACGGTTTTCTTGCGTCCTTTACGGGTGCGGGCGTTGTTTTTTGTGCTTTGTCCGCGAACGGGAAGACCGTTACGGTGACGGATACCACGGTAGCAACCGATATCCATGAGACGCTTGATGTTGAGCTGAATTTCGCTGCGGAGGTCACCTTCCACTTTGTAGTCGGTACCGATAACTTCGCGAACTTTAGCAGCCTGCTCGTCGGTCCAGTCCTGCACCTTGATGTTTACGTCGATGCCGGCTTTGTTGAGGATGCTTTTGGCTGCGCTACGGCCGATGCCGAAGATATAGGTCAAGGCGATTTCACCTCTTTTGTTCTGGGGGAGGTCAACTCCCACTATACGTACTGCCATATAATATTATCCTTGACGTTGTTTGTACTTAGGGTTCTTTTTGTTAATGACGTAGAGACGTCCTTTGCGACGGACGATTTTGCTGTCCGGGGTGCGTTTTTTTACAGAAGCTCTTACTTTCATATCTTTTAGTTTTGTCGATTATTTATAGCGGAAAGCAATGCGTCCTTTGGAAAGGTCGTAGGGGGACATTTCTACGCGCACTTTATCGCCGGGGAGGATTTTAATGTAGTGCATCCTCATTTTTCCGGAGATGTGGGCGGTTATTTCGTGTCCGTTTTCGAGTTCTACCCGGAACATTGCGTTCGATAGAGCCTCGATAATGGTCCCGTCCTGTTCGATTGCTGATTGTTTTGCCATATGTTTTAAATAAATCTATCCGGTATTGCTTGTTGAATGTAATCGAAGGTGGTGAGTACTTCGGTTGAATCGTTGATAATTGCTATTGTGTGTTCGAAGTGCGCCGAAGGTTTGTGGTCGCGAGTGAAACAATCCCAGCCGTTGGGTGCGATTACTATGTTACGACTTCCCATGTTTACCATAGGTTCGATACAAATAACCATTCCATTCTGGAGACGGGGACCGATTCCACGCCGGCCGTAGTTGGGAACTTCGGGGGATTCATGCATTTTGCGGCCGATTCCGTGTCCGCACATTTCACGCACAATCGAGTAGTTTCGTTTTTCGCAGTAGGTTTGGATTGCATTGGATATATCGCCAATGCGAGCTCCGGGTTTAGCAGCGTTTATGCCGATATAAAGAGCTTCCTTAGTTGTCCGCAGGAGTGCTTCTTTCTCGGGGGAGATTGTTCCTACGGGGAATGTGTAGCACATATCGCCCATAAAGCCGTCTTTTTCCACTACTGTGTCGATACCAATGATGTCGCCGTCCTGAAGTACTCGTTCGGAGGGAAATCCATGTACCACCGTATCGTTCACTTCAATGCAAAGTGTTGCCGGAAAACCGTTGTAACCGAGGCAAGCGGGCTTTCCACCATTGTCCAGGATAAACTCCCGGGCAATGGTATCGAGCTTGCGTGTGGTAACTCCGGGTTCAATCCAACGTGCTACTTCTCCAAGCGTCCTGCTGATGAGGTCGGCGGAACTGCGCATTGTTTCGATTTCTTCCGGTGTCTTTAGATAAATCATTTAAGCGATTGATTTGTGTTTGATTTAGTAGGCTTGTCCGGTTGTGCGACCTTTGATTTTGCCTTCTTTCATCAAACCATCGTAGTGGTGCATCATGAGGTGGGATTCAACCTGCTGGAGAGTATCGAGTACAACGCCTACCATGATGAGGAGTGATGTACCGCCAAAGAATTGAGCAAAGTTCTGGCTTATGCCGAAGAAACGTGCAAAAGCGGGGAGAATTGCTACAATTCCCAGGAAGATTGAACCGGGGAGTGTGATTCGCGACATGATAGCGTCGAGGTACTCGGCGGTTTTCTTGCCGGGTTTCACACCGGGGATGAATCCGTTATTGCGTTTCATGTCTTCGGCCATCTGAGTGGGACGCACTGTAATGGCGGTGTAGAAGTATGTGAAAGCAACAATGAGGATAAAGAATACGAAGTTGTACCAGAAACCGTTGATATCGGTGAAAGCGTGAACGAAACCGTTTTCTGCGCCGCGGAAGCCTGCAAGTGTCATGGGGATGAACATGATGGCCTGAGCGAAGATGATGGGCATTACGCCGGCTGCGTTAACTTTCAAGGGGATATACTGACGGGCGCCTCCGTACTGGCGGTTGCCTACAATACGCTTGGCGTACTGTACGGGAACTTTGCGGGTTCCTTGCACAAGGAGTATTGCGCCTACAGTTACGGCGAAAAGGAGTACAATTTCGACAATGAACATTACAAGACCGCCGGGGCTGCCTGACGAGTTGGGCATACGGCTGCCGAACTCGTACATCAATGCTCCCGGGAGGCGTGCAATGATACCTACGAGGATGATGAAGGAGATACCGTTACCGATACCACGGTCGGTGATACGCTCGCCGAGCCACATGATAAACATTGAGCCTGCGGCAAGGATAATGGTAAGATATACCACTGTCCAGAATCCCATATGCAGCGCGCTGCCATGAGCCATATTGCTTACCTGTGCCTGAATGTTCAGGAGGTATGCGGGTGCCTGCATGAAGAGGATGAGGACTGTTAGGTAACGGGTGTACTGGTTCAGTTTCTGACGGCCGCTTTCGCCTTCGCGCTGCATCTTCTGGAAAGAAGGCAGAATCATACCGCAAAGCTGTATCACGATGGATGCAGTAATGTAAGGCATGATACCGAGGGCAAAAATGGAAGCCTGGGAGAAGGCACCGCCGGAGAACATATCGAGGAGCTGCATCAGACCGGTCTTGTTAGTAAAACTTGCAAGGGCGTCGATGTCGGAGGGAGAAATGCCGGGGAGTACCACATAACATCCAAGCCGGTATATGAATACCAGCATGAATGTTATGAGGAGTCTTTGGCGGAGCTCCTGGATAGTCCAGATGTTTTTAAGTGTTTCGACGAATCTCATGATTAGACGGTTTTAACAGTACCGCCGGCAGCTTCGATAGCTGCCTTTGCTGCTGCTGAGAAAGCGTTGGCTTCTACGTTGAGAGCTGTTTTCACAGCACCGTTGGCAAGCACTTTAGCGAGCTGACCGCGACGAAGGTATCCGGCTGCGCGGAGGTCTTCGAGGGTAATAGTCTGAAGCTGCTTTGCTTCGGCGAGAGCAGAAATGAGGTCCAGGTTGATAGCTTTGTAAGCTACACGGTTAATATTCTTGAAACCAAATTTGGGAAGGCGACGCTGAAGGGGCATCTGACCACCTTCGAAACCGATTTTGCGGCTGTAGCCGGAACGGGACTTGGCGCCTTTATGTCCACGGGTGGAAGTACCGCCTTTGCCGGAGCCGGGGCCACGACCGATACGGGTTTTACCTTTCACTGAACCGGGAGCGGGTTGTAAGTTGCTTAGATTCATTGTTCTGTAAAAATTTAGGCGTTGGTCACTTCTACCAAGTGGCGAACTTTGTTTACCATTCCCATCACAGAGGGTGTGTTTTCTTTCACCACTGTGTGATTCATTTTTTTGAGACCGAGCGCGTCGAGGGTGCGCTTCTGAACTGCGGGGCAGTTAATGCGGCTCTTTATCTGTTTGATTTTAATCTGTGCCATTGTTATTCCTTGTTTGGATTAGCCTTTGAACACTTTTTCTACGGAGATGCCGCGGTTCTGAGCCACGATAGCGGGCGAACGCATTTCGTCGAGCGCTGCGATTGTGGCTTTTACCAGGTTGTGGGGGTTGGAGGAACCCTTGGACTTGGCAAGTACGTCGGTAATACCAACGCTTTCGAGAACGGCACGCATAGCGCCACCGGCTTTTACACCGGTACCGTGAGAAGCGGGCTTGAGGATGATGCGAGAGCCGCCGAATTTAGCAACTTGTTCGTGAGGTATAGTGCCTTTGTGAACGGGTACGCGGATAAGGTTCTTTTTAGCGGCTTCCACACCTTTGGCGATGGCAGCCTGAACTTCGTTTGCTTTACCGAGACCCCAACCAACAACACCGTCCTCGTTACCTACTACAACGATGGCTGCGAAGGTGAATGTGCGGCCACCTTTGGTTACTTTGGTAACACGGTTGATGGCTACGAGGCGGTCCTTGAGTTCAAGGTCGCCGGTAGATTTTACTCTGTTGTTTCTTTTAGCCATAGTATGTCTTAGAATTTGAGGCCGGCGGTGCGAGCAGCGTCAGCGAGTGATTTAACACGACCGTGGAAGAGGTATCCGTTACGGTCGAAAACAACTTCGGAAATTCCGGCTTCTAAAGCTTTAGCAGCGATAGCGGCGCCAACGAGGGCTGCGATTTCGCATTTGGTGCCATTCTGTTCAAGGCCTTTGGAGGAGGAGGATGCGAGGGTGCGTCCTTCCTGGTCGTCGATGAGCTGAACGTAGATTTGTTTGTTGCTGCGGAAGACGGTCATGCGCGGACGGGCAGCGGTGCCGCTGATTTTGCCGCGGATGCGAGTTTTGATTTTATTGCGTCTTTGAATCTTTGAAATCATTGTTGCCTACGTTTTATGTTATTTGGCACCGGCTTTCTTACCGGACTTGCGACGGATAATTTCGCCGACAAATTTTATACCCTTTCCTTTGTAAGGTTCGGGCTTGCGGAAGGAGCGAATTTTTGCGCAAACCTGGCCGAGGAGCTGTTTGTCCTGGCTTTCGAGGATGATGAGCGGGTTTTTGTTACGTTCGCTCTTAGCTTCGACGGAAACTTCGGGGGGAAGCTTGAGGTATATTGCGTGAGAGTAACCGAGCGAGAGTTCGAGCACCTGACCGGTTGCCGAAGCGCGGTAACCTACACCTACTAATTCCATTTCTTTGCGGTAACGCTGGTGAACGCCTTCAACCATGTTGTGGATAAGAGCGCGGTAGAGACCGTGCTGAGCGCGGTGTTCGCGGTCGTCGCTGGGACGGGTGAGCACCACATGATTGCCTTCAACAGTTACGGTGAGGTCGGGGTTCACTTGCTGGCTGAGTTCGCCGTATTTACCTTTGACTGTTACTACGTTGGTTTTTTCATCAACCGTCACAGTCACCCCTGCGGGGATTTCGATGGGAGCTTTACCTATACGAGACATAGTAGTGATTTATTGGTTGATTAGTAAACGTAGCAAAGTACTTCACCACCGATTTTGAGGTCGGCAGCTTTTTTGTTGGTCATTACACCTTGAGAAGTAGAGAGGATTGCGATACCGAGACCGTTGAGGACGCGGGGCATATCCTTGTAACCGGTGTACTGGCGAAGACCGGGACGAGAAACGCGCTTGAGGCCTTTGATAGCGTTTACGCGGTCCACGGGGTCGTACTTGAGGGCGATTTTGATTGTGCCCTGGGGGCCGTTTTCGTTCTCAACGAATTTGTAGTTGAGAATATAGCCTTGTTCAAAAAGAATCTTTGTGATTTCTTTTTTCAAGTTTGAGGCAGGCACTTCCACCACGCGGTGGTTTGCCTTGATTGCGTTCCTCAATCTTGTTAGATAATCTGCTATAGGATCTGTCATTTTTGTTTTTGTTAAATTGATTGGGCCGAATTGCCCAACAATATTTAAGCTCGTTTTCGGGGTGCGGGAATATCGCTTTCTATGCGATTGCCTTGCTGCCCCTTCGGCTTTTTAGTAAGCACTTGGCCGAGCGATTACCAACTTGCTTTTTTTACACCGGGGATAAGACCGGCAGAAGCCATTTCGCGGAACTGGATACGTGAGATACCGAAAGTGCGCATATATCCTTTGGGACGACCGGTGATAGAGCAACGGTTGTGCTTGCGGATAGGCGAAGCGTTTTTGGGGAGTTTCTGGAGCTCCTGAGCGGCTTCGTAAGCGGCTTGGCGCTTTTCGTCATCTTCTTCGCGTCCGGCGTTAACGATTTTCTTGAGGGCTGCGCGACGTTCTGCGTACTTGGCAACAAGACGTGCACGCTTCACCTCGCGGGCTTTCATTGATTCTTTAGCCATGGGAAGTTTTAATTGTTTTTAGCGTTTTTGAAGGGGAGGCCAAATGCCTTGAGGAGTGCGTAGCCTTCTTCGTCGGTCTGGGCGGAAGTCACAAAAGTGATGTTCATACCCATGAGTTTGTTGATGTTGTCGATGTTGATTTCCGGGAAGATAATCTGCTCGGTGATGCCGAGAGTGTAGTTTCCACGTCCGTCGAGCTTGCCTTCGATACCCTTGAAGTCGCGGATACGGGGAAGAGCAACACGGATGAGACGTTCGAGGAATTCGTACATTTTCTCGCGACGGAGAGTAACACGAACACCTACGGGCATTTTCTTACGGAGCTTGAAGTTGGAGATGTCCTTTTTGGAAAGAGTGGCAACAGCCTTCTGACCGGTGATAGCTGAAAGCTCATTGATAGCAGTTTCAATAAGCTTTTTATCCTGAGTGGCAGCACCGATACCTTGGTTGATGACAATTTTCTCAAGACGGGGCACCTGCATCACCGTGCTGTAGTTGAACTCGCCGGTGAGAGCGGGAACGATGCGTTCCTTGTAGTCTTTCTGAAGTGAGGTGGTCATTATTTAATTTCCTGATTGGATTTTTTAGAAATGCGGGTTACCTTTCCGTTTTCACGCTTGATGGCGATACGGGTGGGTTTGCCGGTTTTGGGATCCACGAGGTTAAGATTGGAGAGCTGGATGGGAGCTTCCTTCTTTACCAGTCCACCCTGGGGATACTGTGCAGAAGGCTTGGTAGCTTTAGTTACCATGTTGATGCCTTCAACAATGGCGCGGCCTTTTTCGCGCTGCACTTCGAGGACGCGGCCGGTTTTGCCTTTATCCTCACCAGCGAGGACATAAACGGTATCGCCCTTGCGAATGTATGTTTTGCTCATTTTGGCTGGATGTTAATTGGTTTAAAGCACCTCGGGGGCGAGGGAAACAATTTTCATGTTTTTGGCACGGAGCTCACGGGCTACCGGGCCGAAGATGCGGGTTCCACGGAGTTCGCCGTCGTTCTTGAGAAGAACGCAGGCGTTGTCGTCGAAGCGGATATAGGAGCCGTCGGGACGACGAACTTCCTTTTTTGTACGAACGACCATTGCACGTGAAACAGTGCCTTTCTTCACGTCGGAGCCGGGGATTGCGTTCTTAACAGTAACGACAATAATGTCGCCTACAGAAGCGTAACGACGTCCGGTACCGCCAAGCACGTGGATGCAGAGTGCTTCTTTTGCTCCGGAGTTGTCGGCTACAGTGAGACGGGATTCGGTCTGTATCATGATTACTTAACTTTTTCGATAATTTCTACAAGTCTCCAGCGTTTTGTTTTGCTGAGGGGGCGGGTTTCCATAAGGCGTACGGTATCACCAACGGAGCATTCGTTGTTTTCGTCGTGAGCGTGGTATTTTTTGCTCTTGTTCACGAATTTACCGTAAATGGGGTGTTTTTCTTTCCAGCGCACGGTAACGGTGATTGTTTTGTCGCCTTTGTTGCTGGAAACAACGCCGATTCGCTCTTTGCGTAGGTTACGTGTTTCTTCCATTTTTTAATTACTTGTTGAGTTCGCGCCGGCGGAGCTCGGTTTTCACACGTGCAATCATGCGGCGGTCGGCTGTCAGTTTAGATGTATTGTCCAGAGGAGTAACAGCATGGTTCATGCGGCTCTGCAGGTATTCCTTCTCCATGGTTGCGAGGCGATCCTTGAGGTCCTGAGTAGCCATTTCGCGGATTTCTTCTTTCTTCATAGCTTATTAGACGTTTTGGGAGGGATCGTAGTCGCGACGGACAATAAATTTGGTAACAACAGGAAGTTTCTGTGCTGCAAGACGAAGTGCTTCTTTTGCGATATCGTAGCTTACACCTTCAACTTCAATGATTACGCGGCCGGGAGTAACGGGAGCCACGAAACCTTCGGGAGAACCTTTACCTTTACCCATACGTACTTCGGCAGGCTTTTTGGTAATGGGTTTGTCGGGGAAGATACGAATCCATATCTGACCCTGACGCTGCATATAACGAGTCACGGCAATACGGGCAGCTTCGATTTGGCGACCGGTAATCCATTTGGATTCCAGAGTCTTGATTCCGAAGGAGCCGAAGGCCAGGGAATTGCCTCGCTGGGCATTTCCCTTCATGCGGCCTTTTTGCGCGCGGCGGAATTTAGTTTTCTTAGGCTGTAACATTTTATGATGTCTTGCTTAATTTGTTAACGGTTGTTTTTGGAGGAACGGAAGCCGCCGCGGCGTTCGCGTCCTTTGCCGGCGCTGGGTCGGCCTTCTTTCTGATTATTGGTGAATGCGGGAGCAAGGTCGCGTTTGCCGTAAACTTCGCCACGGCAAATCCAAACTTTCACGCCGATAACACCAACCTTGGTGTGAGCTTCAACAAGAGCGTAGTCGATGTCGGCACGGAGAGTGTGCAGAGGAGTACGGCCTTCTTTGAACATTTCGGAACGTGCCATTTCAGCACCGTTGAGACGTCCGCTAACCTGTACTTTCACACCTTCGGCACCGGCACGCATTGTAGCTGCAACTGCCATTTTAACTGCACGGCGATAAGCCACTTTGCCTTCAATCTGACGAGCGATGTTGGCTGCTACAATTTCTGCATCGAGTTCGGGACGCTTAACTTCGTAGATGTTGATTTGAACGTCCTTGTCGGTGATTTTCTTGAGCTCTTCTTTGAGTTTTTCAACTTTTTCTCCGCCGGGGCCGATAATTTTGCCGGGACGGGATGTGCACACTGTTACAGTGATGAGCTTGAGTGTGCGCTCGATTACTATACGCGAGACGCTGCTGTCGGCCAGGCGTACATTGAGGTACTCGCGGAGTTTGTAGTCCTCGAGAATATTGTCGGGGTATTTACCTTTTTCCGACCAGTTAGAGTCCCAGCCGCGAATTACGCCCAGGCGATTGCTTATAGGATTAACTTTCTGTCCCATTGTTAAGCCTCGGTATTAACTTGTTTATCGATAGTGTCTACAATAACGGTAACGTGGTTTGCACGTTTGCGGATGCGGTAGCCACGACCCTGGGGGGCAGTGCGCAGACGCTTGAGCATGGGAGCGCAGTTAACGGTAATTGTAGAGATGTAAAGTTCGCCGGCATCGGCTTTGCGTTCGTTCTTCTGTTCCCAGTTGGCAACAGCGGAACGTACCAGTTTTTCCAGGCGGGCAGCAGCCTCCTTGTTGGAGAACTTGAGCATGCCGAGGGCACGGAAAACTTCCTTGCCACGTACCATGTCGGCTACCAGACGCATCTTGCGGGGAGATGTGGGTATATTCAGGAGTTTTGCAAAAGCTATTTGCTTCTGCTCTTCCTTGCGTCGGTTGGCTGATAATCTTTTTCTTTCACCCATTGTATTTAGTCGTCTTTAAATTCGATGATTAATGATTGTCAGGCCCGTCTTATTTCTTTTTGTTGCCACCGTGTCCACGGAATGTGCGGGTGGGGGCGAATTCGCCAAGCTTGTGTCCTACCATGTTTTCTGTAACATAAACGGGAATGAATTTATTTCCGTTATGCACAGCAAAGGTATGGCCTACGAACTCGGGAGCAATCATAGAAGCACGGCTCCATGTCTTGATGACATTCTTTTTGCCGGAAGCTTCCATAGCTGCAACCTTCTTTTCCAGCTTGATGCTGATGAAAGGACCTTTTTTTAATGAACGGCTCATATTTGCGTTTTTTCAGATTATTTTTTCTTCCTTCTCTCAATAATGTACTTAGAAGAGTGCTTCTTGGGCGAGCGAGTTTTGAGACCCTTGCTGTAGAGGCCTTTGCGTGAACGGGGATGACCGCCGGAAGCGCGACCTTCACCACCACCCATGGGGTGATCGACAGGGTTCATAACAACACCGCGGTTGCGGGGACGACGGCCAAGCCAACGCGAGCGACCGGCTTTACCGGAACGTTCGAGCGAGTGTTCGCTGTTGCCTACGGTTCCCACGGTTGCCTTGCATTCGGCAAGTACTTTACGGGTTTCACCTGAAGGGAGTTTGATAATGGCGTAGTTGCCTTCGCGAGATATGAGCTGAGCAAATGTGCCGGCAGAACGAGCCATAAAAGCTCCCTGGCCGGGACGCAGTTCAATACAATGGATAAGGGTACCTACGGGGATTTTGCTGAGGGGAAGAGCGTTTCCAACTTCGGGAGCGGCATCGGGACCGCTGAGAAGTGTGGTGCCTACTTCAAGTCCGTTAGGAGCGATGATGTAAGCTTTAGCTCCGTCTACGTAGTAGAGAAGAGCAATGCGAGCGCTGCGGTTGGGATCGTACTCGATTGATTTTACTACTGCGGGAATGCCGTCGCGATTTCTCTTAAAGTCGATAATACGGTATTTGCGCTTGTGGCCGCCACCCATGTAGCGGTTAGCCAGGTGGCCTTCGTTGTTACGACCACCTGTTGAACGCTTGCCGACGGTAAGAGATTTTTCCGGTGTGGTAGCAGTGATAGTACCTTTAAACACACCGATGACCTTGTGACGCTGCCCAGGGGTTGTGGGCTTGAATTTTCTTACTGCCATTTGTGTTAAATATTGCTAAAGAATTCGATGCTTTCGCCGTTGGCTACTGTTACGTAGGCTTTTTTCCAACGGGCGGTCTTGCCGCGGAGAAGGCCGCTCTTTGTCCAGCGGGACTTGTTTTTACCGCGCATGACAGCAGTGTTGACGCTTACCACTTTCACGCCGTAAATCTGCTCGATGAGCGATTTAATCTGGTACTTGTTGGCGTCGGGAGACACACGGAAAGTGTAGCAATTACGCTTCTCGGAAAGCTTTGTTGCTCTTTCGGTGATAATGGGTTGAATTGAGATGTCCATATTTGTGTTCCTTGTGGAGCGTTAGAGTTTATTAATAACTTCAACCGCAGCCTCGCTCAGGAGCAGGGCTTCGGTATTAAGCACAGCATATGCGTTGATGTCCGATGCTACCATCATGCGGGCATCGGGCACATTACGCATGGACAAAAATACGTTATTATTTTTACCTGCCAAAACGAGAAGCAGTTTTTTGCCGTTAACTTCAAGATTTTTAGCAAAATTTACAAAATCTTTAGTTTTAGGGGCTTCAAAAACGGGCTCCTCAACCACAATGATGTGATTGGCGGCTGCCTGAATGCTGAGTGCGGAACGACGTGCGAGGTCTTTGAGCTTCTTGTTAAGCTTGAAACGATAGTCGCGGGGACGGGGACCGAATACACGGCCACCACCTACGAGTACGGGTGAATTGATATCACCGATACGGCTGCCGCCGCCACCTTTCTGCTTGTGGAGCTTGCGGGTTGAACCGCTTACTTCGCTGCGTTCTTTTGATTTGTGAGTTCCCTGACGCTGATTAGCAAGGTACTGCTTAACGTCGAGATAAAGGGCGTGCTCGTTGGGCTCGATTGCGAAAACCTCGTCGTTGAGGTTAACGCGACGGCCGGTATCCTGGCCTTGCTGGTTGTATACTGCGAGTTCCATGTTTATTTCTCAATTAAGACGATTGAACCTTTGCAACCGGGGATAGAACCCTTAATCATGATGAGGTTGTGCTCGGGTATCACTTTGATGATTTGGAGATTTTGAACGGTAACGCGTTCGTTGCCTGTCTGGCCGGCCATGCGCATGCCTTTGAACACCTTTGCAGGGTAAGAACATGCACCTACAGAACCGGGGGCACGAAGACGGTTATGCTGACCATGGGTAGCCTGGCCAACGCCGCCGAAACCATGACGTTTAACAACGCCCTGGAAGCCTTTACCTTTAGAGGTTCCCACTACGTCTACGAAGTCTGCTTCGGTGAACAGGTCGGCACCGATAGTGTCTCCAAGAGCGTAGGTGTTACCAAATCCTTTGAACTCGGCCAAGTGTCGCTTGGGAGCTACGCCGGCTTTACGGAAGTGTCCGAGCTCGGGCTGGGTAAGGTGCTTTTCCTTCTGGTCTTCGAAACCAAGCTGAAGAGCGTCATAGCCGTCGGTTGCTTCTGTCTTAACCTGAGTAACTACACAAGGACCTACTTCGATAACAGTGCACGGAACATTGCGTCCGTCGGCACTGAAAACGGATGTCATTCCGATTTTCTTTCCAATTAATCCTGGCATTTCTCTGTTAATTTGATTATTGTAAATTGGTGAGGTGTATTAGCACTTGATTTCCACTTCCACACCGCTGGGAAGTTCGAGCTTCATAAGGGCGTCTACAATTTTGGGAGTAGCATTGTAGATGTCGATAAGACGCTTATAGCAGCTGAGCTGGAACTGTTCGCGGCTCTTCTTGTTAACGAAGGTGGAACGGTTAACTGTGAAAATGCGTTTGTGGGTGGGCAGGGGGATAGGTCCGCTGATTACCGCGCCAATCGATTTCACTGTCTTTACGATTTTCTCAGCCGATTTGTCGACGAGACTGTGGTCGTAAGATTTGAGTTTTATACGAATTACGGGGTTCATATTGTTGAGTGTGTTATTTTATTTAAGGAGGTCGGCGCGGCCCTGACATTCAGCCAGCACTTCTTTTGCAATAGAGTTGGAAACTTCTGCGTAGTGCGAGAAGGTCATAGTGGAAGTTGCTCGACCGGAAGTGATTGTACGGAGCGCGGTAACGTAACCGAACATTTCGGCAAGAGGAGCCTTGGCTTTAACAACACGGGCACCGGAGCGGCTGCTTTCCATGCCTTCTACCTGACCGCGACGCTTGTTAAGGTCGGAGATAACATCACCCATGGATTCCTCGGGGGTAACCACTTCAATCTTCATGATAGGTTCAAGAAGAACAGGTCCGGCGTTTTCAGAGGCTTTCTTGAAGGCCTGAATTGCACACAATTCAAACGAAAGCTGATCGGAGTCAACCGGGTGGAAAGAACCGTCAATTACAGTTACTTTGAGATGTTCTACGGGGAAGCCGGCAAGAACACCGTTCTTCATTGCTGTTACAAAGCCTTTCTGAATAGAGGGAATGAATTCCTTGGGAATGTTACCACCTTTGACTTCGTCAACAAACTGAAGATTACCTTCAAAACCTTCGTCAACAGGCTCAACACGAACAATAATATCGGCGAACTTACCGCGACCACCGGTTTGCTTCTTGAATACTTCGCGAAGCTCGTAGGGACGTGTAATAGCTTCCTTGTAAGTAACCTGAGGACGACCCTGATTACATTCTACCTTGAATTCGCGACGCAGACGGTCAATGATAATATCAAGGTGAAGCTCACCCATACCGGAAATAACGGTCTGTCCGGTCTCTTCGTTTGTTTCAACGCGGAAAGTGGGGTCTTCTTCGGCAAGCTTCTGAAGGCCTACACCAAGTTTGTCGAGGTCTTTCTGAGTTTTGGGTTCTACAGCAATACCGATTACAGGATCGGGGAATTCCATTGCTTCAAGTACAATAGGATGTCCTTCGTCGCAAAGAGTGTCACCGGTACGGATATCTTTGAAGCCTACACCTGCGCCGATATCACCGCAACCAATCTGCTCCATAGGATTCTGCTTGTTGGAGTGCATCTGGAACAGACGGGAAACACGCTCTTTCTTGCCGGAACGGCTGTTGAGAACGTAGGAGCCGGCAACCATATCGCCGGAATAAACACGGAAGAATGTAAGACGTCCTACATAGGGGTCGGTTGCAATCTTGAATGCAAGCGCACACATAGGAGCCTCACTGGAAGGCTCGCGTGTAATAACCTCATCGGCGTTGTCCACTGCATGACCTTCTACAGCGCCACTGTCAAGAGGGCTGGGAAGATATGCGCAAACAGAGTCGAGAAGACACTGAACGCCTTTGTTTTTGAACGAAGAACCACAAATCATGGGAACTACATCCATAGCAAGAGTTGCTTTGCGGAGAGCCTTCTTGATTTCTTCTACAGTAATAGTGGAAGGATCATCGAAGTATTTTGCCATGAGGTCATCATCATACTCGGCGATTTTCTCGAGCATGGCATCGCGCCACTGCTCTGCTTCATCCTGCAGACTTGCGGGAATTTCTTCCACACTGTAATCAGCACCCATTGTTTCATCATGCCAGAAGATAGCTTTCATCTGAATAAGGTCTACTACACCTTTGAAAGTTTCTTCAGCACCGATAGGAATCTGAATGGGGCAGGGATTTGCGCCGAGTACGTCCTTGAGCTGACGTACTACTTCAAAGAAGTTTGCACCCGAGCGGTCCATTTTGTTAACATAACCGATTCGGGGTACATTATATTTATCAGCCTGACGCCATACGGTTTCTGACTGAGGTTCAACACCACCTACGGCACAGAAAGTTGCAACTGCACCATCGAGCACGCGGAGTGAACGTTCAACTTCCACAGTAAAGTCAACGTGCCCCGGAGTGTCAATAAGGTTGATTTTGAACTTATCGCCTTCATACTTCCAGAAAGTGGTAGTAGCGGCAGAGGTAATTGTAATACCGCGCTCCTGCTCCTGAGCCATCCAGTCCATTGTAGCAGCGCCATCATGAACTTCACCAATCTTGTGAGTAAGACCGGTATAGAAAAGAATACGCTCCGAAGTAGTTGTTTTACCGGCATCGATGTGAGCCATAATGCCGATATTGCGGGTATATTTAAGTTGTTCGTCTGATTTAGCCATTTTTCGAGGGTAGGAAAAAAGTATTCAACAAAAAATCGCTTAGAAACGGAAGTGAGCGAATGCACGGTTAGCTTCAGCCATCTTGTGCATATCTTCTTTACGTTTGTATGCGCCACCCTGGTTATTGAAAGCGTCAACTATTTCGGCTGCGAGCTTGTCGGCCATAGTTTTGCCTCCACGTTTGCGGGCGTAAGAAATAAGATTTTTCATTGATATGGATTCCTTGCGGTCGGCACGGATTTCAGTGGGCACCTGGAAAGTTGCGCCACCAACGCGACGGCTCTTAACCTCCACCTGGGGAGTTACGTTTTCAAGAGCTTTTTTCCAGACATCGAGAGCAGTAAGCTCTTCATTGGGCATTTTAGACTTCACAGTCTCAAGAGCGCTATAGAAAATAGCGAATGCGGTGTTCTTTTTTCCATCGTACATGAGGTGGTTCACAAATTTTGTAACGCGAACATCACCGAACACGGGATCGGGAAGAACGAGCCGTTTTTTAGGCTTGGACTTTCTCATTTTGAGTTGTCGTAGTTTTTGTTTTTGATTGCTTGGTTGCTTGCTTCGTTTATTCTTCAGCCACGGCCGCTGCCGCGCGCTTACTCAACCATAAGATAGCTGCAAGAAATGCAAAAACGAGTTAATAAATAAAATTTGTTTACTCGGGTGCTTTAAGTTTGCTTCACTCGGCGTTTAACGACGAATTACTTCTTGGCTGCACCGGCCTTGGGACGCTTGGCTCCGTACTTGGAACGACGCTGAGTGCGATCCTTCACACCTGCGGTATCCAGAGTACCACGTACAATGTGGTAACGAACACCGGGAAGGTCTTTCACACGACCACCACGCACAAGAACAATTGAGTGTTCCTGGAGATTGTGGCCTTCACCGGGAATATAGGAGTTTACTTCCTTACCGTTGGTGAGACGCACACGGGCTACTTTACGCATAGCCGAGTTAGGTTTCTTGGGGGTGGTAGTGTAGACGCGCACACATACGCCGCGACGCTGAGGGCAGGAATCCAATGCAGGGCTCTTGCTCTTGTCTTCGAGGGCTACGCGGCCTTTACGTACTAATTGCTGAATAGTAGGCATCTTAGTTTGTTAATGTTATTACTTGTATATCTGTTTATTCGTTTTATCTCGTTTTTGTCGCCGAACAGCCCCGAAAAATCTTTCGGGCACACACCCACAACAACCGCTCATTGCATTGACATCCAGCCAATTAGCAACAAGACGGCGCTTGAGCGCACTGTTCAACGCTGCAAAGTTAGCAATTATTTATCTAAATACCAAACATTTCCGCAATATTTTTATTAAAAAGACATGCGACAATTTTCAAACTTTCAACAGCTTATTAATTCCGTCCCCCTCAAGCCGAACCTAAGCGCACCTCGCTCGTTATTACTTAAAACCAAACCCAAATCAAACGATATGAACGACAGAATTTCATACGAAGAAAAAAAAGAATTGCCCGATTCCGTTTTCGGACTCCCCGAACGGCGTGAATATCCAATGCCCGATGCTGCTCACGTACGTGCTGCCGAGGCATATTTCCGGTACTGTCCCGAAGAATTGAAACCTCAGTTGGCTCGCGCAATACTCGCAAGAGCCAAACAATTCGGTGTTGACATCAAATCTCCAACCGTACTTTCCTACGCCGATAATTAAGCTCAAAAATCGCCCCGGTCGGATTTTTACGACTTGCAAACTAAACTTTTTTTAATAATAATTGTCATAATTAAACTATGTGACAATTATTTTTATTACCTTTGCACTGTCGTACACATTACACACCAATAATAACAACGCCACAACACTCCGGCCATGAGCAATATCAATACATCATCTCCTGCAAATCAAGCAATAAACACCGCCCCGGCAAAAAACAAAAACAAACGTGCCTCTAATCTCTGCGTTTGGCTGGCATGCTTGTTGTGCATCATTTCCTGGTGCACTTTGATTTGGTCTAACGGATATGCCGCCTTGGCACTGGCCGTTTGCTCGGTCGCATTAGGTTTTATCGGCGCACACGGCAACTCAACAGGATACAAACGATTTGCCACAACCTCCATAATAGCCTCAACGGTACTATTGGTGATTGTGGCAGCCTATCTTATGGTTCTTAAATTCGGACTCGGCGTTTAAGCGTCACAAACTTGGCCGGAGGCTGAGTATCTGCCGGCTCAATGCAAACAACTTCAAATTCTTCCAACGGAATCGAAGGAAAAAAAGTATCGGGATTTTCGCCTTCCGCATCAATAAGCGTAATATCCAGAACATCAGCATCAGCAATTGCTGCCGCATATATCTGAGATCCGCCAATTATAAAAATTTCTCCCGAACTCGCCTCCGCCTTTGCATAAGCTTCGGCCAACGAAGTAACCACCTCGGCTCCATTGGCCTTATAATCAACATTTCGACTAACAACAATATTGCGCCGCCCCGGCAATGCACCTGACGGAAGCGACTCAAATGTTTTACGCCCCATTATCAGCGCACTTCCCATTGTCAAGGCCTTGAAACGCTTTAAATCGGCACGTAAATGAAAAAGCATATCGCCGTCTCGGCCAATAGCCCCACGGCGATCAATTGCCACAATTATATGCTTCATACCGACACCTCAGCTTTTATATGAGGATGAGGATCATATCCTTCAAGCTCAAAATCACTGTACTTGAAATCAAAAATATCTTTCACTTTAGGATTGATTACCATTCGCGGCAAACTCCTGGGCTCGCGCTGCAACTGCAGCTTCGCCTGCTCCAGATGATTCATGTATATATGAGTATCTCCCAGCGTGTGAATAAATTCACCGGCCTCAAGACCGCACACCTGCGCCATCATCATTAGCAAAAGCGCATACGAAGCAATGTTGAAAGGAACTCCAAGGAAACAATCGGCACTGCGCTGATACAATTGCAGACTCAATTTTCCCTGCGCAACATAAAACTGAAAAAACGCGTGACATGGAGGCAGATTCATATTAGGAAGGTCAGCCACATTCCACGCACTCACAATAATTCGGCGCGAATCCGGATTATTCTTGATATCATTGACAGCCTGCGAAATCTGGTCTATGAATCCTCCTTTATAATCAGGCCACGAACGCCACTGGTAACCATATATATGGCCCAGATCGCCCGTTTCATCCGCCCACTCGTTCCATATGCGCACACCGTTTTCCTGAAGGTACGCCACATTGGTATCACCGCGCAGGAACCACAGCAGCTCGTGAATAATCGACTTCAAATGCAGCTTTTTTGTTGTGAGCAAAGGAAAGCCGTCGGCAAGATTAAAGCGCATTTGGTAACCGAAAGTGGAAATTGTTCCGGTTCCGGTGCGGTCTCCTTTTTCCGTGCCGTTTTCAAGCACATGCTTCAGTAGGTCAAGATATTGTTTCATTTATTAATAGGTTTATCAGTTTGCATGGGCGAATCCATATTGGCTGCAGGCCGTCGCCTCGCTTCGTCTATCGATTGCATCATCGGCATTCCAAGACGATATTTGCCGGATTTATAATTCATTGCCCCCGACGGACAGGACGCCGTACAGTTAAAACATATAACACAACGGGAATTGTCCACACATCGTTTCGGGAGGTCTATACATTCACTTTTACAAACTCTCACACACTCTCCACAGCCGATACAGCGATCCGGGTCAATCTCCATATGGAAATACGAATAGCGGCCTCCTATTCCCAACAGCGTCCCCACCGGGCACACGGTATTGCAAATTAATCGGCCGCGCCTCATCGAAAAATATATCACACCCAAAGCCGTAAGTACAGCAACTGCCATAGTGGATATGCTGTATGCCGTCGCATAATAAGCCCGGCCGAGCGGACGTGCAAGAAATTCCTCTATCATTCTGGCATAAGCGGAATACGGGTCAAAAAGAGTTGGAATAAGAGCCGAACCCGACAGTAGCGTCACGAAAGTTATGGCAAGAAAAACAGCCCGTGTACGGCGCGACGGCTTGCAGTAAAAATAGTTTTTATTCTTTCTCCGCAACAGCCGCGACACAGCCGCAACACAATCCATCAGCGCCCCCATGGGGCACACCGTGGAGCAATAAATCCTCCCGTATATCAAAGTAACCGCTGCCCAAAAAACAAGACACAAGGCAGCTCCGCCCATAATCGAAGTCAAAACCTGCATACGCACAAAAACACTGTCATAACCTGCTACAAGTGCCCACGCAGGCACACCCATAGCTATAAGAGAGACAATGACACGCACGTAGCGGAGGCTCTTGTACATCGGCTAATTCTCCGGCGAAAGCAATTTGCGATAGCGGTCGGCATCCAGAAGAATAGCCTTGGCTTCAAGATATTCCTCGTCATCGCCAATACGTCTGCGCAACAATTCCGCATTGGTAAAATAGCGCGACCCAAGCTCTGTTTCAAGAATCTTTTCTATTTCTACCCGGTTTATGTCAAGGTCATGATTCAAATCATGCTTGAGCATTCCGGCAAGAATATCAAACTGAGCGGCAACAGAATCGGTCATATAGCCCTCATTCTCGGCAGCTTTACGCAGAAATTCAACAGCAGTCTCGCACTGACGGTCGTACTTGAATTTATCAGGGTCAATATAAGCCTTGAACTCATTGAAAACCGCATCTGTAACTATGCTGTCCTCAGGAGCATCCGGATGCATTGCTCTATACTTGGTGGCAAAATCGAACGCCCAGTTGTCGGCCACAATGTTATAGAGCAACCGGTTGCCTTCCGACACCTTCATCACAACATCGGGAGTAATTCCACCGCCATCGCGCACAGTACGGCCGGCAGCAGTGCGAAACTCGGTAGTAAGGCTGTCGGGCATACGGGTAGGTCGGCCCTGCTCATCACGATTCTGATAATCAAGAGCCTGTATAAGACGTCCCGACGGTATGTAATAACGTCCGACAGTTATTTTGAGCAAATCACCAAAGGGCAAAGGACGCGATACCTGTACCAAACCTTTGCCATAACTGCGCTGTCCCACAATTACCGCACGATCAAGATCCTGCATCGAACCTGCAAGAATTTCCGACGACGAAGCAGTTCCGCCGTCAATCAGAAATGCCAAAGGGAGTTCGGTATCAAGTGGCCCCGTTGTGGTTTTATAAATTTTACGGTCACGCGAATCTCGTCCTTGAGTGCGCACTATCTCAGTCCCTTTAGGCACAAAATTCGATGCTATTTGGACAGCACCCTCAAGCAGACCGCCGCCATTGCTGCGAAGATCTATCACAAGACCCTTGAGTGCCGGATTCTTCATCATATCAAGCACCGCACTGCGCACACTGCGAGCCGACGACTCATTAAAAGTAGTAAGGCGGATATACCCTACCCCATCGGCATCAACACCATAATAAGGCAACGGCGCAACCTTTATATTGTCGCGTACAATTGTCACCGAAAAAAGACTGTCGGCAACAAAAGGACGGCGCATATCAAGCTTCACCTCCGTGCCGGCCTGTCCGCGCAGACGACGGCTAACCTGCGTCACATCAACATCCGCCGCAAGCGTATCCCCGTTAATGGCAAGAATCACATCGCCGGGCATCAAGCCCTGCTTCTGCGACGGACTACCCTCTTGAGGCTGGGCAATAATAACCTCGCCTCCGCGCTTGCTGATAACCGACCCGATACCCGGATACTGCCCTTGCGAAATAGAGAGCAACTCATCCTGGTCATCGGCCGGATAATATTCGGTATACGGGTCTATCTGATACAACAAGGCTCCAATTGTCTCGTCCATGAGCTCATTGGCATTGAGAGTATCTACATAATTGGTATTCAACTCTTTTACAATACTGTTAAATACCTGGAGTTTACGCATGAACTTATCCTTGCGCGAAGCATCATTGCCCGCTACGGAAACAAATACACACAAACCGGCAAGAAGTCCGGCGAATATCGATTTGGAATACTTCATCTAATGATTATTAATGACGGTTTGGCAAAGTTACAAAATTACAACTCCCCTACCAAACGTACATTGTTTGTTGGATTCTGAGGATCGTTGCTTATTACCGACACTCGCGCATTAAGAAGCGCTCCCGGCAATTCCGACGTATTCACCACAACAGTTACAAGTGCCGTCTTTCCGGGCTTGATTTCTGTTTTATCAACTTTTGCCTCAACACCGGGATCGGCACTATACACGCGGCGCACTTTCAAAACACTTTTACCGGTATTTTTCAGTTCAAAGGTTTTGGAATACACCTCTCCTCGCGACATAGAACCGAAATCCACGCTCCTTACAGTCGAAAGCACAGGAGCTTTGGCAAGTTCTTTGTCGGAGACGGCCGAGAAATCCTCCTCTATAACAGCCATGGTATTTAACGCGCATTGGCCGTCATTGCCGGTGTGCATCACAATGGTATCATTCACAAGCCCGTACAGCGGACAACGTTCCGAACGCAAGAAAAACATTATTGACGTCTGTTCGCCGGGGCCGAGCTTCTTCACCGGCACCTCAACATTAATATACTTCGGCAATTCCGGGAAGGAAAAAGATACAGTATCGGAACTGCGGTTATATGCCTCAATGGAAACAGTGCGCAATTTGCCTTTTTTTACTTGTCCGAAAAGAACACCGTTTCGGCTTAGCTGTACGCGTCCGTCACAACTCCATGGATAACGACGGGCCACACTGCCTTCCGAACCTATCACCGTACCTTCTACAGTAAGTTTTATTTTGGGAACACCGCCCGACAGTTCTACTCCTACATATTTGGAAAAACGTCCGGGTCGTCCTGCAGGGTCGTAAGTCACGGAAATAACAGCCGTATCTCCGGGAGCAACCGCTTCGCGCGTATATTTGGGGCTTGTACATCCGCATGAAGCTCGCGCAGATAGTATCGAAACCGGTTCGCTACCGGTATTTACGAACTTGAAGTCGCAGCTCACCGGCCCGAAATCCTCATCGAATGCACCGAAATCGTGCGAGGTCTCAAGCCACTTCACTTCTCCCGCTTCGGCAGGAGCGACAAAAAACACAAGAGCAAGCGCAGAAACAAACGTAGCAAGTTTATTCATATTCTTCATTCAGTTTCATTGGCAAAAATATTGCGCCGACAGCACAAAGATAACATGTTTCCCGTTCATAAGCAAGCTGTTTTATCAGCTTTTCGCAGAATCCTGCGTTTGTGCGGCTCCGGGAACTTCGGGAGCGGGAGCGGTATCCTCACTCACCGACAGCGACGAGCTGGAGTAAATTCCAAGGCCGAAATCGCCGCACACAACAGTCAGATGCTCCAGAAGGGCACTCTGTATTGCCTCATACTTATCCCAGTCGGTAGTGGCGGTAAAGCAATAAATCTCAAGCGGGAGCCCGTAAGGAGTTGCATCCATAAGACGGATTAGAATCTGCTGGTTGTTAGCCATGAGCGGACTGTTGTACACCTTAAGACATATATAGGCACGGAACAAACCGAGATTTGTCTCAATGGTGCCGTTTATTGGAGTAAGACCGCCGTCATCCTGCTCAGTTTTACCCGCTTGCCTTAGCCCGTCAACAAAAGATTTCAGTATCGGATACTTAGCCACAATAGCATCTGTCTCCTCGGGAGTTATGGCTGTAATGGTGGGAACATCTATTGTAAGAGTCTTTACAATACGGCGAGCACCGCTCTGCACCATACCCCGGTAATTCTGAAACGATGTCGACACAAGTGTATAAGGAGGCACTGTCACAATGGTATTATCGAAATTCTGCACCTTCACGGCTGTAAGGGTAACATCAAGAACAACGCCATTGGCAGGTGTCGACGGAACCACAATCCAGTCACCGACGTGCAACATATCGTTCTGCGACATCTGAATCCCTGCTACAAAACCGAGAATACTATCCTTAAACACAAGCATTAATGCGGCGGCAAAAGCACCAAGCCCGGTAAGCAGAATAGCAGGCGACTTGTCTACGGCTATAGACACCGCTATAATTACTAAAATAATCCACATCAGCCCCTTGCCTATATTAAGTAAACCTTTCATAGGCAACTTTCGGGTATTCTCGTGTATATTATAATAGTTGAATATAAAATCCATTACCGATGCCAGGCCGATTCCCAATGCCACCAAAGCATATACCGCCGCTATACGCTCAACAATCACAAGTGTTTTGCGACTGTCTTCAAATGCAAACGGCACAAGCGCAAGAATTACCAGAGGCGGAAGAATCAGGCAACAGCGCCCCAAGGTTTTGGCTTTCAGCAGCTCTCGCCCCAGCACACCCTCACGCATACTCACAATTTTCCTCACCACAAAATACACAGCTTTCTGTAACAGCCATCCAAGCAGAAAGGCTGCTGCTATAACTAACACAAGATATACAATATCCACAACGGTATCGTTGTGGGAAATTCCCGTTTTAGTAAGTCCGGTTCTTACCAGATCCATCAGCCATTGTGCCAGATTGTGATTTTCAATTGCTTCAGCAGTGTGGGAGGCGTCCATAGAAGTAAAATTTATAACATTTTGATATTGAATTGGTGAACTAAAGGGCGTTCAAATTTTATAACAACAGAACTTTGAAAATGTTGAGTTTGATATTTAACATTTTTTTAGTTGAAATTTAACGAAAACGCACTAACTTTGCAGCAGAAAACGTGACCAAAGTTGAGTATTGCCTCGCACGGGCTGTAAAATATGTGCACCTCTGTAATTATTAATCCGACTTTGTGTCACCACTCCTGCCGCTGTAAAGCTGCCGGAATGGCGATTTTTCTTTGCGCCATATAGAAACATTCATGGACATTAAATAGTTGTTTTATAGATAATTGTGTATTAGAAAGCGGGGCGTCGTGAGACAGCTCCGTTTCTTTATTACTCTTTATTCAAAATAAACAAAAGCGCGCTCCGTACAGTACGGAACGCGCTTTATAACTATAACGAATATATTATTCGGCTACTACTTCAAAAGGAATTTCTACAAGAACTTCCTTGTGGAGTTTTACAGTAGCGGTATATTCGCCAACTTCTTTAACGGATTGTTTGATTTCGATGAGCTTACGATCAACATTGTGGCCGAGTTTTTCAAGAGCTTCAGCAATCTGAATGCTGTTTACAGAACCGAAGATGGTTCCGGTAGCGCTTGTCTTGGCACCGATAGTAAGTTTAACATCCTGGAGCTGAGCAGCAAGAGCTTCGGCATCAGCTTTGATTTTAGCGAGCTTGTGTGCGCGCTGACGGAGGTTTTCGGCAAGTACCTTAAGAGCCGAGGGTGTAGCAACAACGGCTTTACCTGTGGGGATGAGGAAGTTACGGCCGTAACCGTCCTTTACTTCAACCACTTCGTCCTTGTAGCCGAGACCGGTAACGTCTTCTTTGAGAATAATTTTCATATATCCTGGCAATTAAGGGTTATTTCATAAGGTCGGTAACGTAGGGAAGGATAGCGAGGTGACGGGCACGTTTAACGGCCTGAGCTACACGACGCTGGAACTTGAGAGAAGTTCCTGTGATACGACGGGGAAGAATCTTACCCTGTTCGTTGAGGAATTTCTTGAGGAATTCCGGATCCTTGTAATCTACGAAGTTAATGCCGAAACGTTTGAAACGGCAGTATTTTTTCTTCTTCACATCCACCGACATGGGAGTGAGGTAGCGGATTTCGGATTGTGCTTGTGCCATGATTTAGTCCTCCTTGTTTTCTGTGGTTTGAGCCTGAGGAGCGGCGGCACGACGTGCACGACGCTTGGCGGCGTATTCTGCTGCGTATTTGTCCTGACGGAAAGTAAGCCAACGGAGAACGCGTTCGTCACGACGGTAAGCGATTTCCAGTTTGCGGATTACCTGAGGGTCAGCGTTAAATTCGATGAGGCTGTAGAAGCCTGTCGATTTCTTGTCGATGGGGTAGGCAAGTTTGCGGAGGCCCCATTCTTCGCTGTTCACAATTTCGGCGCCGTTATCGGTGAGCACCTTAGCGAACTTTTCTACCGCTTCCTTCATCTGGGCGTCAGACAAAACGGGAGTTAAAATGAAAACGGTTTCGTACTGCATTTTTGGTTGATAATTAATTGTTTAGTTGGAAATGAATTTTTCCGGCTGCAAAGGTACAAATTTTTATCGGTTCTCGCAAATATTTTATTGAATACCAATTGCTCGTTTCTTAAAATTAATTAATTGCCTTTTTACTGACAATTATAATACTTACTTTTGTGTTTATATTCGGACACTTTATTTAAGCATCCCGAAATTTTTACCGAAGTCTTAGCCTACCAATGAGCAGTTCAACTCTATCGACCGCCAACGATGCCGCGGTTATTATCCCAATGTACAACGAGCGTGAGAACGCTGCCGCTATTATCGACGCGGTTATGGCGCTCGACTCGCCTTTCGATATCCTCGTTATTGACGACAACTCTCCCGACGGCACTGCGGATATTGTAAAAGAAAAAATGGCGCAGTATCCCGGTAGAGTCGACCTCATTGAGCGAGCCGGCAAACTCGGCCTCGGAACCGCTTATATCGAGGGATTCAAGCATTGCCTTGCCAAAGGCTATGAGTTCATCTGCGAAATGGACGCCGATTTCTCCCACAACCCTGCCGACCTGGTGAAACTGCGAAAAATGGCAATCGACGAAAAAGCCGATGTCGTTGTCGGCTCTCGATACGTCTCGGGGGTGAATGTAGTGAACTGGCCGATGGGAAGAGTACTCATGTCGTACTACGCTTCCAAATATGTTCGTTTCATAACCGGAATACCCGTTCACGACACTACTGCGGGTTTTGTATGCTACCGCCGCCGCGTACTGGAAACAATGGAGCTGGACAATATAAAGTTCAAAGGCTATGCCTTCCAGATTGAAATGAAATTCACTGCCTGTAAACACGGTTTCAAGGTAATGGAAATGCCCATAATCTTTGTAAACCGGGTACTCGGAACAAGCAAAATGAACTCGGGCATTTTCGGTGAAGCCGTCTTCGGTGTAATTCGCCTCAAATGGAACTCTTTCTTTAAAAAATACACAAAGGCAAAGCCATTATGAACTTCGACACGCTGATAATAAACGCCGAAATCTGCGATTGCAACAGCAGTCGAGGCATTGGATGGCTCGCAATTAAAGGCAATATCATTGCAGCGACAGGCTCGGGAGACGCTCCCGCAGATATTTTTTCTCAAGCGGCCGATATTATCGATGCCGAAAAAGCTTTTCTTATTCCCGCACTTATCGACAGCCATGTGCATTTCCGCACTCCCGGAATGGAACACAAGGGAAATATCGCCACCGAAAGCCGAGAGGCAATACTCGGAGGGGTTACAACAGTGTTCGATATGCCAAACACAAACCCGGCGACTGTCGACGCGGCATCTCTCCGACAAAAATATGAACTGGCATACAGGCAGGATTGCCGAATATCATTCAAACCTTTCATTGCGGCATCACCCGGTTTCATGAAAAAAATAGCCGATGTCAATCTCCGCGACATCGCAGGCGTAAAACTTTTCATGGGAACAACCACAGGCGCAATGGGTGCGCCCGACCCGAAAGAGCTTGCCGAAGTAATGGCATTCTGCACTCACAATAATCTCACAGTGGTTGTACACGCCGAGGACAACGAAATTATAAATTCAAACGCCGCATACTACACCGAACTGTATGGCAGCCCGAAAGATGTCCCTCTTGAAATGCACAGCCGCATACGCTCGCGGGAGGCATGTCTCCGAGCATCGGCAGCAGCTGTTGAATTGGCAATACGCTATGGAACACGCTTGCATCTGGCTCATATCAGCACCGCCGACGAAGTGCGGGAACTGCTCTCCGAAGGTCCGCTTGAAGGAAAACAGATTACCGCCGAAACTACTCCGCTCTACCTCGATCCGGTACTTGCCGATGCAACTCAGCGCTCATGGCGCCACAAAGTGAATCCTGCAATAAAAACCGAAGTGGATGCC
The DNA here is from genome assembly GCA_947175425.1 of uncultured Porphyromonadaceae bacterium. GTDB lineage: Bacteria > Bacteroidota > Bacteroidia > Bacteroidales > Muribaculaceae > CAG-873. The sequence continues at coordinate 68,431 of CAMWMR010000003.1, forward strand.
GAGGAAATACGCTCGGCACTCAAACGCGGCGCAATAGACACAATAGCCACCGACCACGCCCCACACCTTGCTGCAGAAAAACAGGGAGGAGCACTTACGGCTGCCAGCGGAGCACCATCCATTCGCTTTGCACTCCCTGTAATGCTCACATACCTGCCATTACAACTTATTGTAAATAAAATGACATCGGCGCCGGCCACAATATTCGGCATGGGCAATTACGGAACACTAAACGTCGGCGACCCGGCAAATATTGTTATTATAAAACCCGAGGAATATACAATTACCGACAACATGGTCACGGCTCCTTGTCATTGGACACCCTTCCACGGACGCAAGGTAATGCACCGAGTGACACATGTCCACCACAACGGAGAGCAATTATTATAGCAGACCGGCCGATTTGACAGCATTTTGACATAATATTCCGACCATCTTTGTCATTTTAACCCTATTTAACAAATAGGGAGAGGTATTTTATTGCCTTAATATTAACTTTGCAGCATCAAGCACTAAGAAACGGTTTTTAGTTCTCAAACCACTGCCTAACTAACCATTCTCCTTAGTCAAAATACCACCTAAAACCAAGCATTTTCATAAAACCCATCAAAAGCCTTTGGCAAATACCATTATTATAACTCCAATTTAATCTAACCACTATGAAAAAACTGTTTCTTGCAGCGGCGGCAACGATAGCGCTGCTCTGCGCCGGAACTCCGCTTCATGCTCAGCCGAAACGCGAATTCCGAAGCACCTGGATGGCCGGCATGGGCATAGACTGGCCATGGAGCGATGACCTGCGAACGGAAGACACAATGAAAAGACGTTTGCAAAAGTATCTCGATGAACTCGATGCCCAAAATTTCACAAGCGTCTGCATTCACATCCGACCCCGTGCCGATGCTTACTACAAATCCACTCTGGAGCCATGGAGCGAAGACTTTACCGGCGTGCGCGGAAAAGACCCCGGTTGGGATCCGCTGGCATTCGCAATCGAGGAATGCCACAAGCGAGGAATGGAATGCTACGCCTGGTTCAACCCATTCCGAGTAAATGCCAACAGTGTCGATTATCAAACCGATTTCGACAAGGAATGGCGCGAAAAAGGGTGGCTCATGAAAGGTGTAAACGGAACATGGACAATATTCAACCCCGGAGTTGAAGGTGCTCGCCGCCATTGCCTCGATGTATTCAAAGAAGTATACATGAACTACGACATCGACGGAATGCTTTTCGACGACTATTTCTACCCCGGCGAGGGCATGCCCGGCGCTCCGAACGACGACAACAATTCCGGAATAGATTCCGATAGCGACGACTACGTGACTTGGAAACAATCGAAGTCTCCTCTCAGTCTCTACGACTGGCGCCGGGAAAACGTCAATTCATTTGTTCGCGAACTCTTTGACGAAATTCAGGCGGTACGCCCCGATATGCGTTTCGGAATCGGGCCGGCAGGAGTCGGACACGCTTCAGCAAGCGAGCGCAATCTGCCTCTTCCAAAAATAACATCCAACGACTGGCAATATGCAAAAATCTATGCCGACTGTCTCGCATGGCTCGAAGACGGTTCTATCGACTTCATAAGCCCGCAAATCTATTGGACAAGTTATAACGTTAAAGCTCCGCACGAACCTTTATGCGAATGGTGGAACATGGCTGCCGACCATTACAACCGCCATTGCTACACCAGCGTGGCCGCATATAAACTTGGAGGCGAATTCGGTCCCAATAACGAAACCGGCTGGAGCGAGATAACAGATCAAATAGAATTTTCGCGCAAGTACACCAAAAACAACTCGGCAGGGCAAATCTACTATAATACCAAAAGTGTGAACGGCCCCGCCATCAGCGGCCTCGGCAATTATATACAATCGAATTCCTACACCCGCAAATCTCTCGTCCCTATCGTAGACTGGAAAACCCGCGTGCAATATCCTGCAGTTTCAGACCTTGAATACTCAAACGGAACTCTCACATGGAAAGCCGTTGAAAAGGAGGCGCGAGCTATTGTCCGTTACAGCGTCTACGCCATTCCTTCCACGCTCGATTACTCACAGGCATTAGCCGAAGACGGCGATGGGCTGAACGCCGACTATCTTTTAGGAGTAAGTTACTCGCCATCGTATACAATTCCGGCCGACAAAACCATAGCTCACTGGTATGCCGTTTGCGTTTACGACGGTTACGGATATGAGTACGAGCCTGCTTTTGCAAACTATTCGGTTGAACGCGCGCCGGCCACAAGCCTCCTTTCTCCCGTCAATGGCAACCGGGTGGACTGGGATACTACATTTGAGTGGACACCGGTAAATGGAGCAAACTACATCCTTGAATTTTCCGACACCGAAAATTTCAAAGTCATTACCAAGACAATCGCAAATCTAACCGAATGCTCGGTGAGCGTTCCTCTCGATTTCATAACCGGCAGCACTGCATACTGGCGAGTTGTATCCTCTCTTCCCGGCATGCTCTCGAATTACTCCACCCCTGCATCATTTACAATTCCCGAACGCAAACCTGCTCCGACAGGCAAGCCCCTGTCGCCTGCCGACAACTCCGAAATTACCGTTCCCGAAATTGAATTGACTTGGACAGTTCCCGAGCCCGAATGGGAAGAAACCGACTACTCATTGTCTCTCGAGATTTTCCTGCTCATCGACGACCCTACAATCTCGGCTACCCGCCGCCTGGTGTACTCTACAGTAGTCGATCACACAACAGGCTCACTTATAATTCCGGTGGCGTCTGTCGGGAAAGGCGACTTTGAATGGCGCCTTAAAGCCGGCGGCAGCCGCTGGAGCACGAACTACTCTCCGGCAGCCACATTCACCGTCGCAAAGGACATAATCGGCATATATGAAAAAGACTATCAGGTAAAGACCGATATCGACACATATCCCGACAACGGAGAAACCCGACTGACCAACCTTTGGTATCGTTCGGCGCATGCTCCTTACGAAAACATGGTGTTTGAACGTAAGGGCGACATGAATCGTGGCATGACAGCTGTAGGCAACCGTGTATACATAAGCGGCCGCGAACGCAACACAACAAAAACCAATATATACCTTAACGAATATGACGCCTCTACAGGCGAGTTGCTTCGCACTATACAATTGAGCGAGAACGGACGTGTGCCCTACTACCCGTGCAACGATGTAATTAAGGATTCGGAAGGGAACATATGTATAACCAATCTGTCGACCGATACCTCGGCATATCCCCTGATTATATTCAAGGTTAATCTTGAAACCGGCGAGCTGACGCAGTTTGCAGAACTTAAGACAAATGCCGGACAAACATGGCGGGTAGATCATGTAGGTATAACGGGAAATATAAACACAGGAGCTTTCACACTATATGTCCCCGTATCATCTACCAACGAAATTCACGTATGGGACAATCCCAAAAATCTTCTCTCGTTAGGTACAGGAGGAGGCATGACTTATCGACTCAAAGGCTTCTACCCGGCTGACGCCACCAATTTCGGCATATCGCCTCGAGTTGTTCCTTTGGACGCATCCTACTATTATATTAACGGAGGCTCCATAGGTTTCAGCATGTATCGCAGCGAAACACTCATCGGGTCTTTCGACAGTGCCTTGTACGCAGCACCTCGCGACAATGCAACCAACGGGGCTGCGGTTGTTTCGCTTGCCGGACGAGATTATATTATTTACAGTTACGCATCGGCTGCAAACGGAGTTCAGGTTGCTATTGCAGAGAAAACCATGGAAAGAAGTTTCAATGGACTGAACTTCATTGGAGCATTCCCGGCTGCCGGTCTGGGAACTGTTGAGTCAGGCTCGGGAATAACCGCAATTGATGTCGTTAAGCGAAGCGATGACGAAGCCGACATATTCGTCTACAGTCCCGGCAACGGGTTGGCTGCCTATCGTTTCCACGCAGGAGAATTCGGAGGAGTGGAAAGCATTTCCAACCTGTCGGACACCATGGAAATGCATCTTGCCGGCCGAATAGTAAAATTTTCTCGCCGAGCATCTGTTGTATCGGTAAGCACAGTCGCAGGGGCACAAATTCTCTCGGCCAAATCTGTCGACAATATCGAGTTACCCTCGGCAGGCACCTATCTTGTAAACGCCGATGGCAAAGCGGCTTTGTTCCATGTAAAGTAGCGACAACATTCCTATAATAAAAACGGGCTGTCTTCGGACAGCCCGTTTTTATCATATTACGCAAGTTTATCGTATATACACCTTACTTACCTGCGAGCCTTGACGGCGAATATATAATCCGCTGCCGGGCTCCGATACGGGTATGCCTTGAAGCGTGAAATATTCCACAGGCGCATCATTATCCGCAACAATATTCTCCACTCCGGAAGGTTCGGTAACCATAACGCTCTTATCGTTCCAATCCACTGTTACGGTATATGTTTTGGTTGAAGTAATACCTGTCACACTCATTGCCTTGGGATCGTTGAGCTGCTCGAAATATACTTTCTGCCCCAATGCGGCGGTTGCATCGGAAGAAAAGCCGTAGCGGTTTCCCGAAGCATTGAACGAGTTCCAGTCGCCGGCAGAGCCAAGCTTTTTGGCAAAGCTGAAATACCCCTTTATTTTTACATCGGCAGTGAATTTTGAACCCGCGGCCGTCATGGCAACGCCTTTTGCGGGATCCCATGTCAAGGTATTCACCTCACCGAGAATATAGAACTCATCGGGCATGTCGGCAGGACGGGCATCCGGGTCGATTTTAGTGTATTCAATATATCCGGAACGCATTTCGGTATCTGATTTCGCAGTCCATTGTACACGGATGGGGCCGTAAGGTTCGTCCGCACCGATATTCAGCACGGTTTCCTGCGAACTTACAGTTATGGGAGATCCTCCGTTGACAGTGATTGTACCCGATGTGGCATTGACAAGAGTAGCACGGACTTCAAGAGAGGGTGTTGAGAAACTTGTAGCCCCCGGTTCGAAATCGATTCGCGGAGCATTTATTACGCTTTCGTCATAAATCACAGCAATTCCGGAAGCGCCTACAGTGCCGCTTATCGATCCGGCGGTAACAGTAAAGACATTCCCCGAAACCTCATCCTTATATGTACCTGCCGGAACATAGGAAGCACCGTTGGGAACATTTACAGCACGGGAAGAGCCGTTTGCCACAACTATGCATGCGCCACCTCCGGCACGGGTTATGCATGTAACGCCGTCGGCCGAACTTATATACTCGGGGGTATCGCCCATTACATTACGAAGACGGTTCACTGCAGCAATATGGGCAGCGGTAAATCCGGTACTGCCCTTGACACCGATCTTTATATCGTTGTAGCCGGTATTTGAAGGACGCGACAGATAGAGTGCTGTCGCTCCCTGACGGCATGCCATCAATGCCCATGTTCGGTCGATAACAGCCTGGGAAATCTGTTTTGTTTCTCCGCCCTGGTTTGCAAAGGTATCGTGACTCTCGGCCCAATATACCAGTTTGTTCGGCGCAATGCCTTGTTGCGTGAGCGAACCTATTGAAATTGCAGCCTGACCCGAGCGAATTTGCGAACGCACGGCATTGGCATAAGAGTTATCGGTAACCGATATATAATCGGTGTATTCTTTCATTAGCGCCTGCGCATTGCTTCCGCCCGGGCTGTCGAGAATTTCACCGTAATGCCAGAGATTATTAGCTGTGACGGCACTCCAGAATCCACAGTTTTCGGAAGGGAGACTAATGTGTTTTGCAGCATCCCAGCGAATACCTTTTACTCCGCAGCCGGCAAGCTCATTGATGTAAGCGACCACAGCCTGCTGCACCTCGGTATTCTCACTGTTCATATCGGGATAGTCGCCGAGGTTGTCGTGCGTAATACTGTTGCGGTCGCCGTAATTAATGCTGCGGAAAGTTGCCGAGTGCCAGTACTTGGTATCGTTCCATTTTGTGGCACGATACGAGCTTGAACCGTTTACGTGGTTGGCTACAACGTCGACAACAATTTTTATGCCGTATTTATCCGCCTCGGTACACAGCTGGGTAAGCGAGGCCTTGTTGCCTATTCCTCCGGTGCGTATAGCGAAATCATAGGGAAGATAGGCATAGTACCATTCGGCATTTGCATTGGCATTACCTTGTATGGGCGAAATTTGAACCGCACCGAAACCGGCTTCGGCAATAGCCGGGAGTTCATTGCGAATATCGGTAAGTGTCCAGTTGAAGCAATGGAGAATATTGCCGTCCTGAATATTCTTAGGCAAGTCGTACGACTGCGCGAAAGCCGATGCGCTTGCAGCCATCAGCGTGATGGCAAGACTCAATTTTTTTGTCATGGTAGAAGATAGAATCACAAATTTGTGCAAAAATAAGGTTTTATTCCCTAATATGCAAAAAGGTGTGCACCGAACAGAGTCGATGCACACCTTATATAATATATAATAGGATTAATTATTATTCCATGAGTTTGCGGTAGCGACGGCGCGGGGGTTCTTTACCGCCGTTCTGCATACGCTTGTATTCCTCGTAATCGGAATAGGAGCCTTCGTAGAACACGACATTGCCGTCGCCTTCAAACGAAAGGATGTGGGTGCATATACGGTCGAGGAACCAGCGGTCGTGACTCACAACAACGGCGCAGCCGGCAAAATCCTCCAGGCCTTCCTCAAGCGCGCGCAGAGTATTTACATCAATATCGTTGGTAGGTTCGTCAAGCAGGAGCACATTGCCCTCTTCTTTCAAAGCCATAGCCAGATGAAGTCTGTTTCGTTCACCGCCGGAGAGAACTCCGATTTTCTTTTCCTGATCGGCTCCGGTGAAATTGAAACGCGACAGATAGGCACGGGCATTGACATCGCGTCCGCCCATGCGGAAACTTTCCACACCTTGCGAAATTACTTCGTACACGGTGCGGTCGGGCAGGAGGTCGTGGTGAGTCTGGTCAACATAGGCTACTTTTACGGTCTCACCCACTTCAAACGAACCGTTATCGGGTTGTTCCTGGCCCATTATGAGGCGGAACAGAGTTGTTTTACCTGCGCCGTTAGGACCTATTACACCGACAATGCCGTTCGGGGGCAGTGCAAAGGAAAGATCGCTGAACAATGTTTTTTTGCCGAAAGCCTTTGCAAGGTGCATTGCCTCGATAACTTTGTTGCCGAGTCGCGGGCCGTTGGGGATGAATATTTCAAGGCGTTCTTCGCGCTGGCGCTGGTCTTCGTTGAGCAGCTTGTCGTAGGAATTAAGACGCGCTTTGCCTTTAGCCTGACGGGCTTTGGGCGCCATACGCACCCATTCGAGCTCGCGCTCGAGAGTTTTGCGACGCTTGGATGCCTGTTTCTCTTCCTGTGCCATACGCTTGGTTTTTTGATCGAGCCACGAGGAGTAGTTTCCTTTCCAGGGTATACCTTCGCCGCGGTCAAGTTCGAGAATCCATCCGGCCACGTGGTCGAGGAAGTATCGGTCGTGAGTAATTGCAATAACCGTACCGGGATATTGGCGCAGGTGCTGCTCCAGCCAGTCGATACTTTCGGCATCGAGGTGGTTGGTAGGTTCGTCGAGCAAGAGCACATCGGGTTGCTGCAACAACAGTCGGCAAAGAGCCACACGGCGGCGTTCACCTCCCGAGAGTGTTGTTACCGGCTGGTCGTCGGGTGGACACTGCAAGGCATCCATGGCACGCTCGAGTTTGGAATCGATGTTCCAGGCGTCGGCGGCATCGAGGGCATCCTGCAGTTCGGCCTGACGGGCGATAAGAGCGTCCATTTTATCGGGATTCTCAAGCACGTCGGGGTCGGCGAACGATTCATTCACCTTTTCAAACTCAGCCAGGAGATCCATAACGGGCTGCACACCTTCGCGAACAATTTCTATAACGGTTTTGGAAGGGTCGAGCTTCGGTTCCTGTTCCAGATAACCTACGGTATAGCCGGGCGAGAACACAACTTCACCCTGATAGTCCTTATCGATTCCTGCTATAATTTTAAGGAGGGAGGATTTACCGGAACCGTTGAGACCGATAATACCAATTTTGGCGCCATAAAAGAATGACAGATAAATATTCTTTAGCACCTGTTTTTGCGGCGGGTAGGTTTTGCTGACACCCACCATTGAGAATATAATTTTTTTATCGTCGGCCATATTGCTGTTTGTGTGTTTATGATGCAATTCAGTTTAACGGCGGCGCTTTGCACCGGGAGCAAAGCGTACCGGATAATCTACGGCGATATTTCCCGAGCTGATGCGATTAAGTTTGGCACGGATGAGCTGTTTGCGGATACCGGAGAGGTGGTCGATAAAAAGCTTTCCGTCCAGATGATCGCATTCGTGCTGAACTATGCGAGCGAGGAAACCCGAAATTTCTTCGGTATGTTCATTGAAATCTTCGTCGAGCCATGTAAGGCGGATGTGCTCCACGCGGGGAACGCTTTCGGAAATTCCGGGTAGGCTGAGGCAACCTTCGGAACGCGATATCGGGTCTCCGTCAAGAATTTCTATTTCCGGATTGATGAGACAGAATTTACGGCCGGCACATTCGGGAAAAGAATCGGAAACCGGGTCGGCATCAATAACAACAAGAGCAATGTTCTTTCCGATTTGCGGAGCTGCCAGACCAACACCCTCGCTCTCGTACATTGCATCGAACATTTGGGCAACCAATTCTTTAATGCCCTCGGTATCTTTTTCAAGCGGTTCGGACTCTTTGCGAAGCACAGGGTGTCCGTAAAGATATACAGGAAGTTTCATAATGAGTTTAATTGCTGATATTGACGACTTTCAAGAAAGTCGTTAAGTATAATGGTCGCTGAAATTTCATCGACGAGAGCTTTGTCGCGACGCGCCATTTTTTTCAGTCCGCCATCGAGCATGGCTCTGTGGGCAAGTACCGAAGTAAAACGCTCGTCGAAGAACACAACGGGAATTTGGGGAATAGCTTTTTTGAGCCTGTCGATTGCAGGACGAAGCCAGCGTGTACTTTCCGACGGATTGCCGTGCATGTCGCGCGGTTCTCCAACGACAATCATGTCCACACCCTCGCGTGCGGCATAAGCGGAAACAAATTCAATCAATCCGGAAGTGGCAACCGTGCCAATTCCGGAAGCTACTATACGCATTGAATCCGTTGCAGCTATACCGCAGCGTTTTCGTCCGAAATCTATTGCTAAAAGGCGTCCCATATATGCTGCAAAGTTACAAAAATTCAACGACAACAGCAAGGTTATTTATAAGTTGGTAGGAATTGTAAAATTATTTACTTAATTTTGCAGTGGTGAATAACCATTATAGCGTCCCGTCTTAAAAATTAAATGTAAATTTTATATAATAAAGTTATCGGCGAAGCGTTAAATTTTATACATGGAGCATAACGTTCTATTCATAGGTCCCGGTTGCAAAGGCGGTATGACAGCTGTTATATCGTCCTATGCAAATATGTTTGCGCCTTTTCGCCGCATAATTTCATTCCGCGGCGGGAACAAGCTCAACAAGGCCGTTACCGCAGCCGCAGGACTCATGGGAATGATTATTACTCTGGCGTTTCATCCCTCAATAAAAATTGTGCATATCCACACGGCCTCCAACAACAGCTTCCGCCGAAAAATGAAATTTGCTTCCGTCGCAAAAAAAATGGGACGCAAGGTTGTGATGCATGTACACGGAGGCGGCTTCAAGGATTTCTACAATACCGACCCCGATGGAATAAGAGAGTCGCTCCGCTCTTGTGATGCCGTTGTATGCCTGAGCGAAAAATGGGCTGATTTCTTCCGCTCCATAGGAATAGAAAATCCGTATATAGTGCGCAATCCGGTTTCTCCGGCACATCACATATCATCGCCCGACGACGGGAAAACTCATTATACATTCCTCGGGCTCATTGATGATGCAAAAGGAGTGTTCGACCTTGTGGAATGTATTGCCGGGCAACCCGAACTGTGGCGCGGCAAAGCCGTGTTCCACCTTGGCGGCGAAGGCCCGGAAATGCCTCGCCTTAAACATATAATAGCCGAAGCCGGAATAGGCGATATAGTGATTTGCGAAGGTTGGATTGACGGACGTGCAAAGCAAAAACTTATGAGCAAAACCAATGTTTTTGTCCTGCCGTCCTATGTTGAAGGATTACCGGTATCCATTCTCGAGGCAATGAGCTATGCTCTGCCCGTTATAGCCACTCCCGTAGGGGATGTGGAATCGCTTGTGCGGAATGGCGAAAACGGCTATCTGGTAACACCGGGCGACCGTGAAGGCTTGCGCGATTCTTTGCTCAAACTCCTCGACAACGCCGCCGAACAAAAACGAATGGGCAACGAAAGTCTGCGCAAAATAGGCCCCTACATGTTGCCCAATGTAAAAAAACAATTAGACAAGTTGTACGCAACCCTATGTCCCTGACGTTAAAATATAAGTTGCTTAATCCGTTTCATTTACTGCTTCGAAAATTCGGACCGCAATGGATTGCCCTCCGATATAGAAAGTATTATGGCAAACGGATGAATAAAAAATCACCGCAGCTATATCACGAAAAAATATTTTGGCTTCTTTACCACACCGATGTAAGCCGGTGGGGTGAACTTGCCGACAAATACGCCGTGCGCAAGTTCGTTACCGAACGCATAGGCAAAGACATTCTCCCTAAATTGCTGGGGGTATATGATAAAGCCGCCGAAATAAATTTCGACGAGCTTCCGCAATCGTTTGTACTAAAAACCAACAACGCTTGCACCACAAACATAATCGTGCACGACAAAAGCACTCTCGACATTCCGGCCACACGTAAAAGACTCGACTACTGGCTCGGAATACATTACGGCGACCTCACCGCCGAACGGCAATATACCCTTATCCCTCCAAAAATCATTTGCGAGGAAATGCTGCAGGATCATAAAAACGGCGCCGAAGGACTTATTGACTATAAATTCGAATGTTTCGACGGCGTGCCCATGTTCTGCACAGTGTACTCCGAACGCACCGATAACACCCATTCCAAAAAATACATGATGTATAACATGGACTGGGAGCCCATGCCTCGGGTATTCGACAAAGCTTTCAAAAAGCTCCGTCTGAGCAAACCTATTCCCGTTCCGGAATGTTGGAATGAAATGAAAGAAATTGCAGCAAAACTCAGCAAGGGATTCACCTATGTGCGTGTCGACATGTATGTAATTGACGGTAAACCCGTTTTTGGAGAAATGTCATTTACCCCCGGATTCGACACCTATTATACCGAGGAATTCAATCTTGAGCTTGGAAAGCTTATAAAACTACCTGTCAAAGAATGAAAAAAATACTTGCCGTCGCATCTTTGGGAGGTCATTGGATTCAACTCCTGCGCATTACCGCTCCAATGGAAAAGGAGTGCGAGGTGTGTTACATGAGTACACATTCCAAATGTGCCGCCATGGTAAACGGCAAAGATTTTTTCACCCTGCCCGATTTCAGCCGCTGGGACGCCTACCGTCTTCTGCCGGCTTTCTGCAAGGCTGTTAAAGTTCTGCGGCGCACCCGTCCCGATGCCGTTATATCCACCGGTGCGGCTCCCGGCCTGGTTGTAGTTATTGCAGCACGGCTAACAGGCATACGCGCTATTTGGATTGATTCTTTCGCCAACGCATCGCAACTCTCGATGTGCGGACGCATAGCATCCCGTATCGCTTCGGCCACTTTCACCCAATGGCCGCAACTCGCCGACAAAAATGTAGAATATGCCGGAAATGTTCTTGGCAAAACAACATCGGAAAAATGATATTCGTAACAATGGGCACGCAAATACCGTTCGACCGCTTCCTGAGGATGCTGGACGAAATTGCCCCGCTCATGAACGGAGAGGAAATCGTGGCGCAGACTATAACCGATAAATATATCCCGCAAAATTTCAAAACTGTCGGATTCATCGCGCCCGACGCCTTCAACGACTATATCTGCCGTGCCCGCATCATAGTATCGCACGCAGGCATGGGCTCGATTATTTCGGCACTGGACGCCGGCAAACCCATTGTGGTGGTTCCTCGCATCGCTGCTTTGGGTGAACACCGCAACGAACATCAGCTCGCCACAGCCGACGCTCTGGAAAAGCTGGGATATATACACGTTGCCCGAAACACCGATGAGCTTCGCAAAATACTATGCGATAACAACATTGAAACTCTACGCAAAATCGACAGATGCGCACCGCAGGATTTTGTAAATGCCATCCTCGCCAAAATTTAATAAGGAGCAATCCGTATCCACCCTTACAAAGTTCTACTTTTTATGGATTCAAAATTAATGACCCGCGCGGCAGACAACATTCGCATTCTCGCCGCTTCAATGGTTGAAAAAGCTAAATCAGGACATCCCGGCGGAGCAATGGGAGGAGCCGATTATGTTAACGTGCTCTACTCCAAGTTCATTGTCACCGACCCGGAAAATCCCACATGGTTCGCGCGCGACCGCTTCTTCCTCGACCCCGGCCACATGTCGCCCATGCTCTATTCGGTGCTGGCATTGTACGGCCACTACACTCTTGCCGAACTTCAGCAATTCCGCCAGTGGGGTTCCGTTACTCCCGGCCACCCTGAAGCCGACCCTGAAAGAGGAGTTGAAAACACATCAGGCCCACTCGGACAAGGACACACAATGGCTGTTGGATGCGCCATTGCCGAACGTTTCCTGCAGGCTCGCTTCGGCGATGTTGTGGCTCACAAAACCTATGCTTTCATCTCCGACGGAGGCATTCAGGAGGAAATTTCGCAGGGAGCGGGACGAATTGCCGGATTCCTGGGTCTCTCCAATCTTATAATGTTTTACGACTGCAACGGCATCCAGCTGTCCACAACAGTCGATGCGGTAGACACCGAAGACTATGCCGCAAAATATCGCGCATGGCACTGGCATGTGATTGAAATCGACGGCAACGACCCCTCTGCAATTGCAAATGCCATTACCGAGGCTCAGGCGCAAACCGAAAAGCCCACCTTAATTATAGGGCGTACAATTATGGGCAAAGGAGCTTGCACCGCCAACGGCGATTCATTCGAAAACCAATGTTCCACCCACGGACAGCCCCTCAGCAAAAGCGGTGCCGACTACAATGCCACCGTCAAAGCTCTCGGAGGCGACCCCGAAAACCCCTGGCAGATTTTCGAGGAAACCAAGCAGCTCTACGATGAACGCCGGAAGGAACTCAAAGAAATCGTTGCCCGTCGCAATCAACAGTACCGCGAATGGGCTGACGCAAATCCCGCCCTGGCCATTGAGCTTAAATCATGGCTGGAAGGCGTAATTCCTCAAATCGACTACACTGCCATCGTTCACAAGGCAAACATCGCCACACGCACAGCATCGGCCGATGTTCTTGGTGTCCTTGCCGAAAAAGTTGGCAATATGATTGTTTCCTCGGCCGACCTCGCAAACAGCGATAAAACCGACGGATTCCTCAAAAAGACACATGCACTTGCCAACGGCGATTTCAGCGGAGCATTCCTTCAGGCCGGCGTTGCCGAGCTCACCATGGCGGCAATAATGAACGGTATAGCTCTTCACGGAGGCCTTATCGCCGCCTGCGGAACGTTCTTTGTGTTCTCCGACTACATGAAACCCGCCGTCCGCATGGCCGCCCTCATGGAACTGCCGGTTAAATACATCTGGTCGCACGATGCATTCCGTGTAGGCGAAGACGGTCCTACTCATGAACCTATCGAGCAGGAGGCACAGCTTCGACTCATGGAACAGATTCGCAACTTCAGCGGACGTCCGTCCATGTTGGTACTGCGCCCCGCCGATGCCGCCGAAACCTCGGTAGCCTACAAAATGGCAATGGAAAACAAATACACTCCCACCGCTCTCATTCTTTCACGCCAGGACATAAAAGACCTCCCCGCGCCCGAAGGAACTACCCGTGCACAGGCGGCTCTTGGCGCCGAACGGGGAGGATACACAGTTTTCGCGCCGGAAGGAACTCCCGACATTGTTCTTGTAGGAAACGGCTCGGAAGTTTCAACACTTGCCGAAGTTGCTTTGCTCCTGAAGGCCGATGGTATAAAAGCATCTCTGGTATCAATGCCTTCCTCGGGACTTTTCAACGAACAATCTGAAGATTATCGACTGAGCGTTCTACCTCTTGGAGTTCCTCAGTTCGGACTCACTGCCGGACTTCCCGTTTCACTGTACACCATAAAAGGCTTCAACGGAACAGTTCACGGAATGGAACGCTTCGGTGCCTCGGCTCCTTATACTGTTCTTGACGAAAAATTCGGTTTCACACCGCAACAGGTATACGAAAAAGTAAAATCTATACTGTAACACCACACTGCCTGCGGCATAAAAGCAAGGCCGCAGGCACTCAAAGTGTTAAAACAGCAAGGAAAATTACACAATTTTCATGATTTTAAGTTATTAAATGAAAAAATTGTTGTACCTTAGCGCTCAAATTTAAGTTGGAATAATAACATTCATCCAATAAACAGCTCATAAACTATGAAAAAAGCTACTCTCATCGCATGTGCATGTGCCCTCTTTATGGGTGCTCAAGCCGCAGGTGCTCAGGAAGTTGCTCAGGAACTTACCTACCAGCCCGACCCCTCTCAGGGCGTGCTCCTCAACGGCATGAAAGACAACTGGTTCATCACCCTCGAAGGCGGTGCCAGCTTCTATCTGGCCGACAAGAGCGTTCATCGCGACGTTGCCGACCGCTTTATGCCAGCCGCTTCTATCTACGGTGGCAAGTGGTTCTCCCCCGTTTTCGGTGGTCGCTTCGGTGTTAACTACCTCGGTCTTAAAGGCCTTGCTACAGGTCCCGAATATTTTGGTGTTCTTCGTGGCGAAACCGTTGACGGAGGCAAATACTACAAGACCAAATATGCAGAAATCGGTCCGGTATTCGACCTCATGATCAACCTCACCAACTGGTGGTGCGGCTACAAACCCAACCGCGTTTACAACGCTGTAGGTTACGTAGGCGCAGGTGCTTACTTCACCCTCACCAACCAATACAACGAACAGGGCAAGAGCGAAGGTTTCAAGCACGTAGAAAACGAAATCATGACTCTTCGCGTAGGTCTTATCAACTACTTCCGCATCAGCAAACAGATGCAGCTTTCTCTTGACCTCCGCTTCAGCGGCCTCGACGGCCTCCAGAACTGCGGTGGTGCCCGCTGGAACGAAAAATACGGTTCCATCCAGGCTTACCTCGGTTTCACCTACAACTTCAAGAAACGCGACTGGACAGCTCCCATGGTTCCCGTTTGTCCCGAACCTGAAAACTGCGACGCTCTTCGCGCTCGCCTCGCTGCCGCCGATGCACGCATCGCCGACCTCGAAGCTCAGCTCAAAGAATGCCTCAACCGTCCTGTTGAAACTGTTGTTGAAAACAACGGTCCTCTCGCTACCGTATACTACCCCATCGGTGTTTCCCGCCTCAGCCGCGAAAACCAGCGCGTAGTTAAAGCTATCGCTTATGTCATGACCCAGAACCCCGACAAGAAATACACTCTTACCGGCTGGGCCGACAACTACACCGGTACCGACAAAATCAACATGCGTCTCCGCGAAAACCGTGTTAACGGTGTGAAGAACCTCCTCGTTAAGAACGGTGTTGCCGAAAGCCAGCTCAACGCTACTACCAACAACGGCAACCTCTCCGACCTTGGCGAAAAGTGCGTAGCTCTCGACCGCGCCGTAACTATCGAAGAAGCTAAATAATAAAAATCTCCGATATTCAAAAAAGGACATCCGCTGCGGATGTCCTTTTTTTATGCCCGATGTAATTTTCAGAAACCCAGTGCGTCTTATATATAGTGAACCTCTTATTTCAATAATTATGGTAAGCAATAAAGTAAAACGCAATCTCTCCTATACCCTCTTTGTTCTATGCTGTATATGCATTGTTGCAAATGTGTGGGCACTCTTTATAAATCCTGCCGAAATTGCAAAATGGTGCAAACTCGTTTGCTATCTGATGTTCGCCGTTATATTCTTTCGCAACTTCACCCGCTTCCGCAACATCGAAAAAAGCCTGAGCCAAAACGGACTGAAAAACAATTGACCCACGTCCGAAACGCCTCAGAGCGTCCGATTTGCATATAACGGCTTTTTTTGTTAATTTAGCGGATTAAAATTAGAAACTTCCGAAATGGACAGAAAGAAACACCGTTACTGCGTAATTATGTGTGGCGGAATAGGCAGCCGCTTCTGGCCCTATAGCCGTACAAGGCTGCCCAAACAATTCATCGACTTTCTTGGCACCGGACGAACTCTGCTTCAAATGAGTTTCGACCGTATAAGTCGCGTAATTCCGCCCGAAAACATACTCATAATAACCAACGAGCGATATGCTTCGCTCGTGAGCGAGCAGCTCCCCGAAGTGCAAAAAGAGAATGTACTGCTTGAACCTGCACGACGCAACACCGCTCCCTGCATTGCATGGGCCGCTTGGCACATTGCCGCACGCGATGCCAATTCTTCCATGATTGTAACACCGGCCGACCATGTGATTACCAGGGAGAATATTTTTGAAGAAAGCGTGCTGAACGGTTTTCAATTCGTTGAAAACAACAATGCTTTGCTCACTCTTGGAATAAAACCGCACTCGCCCGAAACCGGATACGGCTACATACAAATAGGAGAACCAATACCCGGAACATGCGCGAACAAGGTGAAGACTTTCACCGAAAAGCCCGACCTGGAAATGGCCAAAGTGTTTTTGGCTACAGGTGAATTCTTCTGGAACTCGGGCATTTTCATGTGGAGTACAAAAACCATTCAGGAAGCCATGCGCGCTTACGTGCCCGACATTGCCGGCGTTTTCGATTCCACCGCTCCCGAGACATACCTCTCTATCGAAAAAGAAAACGAATTCATTGCGTCCGTTTTCCCGTCCTGTGTAAACATAAGCATTGACTATTCGGTTATGGAAAAAGCAAACAATGTGTATGTTGAAACCGTTAATTTCGGGTGGAACGACCTTGGTACATGGAGCGCTCTCTTTGACCTCTCGCCCAAAAACAGCGAGAATAATGTAACTCAAAACTGTTCCGTTATGGCATATAACTCGCATGGCAATATTTTTGCCGTACGAGGCGAAAAACTTGTTGTTGTCGACGGCCTCGAAAACTATATCGTAGCCGATGCCGACAACGTTCTTCTCATTTGCCCGAAAGAAAGAGAACAGAAAATCAAACAAATGGTAAACGACGCCCGGCTTAAATTCGGGGAAAAATACGAATAACGGAGTATATATACTGTAACAATATTCTCAGCTAAAAATATTTCAGCATAATGTCAATCGACCAAATCATATCCCAAGCAGTTGCAAACGCTGTAGAAAATCTCTACGGTGTAACAGTAGATCCGGCAAGCGTGAATCCGCAGGCAACCCGCAAAGAATTCGAAGGAAACCTCACCGTAATGGTCTTCCCCTGGGTTAAAGCCGCCCGCAAAGCTCCCGAAGCAGTTGGCACCGAAATTGGCCAATACCTCGTGGAAAACGAACCCGCTGTTGCCGCTTTCAATGTAGTGAAAGGATTCCTCAACATTGTAATAACTCCGTCCTACTGGAACTCGGTTCTTTCCGCAATAGCCGACGACGAAAACTTCGGCACAAGCCCGGTAACCGAGAACAGCCCCCTTGTTATGGTGGAATACTCCTCGCCCAACACCAACAAGCCTCTTCACCTGGGACACCTTCGCAACATTCTGTTGGGAGCAAGCCTCTCGGCCATTCTCAAGGCTTGCGGCAACAATGTTGTACGCACAAATATTGTAAACGACCGCGGTATCCACATTTGCAAATCAATGCTCGCCTGGCAGCGTTGGTTCAACGGTGCAACACCCGAATCGTCCGGTATAAAAGGCGACCACCTTGTAGGCGACTGCTACGTTGCTTTCGACCGACACTATAAAGAAGAACTCGCCGAACTTCAGGCTAAAGGCATGACCGAGGAACAGGCTAAAGAAGCCTCTACCCTCATGGCCGATGCCCGCGCAATGCTTCGCGCATGGGAAGAGGGCGATCCGCAGGTGCGCCAGCTCTGGGAAATGATGAACAACTGGGTATATGCCGGTTTCGACACCACCTATCAGCGAATGGGTGTGGGATTCGATAAAATTTATTACGAATCCAAGACATACCTCGACGGTAAAGCAAAAGTTCTCGAAGGCCTTGAAAAAGGTGTGCTCGAACGCCGCGAAGACGGTTCTGTATGGGCCGACCTATCTGCCGACGGACTCGACAGCAAGCTTCTCCTGCGTTCCGACGGAACCTCGGTATACATGACTCAGGACATAGGCACTGCCAAACAGCGTTTCGACGACTACGCAATCGACAAAATGATTTACGTTGTCGGCAACGAGCAGAACTACCACTTCCAGGTACTGTCCATTCTTTTGGACCGCCTCGGTTTCAGCTGGGGTAAAAGCCTTGTGCACTTCAGCTACGGAATGGTGGAACTGCCCGAAGGTAAAATGAAAAGCCGCGAAGGTACTGTTGTGGATGCCGACGACCTTATGGCCGAAATGGTTAACAACGCTCGTGAAGTGAGCGCCGAACTCGGCAAACTCGACGGACTTTCCGAAAAAGAAATTGCCGATATCGCCGAAACTGTGGGAATGGGTGCCCTTAAATACTTCCTGCTCAAAGTCGACCCGCGAAAGAACATGACTTTCAACCCCAAGGAATCAATTGATTTCAACGGCAACACAGGTCCTTTCATCCAGTACACCTACGCACGTATCCGCAGCGTACTCCGTCGTGCCGAAGAAGCCGGCTACTCTCACGACAATTTCGACGAAGTTGTGCCCAACGAACGTGAAATAGCACTTATCCAGCGTCTTAACGACTTCCCCTCGGTAGTTGCCGAAGCAGGCCGAAACTACTCTCCCGCCCTCATCGCCAACTACGCCTACGACCTTGTAAAGGAATACAACCAGTTCTACCACGATTGCCCCATTCTGCGCGAGGAAAACAAGGAACTGCGTTCAATGCGTCTAACTCTTTCCAACGTAACGGCACGCACCGTGAAAACCGCCATGGGACTTCTCGGTATAAACGTTCCCGAACGTATGTAACAAAACTAACCTAAAGATTATGACACCTGACAATTATTCCGGTTTCGACCGCTACAACTCCGGCCACATGTCCGGAACATCCCTGAGCAACACAATGGCTCAGACAATGAAGAAAGTGTACTTCAAAATGACAATGGGTTTGCTCCTCACTGCCTTCACAGCACTGTTCTGCGCAAGCAGCTCGGCCTATGCAAACTTCATATTCTCCCACTCGATGCTCATGTGGCTCTTCGCCATTGTGGAAATAGGTCTTGTTATAGGTATTTCCGCCGGCATCAACAAACTCAGCAACGCAACCGCATCGCTCCTGTTCTATCTGTTCGCGTTTGTCAACGGCCTCACACTGTTCACAATCTTCTATCTCTACAGTATTCCCGCAATTGTGAAAACCTTCTTCATCACTGCAGGAACTTTCGGAGCAATGAGCGTATACGGATATTTCACAAACAAAGACCTGTCCAAAATAGGCTCACTCCTGTTCATGGCTCTTATCGGCCTTGTAATAACCTCTGTTGTAAACATGTTCATGCGCTCGACTTTGTTGAGCGACTGGATTATACCAATTGCCGGCGTACTCATTTTCATCGGTCTTACAGCGTGGGACACCCAGCAGATTAAAGCAATGGCCCAGCAAGCTCCCGGCACTGCTGTAGGTCGCCTTGCAACTCTCGGCGCGCTTACCCTCTACCTGGACTTCATTAACCTCTTCCTGTATCTGCTGCGTATTTTCGGCAACAATCGCGACTGACAATTACTTAAACCTTATAAACGTGCCGGATTATGCCGGCACTTTTTATATATGCAATTCCTCAGAACATACGTTCCGGCCTATCGAACTATACTTATCCTTGCAGCTCCCTTGTTTCTGGGACAGCTTGGAAACATCGCCGTAAGCTTCGCCGACAACATAATGGTGGGGAAATACTCCACGCAGGCTCTTGCCTCGGCTTCGTTTGTAAACAATATTTTCAACATTGCCCTGTTCACCTGCGTTGGTTTCACCTACGGCCTCACTCCTTTGATTGGCGCCCTGTTTGCCAAAGGCGAAAAAAGGCAAATAGGCACTACATTGCGGCTCGGCTTGCAGGTGAACATGATGTATACTTTTGCGGTGATTGCCGTTATGGCGGCTCTGTATTTCTTTCTACACCGCCTCGGACAGCCCGAAGAACTGCTGCCTCTAATTCGTCCATACTATCTTACCGCCCTTGCCGGAATGATACCCGTTGCACTGTACAACGTTTTCGCCCAATGGAGTTTCGCCATAAACCGCACGCAGCTGCCAACGTGGATACTCCTTGGCGCCAACCTTATAAACGTTGCAGGTAATTACATTTTCATTCAAGGCCGCTTCGGTGCTCCGGAACTCGGATTGCTCGGCGCAGGATACAGCACTCTGGCCGCTCGCATTATATGTGCAGCTCTCATGGCTGCCGTGTTCTTCCGCTCACGCCATGCAGCCGACTACCGCCCCGGCTTTTTCAACTGCAAGGCAACCAAAGGGCAGCGCTCACACATATTCGCCACCGGCTTTCCCGTTTCAATGCAAATGGCATTCGAAACGGCATCGTTCTCCGGCTCGGCTGTTATGGCAGGCTGGATAGGCACAAATGCACTTGCTGCATATCAGATTGTGATTATATGCGGAATGCTCGGATTCTGCATTTATTACAGCATAGGAGCGGCTACAGCAATCCCCGTTAGCCACGCTGCCGGAGAAAACAATGCTGCCGGTATGCGCCATGTGGCATGGGCCGGCTATCACCTTACTCTGGCGGCAATGATTTGTTCATGCTGCATATTCATATTTGCCGGAAAATACATAATAAGCTGGTTCTCCAACGATGCGGCAGTACTCGCTCTCGCCTACACTCTTATATTCCCCATTGTTTTGTACCAGTTAGGCGATGCAACACAAATCAGCTTTGCAAACTCCCTGCGAGGCACCTCTAAAGTGGGGCCAATCCTATACATCGCTTTCATAAGCTATATAATTGTAGGATTACCGCTTACGTGGCTCATGGCCTTCCCTCTCGGAATGGGACTCTACGGTATAGTCCTCAGCTTCACGGCATGTCTGCTTTTGGCCGCCGTACAGTTCCTTGTATTCTTTTTACGCGCCACCAAAAAAAATGTTGTGGCATATCCGAAAAAATGCTAACTTTGCCAAAAACACCGATATATGAAACCCGTTTACAACCGAATACTCCTTAAACTGAGCGGTGAATCGCTCATGGGACACCAAGGCTACGGTATCGACAGCGAACGCCTGGCCGCATATGCCCGTCAGATTAACGAACTCGCCAAAAGCGGAGTCCAGATTGGAATCGTTATCGGCGGAGGAAACATTTTCCGCGGACTCTCCGGAGCTGCCAAAGGTTTCGACCGCGTCAAAGGCGACCAAATGGGCATGCTCGCAACAGTAATAAACTCACTCGCTCTCGCATCCGCCCTCGAAACCGAAGGATGCCCCGCCCGAGTTCTTACTGCCGTTGGAATGTTCCCTATCGGAGAACCATACAGCCCCGCTCGAGCTATCGAAACTATCGAAAACGGTAAAATAGCAATTATTGCCGGAGGTACGGGCAATCCGTTCTTCACCACCGACACCGCCTCGGCTTTGCGTGCCGTAGAAATAAAAGCTCAGGTTATGCTCAAGGGCACTCGTGTGGACGGTATATATACCGCCGACCCCGAAAAAGACCCCCTCGCCACTAAATTCGACCGTATAAGCTACGATGAAATATATAACCGAGGCCTCAAGATAATGGACCTCACCGCAACAACTCTATGCCGCGAAAACGGAATGAAAATCGTAGTATTCGACATGGACACTCCCGGAAACCTCGCCAAAGTGCTCCAAGGCGAAAACATCGGCACTCTCGTATATTAACGATTACAAATTCAACACTATAAGAAATGACCGATCCCAATACCTACATTGCTCCTGCCGAGGAAAAAATGGAACTCGCAGTAGCCTACCTGGACGAAACTCTATCGCGCATTCGCGCCGGTAAGGCAAACCCCAAAATTCTTGATGCAGTACGCGTGGAATATTACGGCTCACTCGCTCCGCTGTCCAACGTTGCAAATATCAGCGTTCCCGATGCCCGCACCATTGTCATCACTCCCTGGGAAAAATCAATGTTCAAACCCATTGAAAAGGCTATTATCAACTCCGAAGTAGGTATTATGCCCGAAAACAACGGAGAAGTTATCCGCCTTTCCATTCCCCCGCTCACCGAAGACCGCCGCAAAGCTCTTGTAAAACAGTGCAAGGCCGAAGCCGAAAACGCTAAAGTTTCGGTTCGCAACGCCCGTCGCGATGCTATCGACGGCCTCAAAAAGGCCATCAAGCAGGGCATGCCCGAAGATGTGGAAAAAGACGCCGAAGCAAGCGTTCAGAAAATACACGACAAATACCTCAAAAAAATCGACGAACTCTTCGCCGCAAAAGAAAAAGAAATCCTCACCGTCTGAAACAACAACCCTATACAACGACAGGCTGCGTCACTTATTTGCGACGCAGCCTGTTATTCTTTAAATACGGCAGCTCAGTTCAAAAGGTCTTTTACTTTATCGGCACCTTTCTGTACTGCGTCCGAAGTGGCATCCTTGACATCGCTTGCCTTATCGGAAACAGCCTGTTTCAAATCCGAAGCCTTTTGGGCGGCAGCATCGCCAACCTCACCTGCTTTTTCCTTGGCGGCATCAACAGCCGAGCCTGCGGCGGATTTTGCGCTGTCAACAGCGGCCGAAGCGCTTTCTTTTGCATCGGCGGCCTTGTCGGCGGCTGTATCTTCAACTTTGTCAAGCAAACCGTTGACGGTGGTGAATGTTCCGGCAAGAGCAGGGACTTTTTCCTTTACAACAGGCTCGATTTCGGCAAGATATTTCTTAGCTTCTTCAACTTTACCCTCGGCAACAAGCTTACGGGCATATTCACGAGCCTCTTCGGCATAAACTTTCACACTGTCGGGATTCGAGCAATGTTCAATTTTTGCTTTGATGTCTTTAGCGGCAGAACCGGCATTGTTTCCGCACGATACGGCAGCGGCTCCTATAGTAAGCGCTACCGCAAGAGTAAGTACTAACTTTTTCATAATTTTCTTATAGTAGTTGAACAGAAATTATAACATACGCCTTCCGAATAATGTTCAATAACATGTTGCACTGACAAATCTTTTTCTCTATTTTTGTGAACTAATCGATTATTGTCAACCCGCAATGGAAAAACGCATCATTGAATGTGTGCCCAACTTCAGCGAAGGGCGCAACCCCGAGATTATTAAAGCTATTACCGATTCTATAGAGGCCGTCGAGGGCGTAAGCCTGCTCGATGTCGACCCCGGTGCTGCCACCAACCGCACAGTGGTAACATTTGTGGGAGAACCCGAGGCCGTAGTGGAAGCGGCATTCCGCTGCGTTGCTAAAGCCGCCGAACTTATCGACATGAGCAAACATCACGGAGCACACCCGCGTATGGGAGCTACCGACGTCCTGCCATTGGTTCCCGTTGCCGGCGCAACGCTGGAAGAATGCGCCGAACTTGCGCGAAAGCTCGGACAAAGAATAGCCTCGGAGCTGAACATACCCGTATATGCCTACGAAGCCGCAGCGCTTAAGCCGGAACGCAAGAATCTTGCCGTTTGCCGCAAAGGCGAATACGAAGCCCTTCCCGAACGTCTCGGGAAAGACGACGGTGCCGACTTTGGCGACCGGCCTTTCGATGAAGCAAGCGCCCGCACCGGTGCTACTGCTGTTGGCGCCCGCGATTTCCTCATTGCCGTGAATTTCAATCTTAACACAACTTCAACGCGCCGCGCAAACGCCATAGCATTCGATGTGCGCGAAAAAGGACGACCCGTGCGCGAAGGCGGAAAACTAACCGGCAAGCCGCTAAAAGATGAAAACGGCAAGCCGCTCATGCAACCCGGCACTCTCAAAGGAACCAAGGCCATTGGCTGGTATATCGACGAATATGGCATTGCTCAGGTATCGATGAACATCACCGACACCGCACAGACGCCCTTGCACAAAGCATTCGATGAAGTTGCCCGCGCAGCAAACGAACGCGGCATTCGTGTTACAGGAACGGAAATTGTGGGACTCATTCCCAAGAAAGCCCTTGTGGATGCCGGAAAATATTTCCTGCGCAAGCAACAGCGCTCACTCGGCATCCCGGAAAAAGAAATAATTCGTATAGCGGTGCGCTCAATGGGGCTCGACGAACTGAAACCGTTCAAGCCCGAAGAAAAAGTAATAGAATACATGCTTGAGGCCGCCTCGCCCGCTAACGACAATCTCGTAAAACTTTCATGCCGCGATTTCGCCTATACAACAGCTTCGGAAGCTCCCGCTCCCGGCGGAGGTTCTATTGCCGCGTATATGGGTGCTCTTGCATCGGCGCTGGCGGCCATGGTGGCAAACCTTTCGGCTCACAAAGCCGGTTGGGACGATCGTTGGGAAGAATTCTCCGATGTCGCTGTGAAGGCAAATACTCTCATGGAAGAACTCCTTGCACTTGTGGACAAAGATACCGATGCCTTTAACCGCATTATGGCTGTTCTTGCAATGCCCAAGGGTACCGACGAGGAGAAAAAAGCTCGTGCCGAAGCCATGGAAGAGGCAACTCTTTACGCCGCACAAATACCCTTGCAGACAGCACAGACGGCCTCCAAGGCATTCCCCTTGCTGCTCGAAATGGCTTCCAAAGGAAATCCCGCCTCGGCAAGCGACGCCGGCGTAGGCGCACTTGCTGCAAGAGCTGCCGTCCGAGGAGCCGCTCTCAATGTAAAAATAAATCTTGCTTCGCTGGCCGACAAAAACCTGGCGGCAAAACTTATAGCCGAAGCCGACCAACTCTCGGCCGAAGCCGATGTATTGGAACAGAATATTGTTGAAACCGTAGAATCCGTAATAGCCGCACAATGAGCACCCTGAGCTTCAAGGAAGCGATCCGCCAAGGAATACCTTCCGTACTGCCTCCCAAAAAGGCATACGACCTCAATGTAAACCACGCGCCCAAACGCAAAAAAATCCTCACACCACAGGAAGAGCGTCTTGCCCTTCATAATGCCCTGCGCTATTTCCCTGCCGAACTGCACGCCGAGCTGGCTCCGGAATTTGCCGCAGAACTGAAGGAATACGGACGCATATACATGTATCGCTTCCGCCCCGATTATGCGATGTACGCTCGTCCTATCGACGAGTACCCTGCCCGCTCCCGGCAGGCCGCTGCAATAATGGGAATGATTCAGAACAACCTCGCTCCCGAAGTTGCCCAGCACCCGCACGAACTTATAACATACGGCGGTAACGGTGCCGTGTTCCAGAACTGGGCACAGTACCTGCTGACAATGCGCTATCTGAGCGAAATGACCGACGAGCAGACGCTGGTAATGTATTCCGGTCATCCTCTGGGATTGTTCCCCTCGCATCCCGGCGCACCGCGAATGGTTGTTACTAACGGCATGGTGATTCCAAACTACTCCAAGCCCGACGACTGGGAACGTTTCAATGCCATGGGCGTGAGCCAGTACGGACAAATGACAGCCGGCTCGTACATGTACATCGGCCCGCAGGGGATTGTTCACGGAACCACAATCACCGTTCTCAATGCCGCCCGCCGTCATCCCGATGCACCTGCCGACGGAAATTTCGGAGGTATGCTCTTTGTAACCGCCGGACTGGGAGGTATGAGCGGAGCGCAGCCTAAAGCCGCCAATATCGCAGGCGTTGTAAGTATCACTGCGGAAATAAATCCGAAAGCTGCCGAGAAACGGTTCAAACAAGGATGGGTTGATGAAGTTTACACATCACTGGACGAACTTATTGAACGCACGCGAAAAGCCCGCAGCGAGAAGAAAGCCGTATCCATGGCTTATGTGGGAAATGTTGTAGACCTTTGGGAACGACTCGCAGAGGAGGATATACACGTTGAACTCGGCTCCGACCAGACTTCCCTGCACAACCCCTGGGCCGGCGGATATTACCCCGTCGGAATGGAATTTGAAGAAGCCCAACGCCTTATGGCCGAAGAACCCGAGCGTTTCCGCGCTCTTGTTCAGGAATCGCTTCGCAGGCAGGTGAAAGCAATAAACAAACTCGCGGCCAAGGGAATGTACTTCTTCGACTACGGCAACGCCTTCCTGCTTGAATCGGCTCGTGCCAATGCCGACGTGCTCAAAAGCGACG
Organism: uncultured Porphyromonadaceae bacterium; assembly: GCA_947175425.1. GTDB lineage: Bacteria > Bacteroidota > Bacteroidia > Bacteroidales > Muribaculaceae > CAG-873. Next base: position 94,615 of record CAMWMR010000003.1, read on the forward strand.
GAACTTTCCGCTACCCGTCCTACGTTGAAGATATAATGGGTCCCTTGTTCTTCGATTACGGCTTCGGGCCTTTCCGCTGGGTATGTACATCCGGCAAACCGGAAGACCTTGAAATTACCGACCGCATAGCATTCGATGTCCTGAGCGAGATACGCCGCAACGCACCCGAAAGCATACAAGGGCAGCTCGACGACAATATACACTGGATTAAAGAAGCCGGACCGAACAAGCTTGTAGTAGGTTCTCAGGCACGAATACTTTATGCCGATGCCGAGGGACGCGCAAAAATAGCCCTTGCTTTCAACAAAGCCATCGCCGACGGCACCATTTCCGCACCTATTGTGCTGGGCCGCGACCACCACGATGTAAGCGGAACCGACTCGCCGTTCCGTGAAACATCCAACATCCGCGACGGCTCCCGCTTCACTGCCGACATGGCGGTTCAGAACGTTATAGGCGATTCGTTCCGAGGCGCCACATGGGTATCGCTCCACAACGGCGGCGGTGTGGGCTGGGGCGAGGTAATCAACGGCGGTTTCGGAATGGTTATAGATGGTTCCGAAGAAGCCGACAAACGCATCAGCTCAATGCTCCTGTGGGATGTCAACAACGGTATCGCCCGACGCTCCTGGGCGCGCAACAAAGGCGCTATTGAAGCCATACGCCGTGAAATGGATCGCACTCCCGGACTTCAGGTGACAATGCCCAATTTCGCCGACGATTCTCTAATAGAAAAAATACTACAGCCATGAATTCTTCAGTATATAAAATCAGCCCAGGCTATCTGAAACCCGCCGAAGCTCTTAACGTAATCAGTTCCCGCATGAAAGTGGAGCTGGACGATGAGGCCCGCGACAGAATTGTAAAATGTCGCGAATATCTCGACAAAAAAATTGAAACTTGCTCCGAGCCTTTGTACGGTATAACCACCGGTTTCGGCTCTCTGTGCAACATTTCCATAAATTCGGAGGATCTTCACACGCTGCAGAAGAACCTTGTAATGTCGCATGCTTGCGGCATGGGCGAAACCCTCGCCCCCGACATTGTTCGGCTCATGCTGCTCCTCAAAGCCCAGTCGTTGAGCTATGGCAACTCGGGCGTACAGCTATGCACGGTACAGCGCCTGCTCGATTTCCTCAATAACGATATACTTCCCGTTGTATACTCCCAAGGTTCTCTCGGAGCCTCCGGCGACCTTGCACCTCTTGCAAACATGTGTCTACCATTACTCGGACTCGGCGAGGTATGGCATAATGGAGTACGCCGCCCTGCCGCCGAAGTCCTTAAGGAAATGGGATGGGAACCGGTTGAACTGCAATCAAAAGAAGGACTCGCACTCCTTAACGGCACCCAGTTCATGTCATCGCACGCCACCATGGTTGTTGCCCGTGCCCAAAAACTTATAGAACTCGCCTGCCTCATAGCCGCCATGTCGCTCGATGCTTTCGACGGACGCACCGAACCATTCGGGCCGCAGGTCAATCTGGTACGACGTCACCGCGGACAAATTGAAATTGCAACCATCATGCGCCAATACCTGGAAGGAAGTCAGCTTGCAGCTCAGCCCAAAGCCCACGTGCAGGATCCCTACTCCTTCCGGTGCATCCCGCAGGTGTACGGTGCGGTGCTCGATGCAATTGAACGAGTATACGAAATAATCGCCGATGAAATTTCATCGCCCACCGACAATCCCACTATTTTCCCGGATGACGACATAATTGTTTCGGCCGGAAACTTCCATGGCGAACCCATTGCTCTTCCCATGGATTACCTTGCGCTTGCTCTCTCCGAGCTTTCCAACATCTCGGAACGTCGCATCTACAAACTCATAGGAGGCACACGCGGGCTGCCCTCGTTCCTGGTTGCAAAACCGGGGCTGAACAGCGGCTTTATGATTGCCCAGTACGCTGCGGCTTCTATCGTGAACCAAAGCAAGGGCTTGTGTTGGCCCACAAGCTGCGATTCCATTCCCTCGTCGCAGGGACAGGAGGATCATGTTTCTATGGGCTCCAACTCTGCCACCAAACTGCTGAAAGTTCTGGAGAACACCGAACGCGTACTCGCCATAGAGCTTATGACAGCCGCGCAGGCGCTCGAATTCCGCCGCCCTCTCAAATCTTCCCGGGCAGTGGAAAAACTCTACGAAGCTTTCCGCGAACGAGTGCCGTTTATTGATGTGGACACTGTTATGTCGCCCCTTTTGGAAGAGTCCCGTAAATTTGTTTGCGAATGCTGCTCCTGAACATAAAAGAACTTGCCATGATTGTCCCGCAAGGCACAACACGCCTTGCGGGGCAAGATATGCTCACGGGTCATACGAGTCTCTCATCGGCATGGCTCCGCATATCCTCCGACGGAAAAATAGAAAACTTCGGAAGCATGGTCTGTGCACCGGAACCCCGGAACGATGAACAGATTCTCAATCTTGACGACCGCTGCGTACTCCCTTGTTTCTGCGATTCCCACACCCATATAATTTATCCTGCCCCCCGACACGATGAGTGGCTTGGAAAAATTCAGGGACTAACTTATGAAGAAATAGCACGTCGGGGAGGAGGCATTCTCAACTCTGCCGACAGGCTTGCGGAGAGCTCCGAAGAAAAACTTTTTGAGGACGCCCGACGCCGTGCCATGCAGATGATTGCCGCAGGAACAGGCGCAATGGAAATAAAAACCGGCTATGGACTGGACACTCCCAACGAGCTGAAAATGCTTAGAGTGGCGGCACGCTTGCGCGAAGAACTTCCCGCGAATGTAAAAATAACCTTTTTGGGGGCACACGCTGTGGGCCGAAAGTATACAGGCCGTATTGACGAATATGTGGAAATGTTGCTCAAGGAGATGCTTCCCGCTGTCGCCGCCGAGGGCATTGCCGACTATGTGGACGTTTTCTGCGATGAGGGATTCTTCACTCCGGCCCATACTCAAAAAATTCTTGAAGCGGCAGCCCGTTACGGCCTAAAGCCCAAAATACATGCCAACGAACTTGCCATATCGGGCGGTGTTCAGGTGGGCGTACGGAACAATGCAGTGTCTGTCGACCACCTGGAACGCACAGGGGCGGAGGAAATAGAATGTCTCGCCGCATCGTCTACAATCCCGACAATGCTGCCGGGGGCATCGTTCTTCAGCAATCTGCCATACGGCAATGCAAGAGCTGCCGTTGACGCAGGACTGCCGCTTGCACTGGCAAGCGACTACAATCCCGGCTCGTCACCTTCGGGCGATATGCGCATGGTGTGGGCTTTGGCTTGCATGAAGATGAAGCTGCTCCCGCGCGAGGCTTTGGCAGCATGTACACTCAATGGAGCCGCAGCAATGGAACTGTCGCACGAAACGGGTGCCATTACCCCCGGAGCACGAGCAAATCTTATTATAACAAAACACATAGCGGATATCAACTACATTCCTTACGCATATACCGAACCGTGGATTGACAAAATTATTTTGGACGGAAATGTAATTTTCGGCTGACAACAAACGTCTAATCCTCTAATAACACCAATCTTTCAATTATTATGTCTCGAAAATTAACCGCATTGATGGCCTTGGCCGCCGCGCTTTCGGCGAGTGCAGCCGATTCGCCCCTATGGTTACGCAATACAGCCTTGTCGCCCGACGGCAAAACCATTGCTTTTACTTATAAAGGCGATATATTCACCGTTCCCGTCACCGGTGGTCGCGCAACGCAAATAACAAGTTCGCCGGCATACGATACCACTCCGCTTTGGAGTCCCGACGGAACCCGTATCGCTTTCATGAGCAACCGCGAGAAAAGCTCCGATATTTTTGTTGTTAACGCAAACGGAGGTACTCCCCAAAGAATCACAACGTTCTCGGGCAACGAAGTTCCCCGTGCGTGGAAAGGCGATTCCGCCATTGTGTTCACCGCCGACATCATCCCCTCGCAGGCCGACCTTAACGCACCCTTCTTCAGCCAGACATATGTTGTCGAGGCCAAGGCAGGTGCACGCCCTCGACTGCTCCTTTCGCTGAACACCAACGAAATGGACATCAACGCAAACGGTGATATTCTTTTCGAGGACCATAAAGGCTACGAAAACGCATGGCGCAAGCATGAAACATCTTCGTCCACTTCCGACATTCATTTATATTCCAACGGGAAATTCCGCCGCCTGACAAATTTCAAAGGCAACGACCGCAACCCTATATGGCTGGGTACTGACGGCAGCCGTTTCGCATATCTCAGCGAGCAAAAAGGAACGCTTAATATTTTTGCGGCCGACATTAACGGCGGCGCACCCAAGCAGCTCACAAAATTCGACCGTCACCCCGTTCGCTCCATTTCGGCCGACCGCAACGGCTCGCTCCTTGCGTTCAGCTACGACGGCGAAATATACACTCTCGTGCCGGGTGCAGAACCTAAAAAAGTGAACGTGGAAATTGCCGCCGACAATTACGACAGCGACCACGTGAAGCGTTATGTACGCGCCGGTGCCGACAACATGGCAGTATCCCCCACCGGCGAAGAAGTTGCCTTCACTCTTCGAGGCGATGTATATGTAACATCGGTCAAATACAAAACCACACGTCGCATAACCGATACTCCCGGACAGGAACGCAACATTTCGTTCAGCAAGGACGGACGTTCGCTTGTATATGACTCCGAACGCGACGGACTGTGGCAGCTGTTTATTTCCAAAATAAAGGACGACAAAGAAAAATCCTTTGCCTATGCCACGGAAATTGTTGAAGAACCGCTTTACAGCAGCGACAAAACAGCACAGCAGCCTGTTTTCAGCCCCGACGGTAAAAAAGTGGCTTTCCTTGAGGACCGCTGCGAGCTGAGGGTTATTGATGTTGACTCAAAGAAAGTTCACACGGCACTCGACGGAAAATACAATTATTCATATGCCGACGGTGACATTCAGTTTGAATGGAGCCCCGATTCACACTACCTGCTTGCAAGCTACATAGGCGAAGGGGGCTGGAACAACAGCGATATAGCGCTTGTAAGCGCCGACGGCTCGCAAGTTGTGGACCTTACCGAAAGCGGATACTCCGACGGTGCTCCCAAATGGGCGCTCGACGGAAAAGCATTCACCTATGCAACCGGACGCTACGGCATGAAAAGCCACGGAAGCTGGGGAAATGAGAATGACGTAATACTTATGGTTCTCGACGGCGAGGCATGGGATAAATTCAACCGAACCAAGGAGGAGGTTGAACTTGACAAAAAAGCGTCGGAAGAAAAGGACGACAACAAGGATTCCGACGACAAGAAAAAGGACAAGAAGAGCAAAAAAGATAAAAAGAAAAAGGACGAGAAAGAGGACAAAGCCACTCCGTTGGATTTGGATAACCGCATGTACCGTACACGCCGCCTGACTGCCAACTCCGGACGTATGGGCGATTATTATCTGTCGCCCACAGGCGAGAAGCTCTACTACACTGCCTTGAGTCCCGAGGGCGAATATAATCTTTATGTGCGCGACCTCCATGACGGAAGCACAAAAGTGCTCGCAAGCGGCAAAAGCGGCGGCATTGTTCCGGATGCAAAAGGAGAGAACATATTCATGATTTCCGGCTCCGGTATGTCCAAAATAGAACTTGCAAGCGGCAAAGCCACGCCTATTGAATTTGAGGCATACTACGACCGTCATCCCTCGCTGGAACGCGATTACATATACTCACATGCATGGCGCCAGGTTAAAGACAAATTCTATGATGCCGACATTCACGGCATTGACTGGGAAGGTTTCGGAAAGGATTACAACAAATTCCTGCCCTACATAAACAATAATCAGGATTTTGCCATAATGCTCAGCGAACTGCTCGGCGAGCTTAACGCATCGCATACCGGAGCACGCGCATACGCAACCGAAGCGCCCATGGGAACCGGCATGCTCGGCGCATGGTACGACGAAAGCTACGAAGGCGACGGGCTTAAGATTGCCGGTATTATGCCTCGCGGACCTTTGGCAACGAAAAAAGCGGGAGTGAAACCCGGCGACATAATAATGGAAGTTGACGGCAAGCCTATATTGGCCGACACCGATTACTTCCCGCTGTTCGAAGGCAAAGCCGGCAAGAACGTGCGCCTCAAGATTCACCGTGCGGCAACAGGCAAGAGCGACGATATTACCGTACGTCCCATTTCATCGGGAGTACAGAACAGCTTGCTGTACGATATATGGGTTGAACATAACGAAGCTGTTGTGGACAGCCTCTCCAACGGGCGCATAGGCTATGTTCACATTCAGGGAATGAACAGCCCGAGCTTCCGCACAATCTACGACAAGATTTTAGGCAAATACCGCAATTGCGATGCCGTGGTTGTGGATACACGCTTCAACGGAGGCGGCTGGCTGCATAACGATGTGGCGCAACTGTTGAGCGGCAAGGAATATGTGCGTTACACGCCTCGAGGCCGTTATGTAGGCTCCGACCCGTTCTCGCAGTGGACCAAGCCCTCGGTAATGCTCGTTAACGAAGCCAATTATTCCGATGCCCACGGAACACCCTATGTATATAAAACACTGGGTATAGGCAAACTTGTGGGAGCTCCTGTTCCCGGCACCATGACTGCCGTGTGGTGGGAAAGCCAGATTGATCCCACAATTGTATTCGGTATTCCGCAGGTAACCGCCATAGATGTCAACGGCAAGGTTCTTGAAAACCAGCAGCTGCAACCCGACATCGAGGTATACAACACTCCCGCCGAAATAGTTTCGGGCAACGACGTGCAGCTTAAAGCTGCCGTTGAGGAACTTCTGCGACAGACTGCAAAATAATACACAAAGTCCATAAACAACGGCAACGCTCCTTTTCGGGGGAGCGTTGCTTTTTATTTGTTGCGCCTTATCGGCGCAGAGTCCTTTATGGGAACGTAAGATGCTATTCCTCGGTACTTGTATTTACCTTGTTTTTTGGTTTTGAGCGGCGACGGCGACGGCGGCGCTTTGCAGCGGGAGTTGCAGTCGCTTCGGTGTCGTCCGTCATTTCATCGGGAGTCACATTCTCGGGAGCGTCCACAACGGCAACAAGTTCTTCGGCTTGCGGTTTTACCTCCGGTTCGGCATTCTCGACATGTGCCGGAAGCAGAGCCGGGTTGGCGGCAGGTTCTTCGGCGGCTACAGCCTTGTCGGTATTCTCAGCCTTTGCCGGTTTCTTTTCGGGTGTCGTGGCCGGCGATTTCTTTGCAGCCGCAGGCTGTTTGGGCTTGGGAAGTGCCTGAGCGTCGGCGTTTTGTTTCTGTTCGGGCTTAGGCTCGGGCTTGGCCTCCTTTTGCGGTGTCACCGGCTTGGGCTGCTTGGCTTTTGGCTGTTTGGGCTTTTGTTCGGGCTTTGCTTCGGCGGGATTTTCCTCACCTCCGCGTTTCCGAACCTTTTCATCCTTTTTGCTTGCCGAGGAGCGTCCGCTATCCTTTTCTTCAATCAGGTTAAGCTCGTTTTTATTGCTGTCCACTACCCTGTACTGCAGGTAAGCCATCGATTCATCGGCCACAATTTTGAACGAGCGTCCCAGTTTGCGGCGCCATTTGGAGTAGAGACTTGTGAGCCACCCTTTTTTAAGATACGCTTCCACATAAGGGTGCACGTACATAATGCAGTCTTTCAGAGCAAGCGTGTTTACTATATACTCGAGTTTCTCGAACAGAGTATCGGTGAAGAGGATTGAGGGTTGCACCTCGCCCTTGCCAAGGCATGACGGGCATTTTTCGGCCACATGGACGTCCAAAGCAGGGCGCACACGCTGACGAGTAATTTGCATAAGGCCGAATTTGCTGAGAGGCAGAATATTGTGCCTTGCCCTGTCGTTGGCCATTATTTCACGCATGTGTTCGTATAGCTGCTGTCGGTGCTCGCTTTTGGCCATGTCGATAAAGTCAACAACGATAATGCCACCCATGTCGCGCAGCCTTAGCTGGCGGGCAATTTCGTCGGCGGCTCTGAGGTTAACTTCCAGAGCGTTGCTTTCCTGGTCGTTTGTTGCCTTGGCTCGGTTTCCTGAGTTGACGTCTATTACATGTAACGCCTCGGTGTGCTCGATGATAATATAAGCTCCCGATTTGAACGATACCGTTTTACCGAACGACGATTTTATTTGCCTTGTAATGCTGAAATGGTCGAAAATGGGGGTATCGCCTTTATAGAGCTGTACAATATCACGACGGTCGGGAGCGATGAGACCTACATACTTGAGAATCTGAGCATGTATTTCGGGGTCGTTCACATGAATGCTCTCGAACGATGGACTGAACACATCGCGCAGCATACCCACCACTCGGTTTTCTTCTTCGAACACCAGTGCGGGCGCCGTCGAACGCTGAGCCTTTTCACAGGCATCCTCAAAGCTTTGAAGCAGAGTTTTCAGCTCGTTGTGGAGGTCGGCGGTTTTTTTGCCTTCGGCCGAAGTACGAACAATCACACCGAAATTACGAGGTTTGATAGACTCTATGAGCCGTCGAAGCCTCAGTTTCTCTTCACTCGATTTTATTTTCTGCGAAATAGAAATTTTATCACAGAAAGGGGTGAGCACAAGATAACGGCCTGTAAAGGAGATTTCGGTAGTGAGCCTCGGGCCTTTAGAGGATATAGGTTCTTTTACAATCTGGACCAGAAGCTCTTGACCGGGAGCGAGTGTATCGGCCACGGTACCGTGTTTGTCGATATCGGGCAGCATGTTCATCTGCGATAATGACGGCACCCGTTTTTTATCGGCAAAAAGCTGCTTCAAAAAATCGGAATACGAAGCAAATCTGGGACCTAAATCCAGATAATGTAGAAAAGCATCTTTCTCGTATCCCACATTAACAAAGGCGGCATTTAGGCCCGGCATAAGTTTTTTCACCTTTGCCAGGTATATGTCGCCCACTGCGTAGGCAATGTTCCTTGCTTCCTTTTGGAGGGAAACAAGGCGACCGTCCTCAAGGAGGGCGATGCTTACTTCCGTTGCCTGTACGTCTACAATGAGTTCACTTTTCATTCAGTAGAGCTTGTGTGGGTTAAGAAATTGGTAGAAACGGCAACCCGAAAGTTGCCGGGGGATCGTGCGGCCAAACAATAAAGAACAAACCGACCGCCGCACCTTTGTATATGCAGCGGTTGAAAGTTTGTTCTTTTAGTCGTGGCCGAAAAGAGTCGTCACAAAGCGATTGTTTCGCGCATACATAATGCGGTTGGTTTAACCGCACCGGCGCCTCAGGAGACACCGAATATCAGCGCGTATGCTTATTTTTTCTTGTGACGATTCTTTCTCAGACGTTTTTTGCGCTTGTGAGTAGCCATCTTGTGGCCTTTTCTTTTCTTTCCGCTGGGCATTTTGTTAACGCGTTAGGTGGTTAAAAATAAGATTTATAAAGCCGGTAAATCACCGGCAACGGCATTTTCAGGCTTTCACTTCATTCATGAACACACGTGCGGGCTTGAAAGCGGGGATTTTGTGTTCGGGAATGATAATTGTGGTGCCTTTGGAGATGTTGCGAGCTGTTTTTTCGGAGCGTGTCTTTACGATAAAGCTGCCGAAGCCGCGAAGATATACATTCTCATCGTTAGCGAGAGAATCCTTAACAACTTCCATAAAACGTTCGATAGTGGCCAGTACAAGCATCTTGTCAATACCGGTGCTTTTAGCGATTTCGTTTACGATGTCGGCTTTTGTCATTGTTATGTAAATTTTAGTTTTGATATTTTTTGGAGTAGCTTTTCGGCCTTTCCCTGAAGGGGCTTGCCGAATTGCGGTGCAAATATCGCTAAATTTTTTTAAACAATGGCAATACAGAAGCCGAAATTTGCGTTTTTTTTGCTCTATTGGGGTGAAATAGTGGCATTTTCGCAAATTTCAGCCTCTTCAAGGCTTCCGAAACAGGGAATCAGGAGTCCTTTTTCTCGTCTTGCTCCGCTACAGGAGCTTCGTCCTTAACCGGCTCCTTAACGGCTTCCTTAACCGGCTCCTCAATGGTATTCTTTGAGGGTTTTGCCGCTGCTCGCGATTCGCGCAAGGTGCGATGGTTCTCCTGCCCTATGGCGCAGCCCTCTATAATGGTGAACAATCCGAATATCCCGAGGCCTATGCCTGTGAGAAGCATTATTGTGTGTTCACCCACCGTATCGGGTTTACGAAGGAATATGAACAATGCCGCGCCAATGAGTGCCGTGGGCACCAGAAAGAACCACCGGGAAAGCGATACCGGACGGGCACCGAAAAGAATAAGGAAAATCTGGAACAAGGCGCCGAACAGCAGCAGCACGGCAAACATGAAACCTACAATAGCAACAAAAACGTGGCTGAAAATAAGCATTGCCAGGCCAAGTACCACTGCAGCGGCACTCGCAATCCAGCCGAAGGCAGTGCCGAAAGCGCCCAGGTGAGCGCGGCCTTGTTTATCGCGGGAGGCAAGGAACACCGTCATGTTGAGCACCCCGGCAACAACAAACAGAATTCCTCCGGCAATTACCACGCCGCCGTTCGCAAGAGAATCGCGGAAAAGAATCAGCAGCAAGCCAACGACAAGAGCTATGAGGCCGGTAAGAATTAGATTTCGTCCTTTCATATCATCATGTTTTTATATAGTTAACACCTATATAACAATATAAAGGGACAAAAGGACAGGCGACACACTTTTTTTTATTAATTTTGTAGCCGCTAAGTAAATATTCATGTTTATGAGTGATACACCACCGGCTCGTCCGAGCCGCTCCATAGCCTCCCGCGCCGCCAAAAACGGCGTTTATCTTTCGGCCTGCATTTGTGCCCTGCTCCTGCTGTGGGGTGTAATGACCGCATTCCCTGTTGCGGGGCTTGCGCTGTGGATGCTCTCGCTGGCAATGCCGTTTATTCTGTATCGTCTGCTGCGCGACAGTTCTCTGGAATGCGGCGGACTGTCGTTTGCCGAGATATGGGCCGAAGGCATTGCATCGTTTTTCCTCGGCTCGCTTGTGCCCGCTGTTGTGGCCTATGCGCTGCTTCGTTTTGCATTCCCCACTTTTATTGCCGACCAGGTACACATGGCCGTTGCAAGTCTTGAAAACATGGAAACTCCGCAGGCAGCCGCTCTGGCCGATTCGCTCGAAGCCATATACGCTAAAGGAGCGCTCCCCTCTGCCGCCGATGTAGCCGCAAATATAATTTCGTTCAATATAGTGGCGGGCACGTTCCTGTCGCTGTTGGCAACGCCTTTTGTAAAACTCCGCACCCGAAACGCCCGCACAAAATAATATAACCGATGGACATTTCCGTTATTATCCCATTATACAACGAGGAAGAATCCTTGCCCGAGCTGAAAGCGTGGATTGACCGCGTAATGGCCGAGAACAATTTTTCCTATGAAGTGATTTTTGTCAACGACGGGTCCTCCGATTCATCGTGGGATGTGATTAAGAAACTCGCCGCCGAAGATCCCGGGCATGTCCGCGGGGCGAGCTTCCGCAGGAACTACGGCAAGTCGCCGGCGCTCAACACAGGCTTCCGCATGGCGCGCGGCAAAGTGGTTATAACCATGGACGCCGACCTGCAGGACAGTCCCGATGAAATTCCGGGCTTGTACCGCATGATTACCGAGGAAGGCTACGACCTTGTTTCGGGATATAAAAAGAAGCGTTACGACCCTCTTTCCAAAACTCTGCCCACAAAGCTGTTCAATGCCACGGCACGCAAGGTGAGCGGTATAAAGAATCTCCACGACTTCAACTGCGGCCTTAAGGCCTATCGCAACCGGGTTGTGAAACATATTGAGGTATACGGCGACATGCACCGCTATATCCCCTACCTTGCCAAGCTTGCCGGATTCAACAAAATAGGCGAAAAAGTTGTGCAGCATCAGGCTCGAAAATATGGAAAAACCAAGTTCGGACTGGATCGTTTTGTTAACGGATATCTCGACCTCGCCACTCTTTGGTTTACCGGCAAATTCGGCAAAAAGCCTATGCACTTTTTCGGACTGCTGGGCAGCCTTATGTTCTTTATCGGTTTTGTGGCCATTGTTATTGTGGGCACACTCAAGATATATCACATGCACACCGGCGCGCCGTATATTCTTGTAACCGATTCGCCCTATTTCTATATTTCGCTCGCAACCATGATTCTGGGCACACAGCTGTTTCTTGCCGGCTTTGTGGGAGAACTTGTGGTGCGCAACTCGCCCAAGCGCAACGAATATGAGATAGAGGAAGAAATTAATCCGCAAAAAGCAAGCGACGACAATGACAAATAATTTCAACGCACTTGTGCGCGAGCGCTATTCATGCCGCGCCTATCGAACCGACCTTGCGCCGTCCGACGAATCGCTCGAACTCATTCTTGAAGCTGCGCGCCTTGCCCCCTCGGCCTGCAACCGCCAGCCGTGGAGATTCATGCTTATCCGCCCTTACGATGAAAAAGGGCAGGCAGCAATACGCCGGGCCTATGATCGCGAGTGGATTGACTCGGCGCACACCTTTATTATTGTATGCGGCGTTCCCGCAGAGGCATGGGTACGCCCCTACGACAATGTTTCGCACCTTGCCATTGACGTGGCAATAGCTACCGAACACATGTGCCTGCAGGCAACGGCACTCGGGCTCGGCACCTGCTGGGTATGCCATTTCGATCCCGCCAAACTCAAAGCCGAGCTCAATTTCCCCGAGGGCGTGGAACCTATGGTGATTCTGCCCGTCGGATTTCCCGCAAACGATATTATTCCCGAAAAGAAACGTCGCAAGCTCGACGAACTCGTTATACCGGTGTGAAAAGCTTGACAGGCATAATAACGCTTCTCGGCGTGGCGGCTCTGACTGCATGCTCGTCGGACGGCTGCTTGAACAACCAAAGCGCAATTCCTTTGGCCGATTTTTACTCATCGGAAACCGACAGCCCGATAAGCCTCAACATTATTGAGATTAGCGGTGTGAATGTTCCCAACGATTCGATTCTGCTTGCCGGAGGAACCGTTGCATCATCGGTATATCTCCCCATGCGCTCGACCAAGCCGTCGACATCCTGGTGCCTGCACTATACGCAGGAAAATATTTCAATGCCCGAGCTTAACGACACCGTGACTTTTGTCTACGACTCGGAGGCTTACTTCGCTTCCTACGAGTGCGGCGCCATGTATCGCTATCATATTACCGAAGTACGGAACACTACCCATTTGCTCGATTCGGTAGCCGTACTCGATTCGCTTGTCACCAACGTGGACAAGACTTATATGCGTTTCTACTTCCGCACAGCACCAGAACCGGAAACACCCGATGAAAACGATGAAGAATAGACTGTCGGTAACATTGCTCATCGCCTTGCTCGCTCTTGTGCAGCTATATGCTCGAGAGCAGCGTCGCGCCACACCGGTAAATAATGCCGCCACGGCCACTCAAGCGGTTAACGAAACCAAAAACGACACAGCCCGCATATATGCCGCCAAACGCGCCGCAGCAGGTGTTACATTTGTCAACGACAACGGATTCACCGTGTACGTCGACTCCATAAGCGGCGAGGAGTGGATCGATTCAACAAGTGTACGCAAAGTGCCTAAAATGGAATTCCCCTTGTTTCATTCCCTGAGCGTGGGACTGAATTTGTGGGATCCGCTGATGCGGGCGTTCGGACAACATTACGGCGTTGCCGACGCGCAGGCTCAGCTATGGCTGCATAACCGCTATGCACCGACTGTGGAAGTGGGACTGGGACAGGCATCCGATACTCCTTCGGGAATGAATTTTACCTATCGCTCGCCTGTGAGCGTTTATTTCCGCATTGGCGCCGATTATAATTTCCTGTTCAATTCCAATCCCGACTATATGGTTTTTGCCGGTGTGCGATACGGCTTCTCCCCTTTCAGCTATTCGGTTGACAATATAAGCCTCGACTCTCCATATTGGGACGAAACGGCCAAATTCAACATTCCTTCGCAGCATGCCACTGCAGGTTGGTTCGAGGTGGGATTCGGGCTAAGGGTAAAACTGTGGGGGCCGGTTTCGGCAGGGTGGAGTTTCAAATACCGCAGCATACTGCACGAAAGCAAAGCCAAATACGGCGAACCCTGGTATATTCCCGGCTTCGGAGCCCGCGGCAGTTCGGTTTCCGGAACTTTCTCGGTTGTGTATACAATTCCGCTGCAGCACCTGAACAAGCCCAAAGCCGATGCTGTTAGTATTAGCGAGAGCCTTTCTGCCTCTCCGGAAACATCTCCGGAAGAGTAATCACCCGTTCTCCTTCACAGTATGAAAAAAGTTATAATCATCGGCGCCTCATCAGGAATGGGAAGCCGTATAGCCACCGACTTCGCACGCCTTGGCTGGCGCGTGGGCATTGCGGCACGCCGCGAGGATATGCTCAAGGAAATTAAAAACCTGTATCCCGACCGCATTGAATACATGGCGATTGATGTCGCCGCCGAAGATGCCGTTGAACGCTTCAACCGGCTTATCGAGCTTATCGACGGCATGGACTATCTGCTTTACGCTGCGGGTTGCGGCTGGATGGACCCGGAGCTCGACGACGCATCCACTGCACAAACAATCCGAACGAACGTTCTCGGGTTTTCCCGTATAATCAACGCCGCATATAAATATTTCAAATCAACAGCCAATCTGCACCGGGGACATATTGCGGCCATTACATCGGTCGCCGGGACCAAAGGCATTGGAGTTTCGGCGGCATACAGCGCTTCCAAACGCTACCAGTGGAATTATTTGCAGGCCATCGACCAGCTTGCACATCAACAGCATGTGAACGTAGCCGTAACCGACATCCGTCCGGGCTTTGTGGACACTCCTCTGCTCGCCCCCGACCGCACTTACCCTATGGAGATGAGTATTGACTACGTTGCCCCTCGAATAGAAAAAGCCATGCTGCAAGCCAAACGAATTGCAGTAATAGATTCCCGCTGGGCTGTTGCCACAACTTTGTGGCGACTCATCCCCGACGCCCTCTGGCGCCGTCTCCGCCTCGATTTTTAAAATATACCACTTTTTGACTGCATTTTTAAGGATTATTTGGATTAACAAAAAATAATCCTTATTTTTGCGGTCGCAGACCGCATTGCAAACCACGCCGGTTGGGTGAGGTTCTTCCGAACCGGGCTCTACGGTTCGGGCTTGTGCGTGGCGGGATGTAGTTAACATACATAAGAAAGCGTTTATCCGCGCTGATTCTTGACTGCTTGAAAAGTCTCGCAAACTTTCTAAACCAAAGTCAAGGGTTGAGCAACGGTAGATGCCCGTGGATATGTAATTATCATGTTTTCGGCACGGTATTTCGAGAGAAATATGGCCGGACGCATTGATTGCATATACTGGCGTGGGCTTCTGCAGTTGCCGTCCGACTTTGGTTAGGCAATGCGAGACGCCTCAAGCAGTAGGACGGTAACCGATACAGATTCCTACGCTTTTTCTTTTACTGACCAATCACGCCAACGAGAGGATGACCGCGGCACAAGGTATTGTATATGAACTTAAAATTACTCTTGACATTTCTTGTACTGCAGCTACCACTCGGCATATTTGCCCGCGATTTCAGCTACACCTACGAGGGACAGACACTTACCTATACGGTAATTGATGAGACAGCGAAAACCTGTCGGACGAAAACGGGTGTAATAAAAAGCGCTGGCAACGAAGTCTCCGGCAGCTTGATAATACCATCAAAAGTATCGGATGGCACCAATGAGTACACAGTTACTTCTATTGGATTTAGTGCTTTCTCCACATGCAGCAGTTTGACTTCAGTCAACATCCCTAACTCCGTTACTTCTATTGGAGATTATGCTTTCTACGAGTGCAGCAGTTTGACTTCGGTCGACATTCCAAACTCCGTTACTTCTATTGGAAATTATGCTTTCTGCTACTGCCGTTTGACTTCGCTCAACATTCCAAACTCCGTTCCCTCTATTGGAAATTATGCTTTCTTCAACTGTAGGAGTTTGACTTCGGTCAACATTC
>CAMWMR010000004.1 GCA_947175425.1 uncultured Porphyromonadaceae bacterium
GAAAACTGATATTCTACCTTGATAAATTCTGCGGAAAGAAAGTCGATGTGATGAAAGCACTCGGCATCACAGCACCGACCCTTGACAAGAGATTGAAGAAATACGGAATCGACTACAAACTCTTTAAGAAAAAGAAGGAGCGCAAGCCTCGTAGGAAGGCTGCAACATCCTGATAAAGTCAATTCTAATCACAATAGGAACGAGCCACTCGCAAGTTCTGGATGGCTCGTTTTATTTATATGGTGCAGACAGCTTCAAAAAAGCTCGAATCGGGCTTTATTAAAAAGAGTTAAAAAATATAAAAACCGACAGAGCAACAAAATTCAGCCCGATTCAAGAGGGTAAAAAATCAAATTTTTTCGACCTTCGCTGACAATTTGCTGACAAAAATTGGCATGAAAAAACCGTAAGTGTTGAAAATCAATCACTTACGGTTAATATGGGTGCCCAGAACAGAACTACTAAAACTACATTCTATTACTTTCTAATACTTTTATATATCACTTTATATTAGTGTATTATAAAAATTATGCAGATTTTTGAGACTCTTTGAATTGCTTAAAATAGCGGAATTTTGCCTGTAAATTTGCCTGTAAAATTATTTTGAGTTATCTTTGTAATCGTATTCGGGTTGAACCGCGTGGGCGTTGCCTGCAAAGTTGCCTGTAATAGTAATTTTAACTCTTATAATCTCTCCAATGGCGACATTCAGATTTGAACTCAACGGACGGCCGACCAAGAACAAGACATACGTGGTGTATCTTCGTGTGACGGTTGGCGGCAAAAGAAAACTTATCAAGACGATAGTCGAAATTGCCCGGCCATCCGATTTCAATGCTAAATGCAAGGGTGAGAATTGGATTCGTGGCGGTGTCCGCGACGCAAAGGTGCTCAATGCACAGCTAGCCGACATTCTCGCCAAGGCGAAGGAAACGTATAAGGAGCTCGATAAGGAGGGTGAGGTTACGACCGTCGCACTTGCCAAGGAGATGAACACAGAGGTTGTTTCTCCTTCATTCATGGCTTTTGCGCGCGAGCGGGCTCAGATGATATACGATAATGGAGGCTGGCGCAACTGGCGTAAGTATTGCGGGCTTATCAATAAGCTGGATGCATTCCGAAAGAAGCGCCGTATGGCTGACATTACTGTTGCCGATATGACGGTTGAGCTGTTGACTCGCTTTGACAACTTCCTCCATAAATGGGAAAATGAGCGCGAGCCAGGAAAACTATTGCATCCAAACACTATCGAAGTGCAGTTCAATATCCTCCGCACGCTCGTTCATCGCGCTATTGAGGTCGGTATAATGGAGGCTTCAAAAGATCCGTTCCTCGTATTCAAATACAAAGGCGTAAAGACCATCAAGGAAAAACTTGATGACTCGGAAATGGAGCGCATCATAAACCTGGAATTGGAAGAAGGCTCACTGATATGGCACTGCAAGAATTATTTCTTGTTCAGCTATTATTGCGCAGGAATCCGAGCTGCAGACCTGATTCAGTTGCGATGGGGCAACGTCACCACCTCTGGGCGATTGCATTACCAGATGGGCAAGAACCATAAAGAGCGTGATCTTCTTCTCGTTGAGCAGGCTATTGAAATCCTGCGCCATTATCGACGGGAAGATGCAAGGGCTACGGATTATATTTTTCCATTGCTCTCAAATGATGCTGAATATGCCGGATATGTGACGCAAGCCGACAAGGACAGAATGCGCCCTGAGCTACGCCACAAGATGTATCAGGATATTTCATCAAAGAACGCCCTTATCAACAAATATCTCAAAAAGATTGCAGAGAAAGCTGAAATAGAGAAACCTCTGTCAATGCACATCAGCCGACACTCATTCGCACATATAGCGCAGGAGTCCGGAGCCGAATCATCAGCCATCAAGAATATCCTCGGTCATAGCAACCTCGCCACTACCGAGCGATACATGGGTAGCTTTGACACCTCCAAGACCGATGAGACTCTACGCAATGTATTCGCCAAGAGACGACCCTCGGCAACAACGACGGAGGAATCAGGAGCAACAAAAGAAGAGCAGGCCATCGAACTGCTAAAGGGCATGACACCGGAACAAATCATGGCTGTGATTTCGGCAATCAACAAATAATCGGTAAATTTGCACATGGAACAGAATACAGCAATAGCGCAGATATATAACCATGCAGCGGAAGTTATAAATCCGCCATACTGCAAGGTCAATACGAGGCCCTGAAAGGGGTCAATCGCATTCAGCTTGCAACATACTACTGGATTGGTAAATATGTATCTCAGTATACACAAAAGGGATTCTGGGGTACCGGTGCACTTGACCGTATCAGCGAGAGAATATATAAATTGCTTCCGGGTATGCGGGGATATTCCGCAGAAAGCCTCAAAAAGATGCGCCAGTTCTATGAGGCATGGGCCATGTTTGACTCTGATTCGGTAATCGGAATTGAGCAAAGTCCTTCGGCTGACAATTCGGTAATCGCGATTACCGAATTAAAGGATGCTGATGACCAGATAGATATATTTCGGGAATTGCGAATACCGAATTTAGCTGAATTTCCTGTAGAGGATTTCTTTAAAGTACCATTCACCCATCATATTCAAATCCTCAGTGGAGTAAAAGATGCCTCGGCGAGAAATTACTATATCCGTAAGTGTGCCGAGGAGCACCTGTCGGTCAGTTCGCTGAAGAAATCGATAAAGGATGATGATTATGGCAAGTGCGAAGACATCCCCAATAATTTCGGGATGACCATTGCTGATGGCCAATTGGCGAGGAGGGCAGTTCTTGCCTTCAAGGATTCATATGCCTTGGACTTTATCAATGCAGAGGAAATCGGCGAGCGGGATTTGCAGGATATAGACGAACGAGTTGTCGAACAGCAGATAGTACACAACATCAAGAAATTCATAATGACCTTCGGACGAGACTTTACTTTCGTCGGTAATCAGTATCATCTTGAAATATATTCCGAAGAATTTTTCCCGGATCTGTTGTTCTTCAACCGGGAGCTGAACGCACTGGTAGTGGTCGAGCTCAAATCGGGAAAATTCAAGTCGAGCTATCTGGCCCAGCTGATGACATATCTGCGAATCCTTGATGATAAGGTGAAGAAACCCCATGAGAATCCATCCATCGGTATCGTCCTCTGCAAAGAAGCCAACAGGAGCTTTGTTGAATATGTCATGCAGGATTACGACAAACCGATGGGCGTTGCCACTTACACTACCACTAAAGAAATGCCCGAAATGCTGAAAGACACCCTCCCCGATATGGATGAGTTGAAGAAACTGCTCTGATTAGGATAGCGGTTTTCTATATGGCAATCGGGATGGTAAGCCATATGGCCATTCTGACAAATATCTATGATTTTAGGGTTGAAAAATTTGGTGGTCACGCGACCACAGCAGCAAGGTGTCTTTTCAGGTACCTGAAAAGGTTTTGGGGTACTCGTCGTACCCACAAAACATCCTTGCGTGGAGGGGTTGAGAACACTCCAAAGTCGTATTCTCCATACTGACGCCTGTGGCACCAGTAGCATTATAATCGCTTCGCGACGGCCACATCATCCAACGTGAAAGTCCGGATAATGCCGGACTTTGTTGCATATATCGACCTTGTTATTCTCTCAAAAGAAGGGAATGAGAAGGGAAAAGAACGGAACCAAAACGGAATTTCACGGAACACCCACGAAAAAATTTGGAAAATCAAATCCTGGAACATTATCTTTGCATCGTAAATGAACGACAGATCCCCGTGTTCACGACGAGAGGATGCTCGGGAACGCGGTCGCCGTTTACCGCCGGCATACATATAATAAGCGGGCATATCAGTGGCATGGATGCCACACCGAAATGGCCGGAGCACGCGCTCCATCAGCGATGAAGCACACCCCACAAGGTTAAATCCTTGAAAATCGGCGTAGTAAAAAAACCAACTAATCGGCTTACTAATTAGATGTTTGGTCGGATAATGAGTTGGCTCGCCAACTATATATAAAATTATCTGACCGGACATATAGATAACTCATCAGATAGATAGCTGGATAACTAACCAACTATCTGATTGGTTATCCGTTTATCCACTTGGCTGATTGGCTATCAAATTACATGGTCATCTGATAGGCTAATCAATCAGTTTACTAAATGCATGGCTATCCATATAGTAAACTATACGGGAGGATATTGAGAGTTAATTGGACAAATGTCTAATTGATCCACTGCATATTGATCTATTGAATAAAATATCCTACTGGAAAGTCAGCCAATTAGTTGGTTAATCGGTCATATAGCTATCTATAAAGATGGCTCATTAACTAAGCTACCGTCTGCGGACGGTTATTTCGATTTCGGCAGTTGTCGGAACATCGTGGCAAATGTTGCCAACCATCTCTTCACCCTCAAAACCCACAACAGAATGGCAAAGAAGATTGAAACCATCCCGCTCCCCACGGATAACTTCCTTGCGGGATACAAACCCATCGTGCCTCATTTCGCAGATGACGATGAATCGTCGGCGGCTGAAAGCATCTCAACTCCAAAACTCGCAATCGAGGAAAAGGAGTATGCCGATATATTCCTGAAGGCACCAGACTCATCAAAACGAGTTCGTGTTGTTTATGTCAGTGCGGAGCATCTGGAATGTCTGAAGACAATAGCTCGATTTCTCAAGAATGAGTACGGAACAGGCATTACAGTCAGCGGTCTTGTAGCCAACATACTGGAGCATCACTTCAGAACCTACGGCAAGATCATCGGAACGCTTATTAACAAGAGCCGTTCCGCTATGCCTGACCGCTTCAAGTAGTGCTTGATTTCTCTCTTGTAATGGCATCCGCCAACTTATATCTTTTTTCCACTGTGTCCCCTGGGCACATTAAAAAATGAAACGCAATGAGAAACAATGAAAATCCCGCCCAAAGCGACACCTCAACAACCTGTTCCGTCCATGACAATGATAATGGTACCGGAAGAAGATTGGCGCAACCTCCATGACATGCTGGAGCAAATCATCGACTTCATCACCCGACGCAACGCCGATGACTCCAGTAGCGAATGGATAGAATCCGAAGAGGCCCGCAAGCTCCTCGGCATATCTCCCAAGACGTGGCAAAACTACCGCGATCAACGCCTCATCCCATTCTCCCAAATCGGCCGCAAAATCTACGTCAACCGCGCCGACCTCGACACCTTCCTCCGTTCGCATCGGATTGCGCCGAGAAAATAGCAATCACTTTCATGGCAATCGGTTATGTTTTACGATATAACCGATTGTCATCTCAAAAATTCTTTGTAACTTTGCATAAATAGCAACCAAAAAATCTGAGTATGGCCGAAACGGTTTAAACCCACAGGCAGCGATGCCGCCAAACCAACCAAATTCCGAAACTCCCAAGCAGTCGTTGCAGGCACGGTCAGCCCTCAGATAACTGCCGCCGGAGTTTTGTTTTATATATGCCGGTTAATAAACATGCCCTTATAAGGTACAGAACGCTAGACAAATGCTTCAGTAATTTTGCTCGGCGTTACTACATTGAAGACTTAATACAAGCCTGCAATGATGCTCTTTATCAGCATACCGGTAATGACAAGTATTCGGATCCTCTAAATCCGGGAATTAGTCGCCGGCAAGTTTTGGTTGACATTGACTTCATGGAGAGTGATGCCGGCTGGGGCGCGATGATTGAACGAGTAAAGGATGGTCGTAGGGTGTATTACAGGTATGAAGACCAGGAGTACACTATCAACAATCAACCTATTACGGACGAAGAGATGGCTAAATTGCGGGAAACTATGCTTATGCTTAGCCGATTCAAGGGCTTGCCGCAATTTGAATGGATGGAGTCTCTTCTGACCAATCTTGAAGATAAGTTCCATCTTAAAGGGGCTTCTGAATCTGTTATCAGCATGGATGGCAATGCCTTTGCAACTGGCATTGAACATTTATCACCTTTGTTTAATGCAATTCTTAACAAAACCACGTTGCTGATTGATTATGAGACTTTTGATGGGACACAATATCATTGGGAAATTCATCCATATCACATCAAACAATATAACAACCGATGGTTCCTTATCGGTTTGAATAACGATGAATATAAGAATATAACTAATTTGGCTCTCGACCGAATTGTAGGCTTTGAACAGGTATCAACACCCTTCATAGAAAATACAATCATTGAAGACTTTGATGATTATTTTTATGATATAGTCGGGGTTAGCTTTCCTCTTGATGGAAAAGTTGAAAAAGTGCTATTGCAATTCTCTAAGCGTCGTTTCCCTTACATTGTTTCTAAACCCATTCATGGCTCGCAAAAAACTATTTCTCCAACCGAAGGTTTGATTTCCCTTGATGTAATTCCAAATCGTGAGTTGGAGTCGATAATTCTTTCTTTTGGCGATGATGTAGAAGTGCTTGCACCATTGTCTTTAAGAGACGCAATAGCCACCAAAATAAAGAATTCCAGTACAAAGTATGAACCGATGCAGAATGACTGCACAAATAATTCGTATCTTTGCAGTGTCGAAAACGAGGACAGTAAAATAGGCTCGCCCAGACAAGAAGAAATAATAAACTCAACCGATGCAGATACTCTGCACAGATAATATATAACTTTGTAGCATGAAATCAATCAGCTTCAAAAACTTCCGTCGCTTCACTGACTTCTCCGAATTCAAGTTCGGCGACATCACCATACTTGTCGGAGGCAACAATGCCGGCAAATCAACGCTTGTAAAAGCACTCCTTCTTGTCCTTGATAATCTCAAGACTATGCGCCGTGACTTCAATTCCGGTGAAAATATTTTTGACAGCACATCAAATCCAGAGTTCAGGTTTGATGAGAATACATTTCACGAGTTGAATATCAAGAACTTTAACCGTGCTTTGAATCGTCACTGCTCTGTTGATGATCGTATCACATTCAACCTATCTGTAGAGCATCCTCTGTCAGATGATACTTATGAGTTCGAGATCATTGTAAGTAAGTATAATAAAAAAGGAGAAGCTGTAGAATCCAGTGATGACGCTCGTGGACTGATTGACTTTATAAGGGTCAGCAATATAACAAAAGGCATTCAATTTGATTTCTCGTTCTCGAATTGGAATGGAGAGGCGCCCTATATGTATGTGCGCATCGTAGATGATGCTGCTAAAGAGATAGAAAGCAGAATCGAGTCACTAAAGCAAGAAAAGGCAGAACTTACTCGATACATCAAGGAAATCGAGCCTCGACTCAACGAGATGACTGTTTTGGAGCCAGACATTATTGGAAAGCTCAATGACCGTAAAGCGAGTCTCAAAAAGATTGATATGGTTCTAAAAGAAGCTTTGGCTGATAAATCTAAGGCTAAAGATGTTGAGGCTAAAATACCATTTGCGCCGACTCTTGATCAATCATCAAGATACTTGATTCTTGACCTTATCAAGGATATAATCAGCTATGCCGGCTATTCATCTACAGAGAAAAAGGGCTCAAAGGCATATAACGCCGAGGTCAGGATTAAAGAGCTTCTGACTGCATATCGTTCAAAAATGCAGGAAGTTTCTGATGACATACGCTATCTCCTAGATTTCTTCGGAGTCGATTACATTCAGGCTCATGGCGTTACTCAGAAAACATTGTTCTCCACCTCAGACAATACAGACCATATAGCCAAAACAGTAAAGGAGTTCATGCAATCACGAGCTTGGCGAAATCAGCAGATTCGTCAGTTTATCCGTGATTGGATAAAAAGATTTAAGATCGGATATGATTTTAAGATTAAAGACGAGGATGGTGAAGCCTTCAAAGTATTTATTCTTGAATCTTCGGATGATGAGTCCGGGTTCCCTCTGGCAGACCTTGGCATGGGATCTATCCAACTTATGATGCTGCTATTCGCGCTTGCAACATCTATTAAGCGTAACATCGGGTCTGTTTTTGGAAAGCCGACCGTAGTCATTGAAGAACCAGAACAGAATCTTCATCCTATGGTGCAGAGCCGTCTTGCAGATCTTCTATATGATATAAATAGCAAATTCGGGTTGCGCTTTATAATTGAGACTCATTCTGAGTATCTAATCCGTCGTTCACAGGTTTTGGTCGCTGAGCAATGCCAGAATGATTCCTCATGGATTGTTAATAATCCGTTTAAAATTTATTACTTCCCTAACGATGGAATACCTTATGATATGGTATATCAAACCAATGGACATTTTGAAGAGTCCTTTGGCGAGGGTTTCTTTGATGAGGCTGGTAGATGGACCCGTGAGTTAATGCGAAATAAGAGAAGATAAGGATGCTGGCGATATATACAACCGAGGACATCCTGACTGCTATATATCAAGATCAGGAGCACAAGTATGACGGCTGGTATGAGTTTATCACAAAGGTCCGTCCTACTCTTAATGTTCTTATGAAGGAAGGAACAGACTACGAAGACAATGATTATAATCCGGTATTCATGTTGGAAAATGGCTATGATATCCAAGTTGAACCGGAATATACAGATGAAGTTGGCGAGAACTCCTACATCGCTAAAATCGAGAAGACGGAATTGAATTGTGTTACTAACCCATTTGCAATTTTTATTCTCGATGTAGATGAACTAACGGCAAATAAGATTTCTGACAAATACGGTGTTATTTGTCATGCACTTTCGACAAGTACCAATTCAAATCCAATATTTCAAGAAGGCATAGAGAAAAGTATTGATAGGCAGGAACCTCGTAATGGTTGGGCGGAATTGTTTACGGGGGGTAACACAACACCATCTAATCATCTAATCTTCATTGACCGTTATTTATTTTCAGACGATAGTAACGGAATTAAACCAGAGGATGGATTGGATAATGTAGCGGAAGTATTAAACAGGGCTCTCCCAACAAAACTTGGTGTTGATTTCCACATTTTGTTGATATTTGACGCAACGGAGATGAGTAAAAACCCCCTGACCTTTAATCAGTTATCAACAAAATTAAATGGCATTAAGAAGAAAATTATACGTCCATACAATATCGTAATTGAAGCCGTTTCAATAAACCATTCTGACTTTAATTATGATGAAACTCATAACAGAAGAATTCTATCAAATTATTATATAGTTCGTGTTGAACATTCTTTGAAAGCATTTAGGAATGGAAAAGGACTTTATACCCAAACTATGTGGCTGGATTGGCTTGCATCCAAGGGTATTATCACTCACAAAGCCTCAGATGCACCCTCAAAAGCTCTTGTCAAGTACACTAAGGAAACGATAAAGGCTATTGAACAGTTAAAAAAGAAGTTAGGCGAAACCCCATTCTCTCAAAATGGCAACTGTAATTTGACCATTCATGATATACGACATCGAATTTTACAATAAGTTTGATTGATGCAGAATGACTGCACTGGTTGTTATTAACTGTGCAAAGTAAAACAGAAACACCCTCCACAATGATGGAACAGAATAATAAGAGACCCGACATAGGATTTGTGTGGCGCATTACCGACGATGTCTTGCGAGACACATTCAAAAAGAACGAGATTGGAGAGGTGATACTTCCCTTTGTGGTAGTACGCCGTATAGACTGTATTCTCGCTCCGGTCAACGTCAAGGTGCGAGCTGCATACGAGAATTTCAAAGACAAGGTTGCCGATGACAAACTTGACCCGATTCTTCGCAAAGCTACCGGTGGCATGAAGTTCTATAACACCTCACGCCACACTCTGCTGTCGCTTACTGACGATGCCAAGAATATAGCCCTAAACTTCGACAACTATCTCAATGGGTTCTCGCCTGAGGTGAAGGAGATTCTGCGTAATTTCCAATTTGACAAAGTTGTGGCTCGGCTTGTGCGTAACGGTCTTCTTTATCAGATGATACAGGCAGTTGCCGGCCTGGACTTCTCGCCAGAGAAATATGACAATCACGATATGGGCTATGTTTTTGAGGAACTCATACGCATCTCCAACGAGCAGAGCAACGAAACCGCCGGTGAACACTTCACACCGCGTGATGTAATCCGTCTGATGTCGGCAATTCTTTTCACACCCGACCGTGAGAAGCTTAACCGTCGTGGTATAATCCGCACGATATTTGACCCCACTTGCGGTACAGGTGGCATGGTAAACCTCGGCAAACAGTTCATCCGAGAAATGTGTGATGCGGACTCGCAACCTGTTATCCAGACATTTGGTCAGGAACTCAACGAACAGTCATACGCTATTGCCAAATCCGAGGCTCTTATTACCGGCGAAGATGCCCGTAATATTCGGTTGGGTAACTCACTGAGCAACGACCAATTCACGTCTAACCGTTTCCACTACATTATGGCAAATCCGCCATACGGTGTGACGTGGAAAAAAGATCAGGCTTTTGTACTTAATGAGAGTCTCGACCCCAACGGCCGATTCTCAGCCGGCACTCCTAAAATCTCTGATGGACAGTTGCTTTTCCTTCAGCACATGGTCAGCAAGATGGAATCAGACGGGGCTCGTATTGCTGTAGTCACCAATGGCTCGCCCCTCTTTTCCGGTGGCGCTGGCAGCGGAGAAAGCAACATCCGCAAGTGGCTCATTGAAAATGATTGGCTTGAAGCTATTGTAGCCCTGCCAAAAGATTTGTTCTACAATACAGGTATCAATACCTATGTGTGGTTTCTCACAAATGCTAAGTCGCCGGAGCGACGCGGCAAGGTGCAACTCATCAATGCCGTTGACATTTGTCATCCCGCCAAGAAAAGTCTCGGCAGCAAGCGTAACGACATA
Source organism: uncultured Porphyromonadaceae bacterium (assembly GCA_947175425.1). Classification (GTDB taxonomy): domain Bacteria; phylum Bacteroidota; class Bacteroidia; order Bacteroidales; family Muribaculaceae; genus CAG-873. Next base: position 10,729 of record CAMWMR010000004.1, read on the forward strand.
CTCGAAGATGATGTAAAACGCATTCTCGACCTCTACCTCAATTTTGAGGAGAACGACAATTGCCGTCTTTTCCCCAACAATTTCTTCGGCAGTTACGAACTTACCGTGTGCCAGCCCAAACGAGACCGTGAAGGCAAAGTAATCGAAAAGCGAGGTAAAAAAGAGGTTGCAAAGACCGATACCGAGTCGATTGCTATCGGATCCGACTGGAAAGAGTATTTTGCGACCGAGGTTCTCCCGCATATCGACCCCGAATCGTGGGTAGATATAGCCAAAACTCGCGTAAGCTATGAGATAAATTTTTCGCGCTATTTCTACAAGCATGAGCAACTCCCAGCATCGTCCGAAGTGGCTGACAGCATCCGTACTCGCGAAAAGAATATTCAATCTCTTATCTTAGACCTTTTCAGCTAATGAAAGCTTATCCTGAATATAAAACCTCCGGCATTGACTGGCTCGGCAATGTTCCAAGTCATTGGGAAGGGTCTCGCTTTAAATATTTTCTTGATCAAATTACAACCCCTTCAATATCAACTCACAAAGTAGCACTGGAAAATATTGAGAGTGCTACTGGCCGATATATTGAAACGTCATCTGAATTTGACGGAAATGGAATAGGTTTTATAGTTGGGGATATTCTTTATGGAAAACTACGCCCATATCTTCAAAAGGTATGGTTAGCAGAATTTGATGGAAATGCTATAGGAGACTTTTTTGTTTATAGGCCTCTTAATAATGCCACAAGTGAGTTTATAAAATGGCTTTTACTCTCTGACTCTTTTACAAGAATTGCAAATCAATCAACTGAAGGAGCAAAGATGCCAAGGGTCTCAAACGATTTTATAAGGAATTTGTCGTTCTATTTGCCTCCTATTGAGGAACAGATGGCAATTGCGAGATACTTGGACGAGGTAACTGCTAATATTAACTCTCTGATGGATGAGAAGCAGGCGCAGGTTGAAGATTTACGTAAATATCGTTCATCGGTAATAACCGAGATCGTAACTCGCGGTCTTAACCCTGACGTATCACTTCGACCTTCTGGTATCGACTGGCTTGGCGATATTCCTGAACACTGGAATGATACAAAATTAAAATATTTGGCAACTAAAGTAGGAAGTGGTGTAACTCCTCGGGGCGGATCTGAGGTTTACTCTGATTCCGGTATACTTTTCTTACGTAGCCAAAATATATATGATGACGGATTACATTTAGATGACCCGAAATACATATCTGCAGAAATCGATGAAGATATGTCAAATTCAAGGGTATTTAAGAATGATCTGTTGTTAAATATAACCGGGGCTTCAATAGGTCGATGCTGCCTTTATAACTTAGCAGAATCTGCAAATGTCAATCAGCATGTCTGCATTGTAAGGGTAATGGAAAAGATTAGTCCATTATACTTGAAATTAGTTATAAACTCAAGAATCGGTCAAACGCAAATTGCTCTTTATCAAACGGGTGGCAATAGAGAAGGTCTGAATTATGAACAACTTAGAAATTTCTATATCCCTCTGCCTCCTCTTTCAGAGCAACTACAGATAGCCGACTATCTTGACGAGAAGACAGCTAAGATAGATACTTTGATTGAAGAATTGGAGGCTCAACTTAGCGATTTGGCTACATATAAGCAGGCTGTTATTACTGAAGCCGTCACCGGAAAGGTGGATGTGCGTGACTGGACTCCTAAAAGCTGAAAACTATGGCAAAACCAGACGAAAAATATATGGAGGAGCATATTGAAAAGTTCCTCACCTCGCAGGAGGTTAAACCTCTCACCGGCTCGGAAGGTAATGTTGCCGCCGAGCCTCCGGTGCATTATGGCAGTCCCCAAACCGAGTACCGCTCATTGCCAAACACGATGTATAATGCCAAGCTTGCGCTTGTGCCTGAAGAGATAGCTGCGTTTGTCAGCACTACTCAGCCAAAGCAGTGGAACCTGCTTGTGAAGCGTTGTGGCACAGAGGAAAAGGCGATGATGACTCTGGCGGAGCGTGTAAGCAAAGAAATAGACCAGCATGGTATAATCAAAGTGCTTAGAGAGATTGAGGTCTCGACAATGGAAGGGCCTAAATTCACGATGATGTACCCCCGTCCGGTCAATGACAAAACCCCGGAACATCTGATTCTATACTCTCTCAATCGTCTGGGTGTGATGCGTCAGCTGCATTACTCTCTAAAGGATCTGTCTCTTAGCATTGATATGGGTATATTCCTAAACGGTCTGCCCATCATGACCCTCGAATTAAAAAACGAGTTAACAGGTCAATGCCATCATAATGCCGTAAAGCAATATATGATGGATCGCGATGTGAAGGGCGAGAAGCTATTGGAGTTCAAGCGTTGTCTGGTACACTTTGCAGTTGGGACAGAGCAGGTGTTCATGACCACGAAACTCGACGGCGAAAAGACGTATTTTATGCCATACAACAAGACTTTCGCTAACATCGGAGTGGTAAGCGACGGTTACCGCACCGACTATCTGTGGAAGGATGTGTTGCGTCGTGATTCAGTTATAGACCTTGTAAGCCATTATGTCAATCTCCACACCGAAAAGAAGAAGGTCTATGACAAGAAAACCGGGCAACTGAAAGAGGAAGAATCAACCGCACTTATATTCCCTCGCTGGCATCAGCGTCGAGCAGTAAAGAAACTTCTGAAAGATATAATCGAGCAGGGCGCAGGTCACAACTACCTGATACAGCACTCGGCTGGTTCGGGCAAAAGTCATACTATCACATGGCTTGCATATCGTCTGAGCAGTCTGCATCAGCATTACACTGATGAAAAGGCACTTTTTGACAGCGTTATAGTAGTCAACGACCGCGTGGCTCTTGACTCGCAGATGCAGCGCAACTTCAAGCAGTTTGAGCAGACGGCTGGTGAAGTATGCTATATCGACGATAAATGCACCTCGCAAGACCTAAAAACGGCAATTGAGAAACGTCGTCGCATCATTGTGACCACATTGCAGAAGTTCCCGGTCATTTCAGAGGAAATCACCAAGTATAAAGACCGCAAGTATGCAGTTATCATCGACGAGGCTCATTCAAGTCAGTCAGGACAATCGGCGCGTCAGATGCGTAAGGCGCTTTCGTTTGAAGAAGCGGAAGCCGCTGATGAAGCCGCAGCAGCCGGTGAGGGTGATGAAGTAGATAATCTTGCCCACCGCATAGAGGCAGACCTTGCTTCTACGGGTCCGCACAGCAACATCTCGTTCTTTGCCTTTACAGCGACTCCAAAGCCTAAGACGATAGAGATATTCTGCGAACGTGAATATGGCACGAAAGAGCCGTTTGACCTCTATTCAATGGAGGATGCCATAAACGAGGGATTCATTCTTAACCCGTTGGAAAATGTAATGTCGTTCAAACGGTATTACAAGTTGATGCGAAACAATGATGTTCCCGACAATGAGCATGACCGTAAAAAGACGATGGCTTTGTTGGGAAGCTATGTAGATATTCATCCAACTGCCATAGAGCGTAAAAGCCGCATTATGGTAGAGCACTTCGCGTCGCAGACCGCAAAAGAGATTGACGGCGAGGCCAGAGCAATGCTCGTGACCCGCTCTCGCCTCCATGCCGTGCGTTATAAATTGGAGTTTGACCGTATAATGCAAGAAATGCGCTTGCCTTATAAGGCGTTGGTCGCTTTTTCCGGGACTGTCAAGGATGGCGATATTGAGTACACCGAGCAATCAATGAATAATTTACCGGGCAAAACGAGCATTCCTGACGCACTCAAACTGCCACAATATCGTATGCTCATAGTTGCCAACAAATATCAGACAGGCTTCGACGAGCCGTTGATGCACACCATGTTCGTTGACAAGAAACTTGGCGGTACATCGACTGTGCAGACATTGAGCCGTCTCAATCGACGTTGCGGTAAAAAGAAAACCTCTACGATGGTGCTCGACTTTGTCAACGACCCTGATGACTTGCGGGAAGACTTCATGCGTTTCTATGGCAAAAACTATATGCCGGAAGAGAAGGAGACAGATGCGGACTCTTTGCTTCAGCTGAAGAGTAAAATCCTTTATGACGACAACTATACCGGAATAATTACCTCTACCGATCTCGATGAGTTTGCCGCTGTACGCTGGGGTGAGAACTGGGAGGAAGAGAAAGAAAAAGTATATCCGATACTTGACCGTGTGGTTGACCGTGCAAAGCAATTATCTCGTGACCCCAAAGACTTGTATCTGGAATTCCGTAAAGATTGCCAAAGTTATAAATCGTTGTTTAATCTGTTAAGCCAGATTAAGAGGTTCTATGACCCTGAGCTGCTCAAACTTTATGAGTTCATAAGCCTTCTGGTAATGAAACTCCGCATTGAAAATGCCCAGATGACAGAGGCTGAAAAGCGAGAGATTTTTGATGGCACATTGCTTGACAGCTACAAAGTGAAGTTTGACGGCATAAAGAAAATAGCCCTCGAACACAATGATAGCGAGGAACAGGGAATGGGTGCAGGACGTGCCACAGCACAACCACAAGAGGATAATGAATATCTATCGATCATCATCAAAACGCTCAATGACACATTTGGCGTTGACCTTACCGAAGAGGACAAGGTTGACCTCCAGCGTCTGCGCGACCGACTTACAAGCAATGAGGAATTGCTTGAATTTTTCAATCCTGACAATTCTCGCGACAATATTAGAGAGCGTTTCAATGAAGAGGTTGACAACGAATTGCTGGAGTTTATCAATTCCAAACTGGAACTATACAATAAGCTGACAGAGGACCGTGTAAACACACTCTTCAAGCAGCTATGGTTTAATGAACTGTACGATGCCCGCGTCCGTGGTATAAGATGATTATGATCGAAAACGAACGTTATACGGAACGAGTTAGGGTCGCTTTTGAAAACTTTCTCGTCTCCCAATTTATAGAGTATAAGCCGTTCTCTATAACTGATGACCGTATTATAGCCGATGCAAAAGACCGTTCAATTATAAATTATGATGGAGGTCTTTTACAATGGATGCAAAGTTTTGTATCCATTATGACAGTTGAAGGATCAGCAGATATGGAGTATAATGGAAATAAATTTAAGCAACTAATCTTAAAGGCGTCTGATGGTAACTTGATGCGGGTCAATTACTCGGACTTCCAGTATTACACTTCGTTCTATAAAGGAAGAGAAAATTCCACTCAATTCGGATACGATTATGATGACTCCAATTCTCGATATATCAATCTTCTTGATGGCAAACTGATTGACCCAGATTTGCTTGCTGCTAATGTGGGAGCGCAAATTTTAATGGGGTATAGATTCAATACCGTCAACAGATATGGGAAATTGAGGACGTGCTATAGATTTTACTCGTTAAGCGGTACCACCGAATTAGATGCTAAGAAAATCCGGGATCAAATTCTACGGGCTCAAGCGCTCTCGTTGCTGATTGCGGCAAAATATCCGGTTCTTTGTCTGCCATCGTACAATAGAGAAAACTTACATCCTTATATGTACGATATAACCAAAGAGATAGGTACTCAATATGCCACAAGAATAAGGACTAAACTCCGCGAAATTGAACAGGTGCTTAGGGAGCACGGTCTTACTTATGAATATAGCATTTAAGTAGATATGGCTCAGTTCATCCCTTCAATAGAGAAAATCCAACGCTTCCGAGTTCAGCCAACTGAAGGTGAATGGCATTTGTTGCGTTTCCTCGAAACCACACTGGACGATAGTTTTGAGGTATATTTCAATCCTTTCCTTAATGGCGACCGTCCCGACATAGTGATAATGCGTCGAGATGGTGGTGTTATGATTATTGAGGTCAAGGATTGGGATTTGGATCTATATACAGTTGATGACCGGAAACATTGGCATCTGAAGTTTCCTCAGAATCAAGGTGAGGCAAATGCTTATATTAAATCGCCGGTTGATCAGGCATATAAATATAAAGAGAACTTGTTCGACTTCCATATTCCGGGGTTGCTGGAGCTGAAGATAAAGGACATCAAAAACTTCAACTTTGTGACTTGTGCTGTGTATTTTCATAACGCCACAAAAAAACAAATTGATGATTTATTGGTGACTCCATTTTACACAGAACGAGGCTATCAAAATTTCGTAAAATGGAATATTGATCTCATTGGTAAGGATACGCTTGATGAAACGAACTTCAACAAGATACTCTCTAACAGGTATTTGCTGATGAAGAAGCCAAGCCTATACTTTACAGATGACCTTTATCAGAGTTTTCACCAGCATCTTGCTCCGACAAAGCATCTTCTTACCGATGGGGAAGATATACAATATTCACCTGACCAGCAGAGACTCATTTATGATGACGCATCAACTACATGGAGAGTGAAGGGTGTCGTTGGCTCAGGAAAAACAACTGTTCTTGCCGCTAAAGCAGTAGAATCATGTAAGAGAGTATTGGCTGAAGGTCGAGAGCCTCGAATTTTAATACTCACATACAACATAACGCTTAAAAATTTCATTCGAGATAAGCTTAGCCGAGTGCGTGGCGATTTTAAATGGAGGTATTTTACTATTCTCAATTACCACTCTTTCATTGGAACAATGATGAATGAGCTTGGTATCAGCTTCGTTCTACCGGAAAAGATGCCAAATGAAACTAACCGGGCGTATATGAAGCGTATCTCTGAGTATCTCGACAGAAATTACTATTCCAACAGAGACCTATTCAAGGGATATGAGCCGCAGATAGAGAAATACGATGCCGTCTATATTGATGAGATTCAAGACTATATTCGCCCATGGATGGATATAGTCAGAGGCTATTTCTTGCGCTCTGACGGAGAATATTATCTTTTCGGAGATGTCAAACAAAATATCTACAGCCGTCAAGTAAGTCAGAAAGATGTCTCTACTAATATAATTGGCGCACCGCGAAAACTATCAACCAGTTTCCGTATGGATATGAAAGTGCGCGACCTTGCAGTCGGATTTCAGAATGTCTATTTTTCAGATAAATATGATATAGATACGTTGGTATCACCCGAAGATGAGGGCTCGTTATTCACCCGCGATGAATTGCAAAAGGGTACGATTCGATATATCAATCTCTCCTTACCTGATCCGGTAATTGCATTAAATACAATCATTTCCGGTAATATTGTAAATGATGAGAATAAGAATATAAACCCCAATGATATTACAATCCTCGGCAGCTCCATTGAGCTGCTAAAGAAGTTTGATGCTTACTACCGTTATAAGGGAAATCTCAAAACGGCCTCAATGTTTGAGACGTATGATTTGATGTTTATCCGCCATCTTAACTACTTCCCGGAAGGTAACGCTCCTATCTGGGTCAAAGAGCTCTCGACAGTTATAAAAGTAGATGTTAATGATAAGAAACGGCGAGCCAGGGCAAATCAAATCATCGGAGGTTTTTTGGCTCGCTATGAGCTTTATAGAGAGTATGCCGGGACATTTGGACCCATACTTGAAGCATTGGCAAAGCGATATAAATTCGATTTTTCAGACTTCCTGAAGGTGTTGACTCAACACGAAGAGGAATATATACAATTTAGAGATAAGGTTTTTGATAATGAGGCTGATTACTCCGATATTCGGGATAACAAAAAACTGAATTTCTACATGAATACAGGTACCATAAAAATCTCAACCATTCATAGTTTTAAGGGATGGGAAAGTGAAGTGGTGTTTCTGTTATTAGAGAAGAAAAATGAGGGAGAGAAAGCATTTGACGAGCTCTTATATACCGGATTGACCCGTACAAGGTCAAATCTTGTAGTTATCAACCTTGGAAATCAGGAGTATCATGAACGCATGAAAAAACTTATCGAAACTTACAAATAGTACGAAACCAGATTATTTTTAGGAACACCTTTTTAATTTCTATATACAGATGTCTAAAATAGCTGATATTGAAAATGCACTGTTGCAGATGAATCCCGCACGATTTCAAGAATTGGGGGATTTACTTATCACGAGGATTTATCCAAATGTGGCGATCTTTGCATGTGTAGGCTCTCAATTCGGCAAAGAAAAAACGACAGCCGGCACTCCCGATACGTATATTCGAAATGGTCATCAGGCTATTTTCGTTGAATACACGACAAATGTCAGTAGTGGAATTGCAAAAATAGAGGATGATATCAACAAATGTTTAGTCGACATCAATGTCAGTGGATTTACTACTGAATCCCTTATTATCATCTTTGCAAACTTCAAGATATCTAAAGAGGATCAAACACACATAGTTGACTATACTAAGTCTAAGGGGCATAAGTGTCACGTTTATGATGGACAACGTATAGCGCGTTTACTTCTATCCAATCATAAAGATTTGGTAATGTTTTGTGGTGTTCCTATAGACACAGGGCAGATTGTTGGCATAGATATCTTTTTGAAGGAGTATGCCAAAAAAGGAGGACAATTCGCTATTCCCCTCTCGAAGAAGTTCATGTTTAGAGAAAATGAGCTTGCCAAGATAAATGAATACCTAAAGATTTGTGATATTGTCTTAATCACAGGAGCCCCAGGTGTAGGTAAAACAAGTATCGCTATCGAAGCAATTAGGAAGTTCTGTCAGTCTGAGAAATACTACTCTAAATGCATCTCGTATAAACAGGCGAGTTTGCTCTCTGATCTTAACAGTAATCTCGTAAATGGAGATGATTATGTCATATTAGTGGATGACGTGAATCGAGTCGATAATATTGGTCAAATTTTAGGTTTCCAGAATAGCTGTCGAAACGGGAAGTTAAAGCTCGTCCTTACAGTAAGAAATTATGCAAAAGAAATAATTTACGATATTCTTGCTGATTCCTGTTATGAGTCTGTTGAAATTGACTGCATGACCGATGATAACCTCATAGAATTAATCAAAGAAAACAGGAATATAAAGAATGAGGATTATCTGAAAAAGATTTCGACTATTGCATGTGGTAATCCAAGATTAGCCATGATGGCCGCAACTGTGGCGATTAAAGAGCAGAAACTATCCAGCTTGTCAAATTTAGGAAAGTTGTTTGACTCATACTATTCTGACATATTTAAGAATAATCCTAGCGACAAAGACCGTAAGTTATGCAGTGCTCTTGTAATAGCGGCAATCCTTGGGCCTTTTTCATTGGGAAATCAGCTACTTCCCTCTCTATTATCTGTTTTTGGTATTAGTTTTGAATATTTCCAAAAGTCGATTGATAAATTAGTAGAACTGGAATACGTTGACAGGTATTCCAACGGCTATTTTAAAATCTCGGAACAAAATATGGGGCCGTATATATTCTATTCATTCATTCTCAAAAAGCGGCCAGAACTCATTCAAAAGATACTTACTACCTGTATTGGCAAACAGGATCGAGCTCTACGAGAGAATATTATGACCTGCACATATTTATTTGGTTTCCATCATTTATGTAATCAAGTTTCAACTTATTTTTCAGAATTTTTTAACAATTTGCAGGGGAAAGACGGAAAGATTACATTCTTGAACAACTATTGGCCACTAATAATTAATGATGCCCTTGGTTTTATTGCTTCTGAAATTGATTCCTTAGAAATACCCGAAGAGTATTCTCGGCAATACAAGCTTGAATATGAGTTAAATGAATTTGCATATTCTTCAAAACGAGACCAATTGCTCGATTTAATATCGGAGTTTTTTGATTATTCCATCGATGAATTAGGAGCCGTTATACAAATGGCCTTAGAATATGTCCGAAGACGACCGGCAATAGCTCCTCAGCTTGTTTGGAGTATCAATGAGCATTTCGGTTTTACGCCGGAGGATCATAGATGTGGGTTCGTGCGTCAAACTATATTACTGGATACTATTTCCAATAGTATGAATACCGGCGACAATCTTGCACGAATGTTGTTTTGGAAAATTATTGATGTTTTATTAAAATGTGAGCATCACTGTGTGAAAGGAGCCTTTCGTAATCCTCAAAAATTCGTAATATACAATTTGTCAATATGCGAAAGCAAACCGCTCACGGAATTACATAAAAAGATATGGGCGTTAATTGATTGTTATTTTGATAAGGAGTCTTTTAGTTCATTTATAGGGAATCATGGATTCTATGCCCCCAAAGGATCTAGGTTCCCAAAAATAGATGCTTATGCCGCTGGAGAAATAATAGTACGACATTTGTCTCCTAAAGATTTAGAGGCTTGCCTTGTTGTCAATAAATTCATTAAAAGTATCGAATTCATAAGAAGTTGTAACCCATTACGAAAGTCTTTGGCGGATAGATTTAACAACAATCTATTCGATTTTTATAATCATCTCCGCTGGAATTATTACCAAGGTAAGGAAGAATCAAACTATGATTACAAAAAGTACAGCCATTTAAAGATGAAAGAATTAACTGCTGTATTTAAGTTTGATACACAAAAGGACTGTTCAGACTTTATTCGAAAATTCAGGCGTTTGATAGTTAGTCGTGAAATTCAGAATAAGGAATCATTATATCAGTCTGTAGGATTTTTGATTGGGCATACACTGCGTACAAACATTAGTTTAGGAACATATTTTTTGCGTCAGATTCTTCGTTATACAAGTGATATATTTGATATTAAATCAATGTTGTATCCGATGGCCTATGACGAGAAATACAATTGGGCTGACGCCTTCAGTGTCGTTAAGAATGTATTACGAACTACTAAGAATCAACATAGATTGAGATTATCAATTGAGTACTATGTTATAATTCCGTGTAAATTTTTAGTCTCTGATGACTTATCAGTCTTTTTGAAAAGTATCACGGATTACAACTCTTCGGATAAATTATATATATCACCCACACAGCTTACTAAATTCGACAAGGTCTCGACAAATGGTTTTACAACCTTGATGAGAGAATTGTACCATGCCAATCAATCTGAATTTAGATTCCAATTTGGAAGCTATGATGCTGAAACTTGGTTTGAATTAATTACCGATAGAAATTTAGCTGAACTAATCTATTTACAGCAGGCAACAAATCAAGATCATTTTGATTATGCGCGAAAGGCTTTTTTGAATATGGTTAATAGACGACCTCATTTTCTGGCTGATTACGCAAAGGTCGCCAAGCCTCGTCATAGTCCAAAAATAACAGATGTCTGGTCTATTATTGGTATTGAAACAATAATTGAGGAAATACTGTCAAGTATTTCTACACATGATTGCCTAAGACAATATATAGACAAAGATTGGGAATATGAATTATTTTCAGATATAAAATATAAAGAAGGTCGTAAAAAGGCTGAGGCTTTTATTCTTGAGCGCTTTAGGCGAAAGGACAATATTGAACAAACCTTTAGACTAGCTAGATATTTTTCAATTGAGTTGTTCAACCAACTGGCTGTTGAATATATTGATATTACCGCATCTACTGATGAATACATGGAGATTGACTGGATTAATTCATCGTCAGGCATCGTGGCTGTCAATCAGACAACTGGTGAAATTATCTCTCAAAGGTGGCAGGCGTTTATGGATATTGTAAGCACATCTATGAGTATCAGGAAGTATTCTATAATCACCAAAATTAAGCAGCTTATACAAAGGGCAAACGAGTCCTCCTACAGAGAAAAAGAGCGTGAAAAGCTTTATAACTAGTTATGTTAAAAATACTCAACATCCTTTTCTATGTTGCACCAATGATAGCAATACCAATTAGGACATCCATGGCTTGCTCTCTAATGCCGTCTATGCATATATGGTAAGGAAAGTTACACGGAATATTTGAATTTTGCCTGTAATTTGCCTGTAGAAAATAAAAGAAGCGACTTAACTCAGTGATTGTCACTTTGTTAAGTCGCTTTTGTGGTGCCCAGAACAGGACTCGAACCTGCACGCCTTGCAGCACTCGCACCTGAAACGAGCGCGTCTACCATTCCGCCACCTGGGCTTGCGGGAATTGCTTCCTTTCGATTTGCTGTGCAAAGTTACAAACTTTTTTCTTTATTTTTCGCATCTTCTTGCCATTTTTTTTGTTATTTTTGTTGAAAAATTACCCCTCTCTATTGGGATTTTTATGTAACACCTTTTTAATCTGATAATTATGTCTATAATAAAGAATGGAGTTCCCGTGGGATTATGTTCCGACCATGCGGGGTTCGAGCTGAAAAATATTATTGCCGGCTATCTGGAAAGTCAAGGTATCGCTACTAAGGATTTTGGAACTTTTAGTGCCGAGAGTTGCGATTATCCCGATTTTGCTCATCCTTGCGCCCTGGCGGTGGAAGCCGGCGAGGTATATCCGGCAATTGCCATTTGCGGTACAGGTAACGGCATAGGCATTACTTTGAACAAGCATCAGGGCATACGTGCCGCTCTTTGCTGGGCGCCCGAACTGGCAAAGCTTGCACGCGAGCATAACAATGCGAATGTGTTGGTGCTCCCGTCGCGATTCATTGCTCCCGAAACTGCTATAGAGAATGTAAATGTTTTCATAAACACCGAATTCGAGGGCGGACGTCATCAGAAGCGCATCGACAAAATACCCGTAAAATGAAAATTCTAAACAAGTTGGCATTATGCCTCATTGGAGGCGCTCTGTTAGGGGCTTGTCATGCCGAGACTCCTGCAAGCAACAAATTGGTTATTCTGCACACCAACGATACTCATTCGCAAATCGACCCGGGCAGCGACGGTCTTGGCGGCGTAATGCGTCGCAAGGCGGTTATCGACAGTGTACGCAACGCCGAGCAGAATGTCCTGTTGCTCGATGCCGGCGATGCGGTGCAGGGCACACTTTATTTCTATCTTTACGGTGGTAAAGTGGAGCAGGAAGTTATGAACATTCTCGGTGTTGATGCCCGCATTCTTGGCAATCATGAATTTGATAACGGTGTAGATTCTCTCGCCGCGGTGCTCAAGCTTTCCAATGCCGATAAGATTGCGTCCAACTATGAACTCGAGAACTCGGCTCTCAAGGGGCAGTTCCAGCCTTATATTATTAAGGAATACGGCAACAAGCGCATTGCTCTTATCGGCATAAATCTTAATCCCGAGGGAATTATTGCCAAAGGAAACTACGACGGCGTGGAATTTCTGCCCATAGTCGCCACGGCCAACGCTCTTGCCGAAAAATTAAAAACCGAGGATAAGGTGGATGCCGTAATCGCTTTGAGCCACATTGGTTATAATCCGGCAGGGCTTGTCGGTGACTCGGTTCTGGCTCGCAATTCACGAAATATCGACATTATTATCGGCGGCCACAGCCACGATACTATCGACCCGAAGACTGCCGAGGGCGAACGCCGGAGCCGTCTTACCAACCTCGACGGTAAAGAAGTTCTCGTGGTACAGACAGGCAAGTCGGGACGCAATCTCGGCAAGATTGAGATAAATCTCGACAGTCTTGGAACAGAGGCAAAACCCAAGTACGAGCTTATTAAAATCGACAGCCGATACGATGGTTACAACGACCCCGTGCTTGCCGCAGGGCTGAGCAAATACTCGGCCGGAGTGGATTCGCTCATGCACGAGTGGGTGGGCGAAACCGCTCATCAGATGTCGAATACCGAGCCGGAACTGCTTAACTTTTTCACCGATTTTATACTTGCACGCGGCCGTCAGCTTGTTCCGGATGTTGATTTCGCCATTGCAAACAAAGGCGGACTTCGCACCGATCTCCCCGAAGGCAAAGTGAGCAAAGGACACATTATTAACATGATTCCTTTTGCGAACTATGTTAACGTAATAGAGGTAAAAGGCTCCGACCTTGCCGAAGTTTTTGATGTTATGGCACTTACCGACGGTAACGGCGTAAGCGGCAATGTAGCCGTAGAGTATACAAAGAGCCCCGACGGTCACTCGGCAAAAGCCACATCGGTTCTCATAAACGGCAAGCCGCTCAATCCCGACAAAATGTATAAGATAGCCACCATCGATTATCTTGCCAACGGAGGCGACTACATGACCGGTCTTTCCCGAGGAAAAAAGATAACCGCAAGCAAGGTTCCTCTTTACGACGACCTTATTCTTTTCATCACACAAGGCAACTTTAAGAATAACAAACTCGCCGGCGACACATCAAACCGCTGGACTCTAAAGCAATAAACCAATAATGTCCAATTATCTATATGCAACATTGGCAGCCCTGGGCGTAGTTTTCAACGCCGGGGCCGCCACTACAAATTTCGACAAAAACAAACTTGACGCGGCAACACACTGGGCCGATTCGGTGTACAGCACTTTATCGGAGCGCCAGCGTATTGCGCAGCTTGTATTTCCCAAAGTAGTTCCAACCGAAACCGAGGCTACAAAAGCCGCTCTCCGCAGGCTTATCGAGACCGACGGCTGCGGAGGCTTGCTGTTCACCGAAGGAACCGCCCAACAGCACGCTTTTGCCACAAACTATGCACAAAGCGTTGCAAAAGTACCGGTTATGATGACCTTCGACGGCGAATGGGGATTATCCATGCGAATAAAGGACACTCCCCGTTTCCCGCACAACATGGCTTTGGGTGCTATTTCCGATTACAGGCTTCTCTATGAATACGGCAAAGAAATGGCGCGCGAATGCCGCATTGCCGGCGTACACGTGAACTTTGCGCCCGATGCCGATGTAAACTCCAATCCCGCCAATCCCGTTATAGGCTACCGCGCTTTCGGCGAAGACCCCGAACGTGTTGCAAAAGCTTCTACGGCATATTCTCTCGGTATGGAAGATGGAGGCGTACAGGCTGTGGCAAAGCATTTTCCCGGCCACGGCGACACATCAACCGACTCTCACAAAGCTCTTACGGTTGTAAACCACACACGCCAACGCCTCGACAGCACCGACATGGTGCCTTTCCGCGATTTCATCGAATCGGGATGTTCGGGCATTATGGTGGGACACATAGCCGTTCCTGCACTCGATGCAGCCGGAACACCTGCATCGCTGTCTAAAAAGATTACCGACGGTGTACTGCGCAATGAGCTTGGTTTTGAAGGGCTTATCTATACCGATGCGCTCGGTATGAAAGGTGCCACTCACGCCTCCTCTACCCCGGCCACCGATGCGCTGCTCGCCGGTGCCGATGTTCTGCTTTGCCCCGAAAAACCGCGCGAGGCCATAAACGACATTCTGGCCGCAGTACAGAGTGGTAAAATTTCAACAAAGACAATCGAAGACCGTTGCAAACGTGTGCTCCGTTACAAATATTATCTTGCTTGCGGCGAATCCCAAGTTCCCTCCGGCAAAGAAGTTTTGAAACAGACAAACAGCCCGCAAGCCGATGCCCTCATCAAAAAACTTGCCGAAGTTTCCATAACAGTTCTCCGGAACAAGAATAATCTGCTGCCGTTCGGCAATCTGGATACCAAACGCATTTCGGTGGTAAACATAGGCGAACGCTCCGACAACGATTTTGTTTCCACATGCCGTGAATATGCACCCGTTAAAGCATATTATACTCTGAATGAAACCTTTTCGGAAGCATCTCTTGCAAAAATAAATAATGCCGATGCTGTGGTTGTGGCTGTTTACAACGATAAACCCGAAACCCGTCGGATTTTCGAACAGCTCGCCCGCACATCGCCGAATCTTACCGCCGTATTCCTCATCAACCCCTACAAGATGAACAAATTCGCCGACATGCTCGGCAATGTAAATTCCATTGTGCTTGCCTACGACAACATCGCACCCGAGCGCATAAGCGCCGCGCAGGCACTCTTCGGAGGCATAGCAACTTCGGGACGCCTTCCGGTTCATCTCAAAGGTCTTGCTCCCATGGGCACCGGAATCGAGTTGCAGAAGAACCGACTTGGCATTAGCTCGCCTGTGGCCGAAAGCATGCAGGCATGGCTAACCGACAGCATCGATGCTCTCATTGCCAAAGGATTGCGCACAGGAGCATTCCCCGGCTGCCAGGTACTGATTGCCAAAAACGGAAACATTGTGCACAACAAGAACTACGGACGCCTTTCAAGCGATGCCAACAGCGAAAAAGTTACCGCCGCAACAATCTACGACCTCGCTTCGGTTTCAAAAGCCACAGGTACGCTCGCAGGTATTATGAAAGCTTACGACCAAGGCAAAATATCGCTGGACGCAACATTGGCCGAACTGATTCCGGAGCTTGCCGACTCAGCCAAGAAAGAAATAACAGTGCGTCAGCTGCTGTATCACGAAACCGGAATGCCTGCAGCCCTCAACATGTTCAATGTAATGATGGACACACTCTCCTACTCCGGCCAACTCATTACCGCGCGCCCCGACAAAAATCATTCCATCAAAATACAAAACCGCGCCTACGGCCACAACACTGCCAAGTTGCGTCGCGACATTACGGCAGCCGAAAGCTCGTCCGCATTCCCCGTAAAAGCCGCCGAAGGGCTCTTTACCGGAAAAAGCACCTACGATTCCATTATGGGACGTATCTACAACATTCCCCTCCGCGCCAACCGTAATTTCAACTACTCGTGTCTTAATTTCTGTATTCTCATGGACATAGAGCAGCGAGCCACCGGTCAACGCCACAACGATTTTGTAAAAAATGAAGTCTTTGCCCCAATGGGAGCCTACAGCACCGGATACCGCCCGACAGAATGGGCCGAGGCAAAAAACATAGCTCCTACCGAAAAAGATACTTTCCTTCGCCGTCAGACTCTCAAAGGATTTGTACACGACGAGCTGGCAAACTTCTCGGGCGGCGTGCAAGGCAATGCCGGACTTTTTGCCAATGCTTCCGATGTTGCAAAATACTGTCAGATGCTGCTTAACGGAGGATATTACGGCGATAAGCGCATTCTTTCCGAAGAAACCGTAAAACTGTTCACAACATCCAAAAGCCCCACTTGCCGACGCGGCCTCGGATTCGACAAACCCGACAAAGAGAATCCCGACAATTCTCCTACCTGCGACGAAGCTAACCCTGAAGTTTTCGGACACCTCGGCTTTACAGGAACCGTTTTTTGGGTAGATCCCAAGGAAGACCTTATATTCGTTTTCCTGTGTAACCGCGTCAATCCCACCCGCGACAATTCGGCATTCAGCAAGCTCAATATACGTCCGCATCTTTTCTCGCTGGTATATAAATCGCTGAATAACTGACAACAGAACAACAGGTAATGAAAAAATTTCTCATTCTCCTTCTTCTCATTTCCATGGCAAGTCGGGTATCGGCATTCGAGGCCGACAGCTGCCGTCGTGCTCCTCAGATTATCGCAGGAGCGGCAGGCGCATTGGCTATAAACGCTGCAGCCACCGAAGTGTTGAAACACAGCATTCACGAAATGCGTCCCAACCGTGCCGACAACCACTCGTTTCCGTCACGCCACACCTCATGGGCTTTTGCTGCAGCCACGGCCTTTTCCCACGAACTGTACCGGTACTCGCCATGGTGGAGCGTCGGGGCTCATGCCGTAGCAGGTGCTGTGGGATACCAACGTGTTGTATCGGGCAATCACTACGGTTCCGATGTTGTTGCCGGCGAAATAACAGGAATCCTTTCGGCTGAACTGTCCTATTTCATATGCAGCCGCATATGGCGCAACTCGGGCAATACCACTTATTCCACCAATAACTTCCGCACCAACATTGCCATAGGCACCGAAGCAATGTTCCACCTTGGAAAGCCTCTCGGAACACGACTATGTACCGGCTACGCCCTCAGCGCACGCATCCGTATTCCCATAGCCGAAAACTGGGGAGTTGCCGCAAGCATGCGCACATGCTCAAGTCCGCTTCAAGGCATGGCACAAACCTTGGAAAGCACAGGCATTACGGCCGGACTTTGCGGCCACCACACACTCCCCTGCTCTTTCCTTGCTGTTGAACCTGTGGTAGAAGCAGGCTATTCAATCCTCTCCGGGACAAAAAAAATACCGCATTCCACCTTCAGCTTCAATGCCTTGGGAGAATGCGGAATAAGTATGCGGCTTACGCCGAAATTCGCTGTACGGGCAGCTGCTGGAATAATGTTTTCAACCTACTCCAAAGCAGCTGCAGGAATCAATGCGTCGCTGGGCTCGGTTGCAGTGTTTTAATACCTTCCTTGATTTTGAAGCCTGTAAAGGCAAACAACAAGGTAAACAGCGGCGACATATAATTGAATATACAGAACGGCAGATAAGTGAGAGTGGCCACACCCAGCACAGCCGACTGTGTAACACCGCATGAATTCCAGGGAATAAGTACGGAAGTCACCGAAACGGAATCCTCGAGGGTACGGCTAAGCAATCGTGGTTCAAGACCGTAACGGCGATAAACATTACGGAACATATTGCCGCCTATAATAATAGAAAGATACTGGTCGGCAGTACAGCTGTTCAGCGATAATCCGCAGCCAACCGTAGAACCGACAATTGCAAAACGGCTGTTAAGACGCGATGTTAGCGCACGCGTAAGGCGTCCGAGCATGCCGGTTCCTATCATGGCCGTGCCGAACATCATGGCACAAAGCACAAGCGCCACGGTATTGAGCATTCCGGTAATGCCGGAGGTGGTGACAAGGTCGTCGAATGTAGCGTTTCCTGTAGCGAAAACAGTCTCGCTCCAAATCATTTTCAGAACACCCTGCAAAGAACCGCCGTCCCACATTTCAAGCAAATGCGGTTGAAAAACGAACACACCGGCAAGACCCATCATTCCGCTTGCAAAAAGTACAACCAGAGTCGGAACACGGAACGCAATCAGTGCAACCGTAAGCACAGGGATTACAAGCACCCACGGCGACAGATTGAAGGTTTCAGCCAGCAGTCCGCGAATTTCCGAAGCGGCAATATCCGATGAAGGGGAGGAAAACACACCGGCCAGCAGGAATACAACCAAAGCCAGCCCCATGGCGGGAATCGATGTGATAATAAGATAACGTATATGCTTGAAAAGGTCAACACCGCAGGCGCTCGATGCAACAACTGTGGTATCACTCAAAGGCGACACTTTGTCGCCGAAGTAAGCGCCCGAAATAATAGCACCGGCAACCCATCCGGGATGAAAACCCATCACGGTACCTATACCCATAAAAGCCACGCCTATGGTTGCGATAGTACTCCACGAGCTGCCTGTAAGTACCGAAATAACGGCACACACGGCACACGTAACAACTAAAAATGCCTTGGGAGTGAGCAGCTGCAATCCATAGTCGATAAGGGTTGGAACAACGCCGCTCAGCATCCATGTAGTGCTTACAATAGCTATGAATATAAGCATAGGTACGGCAGGAAGTATCTGGCGTGCACTCCGGCGGAAACCGATAATCATTCCTCGTCGCGACAAAGCCCGCGCAAAAAAAGCAAGAACAACAGCCAACACAGCCGACGACAACAAGGCCAGATGACTGTAATCGGAAATGGCGCCTGCTCCTTTTATAATAAGTACACACGCAAGAAAAGATAAAAGAAATGCCACCGGAAGGGCAGAAACAAGCAGCGACGGCTCCGCCGACTTGTTAAAATTAAACAGACTTTTCAATTTCAATTTACCTTGAGAATTGTATAATAAATAATTGCCTCTACATTGGATAAACCGGGCGCAAAATTAATAATTCAGAGTCATATAATCACTCCTTAAGTCGCGCCCTTTGCATTTATTAGCAGTATTTGCCTTTTTTTCTTTTAAAACTGTCCCTTTTTTATCAACAAAAGATATTTGCACGAAAACTACTTTTGTTGTAATTTTGTGCTATCTATGCCGATGGACTTTTCCAATATTACAAATCCGCGACTATGGCGCCTGATGCTCCAGGTTGATCCCGAGAACATACGGTTCGCCGTAAGCTCCACTGTAGAGGACGCTTCACTGGCGCAGGCTTCCGTATGCCTCGATGCTTCCCAAGCTTTTGGCAAAGCCTTGGAAGAGGCCATATACAGCATTCCCGGACTTTTGTCCGATTTCGGCAGTGTCGACATTCTCGTACGCACTTCCGCCTATACCCTTGTTCCTCCGGAAGTTAATGCCGAAACCGCAACTGTGTGCGCTGAATATGCAAAGATTGCCGACGATGATACCGACGATATTCTTCTGCAGGAATCTGCCGGCGGATGCACCATAGTGTGGGCATGCTCCGAAGCAATTATCAACTTTTTGCGACGAACATTCCCAACCGCCCGCATAAAACCTCACATCGCGCCATTGCTCAGCTATTTCGGGCGACAGGCAAGCACCGGAAACTGCGGAAAAATATACATGCACCTCTGCGAGCAGCCTCGCGAAGCCGACATTATGGCATATGGCAACGACGGCAAACTCCTTGGCGCATTCACAAAACCATTCGAGCAGGACGCCGATATTTGCTACGCCGCTATTGCAACGGCAAAAACATTCGGAATGAACGTCGGCTCGCACGATGAAATCCAACTTTGCGGCGACAGCTGCCGACGAGGCACCCTCATGCCCGTTCTGCGCCGCTTTGCGCCTCGCACTGTTCCTCTTATATTCCCCTCGGCCGCCATGCGCGCCGGTATCGAAGCTTTCAAAGCACCTTTCCCTTTAATACTATTGCCTTTATGCGAATAATTCGTGGTAAATACGGACGACGACGTTTCGATGTTCCCTCAAACATCTCCGCCCGCCCCACTACCGACTTTGCAAAAGAAAATCTGTTCAACGTTCTGGAAAACAACTATGTCGATTTCGAAGGACTTTCGGCACTCGACCTCTTTGCCGGCACCGGAGCAATAAGTTTCGAACTCCTTTCGCGAGGATGCGCGGCAGTGACAGCCGTGGAAAAAGCACGCACACAGCAAACATTCATAATGCGTGTTGTAAAAGAACTCGGCGACGAAAATCTCACCCTGATTCGAGGCGATGTTCTGCGTTTTATCGAAAGCGGAGCCGGCCCTTACGACTTCATCTTCGCCGATCCCCCCTACGACATGGACGGATTTGCCGAAATACCCGGTAAAATCCTAAGCAGCAAGCTCGTGAAGCCCGGAACCGTTGTTGTTGTGGAACATAACAAATCGCACGATTTCTCAATGCTGCCCGGTTTCAGCGAACACCGCGCCTACGGCTCCGTAAACTTCTCCGTTTTTGTCGTTTAAACAAAAACAGCTAACTTTGCACACACAACCATCCCCACACACATATTCTATGCAGGAAAAGATTGTAATCCTCGATTTCGGCTCGCAGACAACCCAGCTTATCGGGCGACGTATCCGCGAGCTTAACATTTACAGCGAAATCATTCCCTACAACAAGTACCCCTACGGGAAAGAAAAAGAAGAAGGAATAATCGGAGTAATTCTTTCGGGAAGTCCCCTTTCGGTTTACGACAAGGACGCTTTCCGAATCGATTTTGAAAAGCTCACCGGTCGCGTACCCGTACTCGGCATTTGCTACGGAGCACAGCTCACCGCCTACAACTACGGCGGAAGCGTCGAAAGCGCACCCTCCCGCGAATACGGCCGCGCTCACCTCGAATTTATCGACCCGGAATGTCCTCTTTTCCATGGCATTGAAAAAGGTGCACAAGTATGGATGAGCCACGGCGACACAATCACCGCCCTCCCCGAAGGTTTCGAATGCGTCGCATCCACATCGCACGTTACATTCGCAGCCTTCCAGGCACCCGAAACAATGGGACAGCTGTGGGGCGTACAGTTCCACCCCGAAGTTTTCCACAGCACATGCGGAATGCAGCTCTTGCAGAATTTCGCTGTGGACATTTGCGGCGCATCACGCTCATGGAGCGCCGAATCCTTTATCGAGACAACCGTTGCCGAACTCCGCGAGCAACTCGGGAACGACCGCGTTATCCTCGGCCTCAGCGGTGGCGTCGATTCATCCGTGGCAGCCGTACTCCTTAACCGCGCAATAGGCAAAAACCTCACATGCATATTCGTGGATCACGGAATGCTCCGCAAAAATGAATTCACCGATGTGCTGCGCGACTACGAATGCCTCGGCCTCAATGTAATAGGTGTCGACGCTTCCGATAAATTCTTCGCCGACCTCGCCGGAGTCACCGACCCCGAACGCAAACGTAAAATCATCGGTGCCGACTTCATAGAAGTTTTCGACGCCGAAGCCTCAAAAATAACCGACGCCCGTTGGCTCGCTCAAGGCACAATATATCCCGACTGCATCGAGTCGCTTTCAATCACCGGAACGGTCATTAAAAGCCACCACAACGTAGGCGGACTTCCCGAGCGAATGAACCTGAGCCTCTGCGAACCGCTCCGTCTTCTCTTCAAGGACGAAGTGCGAGCCGTTGGACGCGCGCTCGGAATGCCCGAGCACCTCATCAAGCGTCATCCCTTCCCCGGCCCCGGGCTCGCAGTACGAATCCTCGGCGAAGTAACACGCGAAAAAGTGGAAATTCTCCAGAATGCCGACCATATATTCATTCAGGGACTGCGCGACAGCGGCCTGTACGACCAAGTATGGCAGGCCGGTGTGATACTCCTCCCCGTGCAAAGCGTAGGCGTTATGGGCGACGAACGCACCTACGAACGCGCCGTGGCGCTCCGTGCCGTTACATCCACCGATGCAATGACAGCCGACTGGGCACACCTCCCCTACGAATTCCTTGCCAAAGTAAGCAACGAAATCATAAACAAAGTAAAAGGAGTAAACCGCGTCTGCTACGACATCTCCTCAAAACCCCCGGCAACAATCGAGTGGGAATAACAACACCTCAACCATAAACAATCGGCGAATGGAACACTGCTCCATTCGCCGATTGTTCATTCAGGACAACGATAATACACAAAAAAATGCCCATAAGCAATTTGCTCACAGGCATTTTTCATAAGCTTTGTCGGGGTGAGAAGACTCGAACTTCCGACCTCCACGTCCCGAACGTGGCGCGCTGCCAACTGTGCTACACCCCGATTGGCTAAGCGAGTGCAAAATTACAGCATTTTTTTAATATGGCAAAGCTTATATCCGTTTTTTTACTATTTAAAGACCAAAAAGTGCCGAAAAAAACGAGCTTGTAAACGAAAATATACCGCACACGAATCCTAATACCACCGAAACTATTATCCAAATCTTTGCCTGTTCCGAGGCTCGACGTGCGCCGGCATAATCGCCCTGCGAATACTTGCTGCTAACCTGGCACGCATAAACAATTGCAGGAACACCCGTAAAAATACAACACAAAATGGTAACCACAATCGACCACGCCAGATACGTCGGAGGACACGGTTCGGCAGGAGCGTTGTCAACACGCTCGGCACGATACCCCTCGTTGCGCGGGCGCTCATAGCGAGGCGGCTCGGGAGCTTGTCTCGGAGGTGGTGGCGGAGGTGTGGCATTTCCAAAAAGATGACGCAACTGAGGAACTTGCGAGGCCTGACGCCACTCGGGCATTCCCTCGCACCACACAAGCGTCGAAGGTGTTACTCCGTAATTCGGAAACAAAATTTCCGATATAGGCCCAACTTGATTGCCTTCCGAATTTATTATATAATATTCTGTCATCGCCAATGAGATTTTCCGCAAATATAAGCTTTTTTCGTCAAAACCAAGCCTCCCGGCATTTGAAAAGAATAAAAACATTTGCTCCTTTGCGGCTAAAATGGAAATTTTGATTAATTTTGTGGAATGATATTATTTGTTCCATCATTATGACACGAACACTTCATAACACTCTAAAAGCTCTGTTAATCACCATATGCATGCTCGCAGGAGCTAATGCTCGCGCGGCCGTGCTGTTCGACTACCCTTCTCCGCCCGATTCTATCAATAATCTGCAGGAACGCTGCGACTACATTGTAGCACGTTTCTGGGAACGTTGCAATTTCGACCGCGCCATGCTCAACAAAGCACAATTTGCTTCTGCCTTCAGCGACTGGGTCGACATTATGCCGTACGCTTCAGCACAGACAGTACACTCGGCAATCGACAATCTCCTGGAGCGTTTCAACAAAAAAAATGATATAACCCTGGAACTCGCCCGCATGGCCGAACGTTATCTCTACAGCGACAGCGCCGAGATTCGCTCCGAAGAACTCATGCTGCCTTTCGCGACTGCGGCGGCTAAAGTTAAAAAAGCACCAAAAGAGGAAAAAGCGCACTTCGAGAACATTGCACGCATACTGTCCTCAAGCTCCCTCAACGCAACAGTTCCACCTTTGGCTTTCACCCGAACCGACGGTTCTAAAGGCAATCTCGGCGAAATTACAGGTAAATCCGTACTCCTGTTTTTTGCAAATCCCGACGAACTCAAAAGCACCGTGGCACGAATTCGACTTTCATCCGATATCAATACTTCCGAGCTCATCGAGCGCGGGGAACTCGCCGTGGTATATATAAACCCCGGAATATCAAACGCCAAATGGGTCGACGAGTGCAAAAATCTCCCCGAATCATGGACTTGCGTATCAATACCCGATGCCGCAAAATACTTCAATCTGTCCGAGTTCCCGAGCTTCTTCTTCCTCAACTCGCACCACGACGTTTTGGCAAAGAATCTCGATTCCGATTACCTGATCGGTGCATTCCGCACCGCTAACCAAGCACGCAAGCGCCATGAGTAAGAAATCTGTTGCTGTTCTCGTGTCGGGTGGCGTCGACAGCGCCGTTGTTACCGAACTCCTAAGCCGAAATCCCGAGCTGGATCTCAACCTGTTCTACATCCGAATAGGCATGGACAACGGCGAAGGCGACTGCTCTGCCGAGGAAGACATCGAAATGTGCTCTCTGATTGCTCGAAACTACAAGCTCCCCCTCGAAGTAGTATCGCTGCATCAGGAATATTGGGACAACGTTATGGACTACGCCCTGCGCACCGTTAAGGCCGGACTAACGCCAAATCCCGACATTATGTGCAACTCTCTCATCAAATTCGGATTTTTCGAAGAACGTTGGGGACATGAATTCGACTTCACGGCTACAGGACACTACGCACGCACAATTTTCGACGAACAAAACCGTAAATGGCTCGGTACGGCAGTCGATCCCGTAAAAGATCAAACCGACTTTCTTGCACGCATTACCGGCGACCAGCTCGCGCACCTCATGTTCCCTCTGGGCGACCTCCCCAAAAGCAGCGTTCGCGAAATTGCCCGCGAAGCAAAACTCCCAAACGCCTTCCGTCGCGATTCCCAGGGTATTTGCTTCCTCGGCAAAATAAACTACAACGACTTCATTCGCAGGCATCTCGGCGAACGACCCGGCCCGATTGTAGAAATAGAAACCGGACGAAAGCTCGGCGAACACCGTGGCTACTGGTTCCACACAATAGGACAGCGAAAAGGCCTCGGACTGAGCGGAGGCCCCTGGTTCGTCGTGCGTAAAAACGTTCAGGACAACGTCCTCTATGTATCCCGAGGGTACGACACCGAAAAACAATACGGACGCACACTCCACCTTGCCGAAATGCGATTCATTACAATGGATCCGTGGGGATCCGACGCAGAAAACGATAACGGAGTGGAAGTCCGTTTCAAAAACCGACACAGCCCCGACTTCCTCCCCGGAAGAATTCGAAAAGTCGACGGCACTGCCGACGAATATATCATCGAATCCGATGTCAAAGTTCAAGGAATAGCGCCCGGACAATTTACTGCCGTATACGACAGCGATGCCAGGCTTTGCTACGGTTCCGGTATTATTACTGGAGCGCAAAACAGCAGCGGACTATGGACAACAAAATAAGTCTTCACATATTAGGACTTTCCTACAGCCAGCTCCAGGCCGGCGCATACGCGCTTATACTTGCCGAGAACAACGGCCCGCGCCGAATCCCGGTTATTATTGGCGCTGCCGAAGCTCAGGCTATAGCTGTCGCTCTCGAAGGCATCCGAACTCCCCGCCCTCTCACGCACGACCTCTTTGTCAGTTTCGCGCACGCTTTCGGCGTTAAACTCAAAGAAGTGTTCATCTACCGTTTCGAGGACGGTATATTCTCTTCCGAACTCACTTTTAGCGACGGCGACCGTGTCGTTAAAATCGACGCGCGAACTTCCGACGCCATTTCAATTGCCCTGCGAACAAACACTCCTATATATACTACACCCGAAATCCTGGAACAGACAGGTTTTATAATCGACGAAAGCGAACTCGAACGCGATAACGCCGATAACGCCGACAACGAAAACAACGCGCCCGACGCCGACACATACAGCGACCGCGACGACTACCACGCCGAACCGCGTCCCGAAAATTTCACCATCGAAGAACTCGAGCGAACTCTCGCTGCTTTAATCGACAGCGAAGACTACGAGGAGGCTGCCCGTATCAGCGAAATCCTCGCCCGAAAAAAAGGAGAATCCGACAAAACTGAATAAATCATATACCATGAACAATCTAACGACTAAAGTGCGTCTCAGCACTATGAACTTCCTTGAATTTGCCGTATGGGGATCATACCTCATCTCCATGGGCATGTTCCTTGCTACTCACGGCCTTGGCGACAGTGTTTTTTGGTTCTACACAGTCCAGGGTCTTGTTTCAATTATTATGCCCGCGCTTATCGGTATCGTTGCCGACCGCTGGATTCCCGCTCAGCGCACACTAAGCCTCTGCCACCTCCTCGCAGGAGGTTTCATGATTGCTACGGGACTCGTCGCAGCGCACGACCTCGCTACTTACGGCTCGCTGCAATTCGCAAAGCTTTTTACTCTCTACACCCTCTCGGTGGCATTCTTCATGCCCACCATAGGCCTCAGCAACTCCGTGGCTTTCAACATCCTCGATCAAAAAAACATGGACACTATCAAGGACTTTCCACCTATCCGTGTTTTCGGTACTGTAGGCTTCATCGCAGCCGAGCTTTTCGTTAACTTCGCTTCTTTCGGAGGTACTACCGTACAGCACTCCTACTCGCAGTTCATCGTTTCGGGAGCTCTTAGCCTCCTGCTTGCGGTATACTGCCTCACCCTGAACAACTGCCCCTGCAAAAAAGGCGCATCCCGCTCTCTGGCCGACGCCCTTGGTCTCAAAGCGTTCTCGCTGTTCAAGGACCGTAAAATGGCCATTTTCTTCATCTTCTCAATGCTCTTGGGCGTTTCTCTCCAAATAACTAACAGCTACGGTTCCGACTTCATCAACTTCTTCGCCAACCCCGAACTCAGCGAATACGCCAACGGCTTCATGAACGGCTGGTGGGCCAAAAACCCCACATTCCTTATCTCTATCAGCCAATGCGCCGAAGCCCTCTGCATACTCCTCATTCCCTACTGCCTCCGTCGATTCGGCATTAAAGGCGTAATGCTTATCGCTATGTTCGCCTGGGTACTCCGCTTCGGTTTCTTCGGAATCGGAAACACTAACTTCCCCGGAGTAGGCTACCTTCTCCTGTCTTGCATCGTATACGGCGTAGCTTTCGACTTCTTCAACGTCTCAGGCGGCCTATATGTCGACAGTCAGACATCCCCCGAGCAGCGTTCTTCCGCTCAAGGACTGTTCATGCTCATGACAAACGGCATCGGTGCTTCTGTCGGTACATTCATTGCAGGCACATGCGTTGTAAACAAATTTGTAAAGGCTCCCGGGCTTTCTCTCGAACAGCAGCTTAACGGCTGGCACACCTCCTGGCTCATTTTTGCCGCTTACGCTCTCGTGGTAGCTGTTCTTTTCATGTTCATTTTCAAAGCTCCAAAAGCAGCCGACGAATCTAAAAAAGAAATATCGAAAGCCGAAGACTCTGTCGACGGCGGTGGTTTTGTTGAAAAATGATAAGGTTTTACGCTCCACAACTCCCTCAATCTCCTCTCCTCCCCGCCGAGGAAAGCAGCCACGCCATTCGAGTTCTCCGAAAGCGCATAGGCGATGAAATCGAGGCGGTCGACGGCATCGGTAACATTTACCGCTGCAGTATTATCGGCGATAGCTCTAAAGGAGCCGCACTGCAAATCCTCGAAACCATTCCGTGTCCAAAAGTATGGAATTGCAAAATAACTGTTGCTGTTGCCCCGACCAAGCACATGGACCGCATGGAATGGCTCGTCGAAAAGCTCGTCGAAATTGGAGTCGACAGAATTGTCCCTCTACGTTGCCGCCGCTCGGAAAGAAAGGAAATCAAAGTGGAGCGTCTCCAAAAAATCGCCGTCTCGGCAATGAAACAGTCGTTAAAAGCCGTACTCCCCGTAATCGACGAAAACACGCCTTTCAACGATTTCATGAAGGAGTGCGCCATGTCCGATGCTTTGAAATTCGTCGGATACTGCGACGACTCCGTCGAACGGCGATTGCTCGCTCAAACCTACACACCGGGCAACAACGTAATTATTATGATTGGTCCGGAAGGCGACTTCGACCCCGAGGAAATCAACACTGCAATCAATGCCGGTTTCATTCCCGTCACAATGGGCGATAACAGGCTCCGTACCGAAACCGCTGCCTTAGTCGCCTGCGATACTGTTCACATTGTTAATCAAGTGCATAATCTATGAAAACAAACACATTCCAACGTCTTCAGAACCAAGGAGGATTCTTCCTCCTCGCAGGTCCCTGCGTTATCGAAGGCGAAGAAATGGCTTTTCAGACAGCCCGACATATCAAGGACGTGTGCCAACGTCTCGAAATTCCTTTCGTTTTCAAAGGAAGCTACCGCAAGGCTAACCGAAGCCGCCTCGATTCGTTCACCGGAATTGGCGACCTCGAAGCCCTTGGAATTCTCGCCGCTGTCGGGCGTGAACTAAACGTTCCCGTTGTTACCGATATTCACACTCCGCAGGAAGCGGCTATGGCAGCCGATTTCGTCGATATCCTACAGATTCCCGCATTCCTTTGCCGGCAGACCGACCTCCTCATTGCAGCCGCCCACACAGGCAAAGCGGTTAACATTAAAAAAGGACAGTTCCTCGCCCCGGAATCAATGCGTTTTGCTGTCGACAAAGTCCGTGAATCAGGTTGCAACGATGTCGCTGTTACCGACCGCGGTACTTGCTTCGGCTACGGCGACCTCATTGTCGATTTCCGCGGAATTCCCGTTATGCAGAACCTCTGCAATGCACCCGTTATAATGGACTGCACACACTCGCTGCAGCAGCCTAACACCGGCTCGGGTGTGACCGGTGGTAAGCCCGAACTCATCGAAACCATTGCTCGGGCGGCTGTCGCTACCGGTGCCGACGGCCTGTTTATGGAAACCCATCCAAACCCCGCTGTTGCTAAAAGCGATGGTGCAAACATGCTCAAGCTCGACCTCCTCGAACCGCTTCTCACTCGTCTAAAAGCTATAAGGAAAACTATCGATTCGTTCAACAAATGAAAATACGCCACTTACTTATAGGCGCCGTTTTGGCAGGCGCTGCATCTTCTCATTATGCCTCCGCTCAAAGCAGTATTCAGAATCCGATGACTCAGGCTGTCCTCGCAGTTTATGCCGAGGAACTCGCCGAAAACCCAAAGGATTATAACGTGCTCATGAGCCGCGCCGACGAGTACTATCGCCACAGCGAATACTTCAAAGCGCTCGACGACGTTAACAAAGTCCTCGAATACGCTCCCGCAAACGAAGACGATGTCCGCCTGCGTGCCTATGTCCTCCGCGCCGGAGTATACAACGAAACCAAACGCCCCGAGCAGGCGCTCCCCGACCTGCAGGCCGCCGCTGCTATTGCGCCCGATTCCTACTCGATTATATATCAAAAGGCTAACACCGAATACATGCTCGGTAAATATGCCGATGCACGTGCCGACTATCAGAAACTCGAACGTCTCAACGCTCGCGGTATCGAGGGATACATCGGGCAGGCTCGTGTTGCTGTTAAGGAAAACAACCTCGGAGTGGCCAACGAAATGCTCGCTAAGGCTGTTAACATCGACCCCAACAATGCCGAGACATACGTTCGCCGCGCCTCTGTCCGCCGTATGATGGGCGACCATAACGGTGCCGTCGACGACCTCATTCTCGCTATCAGCAGCGATAATCGTCACCCTCGAGCAATGGCCGAACTCATCGACTACGGTAACACAAACTACCCTGCCACAATGGCCGGCCTCTCAAACGCTATTGCTCAGGCACCACAGGTGGGTATGTTCCGGTACATCCGCGCTATGATTGCTCAGGCGCATTTCCACTACCTCGCCGCACTCAACGACTACAAGACAATTCTCGACGAGCAGCTCTACAACTATCACGGAATTTACGCCTCTATGGCCGAATGCAATTACGGACTCGGAAACTACCGCGAAGCCCTCGACAACATCGACCGCGCTCTCTCAATGGTTCGCGACAATGCCGGACACTACGTCCTTAAATCGCAGATTCTTCGTGCCCTCGGACAAAACGATGCCGCTATCGAAGCCGGTGCCGCTGCTCTCGCTGTCGACCGGCTCAACAATCCCGCTCTCGCGGAAATGGCGCTCGGATATGTCGCTACAGGTAACTTCGAGGAAGCCTCTAACCTTCTCGGCGAAGCTATCCTCAACGACGCCGAAAATCCAAAGTGGTACATGCTCCGTGCTTGGGTGCTCGAGAATTTCATGAACCGAAGCACCGCAGCTCAACAGCTCTACGCTAAGGTGAGCGAAATGGATAATTTCTACCTCGATAACCCTCGCTCCCTTCGAGGTTTCGCAATGCTTTTTGCCGGTGACAACGAAGGCGCTACCCGTTGGATGGACAACATTATCAACAATGTAACCGATTACGACGGACTTGTCAACTACTACGGCGCCTGCTTCTACGCTCAGGCCGGTAACTTGGACAAAGCCATGAAATGCGCTCAAAAAGCCCTCGAACTCGGATATGCCGATTATCACAACTGGACCGAAGCTGTTGACGGAAAAGTAAACGTTGCACCTCTCCGCGACGACCTCAAGTTCCTCAACATGCTTCACCGCCACGACGCCATTTTCGGCAAAGAATAGTCAACCATTTTGAAAAATAGTTAAACATCGGCTCTCTGCTGTAACTTTGACTCGCCCCTTGCGTCATATATACAGACAACAGCTGATTCTTACTATTGATTGATTTTATAAGTAAGTGTTGTAAATTAGTTTATGTTATAGTTTGGTTGAATGCTGGATGAGTTTCAACCTTGCGCGAAAAGAGCATAGCCGTAGCTCTGTGACTGACAAGTAAGCTTGAAAATCGCCTGCAGGCTGCCGGAATATGGTATAAACTAATTTTCAACACTTACTTATACCGACCGCCGCTGAGCTGTGAAGCACATTGC
The DNA here is from genome assembly GCA_947175425.1 of uncultured Porphyromonadaceae bacterium. Taxonomy (GTDB): domain Bacteria; phylum Bacteroidota; class Bacteroidia; order Bacteroidales; family Muribaculaceae; genus CAG-873. The sequence goes on from CAMWMR010000004.1 coordinate 41,690, forward strand.
GGCGGTTAAAATTGTTATTAATAACAAACCCGTAAACTCAACCGTCATGATTATTGCTTCGCAAAAACGTAAAGAAAATATAGCCGAATATCTCCTGTACATGTGGCAGATTGAAGACATTATCCGCGCAAACGACCTCGATTTGGACAAAATCAAAAAGAATGTCATCGATCGATTCCCCGTTGAACCGCAGACGCTTCAGGAAATGGCCGACTGGTACGAATCGCTTATCGACATGATGCGCCGCGAAGATATTACAAAATCCGGACATCTGCAGATGAACAAGAACATCATCGGCGAGCTCGCCGAACTCAACAAACGTGTTCTCGATGAACCGCGTTTCGATGAATACCGTAAAGAGTTCTACGCAACCCTGCCCTACATAGTCGAACTCCGGGCAAAAGCCGGCGAAGAACGTGTCGGAGAAATTGAAACCTGCTTCAACGCTCTATACGGAGTTCTTTTGCTCCGCCTCAAAGGTGCCGAAATATCAGCCGAAACTGCTAAAGCTGTTGCGCAGATTTCTAAATTCATTGCCCTTCTTAGCAAATACTTCTACCTCGACGAACACGATCAGCTCTTCAAAAACGAAGACACTCCCGAGTCTTGATTTTACAAGAACCCGCCTCCAGGCACTTACTGCCATCCGCTATAAGCCACAATGTCAATGTACTCTTGCTGCTTCACCCCCGAACGAGGCGCGGTGGCAGCTACCGCGGAGTGTGTTTGAATTTTAATATTATCAAGATTTGGAATGCATTTTCGAGACTGAAAGCTAAAATCAGGCCGAAAAGACTTCTAAAGATTGGTTCAAACACACTCCCTAACGAAGAAAGGCCTTGAGCCCTCGCTTCCGCTCGTAAATGCTTAGTTCAAACAAAATATCTTCCAAATACAGGTCCTCATACCCGTTAACCTCCCAATATGCCTCCAAAAACTCCGGAGGCAAAGGCGGAGGCGAACTCATGGTACGCTTACGCACCTTTGGCAGATAATCTTCTAACGGACGGTAATAATCCGGCACCTGATGACACGGACGTATCAACTGAATAATAATTACGGCATTCTCTAAGTGAATAGCCTCGCAGGCCACACGCAGCCAGTAGAAATTCCACTCCGTGGTACGGATCCAAATCACATTGAACGTACCGCCACGACAGCCGTACAGGCTGCGAGGAGTCGAATAGCGACACCGAAATCTTCTGCGACAATACTGCATCGCAGGGTCCTTCAGATTATCCGCAATCACGCACAAGTCAGCCCCGTGATATTGATTTATCACGCCCGGATACACATGTTTATACACATAGTTTAGATACTCGAGAATCGTTCGCGTATAATCCACACCCTTTTTAGGTGCAATAACAATCCTCCCTCCTCCCGGACTCTTTCGCGCACGTTCTGCAGCAGTTATAAACTTGAGCTCCTGCTCGTTAAGTTGTCGTCCCGGAATAAAATCAGCATATTTTCTATTCATGGCAATTTGAATTTGAATTAATGGATGAATTAATTTGAAATTTGATAAGAAAGTTGAACTCTTCAACTCTCACACTGCAAAATTACAACACAAATTTGCTTTTGTCAATACCTAAGCCCACATTTTTTGCATTTAACAAACACTTTTCCAACTCAATCTTCTCACATCCAAGAAATTGCCTTAAGCTTTTAACGAATGTTAAAAAACAGCCGTCAACCTTTCACACTAAAAAACTGTTTATAAAGAACGAAAAAACATCACATCATGAGCATCACATCAAACGGCGTTCTTTATCCCCGTTTTAGGCAATCCAAACACCCTAAAGACGAAAACTTCATTATAAAGACCATGAGTCTTATAGTGATGATTCTTTCTTTGCTCCTTATTATATGGATTTCTATCGACACTTTCAAAAAAGTCGACTTTCTTGAGAATCACGCCTACATGACTTTCCAGTTTTGGGTATGCATATTCTTCATAATTGACTTTTTTGTAGAACTTTGCTACGCCGATAACCGTTGGCGTTATTTCCGCCGTCGTTTCTTCTTCCTGCTCATTTCAATCCCTTACCTCAACATTATCAATCAGTTGGATATTCACATGAGCCACGACGCCATATACTTCATTCGCTTCATCCCTCTCTTGCGCGGCGCCTTGGCTATGAGCATCGTTATTGGCTATCTTTCTTCAAATGCCATTACAAGCCTCTGCATGTCATATCTTTCCATTATTATACTAATAACCTATTTTTGCTCGCTCATTTTCTACCAGCGCGAAAACGGTGTGAACCCAATGGTTACTTCCTACTGGGATTCGCTTTGGTGGAGCGCCATGAACATGACTACCGTAGGTTGTAACATTTCGCCTATGACTGTCGCCGGTAAAATTATTGCAGTTATACTACCTATTTGCGGTATGATTATGTTTCCGCTATTCACTGTTTACCTCACAAATTTTGTTACCGGACTCGTTCAACGAGGACACGAAGACAAAAATAAAGAGGCAAATTCAAATAGTTAAAATTTTTAACCTTTTAAAACGCGCTTTAAATCTGCATGTTACAAATTTTTGAAAATTTTCTTCGAATTTTTTCGTCAAAAAATTTGGAGCTTACAAAAAAAGCCCGTAACTTTGCATCGCTTTTCAGAAGAACGGGGTGTAGCTCAGTTGGTTAGAGTACGCGTCTGGGGGGCGTGAGGTCGCTAGTTCGAGTCTAGTCACCCCGACTAATTAAAAGCCTTCGGCTCGGAATTTATTTCCGAGCCGTTGTTTTTTATACATACTCTTCTCTAGATTCATGGATACACTACGCCGAGAATTTCTCACACGCTACATTCTCCCTCTTCGCGAAGGCGGCTCACTTCCCGCGCTCGCCGAAGCTTCCGACGGCTTCAAATACGCCGTAAAATTCCGTGGGGGCGGACACGGTTCTAAAGCTCTCATTGCCGAACTAATTGGCGGCATTACCGCTAAGCAAGCTCAACTAAAAGTCCCCGAACTCGTTTTCCTCGACATGGACGAAAATTTCGGCCGCACCGAACCCGACGAAGAAGTTCAGGACCTCCTCCGCGCAAGCACAGGCCTTAATCTCGGCCTGCACTTCCTCAGCGGCGCATTGGCATGGGACGTCTCAGTAAACAAAACCGACGCCCTCACAGCCTCTGAAATAGTTTGGCTCGACGCATTCCTCACTAACGTCGACCGCACCGCCCGAAACACCAACATGCTCATTTGGAACCGCGAACTGTGGCTTATCGACCACGGCTCCTCGCTATACTTCCACCACAGCTGGGACGGCTGGGAAAAGAGCGCAATCTCCCCGTTTCCGTACATTAAAGAACACGCACTGCTCGCTCAGGCATCTCAACTCGAACAAGCCGACGAAGCAATGCGAAAACTCATTACACCACAATTCATTACCGAGGCCGTAGACGCAATCCCGGAAGAATGGCTCCTGCAGGCAGCCGACATCAACCCCGACGAGCAACGCCGTGTCTATCGCTCATTCCTGTTAACCCGACTCGAAAACTCCTCAATTTTTACAAATCATGCCAACGACGCCCGAAAAGCACTTATATGAATACGCTGTAGTGCGTTACTCGCCACGCGTTGAGCGCGAGGAATTTATAAACGTCGGACTTGTAATGATGTGCAAACGCCTCCGTCGAATAATCGTGCGTATTCACCTGGACGAGAACAGAATAAAAGCATTCTTCCCCGACTCCGACATCGACACCCTCAAAGCCCAGCTCGCATCTTTCGGCGAAGTCGCTCAAACTCGCCACGGATACTTCGGAACACTCCCTGTCGAGGAACGTTTCCGTTGGCTCACAGCCGTGCGAAGTGCCTGCATATCAACCTCCCGCCCACATCCCGGAATATGCTCCGACATCGACGAAACATTCGCCCGAATCCTAACCGAACAAGTCCTCTGAACCCCAAAAATAAATATTAACCACAAAAGTATATGAACTATAAATATATCGAAATATTCAAGTCTCTTATTTCTCATCGGGAATCAGAAGTGGTTGAGTTCAAGAAGGCGGAGAACAACTTCGACTTCGATAATTTAGGCAAATATTTTTCGGCGTTGAGCAATGAAGCGAATCTTCGTGGCTTTGAATTCGCATGGCTGATTTTCGGTTATGACGAGAAAAAGCATGAGATTGTCGGCACATCATATAAAAAACGGAGAAAGCGCTCTCAATAATCTCAAACACGACTTTGCTCAACACACTACCGATGGGCAGACTTTTCGCGAGATTATCTCAATTGAGGTCGAAACTAAACGCATCTTAATGCTCAAAATTCCGGCCTCACCCCGTAATATCGTGATGAAATGGAAGGGCATTGCATACGGTCGTGATGGTGAAAGTCTAAAGCCTTTGAATCAGTCTAAGCAGGATGAAATTCGTAGACAAACTCCGCTTCCTGACTGGTCTGCGGAAATTGTATCCGACGCAACGATTGAAGACCTTGACGAGGTAGCTATTGCCAAGGCCCGAAAGATGTTCAAGAAGGTACATAGCCGTATTCCGGTTGAGGAGGTCAACCGTTGGTCAACAGAAGAATTCCTGAGCAAGTGCGAACTAATGGTCAATGGAAAACTTACCCGCGCAGCCATAATTTTACTTGGTAAAACATTCTCTGACAGCAAACTCCGTCCGGCTATCGCAGAAGTTACATGGACTCTTCGCAATGAAAAACAGGATGTGGTGGATTATGAACATTTCTCAGTGCCGTTCATCCTGACAGTTGATGAAATCCTTGCCAAAATACATAACCTCACCTTACGTGAGATGCCGGGCGGAACACTTTTTCCCAACACGATGAAGCAATATGATGACTATACTATCCGTGAGGCACTTCACAATTGCATAGCTCATCAAGACTACACTCTGCGTCAGCGCATCAACTTCGTTGAAAATCCCGGATTTCTTTATTATGCCAACGGAGGTTCCTTCATTCCCGGCACATTGGAAAATGCACTTGCTTCTAATGGTCCGCAACGATTCTTCCGAAATGCCTGTCTATGCAAGGCTATGGTGCATTTCAATATGATCGATACCGTAAGCAGGGGTATCAAGAAGATGTTCACCGAACAGATGGAGCGAAGATTTCCGATGCCGGATTATGAAATTGATAATGAAGCGAAAGAAGTCGCCGTCCGCATATATGGCAATGCCATAAATGAACGCTACACCAAACTGCTCAAAGATAATGACAATCTAACACTACACGACTGCATTTCTCTCGATGCCATTCAGAAAGGACATCGTATTGACGATGAGATAGCTCAAGACCTCATTAAGCGAGGTTTGATTGAGGGAGAAGCCCCGAATTACATCATTTCCATTGGTGTAGCCAAAGCATCCGGACAACTCCCTCAATATACAAAAGCAAAAGGTTTGGATAAAACGAGATTAAAACAAATGGTTCTGCAATTATTGCAGAATGCAGGAAAAGATGGTGCACGTCGAGAAATCATATATGACTACCTCAAGGACTTGTTGCCTTCTAATAAGTCTCGGGAGCAACAGCTTCGATATTTAGGCCGCCTTCTTGTTGAAATGAATGAAGAAGGTACAATTGAGCGTATTGGGCTTAGTTGGTTACTTCCAGGGGCATCCGACCGTTAACAAACACAATCCGACCGCTTTTTATTGCATCCGACCGAAATTTCGGTCGGATGTGCGTTGTTTGGCCATTATCCGACCGTTTTTATTATAGAAAACGAGAGTCTTCCAAGCCGTCCGCTCATACCAATTTTACCAATTTTAAAAGCGTCCGGCCTTGCGTATAAACAGTTTTTTTAGTACTTTTGTAAACTCAAAACACTATAGAAATATATCGCAACCTAACATACAATATGGCTGAAGAAAAAGAGGAATATAGTGCCGGTAGTATTCAGGTCCTTGAAGGTCTTGAAGCCGTGCGTAAACGCCCGGCAATGTACATTGGCGACATTTCCGAAAAAGGTTTGCATCACCTTGTATACGAGGTGGTGGACAACTCCATTGACGAAGCCCTCGCAGGTTTCGCAAAGGAAATTAAAGTTACCATAAACGAGGACAACTCAATTACCGTTGTCGACGACGGTCGTGGTATTCCCGTCGACATGCACGAAAAAGAACACAAAAGCGCGCTCGAAGTAGTGCTCACCGTCCTTCACGCCGGCGGTAAATTCGACAAAGGATCATACAAAGTTTCAGGAGGTCTCCACGGCGTAGGCGTTTCTTGTGTGAACGCTCTCTCAACTTATCTCCGCGCCGAAGTACGTCGTAACGGCAAAATTTACGCTCAGGAGTACAGCTGCGGAAAACCCACCTCCGAACTTATGATTGTCGGAGACAGCGACCACACCGGTACCACCGTCACCTTCAAGCCCGACGGCTCTATTTTTACCACAACAGTCTACGACTACTCAATCCTCGCAAACCGTCTTCGCGACCTCGCATTCCTTAATGCAGGTATTATATTGACGCTCACCGACTTGCGCCAACTCGACGCCGAAGGCAAACCTCGCAGCGAAACCTTCTACTCGAAGGAAGGCCTGCGCGAATTCGTCGAATACATCGACTCTAACAAGGAATCCCTCATAAACGACGTAATACACCTCTCAACCGAACGTCAGGGCATCCCCGTCGAAGTGGCTCTTACCTACAACACCACTTCCAACGAAAACATTTACTCCTACGTAAACAACATCCACACAATCGAAGGAGGTACACACCTCACCGGTTTCCGTCGCGGACTCACAACAACTCTCAAAAAATACGCCGAAAACAACAACCTCCTCAAAAACGCTAAAGTGGAGATTGCCGGCGACGACTTCCGCGACGGCCTCACTGCTGTTATTTCCGTAAAAGTCCTTGAACCTCAGTTCGAAGGACAAACAAAAACCAAACTCGGTAACAGCGAAGTTGCCGGTGCCGTTGCTCAGGCCGTGAGCGATGCCCTCGAAATTTTCCTCGAAGAAAATCCTCGCGAGGCAAAACTCATCGTAGAAAAAGTGGTGCTCGCTGCTCAGGCTCGTCATGCAGCTCTCGCTGCACGCCAGAAAGTCCTCCGCAAATCGCCCCTCTTCGCAGGCGGTCTCCCCGGTAAACTTACCGACTGCTCAAGCCGTACAGCCGAAGACTGCGAAATCTTCCTTGTCGAAGGTGACTCCGCGGGTGGTACTGCAAAGCAGGCCCGCGACCGACGCACACAGGCCGTACTCCCCCTCCGAGGCAAAATCCTCAACGTGGAAAAAGCCATGGACCACCGAATTTTCGACAGCCAGGAAATCCTCGCCCTATTCCGCGCCCTCCGAGTAACAATCGGTACCGAAGAAGATCCCAAAGCACCCAACCTGTCGAAACTCGCTTACCACAAGGTTATTATCATGACCGATGCCGACGTCGACGGTGCACACATCGCAACACTGCTCATGACATTCTTCTTCCGTCGCATGCGTCCCCTTATCGAACAAGGATACCTCTACCTCGCTTCACCCCCATTGTACAAATGCAAAATGGGCAAGAACGAAGAGTATTGCTGGAACGACATGCAAGTGCAGCAGTTCATCGCAAAATACGGCGAACGCACAAGCATTCAGCGATATAAAGGTCTTGGTGAAATGTCCGACGAGGAACTCCGCACAACAACAATGTCGCCCGAACACCGAATTCTAAAGCAAGTCCACATAAACGACGCAGCCGAAGCCGACCGCGTGTTCTCAATGCTAATGGGCGAGGACGTTGCTCCGCGACGCGACTTCATCGAAGCCAACGCTACCTACGCCAATATCGATGCGTAACTCAACCCTATAAGCTCCCGGTTTGTTATAACACAAATATCATAGCAGGCCGGGAGCCTGTTTTTTAACAGTTTCAACTATCCATCACGATAATGGCCACAAAATCCTCTAATAAACGAAACGCCGAACGTATTCGCCTCGGTGTCGATACATACCTTGCCGCCCAACCGGCTAACACCTTCAATTACAAACAGGTATCTGCCGCATTAGGTGCAAGCACCCCGGCTGCTCAAAAAGCCGTTGCCCTGTATCTTGCCGAACTCGCTTTCGATGGCGTAATTCTTGAAACAGCACCGGGTAAATACAAAATGCCCAAGCGCAACGTAACGGCCACCGGCACATTCATCCGCCGCTCTAACGGAAAAAACAGCGTAATCACCGACGTCGACGGCGAAACAATTTTTGTAGCCGAACGAAACTCAATGCACGCACTGAACGGCGACAAAGTGGAAATTGCAATTGCCGCACGAGTTAAAGGACGCGAGCCCGAAGCCGAAGTTACTGCCATTATCGAGAAAAAAGACCAAACCTTTATCGGTACTCTCAAGGTAGACAAACACCTCGCCTACCTCGACACCGACTCAAAATACCTTGCAACCGATATATTTATACCCCGCAACAAACTCAAAGGAGGCGTCACCGGCGATAAAGCCATTGTACGAATAACCGACTGGCCCGACGACACCAAGAACCCCCGAGGCGAAGTAATTGATATATTGGGTAAAACAGGCGAGAACAACGCCGAGATTCACGCAATTCTGGCCGAATTCGGACTTCCCTACCGCTATCCCGAAAACGTGGAAAAGGCAGCCGATAAAATCGGCCCCGGAATCACCGACGAGGAAGTCGCCCGACGAATCGACATGCGCGGCGTCACCACTTTCACCATCGACCCCCGCGACGCCAAAGATTTCGACGACGCTCTCTCAATCCGCCAACTCCCTAACGGGAACTACGAAGTGGGCGTACACATTGCCGACGTAACTCATTATGTACGACCCGACTCCATTATCGACCGCGAAGCCCGCGAACGAGCCACAAGCGTATACCTTGTCGACCGCGTCGTTCCAATGCTCCCCGAGCACCTGAGCAACGGAATTTGCTCGCTACGCCCCGATGAGGATAAACTCACATTCTCCGTAATTTTCGAAATGGACAACAACGCCCGCGTTGTTAACTCCAAGATTACCAGAACCGTAATACGCAGCGACCGACGTTTCACCTACGAAGAAGCTCAGGAAATAATTGAAACCGGCAAAGGCGATTTCTCAAACGAAATACTCACCCTCGACCGCCTCGCCAAAATCCTGCGTAAAAACCGCTACGAAAACGGCTCCGTAGACTTCGACCGTCTCGAAGTCCGCTTCGACATCGACGAGAACGGCCACCCCACATCCGTATTCTTCAAGGAATCCAAGGACGCAAACAAACTCATTGAGGAATTCATGCTCCTTGCAAACAAAGCGGTTGCAACAGCAATAGGAATTCCCGTAAAAAACAAAAAAGCGAAACCCTTCGTTTATCGCGTACACGATGTGCCCGATGCCGAACGACTGACAAACCTTGCAGCCCTCTGCCGCACTTTCGGCTACAAAATCAAAACTACCGGCAGCGCTCGCGACATTAACCGCAGCCTCAACAAAATGCTGGGCGACATAAAGGGCAAAGGCGAAGAAAACCTGCTTGCCACCCTTGCAATACGCTCCATGGCCAAAGCTATTTACACAACACAGAATATTGGCCATTACGGACTTGGTTTTGAATACTATACTCACTTCACATCCCCCATTCGCCGTTATCCCGACATGATGGTTCACCGTCTGCTCGAACGATACCTCAAAGGCGGACGAAGCGTGAATCTCGAAAAACTCGAGGACGAATGCAAACATTCCTCCGACATGGAGCAGCTCGCCGCAAATGCCGAACGCGCATCCATAAAATACAAACAGGTGGAATACATGGCCGACAGAATCGGTGAAATATATACCGGTGTAATTTCCGGCGTCACCGAATGGGGCTTATACATAGAACTGGACGAGAACAAATGCGAGGGTTTGGTGCCCGTGCGCGACCTTGCCGACGATTTTTACGATTTCGACGCTCGAAATTACGCTCTGGTAGGACGTCGCAAACGACACACCTATCGCCTGGGCGACAACATAAAAGTACAAGTCGCACGTGCCGACCTGCAGCGCAAACAGCTGGATTTCGCTCTTATCGACGAAAAAAATCCGCCCAAAACAGTGGAACAGCTCAAAGCCTCTGCCAAGCCTCGTCCCGACTTTGAAAAACCGAGAAAGAAAAAGAAATCACGCCGTAGATAATGAACATAGGAACAATCGTAATCGAAGGCCTGCGGGTGTATGCGCATCATGGTGTGCATGCGCAGGAAACACGCGCAGGCAACACTTTTGAAATTAACCTCTATCTGAGCTTCGACCCCTCGGAAAGCATGCGTACCGACCGCCTCGACACTACTATCAATTACGCGGAAGTTACCGAAATGATAAAGCTTCAGATGAGTCGCCCGGCAAAATTGCTGGAACACGTGGCACACCGCATAGTACTGGCTCTACAACGACTTTATCCCCGCATAATTAGCGGCAGAATAGAAATTTACAAAATTCAGCCCCCCATTGCTGCCGAAGTGGCACGCACCGGATTCGTCTATTCCTGGTAAGATAACTCTATAAGCTCATCTGCGCCGAAATCGCGTACTGCACGCGTACCCAGCACACTGTCCCACAACATTGGTGAAATACCGTTCCCGGGACGCTTTACAGTTATATTTTCCTCCGTAAGCAATTCACCTGCAGCGATATTCCGCGAAGCCACAATACTTTTGCGGGCAACCTCCATGTTCGCAGCTTCGGCTGCGGCAACTTCCTTACGTCCGCTTCCCAGAGCTTCTTCGGCGTGGCGCACGGCACCGACAAGCTGCTTCAGCTCGGCAGGCTCAAGAGACGCCTTATGGTCGGGCCCGGGCAAATTACGATCCAATGTAAAATGTTTTTCAATCACACAGGCACCGAGCGCAACGGCGGCAACAGCCACTTCAGTACCTACAGTGTGGTCGCTGTACCCCACTCCGGCACATCCGAGAGTGGCGAGAGCGTCCATTGCCCGGAGGTTCACCGACTCGTAAGGCGCCGGATACTGCGTTGTGCAGTGCAACAGAATAACATTACTGCGAGGAGTTCCTGCCTGCTCGAGAATCCGGAGGGCGTTTTCCACTTCGGCGAGCGTGGACATGCCCGTCGACATTATAATTTTTTCGCCCAAAGCTCCTATTTTTCTGAGATACGGCAAGTTGGTAATTTCACCCGAAGGAATTTTCCAATAGTCCTGTTTCAAAGGTATGAGACAATCGATTGAAACGAGGTCGAAAGGCGTGCTCATAAACCCTATCCCCGTTTCACGGCACAGCTCGGCGAGTCCGGCATACGCCTCAAGCGGCAGGTGAATGGCCTTGCACATTTCGAGCTGGCTCATTTCTTCGCCGGTAGTCTCTTTCTGATACTCGGCTTTTGGCGCGAAAGTGGAAATTACCAGTTCGGGAACGGCTGTCTGGAACTTTACATAATCAGCACCTGCCTCTTTAGCGGCAAGCACCATTTGCCGTGCCATATCCAAATTGCCGTTATGGTTTACTCCGGCCTCGGCTATAATTATAACTTTATTTTTCATCGGGCATAAAAACTACATCTTCCAAATATCGTACGGTTGTAACTCCCGCAACGGGCTCGGCACACTTAAGAGCTTTACCCATAGCATCGTCCACAATCATACCGGGAATATCCGCTCCGGCATGGACGGAAGCCACGGCGCCGCCGCCGAGCCGCGGATTTATCTCCATAATCATCAGAGCATCGGAATCAAGGTCGTGGATAAGCTGCACAGTAACAGCACCTCTGAGGCCGGTTGCCTGCAAAGCTGCCGACACTATGGCGTCGATTCTTGAGTCGGCAATGCTTGTTGTTCGCACTACCTCACCTCCCGACACTTCCTGCCTCACCCGAGGGCTAAGAGCGGAAACACGCCCTGTGCGCGTTTCCACGTAGCAATCAACGGTTATTTCCCGACGCTTATCGTAACGGCGCTGAACAAGATAATCATCAAGTTTAGAGGCAATCTGTTGCAAATCGTCCTGCGAGTCAATCATCACCAATCCCTTGGAGGCCGAGCCGAAACGCGGTTTGGCGATAAACGTCCCGGTGACATCTCCTCCCCTCCACGTTTGAGGAACGGGAAGCGAGGCGGATTCGAACAGCTGTGCGGCGGCAACTTTGTCGAACATGCGTTTTACTCCCTCCGGCTCGCCCAATGGAGCAAAAACCGGAACGGAGGCATGGTGGCGCACATACTCGGCACATATCTCCACGGCCTTGTCGACAAAGGGAATAATAATATCTATTCCGTGTGTCCGTACGGTTTCGTCGAGGTGCTCGAAAATATCGGCATCGGCCCAGCGACGCCCAACAACTACTTGTCCTTCACAAGCAATGGCACAACGGGTATCGGTTTCATAGGCCGTTATATCACACTGCAATCCTCTTGCCTCGCAAGCCTTGCGCAGCATGCGGGCCATGGCAACACGCTTTGCACCGCCGAGGAACAGGAATCCTATCCGGCCGGGACGACAAGGGAAACTCATCGGTTGTAAATATCGGGTTTAAATTTTGCAAGATTTTGCGGCACAGTGAACCATTCCACAGTTTCGCGAAGTCCTTGTTCCAGATTATGAGCGGGGCGCCAGTCGGTTAGCGAGCATATGAGCGAATTATCGCCGCACAGCCGGTTCACCTCGCTGCGCGCGGGGCGTATACGCTGTTCATCGCACACGCATGTGACATCGGCATCCATTACCCGTGCGATGGTATTGAAAAGCTCGCCCATTGAAATTTCCGTACCCGTTGCAATGTTTATGTCCATACCCTCTATTCCCGGAGTTTCGGCAAGTGCAATGAATCCGGCGGCGGTATCGGCCACATAGTTGAAATCGCGCGTTGGGGTGAGGTCGCCGAGCTTTATTGTTTTTTGTCCCGAGGCAATTTGTGTTATGATTGTGGGAATTATTGCACGGGCACTCTGTCGCGGGCCGTAGGTGTTGAATGGACGTGCGGTTACTACCGGCAGCCCGAATGCGTTGAAAAAGCTTTGAGCAATGGCATCGGCACCAATTTTTGTTGCCGAGTAGGGCGATTGCGGCTGACGTGGATGTTTTTCATCGATAGGGACATACTGCGCCGTACCGTACACCTCGCTTGTAGATGTAACCACCAGACGGGGTGTTCCCGCATCGCGGCATGCCTGACACATGTTGAGGGTTCCTTTAATATTAGTGTCCACATAGCTGTCGGGAGCTGAATAGCTGTAGGGAATGGCTATAAGCGCCGCAAGGTGAAAAACCACATCGGCGCCGCGCACAATGCTACGGCAAAAATCGGGGTCGCGGACATCGCCGCACACAATTTCGAGATTGTCGTTTGCGGGGACATCCTCCAGCCATCCCCAGTTATTAAAGGAATTGTATTGAGCGAGGGCGCGCACACGGTAGCCTTTGGCGAGCAAAGCCTGCGTGAGGTGCGAGCCTATGAAACCGTCGGCACCCGTAACAAGAGCCAATGGATTTGTATTGAGGCTGTTTACCATGTTTTCAAGAATTTATACACCACAACACTGTTATCGTTGCCGCGAACGTATACCATATCGAGTCGCTCGGAGCTGATATGCGACAGTGCGACGGTGAACACCTCGTTTGCCGGAAAACCGAGCCACTGCGGAGCTTCAAACACTCCCGTGCCGGGCAAACAGGCATCGGAGCTGTGGGTGAAATTGAAAGTTATATTGTCCATGGAGCGTGTCCATGTTCCATAGCATTGAGAAATAGGGACATATCCGCCGTCGGAGAGCATGAATTGCACCACTTCGCCCTGGAATTTCATAAATGTTGCCGTGCCTTCGGGGAGTTCGGCGGGTTCACCGTCGACAGTCATGGAATCGAGATACCAGGCACCGAAAAGTTTACCGATGTTACCGTCGTTCTGCGTGCAGGAAACGGTTATAAACATGAGTAAAACAGGAATTATTCCAAGCAGTTTCTTCATTGTTTTTTATTGAAAGAGAGGTGTCCCGAATAAGAAATTGAAGCGAGTGCGCCGAAATTGTTACCGCGCAGGTTTCCTGCATCGAAAGCCACAGCAGCCTTGAGCTGCAAACCGGGAAGATTGCGTGCGGGCGACCACTTGAGCTGCAGCATTGCCGATGTATCGTGAAGACGGCGCACGGCGGGAAGACGCCCCGAGCCACCTGCTCGCTGATATGAAAACTTGAACAGATACTGCCAGGCGCGTGCCGTGGAACCTTCCATTGCGAAATGCATGCCGCGGGCACGGTTGTGCTCGAAACCCGGATTGCCGTTAAGGTTATAGAGCGGCGAAACGGGGAACGGCGAGCCTATGCTCATGCCATAGTTGGCGTAGGCACCGTAATAATCGTTGTTGTAATAGTTGTCGCCACCGGTTGCCTCGGCTGTGAGGTCGGTTCCGGGAGCATCGCCGGGGGCGAAGTGTATGAAGCCCGACTGGTTTGTAAAGTCCACGTACTCAATAAGGACTTTTTCCAGCCAGCCTTTTGAGGGGGAGTTGTACTGCAGACCCCATACGCCGTCCCAGCCGTTACGACGTCCTATTCCCGAGCCGTCCTCCCAAGGCCACTCGAAGTATGCCGTAAGCTTTGCGCCGTTGCGAAAATTATAGCAAGCTTTGAAGTCCCACGAACCCAAAGAGCTTCCTTTATAATAATCCTCGCCGCCTTCCATAGGGAAAAACATGTCCCAGATGTCGCGCAAGTGAAATCCACGGTTTTCCTCTTTCCACATATTTCCTTTTGAGTACCATTTGGAGCTTCCTGCGAAAGTTCCGCCTGTTTGCATTCCAACGATAATGTGGAAGGGCATGGTTGGTTTTGTGCGGAAATAGCACCTTTTATATGTGTACCACAAATTTGTGGCAAGTACGCCGTGATAGTAGTTGAACGTATTTGTTTTAAAACCTGTATCGGTTGTACGGCCATACATTATTTCACCGTCGATCTGCACCCATCCGTTTGTAAAAGGGATATCCTGAAAATCGATGAATCCCACGCTTACACCGGGAATAGGGCGGGCACTGTTGCTTCGTGTAAGGTCGCCGGACGAGAGTTTGTCGTCGACAATGAGCGAATGCTGTTCTTTCATGCCGGCGGTTATATATACACCACGATACTTAAGTTCGGCATACAGCTGCTGCAATCGCGCAAAGGAGGGGCGTACGCTGTGTGTATAGAAGCCGGGGGCTTCGTAGCGTTCGTAGGAGTTTGCGGAGCCGTATCCGAGCAGATACTCAACGCCTGCGCCCCAAGAAAAACGTTTATCGTAATTCACAGGGACAATGGCTTTTGCACCTTGCCACACCCCTTTTGCCTCGGTAAATTTGCCATAATTCCACGAGCCGAGCAGATATGGCGCAAAGTTACCCGTGGAGGCATTAACGGTTATAGAAGCCTCATAATCTACATCGGGAGCTTCAGCAAAAGCCGCCCAGGCACATAAAGCAGCACACGAAAAGACACAAAAACGTTTCATACAGTGCAAATATACACATAAATCCCGATATACCCGCCGCTGTTCATAAAAATAAACAAAATGTTCACCGATATCATTGATTTTGAAAAGAAGTTGCAAATAAACTGCAGCTTGTTTAATCTGCGCAGGTTTGATTTTTGGGGATGATATTTGGCGGGGTGGTAAAAAATTATTAATTTTGCATGCAATTAAACCACACCTTCATATTATGTCGTTTATTGCAGACCGCGTAAAGATGGATGGGCTCACGTTTGATGACGTGCTGCTTATTCCCGCTTATTCCGAAGTTCTTCCCCGCGAAGTTAATCTACAAACTCGTTTTTCCCGCAACATTGTTCTGAATGTACCGCTGATATCGGCGGCTATGGATACTGTGACCGAGTCGCAACTGGCCATAGCTATTGCCCGCGAAGGCGGCATAGGCGTAATTCACAAGAATATGTCGATTGAGGAGCAGGCCAAACATGTACACACGGTAAAACGTGCCGAAAGCGGCATGATTTACGACCCTGTTACAATATTGCTGGGTTCTACCGTTGCCGATGCGTTGCGCATGATGAGCGAGTACCACATCGGCGGTATTCCCGTAGTTGACAACGACGGCATTCTCCGAGGCATTGTAACCAACCGCGACCTCCGTTTCGAGCGCGATTTGAGCCGTAAAATCGATGAGGTGATGACATCCGAAAATATCATCACCACCGAATCGGGCACCACCCTTGAGCAGGCTGCCGAAATTCTACAGCGCCACAAAATTGAGAAACTACCTGTTGTAGACAAAAACGGCAAGCTCGTCGGCCTCATTACATATAAGGATATTACCAAGGCCAAGGACAAGCCCAATGCGTGCAAGGATAATTTGGGACGTCTTCGTGTTGCCGCCGGCATAGGTGTTACCGGCGATGCCATGCAGCGTGCCGACGCTCTTGTTGCCGCCGGAGTGGACGCAATTGTAATTGACACTGCCCACGGCCACAGCAAAGGTGTTGTTGGAGTTCTGCGCGAGCTCAAAGCCCGTCATCCTCAGATAGATGTAGTTGTTGGCAATATCGCTACCGGCGAAGCTGCCCGTTATCTTGCCGACAACGGTGCCGACGGTGTGAAAGTGGGTATCGGCCCCGGCTCCATTTGCACCACCCGTGTAATTGCGGGAGTGGGTGTACCCCAGCTTTCGGCTGTTTACGAAGTTGCCAAAGCGCTTGAAGGCACCGGAGTTCCTTTGATTGCCGACGGCGGTATCCGCTATTCGGGCGATATTGTAAAGGCTCTTGCCGCAGGCGCCAACTCGGTTATGCTTGGAGGAATGTTGGCCGGCGTTGAGGAATCGCCCGGCGATACCATTATTTTCAACGGCCGCAAATACAAGACTTACCGTGGCATGGGTTCGCTTGAAGCTATGGAACGCGGTTCCAAGGACCGTTATTTCCAGGGCAACGAAACCGATGTGAAGAAACTTGTGCCTGAAGGTATTGCAGCACGCGTACCGTACAAAGGTCTTTTATACGAGGTTGTTTATCAAATGCTTGGCGGTTTGCGCTCGGGCATGGGCTACTGCGGCGCCGCCAATATTGAAGCTCTGCACAATGCCAAATTCACCCGCATAACCAATGCCGGTGTTGCCGAAAGCCATCCTCATGATGTGACTATTACGGCAGAAGCTCCAAATTACAGCAGCGGAGCACAATAATATTAAGCACACTACGTTATAAATTAGTCGGCCATATGTTTTTATATATCGTCGGCTAATTTTTATATAAAATGTAGATTCTACCCAACATACCAGATGAAAAAACATTTTTTAGCAGCCGCCCTCGGCCTTGCCGCAACAGCAAGCGTATTTGCGGGTGATTCCGATCCCGTGCTGATGACTGTGGACGGAAAACCCGTGCACGTGAGCGAATTTGAATACCTTTATAACAAAAACAATTCACAGCAAGCTCAGCAACAGACTCTTGACCAGTACCTCGACATGTTTATCGACTACAAGCTCAAGGTTGCCGATGCCGAGCACGCCGGCCTGCAGAACACCCCCGAATTCAAGAAAGAATTCGGCAAGTTCCGTGATGACCTCGCCAAGCCTTACCTGCGCGACACTCTTGTGGAGCAGGCTCTTATAGAGGAATCGTACAAGCATTTTCTTGAAGATGTATATGTGAGCCATATTATGGTGGGCTCTACCGAGCAGGACAAGCAAATGCTCGATTCGCTGCGCAACGCCATTATCAACGGCGAGACAAGTTTTGAGGAAGTTGCCGAAAAATACTCGCAGGACCGCAGCTCCAGCCAGCGCGGCGGCCGCATGGGATATGTCACTCCCGGTCGTTTCCCCTGGCCATTCGAACAGGTGGCGTACAGTACCGCCGTTGGAGAAATATCGCCGGTAATGAACTCGGGATTCGGCTATCACATTATCCGTCCCGAAAGCCGTCGCCAGGCAGCAGGCGAAGTTAACGCAAGCCACATTCTGATGCTTACCCGCGGCATGGAGCCTGCCGAAGTTGACGCACAGAAGGCTCGCATCGACTCTATTTACGAACTTCTTGAAAAAGGCGCCGATTTTGCCGACCTTGCCACACGCATGTCGCAAGATCCCGGTTCGGCCCGCAACGGCGGTAACCTCGGCTGGTTCTCGCGCGGCATGATGGTGAGCGAGTTCGACAGCGTTGCCTTTGCTCTTGCCGACGGCGAAATTTCCAAGCCTTTCGCCACAACTTTCGGCTATCACATTATCAAGCGTCTTGAACACCGCGATGTCCCCGGTAAAGCCGAGCTTGTTGAAAAAATTAAATCGCAGATGGCTAATGACGAACGAGCCAACCAGCCCGAACAGTCGTACGCCGCAGGCGTTATCGAACGTCTTCACGCCAAGGTTCTTCCTGAGGCCATGAAGAATATTCGCGACATTATTGCAGCCGCTCCCGGCGGATATGATGCGGAAATGATTAATTCGCTTTCGGCAAACGACATGGTTGTTGCCGTGTTCGATGGCGGCCAGGTTACGCTTGCCGAAGTTATGCCGTCGGTAAGCCGCACATCATCGCCCGATGCCGACAATGCCCGCCTTATTATTGAGAGTGCAGTATACGATGTCTTGGGCAAACGTATTATGGATGTTGAAAAAGAACTTCTCGCAGAAAGCAACGCCGATTACCGCAATCTTGTAAATGAATATCGCGACGGCATTCTGCTATACGAAATATCCAACCGCAACGTATGGGAAAAAGCTTCTAAAGACAGCGCGGGTCTTGCCAAGTTCTTTAAGTCCAACAAAAAGAACTATAAGTGGGAAAGTCCCAAATTCAAGAGCACCATTATTTTTGCCACATCCGACTCGGTTCTCAATCTTGCCACTGCATATGCCGACAGCATAAATGTAAGCGACCATGCAGAATTTGCCAAGGCAATGCGCGAGCGTTTTGGCCGCGATGTAAAAGTTGAGCGTGTTATCGCCGCCAAGGGCGAGAATGCAATTACCGACTACCTTGGCTTTAACGGCGAAAAACCCGAAGGAGACAAGAAATCGCGCTGGGACTCGTATGCTTCATATCAAGGCCGCATTATAAGCTCGCCCGAAGAACCCGCCGATGTTCGCGGGCAGGCTGTTACCGATTATCAGAATTATCTTGAAAAGCAGTGGATCAAGCAGCTCCACAAGAAATACAAAGTGTCGGTTGACAAAAAAGTTTTTGAAACATTGCGCAAATAATGCCATGCCTCAAGCATGAATAAAAAAATATTTAAACTTAGCCTCGCCGCTACCGTTCTGCTGTTCTGCGCAGCTTGCAACGGCAGCGGCGAGGCCGTAAAGAACAAAAGCGATGTAATTGTTACAGTTGGTAACAAATCGTTTACAACCAATGAGCTGCGTATGCAGATTCCGGGGAATACCTCGCCGGAAGACAGTGCGGCGCTCGCCAAAGCTATTGTGCGGCGGTGGGTTGAAAAGCAACTTATAGAGCAGGTTGCCTCCGGGCAGGTGGATATGGAAGAAATAGAACGGCTTACATCGGAGTATCGTTCGGAGCTAATTATGTCGCAGTACCGCCGTGCAATGGCCAGGCAGCTTGACGACAGCGCAGTTTCCGACGATTCGATACTCGACTACTATAACAGCCATGCCGATGAGTACAAACTGCATCAGCCGATGATAAAGGGCGTTTACCTTAAAGTTCCCGATGACGCTCCCAACCTGAACGTGCTTCGCAAGCTTTATCGTTCGGAAAAAGAGTCGGATGTCGACAAAATGGAAAAAGCAGCGCTAAGCTCGGCCATACATTATAATTATTTCCGTGACACCTGGGTTCCTTTCGAGCAGGTTGAGAACCGCATTCCTGTAGTTTTCGACGCGAAGGTGCGCGAGACTTTGCGTAACCGTAAATCTCTTGAGGTACATCACGAGGGCTTTGTATATCTGCTTAGCATATCGGAGTATCTTCCAAGCGGGTCGGCCATGCCCTACGAAACGGCACGCCCGCTCATTATCGACCGTCTGCTTGCCCGTGAACGCCGCGCCATGGACACGCGTCTTCGCAACGATCTGTATAATTCGGCCGTTGCAAAAGGCATTGTGGTATATCCGGGGGAGACGGCTGTTACTCCCTGAGGCGGGAGTCGATTATAATTGTCACGGGACCGTCGTTAAGGAGTTCGACCTTCATATCGGCGCCAAAACGTCCCCGTTGCACCTCTCGCCCTGTAATGCTGCGGCATTCGCTCATAAACATTTCGTATAAATCTACCGCCAGTTCATGACGTGCCGCCCGAATGTAACTCGGGCGGTTTCCTTTTCGTGTGCTCGCGGTAAGCGTGAATTGGCTGATTGCAAGGATGTCGCCCTGAACATCTACAATGGAGCGGTTCATAACTCCGTTTTCATCGTTGAAAATGCGCATTGCACATGTTTTTGCGGCAAGCCAGCGGCAATCGTCGGCGGTATCGCCTGTTTCGACTCCTACGAGCACCATAAGGCCGTTGCCGACAGAACCTACAGTTTCGCCGTCGACACTCACCGATGCGTGCGATACACGTTGAATTACAAGTCTCATCAGAACTGGAAGTATATAAAAGGAGAAACATCCTCGCTGCGCAGCTCCAGCACAAGCTGAACCACAACAAGAAACAGCAGCAGCTTAAGCCACCATGGGGAGGCAACAAACCAACGTGCGGCGAGCCCGTGGAAACGGGAAGGCAACGCATGCGCAAGGATTATGAGAATCATCAGAATTAGCCACAGCATGCGTGCAGAGGCGAATGCCGGAACATAGGCGAGCGAGAAATCGTTGAATACTCCCGAGAGTACCAGCCAAGAATCTTCCCAGGAATCGGCGCGGAAGAATACCCACAGAGCGGCGACAAAACTCATTGTCACTATCCACCATAGTGCTTTCAGAGGCCATATGTCGGGCAGTCGGTCGAGCCACGGACGCGAGGCTTTGTGAATTGCCAGTCCGCCGCCGTGCATGGCTCCCCAAAAAACGAATTTCCATGCCGCGCCATGCCATAGGCCGCCGACAAGCATTGTGGCAAAGTTGTTTATATATGTTCTTGCCGTGCCTTTGCGATTGCCGCCAAGAGGGATGTATACGTAATCGCGCAGCCACGAGGAAAGCGATATGTGCCAGCGACGCCAGAAATCGCTGATATTGCGGGCTTTGTAGGGATAGTTGAAATTATCGGCGAGCCGGAATCCCATGATAAGGGCAATTCCGATAGCCATATCGGAATATCCGGAGAAATCGCAGTAAATCTGCATTGTATATCCGATTATTCCCATAAGTGTCTCGAAGCCGGAGTATGAGCCGGGAGACTGAAAGATGAGATCGTTGTACTGAGCTATATAGTCGGCAACCACAGCTTTTTTGAGGACTCCGAGGATAATGAGCCACAAGCCGGTATAAAGTTCGGTGCGCGAAGCATGCCTGTTTTCGCGAATCTGCGGAAGGAAATAGTCGGCTCTCACGATTGGCCCCGCTACAAGCGCTGGGAAAAACGAGAGGAAAAACGCATATTCCAGCCATGTGCGTGTTGGTGTTACCCGGCCTTTGTATACATCTATAATATAGCTTACCGACTGGAAAGTGTAGAAGGAAATACCAACGGGAAGAATAAGGTCAAGCGGCTGGAAGTTTCCTTCTATCATTGCATTTAAGTTCCAGAGGAAGAAGTTTGCATATTTGAAATATGCCAGAATCCCCAGCGATGTGAGCAATGACAGTGCCACACAGCATTTACGGAAAAGTCGGGTTCGTCCCGGAGCTGTCATCAGGCGCGACAGCGTCCAGTCAATGAGCGATGTGCCGCCTAAGAGGAGGACGAACACGCCGCTGCTTTTATAGTAGAAATAAAAGCTGAAAGCCACAACAAAAACAAGCATCTGCCACAATCGTCCTCTCAAAAGACCGTACAGAGGCATGAATATGAGAAAGAGTGCCCAAAAAGTTCCCGAAGAAAAGAGCATGGGGCTTTGCGGGTCGTAAAGCAGATAATCGCGTATGTTGAGCAGGATGTCGTTCACTTGCTATTTTTCGGAAGGCTGGTGTACGAAAATACGAGCCGGACGGCCATGTTTTTTGTCAGGACGCTCCATGCGTATGGGGTGCAGCGCGTTCTGAGGCATCCACCGCGCAACGCTGTCGAGCCAGTCGCAGGCGGAATCGCGTGTGGGGTGTGCGCCGTCTTTGCTGCGCTGGAAAGTCATGCCGTTGCTCAGGAAAAAAGTCCCTTTCGGAGCCACGGAGGCAATCAGTTCGTTAATGCCGGTATCGTCTTTCCAATTGGGTGGCCCAATCCACACAAAGGGTATGGTGTCGATATCGGCCACTATTTTCTCGACGTACTGCCGGCGTTTTGCAGCTATGTCGCGTACAAATAGTTCGTTAGCTCCGAGACTTACGAAAATGAATCCGGGACGAATTTTTTCGATATAATTTTTCAGTTTATCGGATCGTCCCCAAACTTCCGATGTCGAGCTGTACCACACAACATTGTACAGTGTATGACCGTTTTTCTCGGCATATGCCGCCAGACGCGGGCCAAGTCCCTCGAGCATGGAATCGCCGATGAAGAGAATTGTGTGCGATGTCGTGTCCATAGGCATTGGGAACGTGCGAGCGGGTACGGGGCATTCTATGCTATCGGCAACAATCACCTCAGCCAATTGTGATTCCACGGTATCGCGCGAGGCCGTAATTGCCTCTGCTATGCCGGAATGCCTGAACTGATGTCCACAAACTTCGGGCATTTCGAAGGCCGATGCAGCTGCAACCACAACAAAAGCCGCAAGGAGGAGCAACCAAAGTTCGATATAATGACGTTTCATTGTTTCAGTAAGTAATCAATGCGTATGGAGTTCCTGCCGTGCGGACTGTCACATGATATGTGCGAAGTCCGTAGCCGTTCTGAGCGGCCGGGCCGGACACGGGATGTCCACGCAGCGAAAAAACGTTATAAGAACTTCCGCACTGAGGACAACGGGCGAGCATATCCTCGGTATCTATCACCACACGGACGTCCTTTTTACATTCTACAGGACAGGCGAGGTCGTATGCGACAGGTTCGCCCAAAACATCGCCGACGAGCAGTACTCCACCGAAACCTGTGTAAGCAGAGGCGGTGTAGGGGTAGTTGGCGGGGAGTCGTTTGTCGCGGATGAAGCTCCGATAGTCGAGCGCGCCGGAAATTCCATAAACATTCCAGTCGGCCATGGTGTTGAACGACAAGTTTACAGGAGCATAAGGTACGCGGTTGTCGTCGATTGTTTGGCAAGCGCCGAGAGTAAGCGCAACGGAAGCCGCCGCAAAAAACTGCGCCGGCTTCCGGGCTTTTCCCTTGAGGGAATTTAATATTCTTTTAATCACGGGGAGAGAGTGAGTGATAGTTGTCAGGAAAGGCGTGCGAAAAGGTTGCCGAACTGATCGACAGCTTTTTGAAGCGCGGGACCGACGAGCGGACGGAGCATAACGGGAATATCAACGTCCATTTCGCCGTATACCTCGGTAGAGGACGGGGTGAGGGGCTTGAAAATTACGTTGATTGCCATAGGCACAGGCGAGTTTTCGGCCTGCAAGGTAACCTTTTGGGGAGTGCGCTCCACAGCACGCAGTTTCACCTGCCCTACCTGTGGTGTGTTAATTATTATAGCGTCCTCGGTGAAAGACACGTCGCCGACACGCGAGCGTTCGCTCTCGGGAAGTTCGTCGAGTTTTGTCTGGAGCTGCCGGAAATCGGAGAATTTTTCAACGAGTTCTTCGGCAGGTCGGTCGATTGTCTGTGCAGGGGATGTATATTTTGCCATTTCTATTATATACGTTCGGGAGTCCAGTTAGCGGGGTCTTCGCGCCATTTGCGGAGCGCGTCAACATCGTGTTCGGATATGAATTTTGTTTGGAGTGCAACTTC
This sequence comes from uncultured Porphyromonadaceae bacterium, assembly GCA_947175425.1. Taxonomy (GTDB): domain Bacteria; phylum Bacteroidota; class Bacteroidia; order Bacteroidales; family Muribaculaceae; genus CAG-873. Next base: position 65,489 of record CAMWMR010000004.1, read on the forward strand.
GAGCATAGCGTTGTAATCGCTGAGAGTGAGGAGTTTTACGCCTGCTTCGGCAAAGTTTTCTTCGGCAATGGGGAAGCCGTATGTAAACAGAGCAACCATACCTACAACTTCACCGCCGGCAGCGCGGATAGCGTCGACCGCCTTGAGGGAGCTTTTGCCTGTAGAGATTAAATCTTCAACAACTACAACTTTCTGTCCCTGACGGAGGTCGCCTTCAATAAGGTTTTCCAGACCGTGATCCTTGGGAGTTGAGCGTACGTAGGCATAGGGGAGGTTGAGCATATCGGCCACAAGAGCGCCCTGTGCGATTGCACCGGTTGCGACACCTGCTACAGCTTCGGCTTCGGGGAAATTTTCCATAATCATACGCGCGAGTTCCACTTTGATGAAAGTACGGAGCGAAGGATAGGAAAGAGTTCGACGATTATCGGTGTAAATGGGGGAGTTCCACCCGGAAGCCCAAACGAAGGGATTGGCGGGTTGCAATTTTAATGCGTTGATTCTTAGGAGTTTTTCAGCCAGAAGACGAGCTACGTTTTTCATATAACCTATTGCTTGAAAATTTTTACAAAGTTACGAAAAAAGCTCGGTACTAACCGAGCCTGTATAGAGTTTGTCGCACAATAAATGTTAAAAGCGTTATCGGCGCAGGAGAGTGTTACTGTTTTTTGAGTTTGAAACCGATGTAAACACCGTCGTACGATTCTAGAAGGCTTGTCAATGTACTGAGAGTGCTGTTATTAAGTACCGAAGCGACCTTTGACAGAATCTCAATCATTTTTGTTGCCTCAAAAGTGAGGTTAAGGGTGCTGCCGGCCTTGGTTGCATTTGCTTTCATTTTGCCGAGGCTTATTTTACCAAATGCACTGAAAGAGAATACGAGCATGTCGTCGCTGTCCTTTTCGACAGTTCCTTTGAGAGTGAGCACTCCCATTTTGAGCACAAAGTTGTGGTCGGCGTCAACAGTAAGTGTTGTTTTGTTGAATCCGAGACGAGTGTAATACGGCTCGATTTTGCTTTCGAGAGCTGTCGCAGCTCCGGCGCCGCCTATTTTCTTCAGCGCATTGTCGCTTTGGAAACTTACGGCAGGCGACTGATAGTTCCAAGTGCCGGTGAGGTCGTCGACAGTAAAATTGTTGTTAGCAATGGTGTTGTTGACAAAGCTTCCTATAGCACCCAGAATGCCACTTGAAGAAGATGATGACGAGGAGTTGTCGTCGGTCTGTTCGGTTTCACTACCGGCACCGCCGAGTTTTCCCAATATATCCTTTATATCGGGTTTTGCAGTGGCGCATGCATTAAGGCATGCGGCCATTGTTACTATTACAATAAATATCTTTTTCATTTCAATATTGTGTTTGGCGCGAGTGCGTCGATATCAATTTCATGCATTTGTACATCGTCGCTTTCTTCGCGGGATATTTCGGTGTCGATTTCCTGCCAGATAGAATTATTTGACTTGAATTCGGGAACCATATGCTTCATTTCGCACACAATGTCGTGACCTGTGCCACCATGGAGGCATGCTTCGAGACGTTTCATGTGTTGTTCCACTTCGGCATAATCGTAAGCGCGCACACGAGCCACCATAATTTTTTTGTGGTGAGTAGCCATGGTGTGTTCTTTTACGTTAAGCAGTTCTTCGTAAAGCTTTTCGCCGGGGCGTAGTCCTGTTTCTATAATTTCGATGTCATCGCCCACACGAAGACCCGAGAGAGAAATCATGCGCACGGCGAGATCCCATATTTTTACGGGCTGTCCCATGTCGAACACAAAAATTTCGCCTCCGTTACCCATGCATCCGGCTTCGAGCACCAGCGAGCATGCCTCGGGAATTGTCATGAAGTAGCGGATGATGTCGCGATGAGTGATTGTTACAGGACCACCCTGCTCTATCTGCTTGCGGAACAAGGGGATAACCGAGCCGTTGGAACCGAGCACATTGCCAAAACGTGTTGTTATGAAACGGGTGGAAATGCGGTCGGAACTTTTGCGGAGATGGAAGAAGAGGCTCTGCACATAAATTTCGGCAATTCGCTTCGACGCACCCATTACATTGGTAGGATTAACAGCTTTGTCGGTTGAAATCATCACGAATTTCTCCACATTGTATTTCACGGCGAGGTCGGCCATGTTTTTTGTGCCGAACACGTTTGTGAGCACAGCCTCGGCAGGGTTTCGTTCCATCATCGGTACGTGCTTGTAAGCTGCCGCGTGGAAAACATAGCGGGGGCGATATTTGCTGAAGCAATGTTCCACACGCTCGCGGTTTGCAACGTCGGCAATGTAGAGGTGGATTTTCATGTCAGGGAAATTCTGCTCCAGCTCGAGCTGCATTTCGTGCATTGGAGTTTCGGCCTGGTCGAGCAGGACGATTTCCTTTGCATCAAGAGCGGCAACCTGACGGACAATTTCACTGCCTATCGAGCCTGCGGCACCGCTGATAAGCACAACCTGATTGCGAATTACGTTACGGATTGCAGGATTATCGGTGCGGATAGGCTCACGACCGAGGAGGTCTTCAACCTGAATATCGTGTACATGCGATGACAGCGCCGGCATTGATTTGCTGTTCATGTCGAATTCCTCCACCTGATTGAGCATAAGCAGTTTTATGTGGTTGCGGAGGAACACATCGGCAGTACCGCTGCGCATAAGTTCCATTTGGGTAGAAAGGAACAGAAGGGTATCACACTTGTAATATTCGAAAATTTCGGGAACTTTTTCGGGGTCGTATGTAAGAACGGGAATGCCGTTGACGGTGCTGTCGATATTCCTCGAACCGAGGCTAAGCAAAGCAATAGGATCGAAACTGCCTTCGAACTCGGTTTTGAGCGCTGAAGCAAGGAAGAAGCTGTTTATGGCCGAACCAAGCACAATAACGCGTCGTTTGTTGTGAGCCGCCCCTGCAAGGGTTATATAAAGATATTTTATGGAAAGACGCATGAGCAGCATAAGAGAGAACGCCATTACGCCAATCACAAAAATATTCCACACACTGAAATAGGCAAATCCCAGCGTAAAGTATGTTGCAAGCGATACCATTGAAAGCACTGCCGTTGCCGAAGCAATGAGCATTACAAGTTTATAGGTATCTTCAATAACGGAAAGACGGATAATGTACCGGCTCGTACCAAGTGATATTACAAGAATGGCGTAGGTTGCGAATTCAAATATTGCCCTTGCCAACGGGGTATAAATGAAGCTGTCGCCATACAAATGATGCGAACCGAAAGCCAATGTGAGAGCACAGCTAAAAGCTATCAGAAGCAAATCGGCCAGCAGAACCGTCCATTTGGGCGAAGGTTTTGCTATAAAATTCCTTACGGGAGAAGAGTTGGCCAAAGCTTTTATGAGCAGTTTCTTCATTCGAGTTATAATTTTAGTTTAAATTATTCGATGCTTGCCAATGTGATAACGACACAAATCGGTTGCAAAGTTACTACATTTTAGCGACACACACAAATAACAAATGTAATCTCACATCATTTGTTCGCTCTTTTCATAATATTAGCCGAATATTTGTTAATTAAGCTGAACTACACGTAACATTCGGCTATTTTTTTGCGTCTAATACGGAAAAAAGTTGGGATTCCGACTAATATTTCATATTTTTGTCATCAATTATTAACCAATCCTGCACATAATAATGAAAAAGATGTTCTTGTTACCGGCGCTCCTGCTCACTTTCGGGGCAGCCTATGCCGGAAAGTATGAGTACACCACTGTGGAAGGCGACCCGATGAATACCCAGATGTACACGCTTCCCAACGGGCTCAAAATTTTTATGACCGTCAACAAGGAGGAACCACGCATCCAGGCTAATATTGCCGTGCGTGTCGGCGGCAAGAACGACCCCGCCGAAACCACCGGCCTCGCACATTATTTTGAACACCTCATGTTCAAAGGCACCGAGCAGTTCGGCACAAGCGATTATGCAAAGGAAAAACCGTATCTGGACCGCATTGAGCAGCTGTTTGAGAAATACCGTTTCACTACCGACAGCACCGAACGCCGGGCCATATATCACGAAATCGACTCTATAAGCTACGAAGCCTCCAAAATAGCTATTCCAAACGAGTACGACAAGCTTATGAACGTAATAGGCTCGGACGGAACGAACGCCTATACTTCCTACGATGTCACCTGCTATGTGGAAAACATCCCCTCCAACCAAATCGACAACTGGGCGCGCATTCAGGCCGACCGTTTCGAGCACCCCGTAATACGCGGATTCCACACCGAGCTGGAAACAATTTACGAGGAAAAGAACATGTCGCTCACAAAGGACAGCCGCAAGGTATACGAAAAATATCTCTCGGCGCTCTATCCTTCGCATCCTTACGGCACACAGACGGTTCTCGGCACTCAGGAAAATCTGAAGAACCCTTCCATTACCAACGTAAAGAACTATCACAAACAGTGGTACGTTCCCAACAACATGGCAGTGTGCCTTTCGGGCGATTTCAATCCCGACGAAATGGTTGACATCATAAGCAAATATTTCGGTCACCTCAAGCCCAACGATAATCTTCCCCGTCCGCAGCTTCCCAATGAAAAGCCGCTTGAGGAGCCCATAAAGATAGAAGTTCTCGGTCCCGAAGCCGAACAGCTTACTCTTGCATGGCGTCTCCCCGAAGCCGCAAACGAGGACATGATTGTAATGGACGTGCTCGAAAACGTAATGAACAACGGAAGTTCAGGCATTCTTGACGTGAACGTCGCTCTGCCGCAAAAAATGCTCGGTGCAAGCGCAGGCGTAATGTCAATGGCCGATGCAGGCGTTTACATCATGGCAGGACGTCCCAAAACCGGACAGACTCTTGAAGACGTGGAAGCCCTGTTCAAGGAACAGATAGAACAGCTGCGCAAGGGCGAGTTCAGCGATGAACTTGTTGAGGCTGTTAAAGAAAACCTAAAGCTCTATATACAGCAAATGCTCACCGACAACGGTTCGCGTGCACGACTGTATACAAATGCTTTTGTCAACGGTATTGACTGGAAAGATCAGATTGCGAACCTTAAAAAGCTGAACAGCATAACCAAGGACGACGTAGTTCGAGTTGCCAACAAATACCTCAACACCAACAATTACGCGGCAATATACAAATTGCAGGGAGAGGATCCCGCCGAGCTCAAGCTTGCCAAACCGGAGCTTACTCCTATTGAAATGAACCGCGACAAAGCATCCGACTTCCTTGTGGAAATGCAGAATACCAAAGTAACTCCCATTGAGCCGGTATTCATCAATTTCGACACCGACCTTTCCAAATACACTTTGAAGGGCAACACCGAGCTGCTTTACGTTCCCAACACCACCAACGACGAGTTCGAAGTAATTTACGTATACGACCTCGGCTCCTACCATAATCCTTTGCTCGGCTACGCTTCGGGACTGCTGAATTTTGTAGGTACACCCGACATGACTCCCGAGCAGGTTAAAAACGAGTTCTACAAACTTGCCTGCTCCATGCGTTTCAGCATAAGCCCCGAACGCACTTACGCCGTTATCAGCGGTTTGGGCGAAAACATGGAAAAAGCCGTTGAACTGTTCGAGAATGTAATGGCCAACGCAAGCATTTCGCAGGAAGCCTACGATAATTTTGTTGCCCGCCAGGAAAAAGCCCGTAAAGACGCCAAACTGAACCAGAGCAGCAATTTCTCGGCACTCAGCTCCTATGTAACTTTCGGTCCAAAAAATCCGCAGACCGACGCCCTTTCAATCGACAGTCTGCGCGCCTCATCTCCCGAAATGTTCATCAATGCTCTGCGCGACCTCAACAACTACGAACAGACCGTGATTTTCTGGGGCAAAGCTCCGGCTGCCGAAGTGAGCGCATTGGTAGAAAAAACACATCCCATTGCAGCAGCGCCGCTTGCAGCGCCAACCGAAGAAGTATACAAGGTGGTTCATCCCGATGAAACCGTGTTCTTTATCGCTCCCTACGAGGCCAAACAGCTGTATATGATTGGTATGTCGGATCGCGGCGACGTTTATTCCACAAACCTCGAACCTGCCCGTACAATATACAACGAATACTTCGGCGGCTCCATGAACGCTATCGTATTCCAGGAAATGCGCGAAGCACGCTCGCTTGCCTACAGCGCCTGGGCAGGCATGGTTGCCCCCTCCAAGGCCGGACGTGACTACCGCTATATGTCGCAGATTGCCACACAGAACGACAAACTTATCGACGCTCTTGCCGCTTTCAACGATATTATAAATGATATGCCCAAAAGCGAGAGTGCTCTTCAGCTTGCCAAAACAGCACTCGAATCCCGTCTGCGCACAAACCGTTCCACCCACGATGACATTGCATTCCAGTACCTGAGCGCACGCGGACGTGGCCTGGATCACGATTTGAACAAGGATATTTTCGAAGCCCTTGACAAGGCCGACATGGACATGCTCGAAAAATATCAGCACGAGCAGGTGGCCGGACGCACCTACCGTTACGGCATTCTCGCCAAGCCCGAGAACATCGATATGGAAGCTCTGCAAAAACTCGGCAAAGTAGTGATTCTCACTCAGGAGGATATTTTCGGATATTGATAACCGATAAATACAAAATCTCATTTTCAGAGGCTGCCGCGGCAGCCTCTGTTTTTTTGGACGTAAAACAATTATTGTGTAATTTTGCAATCTAAATTTTATTATATGTTTTCACAACGTCCCTCAATATTTTCTTCCTTACCCCCGGTTGTAAAGAATCTGTTGGTTATCAACATTCTCATATATTTTGCCATGGCGCTTGTGCCTTCCATAGAGGCCACATTCTCCAAATGGCTGGCGCTGTACTATTTCACATCGCCGTTTTTCAAGGCTTTCCAGCTGTTCACCTACATGTTCCTGCACGGAGGCTTCATGCATTTGTTTTTCAACATGTTCGCCTTGTTCATGTTCGGCCGCACCATTGAAATGACCATGGGGTCGCAGCGATTTTTGTTCTATTATATATCTTGCGGAATATGCGCGGCGCTTGTGCAGATGGGCATTTTCGCAATTTATATCCATAACACCGCATCCCTCCTGCCCCCCGACATATACGAGCAATTCTGCCGCGACGGCATACTCACCGTGCAGAATGCCTACAACTTCCCGCCCTCCTATTGGCCGGAATTAGGAAAGCTTAACGCGTTTGTCAACACACCCATGGTTGGCGCTTCGGGTGCCATATACGGTGTTCTGTTAGCTTTCGGCTTCCTGTTCCCCAACATGCCGGTGTACATGTTCTTTATTCCTGTTCCTATCAAAGCCAAGTGGCTCATAATAGGCTACTTTGTTCTTGAACTTCTCTACGGAGTATCGGGCAGCGCCGACGGCGTGGCACACTTTGCGCATCTGGGCGGCATGATAAGCGGTTTCGTACTGCTGTGGTACTGGAAACGCAAGGGAGTTTTCAACAACCACTGGTTCTTCTGATACTGCCATGCCCTCCTCTACATCCTCATCACCCGCACCACGCCGCAAACCACGCGTTCCCCGCAACACTGCGGCAGCTGCCCCCGAGCCTTCACGTAAACGAACCGGAGTGTGGACTCGCATTCTTCATGTACTGCTCATTATACTTTGCGTAATTGCCGCCTCGGCTCTTATTGTAACCGGATATGCCGGACACCTGTCCCCTATTCGCTACGGCGCCTTGTGGGGAATATTACCGCTCGCGTTTCCGTTTGCGCTTCTTGCCGTTATACTTGTGCTTGGGCTATGCCTGTTTATATGGCGCAAGGCCGCATGGATTCCGGCAGCCACACTGCTAATTTGCGCCGGGCCGATATGGAGCTACTGCCCGCTGAATATTTTTGACAAAAAAATTCCGGAGGGCGCCGAAACATTCACTATCATGTCGTACAATGTGGCGAATCTTATTCCTCGCGACAGCACTGCAACCCGAAACGGGATGATAGATTATATACTCGACAACCGTCCCGACATTGTGTGCATTCAGGAGGCAGGATTTTTCGGAGTAAACTCCAAGAGCCGCATGACTCCCGGACAAATGGACTCCATGCACTCGGTTTATCCGCACATTCACTTCGGAGGACGGTCCAGCCAGGGCATATTTTCCAAATATCCTATCCAGCCTCTACATTTCGAGGTGTCGAAAAATACTTTTCCTTCCGGCGACCTGGCGGCCTACCGCGTGGAAATGCCCGACGGACGACGCGTGACGGTGTTCAACGTTCACATGGCATCGTACAATCTTAATTCCAACGACCGCGCCCTTTACCACAATCTCACCGAACTGCAAAAAGAGAATATACACGACGTGCGCACTCAACTGATTCACAAGCTTAAACTTGCGGCGATGAACCGTGCGCGACAGACACAGCAGCTAATGCGCTGGCTGAGGCAGTACGGCGGTCCCGATGCGATTGTGTGCGGCGATTTCAACGATGTTACCGGCTGTTTCGCAATGCAGACTCTTGAGGACGCAGGCTTCAGCGATGTCTACACCCACACCGGCTTCGGTCCGATGATAACTTTCAACGACAACCGTTTCTACTTCTGTATCGACCACATTATGTACCGTGGCGACCTCAGGCCGGTATGGTTATCGAAGGGGCGTACAAAAGCATCCGACCACTACCCTCTTATGGCGGAATTTTACATCCAACCTGATAATTAAACTTCACAAAACGTTAAAAACTGCGAGTAACCGAATCAATTCTCTTGCGGAATCTCGACAAAACCAAACTCTATGAGCAATTTTAAAGACACTGTACTCGTATCCGGAGGGGCCGGATATATAGGCACCCACACTGCCGTGGCTCTTATGGAAGCCGGCTACCGGGTTGTTATAATCGATAATTTCTCGAACTCCGAACCCTCGGCAATTGAAGGCGTAAAACAGATTGTAGGCCACGATGTTATTTTCGAACAGGTGGATACTTGCCGAACCGACGAGTTGCGCAGAGTTTTCGAACGCTACGATTTCAGCACGGTGATACATTTTGCCGCATACAAGGCCGTTGGCGAATCCATGGACGAGCCGCTCAAATACTATATGAACAACCTGCTCTCCTACATGAATATTCTTGAACTGATGAAGGAGTTCAAGCGCCCTAATGTGCTGTTTTCCTCATCGGCCACAGTTTACGGCGATGCCGACGTTCTTCCCGTAACAGAGAACACTCCCCGCAAACCGGCCACATCGCCCTACGGCAACACCAAGCAGATGGCCGAAGATATTCTGCGCGACTGCTGCGCGGCTTATGAGGGCATGTACGGCATTGCATTGCGCTACTTCAATCCCATTGGCGCACATCCGTCGGCTCTGATTGGCGAACTTCCCCGTGGCGTGCCCAACAACCTGCTGCCCTATGTGACACAGACTGCTGCCGGCATTCGCGAATGTATATCGATTTTCGGCAACGACTACGATACCGAGGATGGTACCTGCCTGCGCGATTATATTGATGTGGTTGACCTTGCCGCAGCACACGTGGCTGCAGTGGACCGCATGACCGAAAAGAAGATGAAAACCAAGTACGAGATTTTCAACGTGGGCACCGGGCGTCCGGTTTCGGTTCTCGAACTTGTAACACGATTTGAAAAAGCAAATAATCTCAAGCTGAACTATCGCTTTGCTCCGCGACGCGAAGGCGATGTTCCCGCCGTATGGGCCGACACTGCTCTTGCAAACAAGGAACTCGGCTGGGTTGCAGCCCGTGATTTGGACGATACTCTCCGCTCGGCATGGGCTTGGGAAAAACATCTTCGCGGAATAAAATAATAATGTATAGCATACGAAAAGCCGACACTCCTGTCGGCGAGGCAACTCTCATAAAGTTCACCAATGCCTCCGGAGCCTCAGTCGAGCTAAGTTCGCTCGGCGCCGGCATAATTTCCCTGTGCGTTCCCGACAAGGACGGTACGCTCACCGATGTCGTACTCGGATATGACAATATTGCCGACTATGCCGGCGACGGCCCCTGCTGCGGAAAAATTCCCGGCCGGTATGCCAACCGAATTGCCAAAGGACGTTTCACACTCGACGGGAAAGAATATACACTCCCGGTGAATAACGGGCCTAACCATTTGCACGGAGGTCCCGACGGCTTTCAGAACAAAATATGGAATGTTGCCGTGATAAACGAAAATTCCGTAGTGTTCACTCTCGAGTCGCCCGACGGCGATTCGGGATACCCCGGCACCGTGAGCGTCGAGGCAAAGTACACCTGGACCGACGACAACAGGCTTGAACTTGAACTCACCGCACATAGCGATGCGCCAACCGTTATAAACCTTACCAATCACACCTACTGGAATCTTGGCGGCCACGACAGCGGCTCGGCTCTCGAACATACGTTGCAATTATGCGCAAGCGAGTATCTGCCTACCGACAGCACTCTTGTTCCCGAGGGCGTGAAAGTTCCGGTAAAAGGCTCGCCCATGGATTTTACAGAAGCCAAAGCGGTTGGACGTGACATTCGTCTGCCGTTTCCGGCGCTTGTTTTTGGCAAAGGATACGACAATTGCTGGGCTGTCGACAATTACGAGCCCGGCAAAATACAACGGGTTGCAACTTTGAAACATCCCAAAAACGGCATAAGCCTTGAGGTGCTTTCCGACCAGCCCGGCGTGCAGGTTTACTCCGGCAACTGGCTCACAGGCTCACCCAAAGGCAAAAACGGCGCCGAATATCACGATTACGATGCCGTTGCCATAGAGTGCCAGGATTTCCCCGATGCGCCCAACGTGCCTGCATTCCCGTCCACGGTTCTTCGCCCCGGCGAAACCTACCGTCGCAACATACACTTTGTTTTGAGCTGAAAAGGCACATAACAAGTTTTCACACTAATGCCCGGTTTCATGCCGGGCATTGTGTTTATATTCAACATGTTACAAAATATGTTGTAAAACATGTTTTTATTTATTGCGTTATCTGTCAGCTATTTACGAATATTTATTAAAACTGTATCATATTAGTTTGCATTTTTTAGTGTGGAAAAAATTTTTATATCGGGCTAAAATTATTAATTTTGAGGGTTGAAAAAAACTCACTCCCTCATCATGGAACAAACTCTTGTAATCCTCAAACCCGGCACCATCGCCCGCGGTCTGGTTGGAGACGTACTTACCCGTTTCCAGCGTAAAGGCCTTAAAATATGCGGAATGAAGATGATGCAGCTCGACGAGCCCCTTCTGCGCGAGCATTACGCCCACCTCACGGACCGTCCATTCTTTCCTTTGATACTCAACTCAATGATGGCCTACCCCGTGATAGTAATGGTACTTGAGGGTAAGGACGCCGTTACGGTAGTGCGTTCCATGACCGGCGCCACCAATTGCCGTAAAGCCGAACCGGGCACCATTCGCGGCGATTTTGGCATGAGCGGACAGGAAAACATTGTTCATGCATCGGACAGCCCCGAACATGCACGTGTAGAAATCGACCGCTTTTTCCGCCCAGAGGAGATTTTCAACTATACATTACCGACAATAGGAGTTACTTACGCTCCCGACGAACTTTAAGCTGAAAAAGACATTATCACCCTCTCCAATGAAAGGATTTATAACCGTAACATTAGCATCCATATTCATCGCCGGAACCGCATGGGCGCAGAGCTACAGGCTTCCCGACTGCCACTCGGCAAGTCACGACAATCTGCTCGCCAACCAGGGCAACGCGGGCATATCGGTTGAAAATACCGGCAAATATCTTGAAGAACTCTTTAACGAGGAAGAAGAACCCGAATTCGATATCTACACCGAAGGTTGGGACAGCAAACGCGTAAACTGCTACTCGGAAGCATCAGTGCCGCAAAGCGCCACAATAGATGTTTCCAAATTTTCCATGCCCCACCCCGGATATATAACCTCGCCATACGGATACCGCAGCCGTTTCCGCCGCATGCACAAAGGCGTCGATTTAAAACTTAACATCGGCGACACTGTACGTGCCGCATTCGACGGCCGTGTGCGCATACGCAACTTCGAACGCGCAGGCTATGGAAATTACCTTGTACTTCGCCACACCAACGACCTTGAAACCGTTTACGGTCACCTCTCGGCATTCATCGTCGAAGAAGGTCAGTATGTAAAAGCCGGCGACCCCATAGGACTCGGAGGAAATACCGGACGCTCCACAGGCCCGCACCTCCACTTCGAAACACGCTACATGGGCTACGCCATCAATCCGTGCGCAATCTTCGACTTCGCCAATCAGACGACTCATACCGATACCTACACTTTCGACAAACGTACATATCAGAAAGCCCGAAACTACGATCCCTCGGCCAATTCGGCTTATGCTCGCCAGTATCTTAAGGACAATCCCAACAAGCCTTATACCAAAACAACGGCATCGAGCACAACTCGCAGTTCATCGGCAACCTACCGTGTACGCAAAGGCGACTCTCTGAGCAAAATAGCAAGCCGCAACGGAACAACAGTTGCCAAGCTGTGCAAGCTCAACGGACTGTCGACAAGCAGCAAACTTCAGGTGGGACAACGTCTGCGCCTTCGATAACAGCTTTTGAACAACTTATATAAGCCATGACGCACTACTCTGCCTCATGGCTTTTTCTTTGGCAGAACAAACATAAATATATTTGCGTTTACCAAAGCGAATATATACTTTTGCAAAAAATATCACTACAATGAAACGTATATCCACTCTATATACCGCTGCCGCGCTCCTTCTTGCCGCCACGGCCTGCAACAATGCCGGTATTTCATCGGACGATACCGTTGCTTTCAAAGCTGTAACAAGCGAAAAAACGTATCGCCTGGCAGGGACGGCCGAAGACTATGAAACCGAGAACGACCTAAACTTCCAATGCAAGGCATCGCTGCAGTTGCCCGTTTCTCTCATGGGAAAGGATGTGAAAACGCTGAACCGCGCAATTATTAAAACGGCTTTCGACACAACCGGAACCGACACGCAGGCACTTATATACGATAACTTTAAAAGTGTTATGACCGAGGGGTCTTTCACCCCAGCCGACACCACCTCCGACCCCGAATTTACCGACGGTTTCTATATCCTTACCGGAACTCTGGCAAATCTCGATGAAAAACATCTTTCTTACTCGGTTCAGAAATCGGTTGAATATCCGCGCATGGCCCACCCCATGTACGGCACCACTTATATAAACTACGATATTGAAGAAGGCAAGATTATTGAACTGACCGATCTCTTTACCCCCGAAGGTCTCAAAGCCCTGCCCGCCATACTGGCTGAAAAAGCCAAAGACATGGCCTACTACTTAGGGCCGACAAATATTGAAAACTTGCCTTCGGATAACAATTTCTATATAAGCGCCAACAACGGTGACCTGGTATTTTCCTACGGCATTTACGAAGTTGCCAGCTATGCCCAGGGAGAAATTGAAGTTCCCGTACCGCCATATTTCGTGGCCGAGTATTTGACTCCCTACGGAAAAAAGCTCCTGCTTAATTACGAGGAATAAAACCGCACAGAACGAAAAAACGGGGCGCTTCCGAACATAACGGAAAGCGCCCCGCATATTTTTTTCATGCCAAATACTACAATTTCATAAATTGTGCAAAGGCGCGGATTGTGTAATCGTGGTCGGCACACGAAGCCGTTTCACATGCCGAGTGCATAGCCCACACGGGAGCGCCCATGTCCACACCGCGCAGAGGCAACTGCGAAGTTAGAATATTTCCAAGCGTCGAGCCGCCGGCGACATCGCTGTGGTTTACAAAAGTCTGACAAGGTACGCCGGCCATACGGCACAGTTCACGGAAAACGGCTGCTCCGTCGGAGTCGGTCATATACTTGCAGTTGGCATTAACCTTTATGCACGGGCCTCCGCCAAGTACGGGATGATTTGTGGGGTCGAATTTTTCCACGTAATTCGGATGCAGTCCGTGAGCGTTGTCGGCCGAAATCATAAACGAGTTTTCCACCGCACGGTACAGGCTGCTCTCATCGCCTCCAAGACAAATAGCAATTCGCGACAGCACATGCTTCAATATCGGCGAAGCAGCGCCCTGTTTTGTTCCCGAACCGGTTTCTTCGTTGTCGAACACTGCCAGCACGCGGGTATACTTGGAATCTGTGTCGGTACCTTCGAGCAGAGCCGTAAGTCCGGCATGCACCATTGATAAATCGTCCAGTCGACCCGACAGAATCATTTCATTGTCGATTCCGGCAGTTACGGCCTTCTCGGTTGTATACAGCGACAAGTCATAGTCCAGAATATCCTCGGGAGCGACATTAAGCGTATCGCAAATGAGTTTCCTGATTATATTCCCCGGTTCTTTGGCATTGAGCGCCATTACGGGGAGCATATCCTTTTGGCGCGACAGCTTGTTTCCGTCGTTTACCTGACGATTGAAATGTATGGCAAGATGAGGAATTACCATTACGGGGCGTTCCACCCGCATTAGTTCCATGCGTGGTTTCAAGGGATTGTCGGAACGTAGAGCCACACGCCCGGCAATAGAAAGCGGACGGTCGAACCAGGTGTAAAGAATCGGACCACCGTACACCTCGGTATTCAGTTTCACGGCACCTCCCTCGCACGGTATTTCGCCCGAGGGCTTGATGCGGAATCCGGGCGAGTCGCTGTGTGCCGCAATAATATTGTAACCTGCCTCCGGACCGCCGTTGCCGACAATAAATGCAAATATGGCCGAGCCGTTTTTGGTCACATATCGTTTGTCGCCGGGCTTGAGAGTCCATTCATCGGCCATTGACAAAGGTTTGAACCCGGCCTCTTCAAGACAGGCTCTCACAGAGTCCACTGCAAAGAAATTCACGGGCGAATTGTCAAGAAATTCGCAGAGAGAAGCTATATTATTCATTCGTAATCTTTTAATTTCTGTTCCTGAAACAGCATATTTGCAGTTCTCAGTGCCGTGCAAATAATTTCCGAGAGATAGGAATGGAAGCGGTATTTCAGTTCGGCCAGCACATCGGCCTGCGAAAAATCATCGGTATCCTTCATGGCGGCGGCAAAATCCATCATCACCTGTAGAATGTCGGCAAGAAGTTCGGCGAGTGAGCGTGCCACCGGTGTATCGGAGTACTGCATATCTTCCACCGATGTATCCAGAAAAGTATCGTACTCGCCGAAAAGTGCGCTCATTACATTCACGGCATCGGCATACTCTTCTTCGCGCATCACCGGAGGTATGGCATCGGTGTTGAGGCTTTCGAAATCATCGGTTTCCTCGCCATACGGCTTAAGGTCGAACAGCATGATGTATATGCGCGGAAGGCTGCGGAGCATGCCGCTCAAAAATTCGTGTGCTTCGGTGTTGCCGGCATTTTCCACAGCCTTGCAGTATTCAACGGCAAGCGCGGTAAGGGCAAGAGCTTCGGGACTTATGGAACTATTGTTTTCCATTTCTATTTTTTATCGTTTGGAACGTACAGTTTATTATCGCTTATATACTTGAACACACCGGCGGGGAGGAAATAATTCATGTTCCTGCCACGGGCAATTGCATTGCGTATAAAAGTGCTCGATACATGCACCATTGGAGCATCCACCACTTCGAGCCCGTCGACGCTGCGTTTTTCCACCGGGTAACCGGGACGCAGGTAAACCATTACGCCGTAGTCGTTGAGAATACGCTGCCAGTCGCGCCACTGTTCGAAAATCTGCCAGTTGTCGCTGCCGATTATAAGCTTGAACCGTTTGTCGGGATAACGCTCGGCCAGCAAATCGAGAGTGTTGATTGTGAACGAGGGCTTAGGCATCGACAGTTCAATGTCGCATATATCGATTGCATCGGCACCTTTTGCAGCAATTGCAAGCATGTTCAGGCGCTTGGTGTCGGGCAAAAGGGAGTCGGCATCCTTCAACGGATTCAGCGGCGACAACGTGAGCCACACATTATCCACATACCCCCATTGGGTAAGATAGGACGCGAGCATCATGTGCCCTATGTGCACAGGGTTGAAGGAGCCTCCTAAAATTCCGATAGTCTCCATCAGAAACTTGTGAAAGCGTCAACAAGATTATGAACCTGCTCGATAGCGGTATCGAGGCGGTCGTTAACAATCTGTCGGTCGAACTCAGGTGCGCGGGAAATTTCGTACTGCGCACGGTCAACGCGAATGTCAATGACTTCGGCAGTTTCAGTACCACGGAATTCGAGACGCTTGCGCAGTTCCTCGATGGACGGCGGTTCAATGAACACTGTAAGCGCCTCGGAGCCGTATATCTGCTTTACTTCGAGGGCGCCGTTTACGTCAAGGTCAAGAATAATGTTGTGTCCGGCGGCTGTAACGCGGTCGATTTCGCTGCGGAGAGTTCCGTAGAACCGTCCGGGGAACACCTCTTCGTATTCAATGAAATCGCCTTCGGCAATGGCCTCGCGAAATTCCTCGGGCGACATGAAGTAGTAGTTCACTCCATGCACCTCACCCTCTCGCGGCGAGCGTGTTGTTGCCGAAACGGAGAAACCGAGGTTTAGGTCGCCTTTCTCCAGCAAAGCCTTTATGATAGTAGACTTGCCGCAACCCGAGGGAGCGGCCAAAACAATAATTTTACCTTTTTTATCCATATATATTTTATCTATGAGCCGGCCTCAGAAGGTCGTTCACGGTTTTTACGGGGTTGAATGTGGATGCCGGGACTTCCACAAACACTGTGTTCCAGTTGCTCATGGCGCCGTTCCACAAGCCCGGCAGTTCGAGTGCGCGGAGGTCGCGGCCGCCCGAGCTTTTTTCGGAAATGAAGCCGGTTGCGGGGTCGACATAGTCGGGCAGATTGAATTTTGAGCCGTCGGCACGACGCAGGTAGCACACAAGGTCGACAGGATTGAAATAAGCGGCTTTCTTCATCATTTCCACATTTTCCGGCTTTGACATATCTATTTGTGTGGATTCCAGAATCTGCGGAGCGAGAACGGAGCCGTCCGACGACCACGCCACATACGGTCCGCCTCCAGGTTCACCTTCATTTCGCACCACGCCGCAAACGCGCAGGGGACGGTCGAGAAGGTGCAACAGCGCATCGCGACGTTCTTCCTTGCTGCGGGACGCATCGAGCGCTTCGGTGTGTGTACACATAATTTTTTCCATAAACTCGCATGCCTCGGCAACAAGTTCGTCGGAAGGCTCGCCGGCAAGAGCTTTTGCAAAATACTCCATGCGGTCGTGTACAAGCAACAGCAGTCCGCCAATGAATTTTTTGTACTTGATTGTCGGCTCGCGGTGCTTGTCGGCCACAACATTGTCGATATTCTTGATGAAAACAACTGTTGCATCCATATCGTTGAGGTTTTCGATCAACGCTCCATGGCCGCCGGGACGGAAAACGAGCGCGCCCTTGTCATCGCGGAACAGCTCGTTGTCGGGAGTAACGGCAACGGTATCGGTCGAAGGTTTCTGCTGCGAACGTGTTATGTTGTATTTAACGCCGTAACGATCCTGCATGCCGCTGAGTACCTGCGCTATTTTTGCATCGAAAATCTTTTCGTGATTTGCCGACACTGTAAAATGCAGTTTCACCTCACCTCCGCGCGAAGCCGCCGTCTGCGCACCTTCGGCCAGCTGTTCCTCCAAAGCCGTGCGTACCCCGTCGGGATAGCGGTGGAAAGTGAGCAGCGCCTTGGGAAGCGAGCCGTAGTCGAGTCCCTCGGGGAGAATTATGGCAGCAATGAGGTCTTTGAATCGTTTGAGGGCAATAAGTTCCTCGGGATTTTTGCCGTAGAGTTTATCGGTAACAGCACACAGTTCGTCGTAGAAAGCAAAGTCCTTTATATTTTCCACAACTTGAGCAACATCGGAACCGGGAGCAGGTTCATCATCGCTTCCGTTTACAAAAGCGAACAGAGCCTTGAACATACGGGAAGCCGCGCCCGATGCGGGCACAAACTTAAGGACATCGCCGCCGTCGGCAAGGAACTGTTCCCAGCGGGTCATGCATGCCTGTTCGGTAGCATCGTCCACGGGCAGAACTCCGGCGCCCATAGCGGCCGCCGACTCTATTTTCAAATACGGGAAACCGGTGCGGAAACGCTCGAGCTGAGCCTCCACTTTTTCCTGCGATATGCCTTGCCGCGCAAGTTGCTCGATATCGTTGTCGTTAAACTGTGTCATGTAATAGTCAGGTTAGGGTTAGATTCTTGCCAAAATTACAAAAAAATAAGGGTTACTTCCAAATAAAATAGTACATACAAAAAACTACAGCTTACAATGGTGATTGGTTCATCATAATTACGTATTTTTGCAAGCAAATCACAATTACACACTTTTTAATGGCTAACATAGAATTAATACTCATCAATATATCGGGACAGGATCGTCCCGGCGTTACATCGGCGCTTACCGACATTCTGGCGCGTTACGAGGCACAGATTCTCGATATCGGCCAGGCCGACATACACCACTCGCTGTCATTGGGCATTCTGTTCAAAACCGATGCCGAGCGTTCGGGCGACATTCTCAAAGACCTGCTTTTCAAGTGCTACGAGCTGAACGTGAAAGTGCGTTTCTCGCCCGTTAGCATTCATGATTATGAAAACTGGGTGTCGCGTCAAGGCAAGAACCGTTGGATTATTACAATTCTCGGACGCCAGCTAACGGCACGTCACATAGCACTTGTAACCGACGAAATAGCCCGGCAGGAACTTAATATCGACGGCATTCAGCGTCTTACCGGACGTATGCCTCTAAATTCCGACGAAGAACCTCGGTCCAAATCCTGTGTCGAATTCTCGGTACGCGGCAATCCTGTGGATGTTAACGCCATGCGCAGCCAGTTCCTCAAAATTTCGCAAAGCGAGGATTTTGACATTTCTCTACAGGAGGACAATGTTTTCCGCCGTTGCCGCCGCCTGATTTGTTTCGACATGGATTCTACTCTTATAGAGACCGAGGTTATTGACGAACTTGCCGACCGTGCCGGCGTGGGCGACGAAGTGAGGGCTATTACCGAAAGCGCCATGCGAGGCGAAATTGATTTTTGCGAAAGTTTCAAGCGCCGCGTGGCCTTGCTTAAGGGATTGGACGAGAGCGTTATGCGCGATATTGCCGAACATCTGCCCATAACAGAAGGAGTGGAACGGATGATGCAGGTTCTGAAACGAACCGGGTACAAGACTGCTATTCTTTCGGGCGGATTCACCTATTTCGGCAATTACCTCAAGCAACGTTTCGGCTTCGATTATGTGTATGCCAACGAACTTGAAGTGGAAAACGGAAAACTGACAGGGCGCTATGTGGGCGACATCGTTGACGGCAAACGCAAGGCCGAACTGCTCAAAATTATAGCACAGGTAGAAAATATAAACATTATGCAGACTATAGCCGTTGGTGACGGCGCCAACGACCTGCCAATGCTCTCCACCGCGGGACTCGGCATTGCTTTCCATGCCAAACCAAAGGTGAAACAGACTGCGCGCCAGTCAATTTCCACCATAGGACTCGACGGTGTGCTTTACTTCCTCGGCTTCAAGGACAGTTTTATAACCGACGCTCCCGCCGACGAGTGAACAATGCGCGGAAGTGCGTGTTTTAATATAAAACCATAACTGTTCAACTATTTCATCATTATCGAGAACCCATGAGGGTGTTAAAGTGCTTACTGTTTTCTTTAGCTTTTCTCCAAGTGTTGCTTCCTGTGTCGAAAATATCGGCGCAGGAAGCCAACCGCTCTGTAGGACTTGTGCTCAGCGGCGGCGGTGCAAAAGGCATTGCCCACATTGGCGCCATCAAGGCTTTGGAGGAAAACAACATACCCATTGATTACATTACCGGCACTTCCATGGGTGCTATTGTGGGCGCCCTGTATGCCTGCGGCTACACGCCCGAGGAAATGATGGCTCTGTTAGGCTCGTCATACTTCGGATATATGTCGCAGGGACAAACCGATCCGGCTTTCAAATACTATTTCTCCACCGAACCCGCCTCGCCGGAACTGGCCTCGTTCCAACTCGGCAAAAAGAATAAATCGGAGCAAAAACGCTTCAACCCGCAGTCGGTAATATCGCCCATGCCCATGGCTTTCGGGTTTATGGAGATATTCGGAGCGTACACGGCTCAGTGCAACGGGAATTTCAACAATCTCTTTGTACCCTACCGCTCGGTTGCCTCCAACCTTACAAAGCATTGCAAACATGTTTTCCGCAGCGGCGACCTTGGCGAGGCCGTGCGTGCATCCATGAGTTTTCCGCTTATTTTCCAGGCTCTTGAAATTGACGGAAATGTATTTTACGACGGCGGAATATTCGATAACTTCCCCATCGACGTAATGCGCACCGAGTTTGCGCCGGGAGTCATGATAGGCTTTGACGTATCGGCATCATCGAAAGGTCCGCAGAATTCCTTTATGGATCAGCTCGACTTACTGGTAATGCAGCCTCAAAGCTACGATTTACCCGAAGAATACGGAATTAAAGTCAGAATAGACCTTAACGAGTTCGGACTGCTCGACTGGGCTGCCGCAAAGGAAATCTACACCCGCGGATATATGCGCACAATGGAAATGATGGATTCCATAAAAGCCCGCATCCCCGAACGTGTTTCTCCCGAAACACGCACACTGCGCCGCAATGTATTCAAATCGCTCACGCCCGAACTACGCTTTGCCAATGTAGACGTAAGCGGCGGTTCCGAAAAACAGAACGAATACATAAAATATCTTTTCAAACCCGCAAGCGGCTGCGACACTATTGGGGTTGACCGCGCCCGACTGGCATTTTACCGCGCGCTCGGCTCGGACAAGCTCAATTATCTCACACCCCATGCAGTTCCGGGCGATTCCACCGAACTGTTCAACCTCCAATTGGAAACATCGGTAAAAAACCGGCTTTCGGCCGGCGCGGGAGCATTCCTGTCATCTTCCAACAACAGTTTTCTTTATCTCCGAGGCAGTTACTCATCGCTGAGTTTCAACTCTCTCGACGCTTCAATAAGCGCCTGGATAGGACAGAGTTACATGGCAGCACTTGTAAAAGCATCGCTGCAGTTGCCAACGCCCGTACCTTCGGCATTGCGTCTGTGGGGTGTGGTATCGCGCTGTCGCTACTACGAAAACGAAAAGTTCTTTTTCAAGCTTTCCGAGCCTGTATTCCTTAACAATCACGAGTACTACGGCAAACTGGCTTGGGCAATGGCGGCCGGACGCACCGGAGCTGTCGAAACCGGTATCGGGGCAGGACGACTGTACAACACATTCTTCCGCAACAACACCCAGATGAGCTATAGCACCGGACGCGACAATGTGGGACTCAACCTCGGCCAGGTATTTGTAAATTACTCAGCCTCCACTCTCAACACCCCCGCTTTTCCCACCTCGGGTTACAGCCGCAAGGCCACACTTGCAGGCGTGCTTGGCAAATCGCATTTTTACACGCCGCTGGCTGCTCCGAGTGCACGGACATCTTCCAAAGACCTCAAATGGATTCAGCTGAACTTGCAGGAAAAGCATTATTTCAATTTTAACCGCCACTGGGCTATGGGAGTGGAAGGCGAAGCCATGCTCAGCACCCGGCCTTTGCTGCAAAGCTATTATGCCACCATAAGCTCGGCTCCGGCATATGTGCCTACACAGGCAAGCACCAATGTATTCAACCCGAGCCTGCGGGCTAACAGTTTCGTTGCCGCCGGCATTGTGCCTATATACAAATACAACAACTCCTTGTCGTTGCGGATGTCGCTGAGCGGATTCTCCGCCGTGCGACCTATCGAAGAGCAGCCCGACGGCACTGCTGCTTACGGCAAAATTTTCGGGCGCGCGGCCTTCTTCGGCGAACTTGACGCGGTGTACACACTGCCTTTCGGTTCGTTCTGCCTCTACGGAAATTACAGCACAAACCGTAACAAACTGAATTTCGGTATTTCGTTCGGGCTAAACATAACAGCACCATCATTTTTATGAAAACAGATATGGAAACAATCAAAATAGCCGTACTCGGTGCCGGCAATATAGGCTCGGCGGTTACCCGCGGCCTGGCGGTACACAAGCATGCGTCCGTAACATTATGGAACCGCTCGCAAAAACGGCTCGACAAATTCGGCAACTGCAACGGAACAGTCACAACCTGCGACCTGAAAGCCGCCGTAACAGGCGCCAAATATATATTCATATGCGTTGAAGGGCCGGCTGTCATTCCCGTGCTTGACGACTGTGTGCGATATGTGGTTCCAGAAGAAACCATCATAGTTTCGTGCGCCGCATCGGTAACACTTGCTCAGCTAAGAGAAGCCGCTCCCGATTTTGCCATTGCCCGACTGCTGCCAAACATTGCAGCCGCCATTGGGGAATCGGCCAATCTGTTCTGCAGCAGCCTCATGACGCCCGAGCAGGAAAAAGAACTCATAGAACTTTGCAAGGCCTCCGGCCCGGTGCTTGAGTTGCCCGAGGAGCAGTTTGCCGTTGGCATGGTACTGTCGTCGTGCGGCATAGCCTACGCGGCAAGGTACATACGCGCCTGCATGAGCGGAGGCGTGGCATTGGGGCTTACCGCCTCGCAGGCCGCACGCCTCGCAGCCGAAGCCTTGCGCGGTACGGCGGCTCTGCTGGAAGCCGACGGAGCGCATCCCGAACAGCTTATCGACAGTGTGTGTACGCCCGGGGGCGTTACCGTTGCAGGCCTGAATGCCATGGAAGAACGCGGATTCTCGCCGGCTATAGTTCACGGAATGCTAACAGCAGCTAAAAAAGTATGAACAAAGTAATTCTGTTAGGAAATGTGGGGCGCGACCCGCGCATGCGCATGGTCGACAACACTCCTGTGGCCGAGTTTACCCTGGCAACGAACGAACGGCGTCGAGGCCGGGCTGCCGACGGAACCGAGATAGAACTGCCCGAACACACCGAGTGGCACAATATAATTATGTGGGGGCGTGCTGCCCAATTCGCCGAACAGTATATCCGCAAAGGCGCAAGGCTTTTGGTGGAGGGAAAACTGCGAACCCGCCAATGGGAGGATCGCGCCGCAATAACACGCACTACAACGGAAATTTATGTAGATTCCTTTGAACTGCTTCCCCGTTAAAAAGGTTTTATTGTCGAGTAACTCCAATACGTTTTAACTATGAGAATGGACGGACGCCGCCAAAGCGGCAATATCGAAGACCGCCGCGGTGCCGGCATCGGTAAAAAAATAGGGATTGGCGGAGGTATCGCCGGCGTCATCATAATGGCGCTTGTCACCTTGCTCTCGGGAGGCGACCTCGGCGACGTAATTACCAACATAAGCGGTTCGTCGGCGTTCAGCCCTCAATATGCCTCGCAGGAATATGTGCCCGACGAGGAGGACGAACGTCTTGCCGTGTTCGCCTCGCAGGTTCTTGCCGGAACCGAAGATGTATGGACAGCCGAATTCAAGCGTATGGGCTGGGGTGAGTATACTCCTCCAAAAATGGTACTGTTCAGCGGTGCTGTGAACTCGGCATGCGGGCAGGCCACATCGCAGACGGGTCCGTTCTACTGCTCGGCCGACCAAACTGTTTATCTCGACCTTGATTTTTTCAAGGAAATGCAACAGAACATTGGAGCCGACGGTGATTTCGCCTATGCCTATGTCATTGCCCACGAAGTAGGCCACCACGTCCAATATCTTCTGGGCACTTTACAGGAGGCGCACAACACCATGTCGCAGCTCTCCGAGACAGAGGCTAACAAAATAAGCGTTCGTCTTGAGCTGCAGGCCGATTTCTATGCTGGCGTTTGGGCTGCTCTCGACAACCAAATGTTCAACTCTATCGAAGACGGCGATGTGGAAAAGGCCATAAACGCCGCATCGAAAATAGGCGATGACTATCTGCAGCGAAAAGCCTATGGCCGGGAAATTCCCGACAGTTTCAATCACGGCCGCTCGGAACAGCGTGTGCGCTGGTTCTCCAAAGGCATAAGCACCGGAAATCCCAATTACGGCGATACTTTCTCGCCGGCATACAGCAGTTTATGACAAACGATTTCACTCCCGAAGAACATAAATACATGCGTCGAGCCCTGCAGCTGGCACGCAACGGCAGCGGTCATGTATCGCCCAATCCAATGGTAGGCGCCGTGATAGTAGCTCCCGACGGCCGAGTGATTGGCGAAGGCTGGCACCGCAAATACGGACAGCCTCATGCCGAGCCGACGGCAATTGCTGCTGTCGCCGAAGCCGACGAGCATCTGTTGTCGCAAAGTACCATGTACGTTACCCTGGAACCATGCGCCCATTATGGCAAGACCCCGCCGTGCGCACTGCTGCTGGTATCAAAAAAAATACCACGTGTGATTGTCGGCGCCGTTGACCCCAATCCCCTCGTTGCAGGGAAAGGAATAAAAATACTTACAGATGCGGGAATTGACGTACGCACCGGACTTTTGGCCGAAGAAAGCATTGCACTTAACAAAACTTTTTTCTTTTCACAAACGCACCGCCGTCCCTTTGTCACTTTGAAATGGGCAATGAGTGCCGACGGCTATATGGACCATATCCGCAAACCGGGTGAAGCCGCAGCAGTGTTCTCCACGGCCGAGGGCACTATGATTGTGCATAAGCGCCGTGCCTTGCACGACGGAATTGCTGTGGGCGCACGTACCGCCGTTGCCGACAATCCTTCGCTGACCGTGCGGCTAATAGAGGGGGACAACCCGCAGACAGTAATTTTCGACGGCCACGGGCTTGCCGATTCCTCCAACTGCAGGCTTATAGAACAGCAACGTGCCATTATAGCCGACAGTAACAACAAACCGCTCGCGCAAGTACTTGAAACGCTGTACAAAGAGCATAAAATAAGTTCATTGCTTGTAGAGGGTGGCGCCAATCTGCTGTCACGGTTTATAGCCGAAGGGCTGTGGGAAGAAGCATTTGTTGAAATCTGCCCCCGTCACGAAAGAGAACTCGGGGTGTGCCAAGCTCCTCAACTTCCTGTACCACCGAGCAGTATACATCATGCCGGAGACAATGTTATATACGGGTATACAAACCTTGAACTTTATTCACACTATTAGCATTGCGAGTTAAAAACATATAAATGCGGTATTTTTAGAGGCTTTTGACGCTATAAGTTTGCCCTTTTTGCGCCAAAATCTTAATTTTGCACCTTGAAATATCGTATACTCTAATGAAGAAATTCACCCGTATCAGTCTGGCGGCAATGCTTGCGGCTTCCATAACAGCAGGTTGTAACTCGGATTACGTTCCTGCCGAAAACGATTCCTCCAATGTTGCCGTGTACAACTTCTATCTCAGCGAAGACGACAGCGTCCTTGTAAACCTGGACACTGTGTTTTTCTCCATCGACCTTGCAAACGCCCGCATATTCAACGCCGACTCAATGCCTTACGGCACTCCGGTTACAAAGCTTGTTCCGGTAATACAGTTCTACGAACAGCTTTCGAAAGCCACTCTAACCGTTCGCCGCGACAACGGTACCGACACCGTTTTCGACTATACCGGCACCGATTCGGTTGATTTCACTCATCCCGTAATACTATCGCTTGTTTCGGCCAGCGGAACAACCACGCGCGACTATACTATAAATGTAAACGTGCACAAAGTGAAAAGCGATTCGCTTGTTTGGAACATTAACGAGCGCATGGAACTGCCGTCGGTGTTCGACCGTCCCACATCCTCGCGCACAAGCGCCGACGGAACAACAATGTACTCGCTCTCGTACGCAGGCGGGAAGTACGGCATGGCCGTGCAGGAAAACGCTCCTTCGGGCAGCTGGAAAACCTATAGCGTGACACTCCCCTCGGGCGCCGATGTAACCACCTTCAACGCACTGGACGGAAAACTCTACATTGTGGCCGCTGACAAACTGTACTGTTCATCCGATGCCGGTTTGTCGTGGACCGATACAGGACGCAGCTGGAGTTATATCTACGGTGTTTACGACAACCAAATTATAGGTGTAACCGCCGACAACAGCTCCACCGAACGTTATCCCGGCGAATCCGCCACAGCGGCCATTCCCGTCGATATGCCCGTTAAAGGCACATCGCAGGCTCTGCAGTTCAACTTCCCCATTGCCGGAAGCACTCTGCTCATCTTTACCGGCGGACAGGACGCCTCCAACCAATACTCCAATTCCTCCTGGGCTTACGACGGCAACTCGTGGGAAAAACTTTCCAAAACACCGCTGCCGCTGAGCATGCGCGACATGACCATGGTGCCGTTCTACACCTTCTCCACCAACAGTGTGTTTGTAGTTACCGAAGAATCGGTTCTCATGGTTTTCGGCGGACGCAACAACGCCGGCATGAATTCAACGGTTTACATATCCAACGACTTCGGCATAACATGGAAGGAAGCCGGCGAGCTTATGCAACTGCCCTCCTACTTCCCCGTGATGCACTCGGCTCAGGCCTATGTGTTCAACACAACCTACACCGATGCCACAGTCCCCGCCGGCCTGACGGTATTCAACAACACTCCGCGCATATCGCCTGCCGCGCTTATGGAACTTCCTTTAAGCCGCGCAACCTCTCCGGTTGAAAGCTGGGAATGCCCTTATATATATGTATACGGAGGCTCTACAATAACCGGCGTATACCAAAAAACAATTTGGCGCGGAACTATCAACCGTCTTAAATTCAAGCCCATTATATAATTACAGCTAAATGGCACTCATGCGCACATACCGCAGTTTTGTTCTTGCCGCAGCCACGGCAGGCGCCGCGCTGCTGCCCGCAATGACGAGTGCCCAGACAGCTACCTACAAATTCGATCTCGGGGCATCGCTTGGAATGAGCGGATATATCGGCGAAGCCAACAACGCCAACATCTTCGCGCATCCGGGTTTTGCCGCCGACCTCGCTTTCCGCTACATAGGCGATGTACGATGGGCAATACGCGCCAATCTGTCAACACTCAGTCTTAGCGGGACAACGGAAGGAATGGCCAACATTCTTCCGGAGAACGCCTCGTACACGTTCAAATCGCAGATTTATGAACTCGGGGCGCGGGGCGAATTCAACTTCTTCCCTTACGGGATTGGAGAAACCTACAAACGGCTGCGCCGCTGGACTCCGTATATTACAGTCGGGCTGGGCGCATCGCTTGCATCTACCGGAGGCAAAACATATGTAGCCCCGGTAATACCCATGGGTCTGGGACTTAAGTTCAAAATCCGCGAAAGGCTTAACCTCATGGCCGAATTTACCATGACAAAGGCTTTCAACGACCACTTCGACAGTCCCGAGCTTGCCAATCTGAATCAAATAAAGACAGATTTCTATAAAAACACCGACTGGTACTCCCGCCTCACAATAGGTATAAGCTACGAGTTCGGGAAGCGCTGCGAAACCTGTCACTATGTAGATTAAACCAGAAGTTCCACTGCAATGAACAATAACACGCACACCGACCTCGCTCCAATGCCCGTTCACGTTGCCATTATTATGGATGGTAACGGCCGTTGGGCACAGGCTCGCGGTTACGACCGCTCGGCCGGACACGTCGAGGGTGTGAATACCGTGCGACGAATCACCGAGGAAGCTTCCGAACTCGGATTGAAATTCCTCACCCTATATACTTTCTCCACCGAAAACTGGAACCGCCCCAAGGAAGAAGTGGACGCGCTGATGACACTTATTGTCACCGCTATAGAGCGCGAAACCCCCGACCTTATAAAGAACAACGTCCGCCTCACCACTATAGGCGATTTGGACCGCATGCCCGAATATGCCGCCAACCGCATGCGCAAATGTATTGCCGATACATCGCACTGCAACGGTCTCACGCTTGTTCTTGCCTTGAGCTACTCCTCCCGTTGGGAAATAATAAAGGCTTGCCGCGCTCTTGCCAAGGAAGCCGCCGAAGGCAAACTCGCCCCCGAAGATATTGACGAAGATACCTTCCGCACGTTTCTTGCTACAGCCGAAATTCCCGACCCCGACCTGCTCATTCGCACCGGCGGCGATATGCGGATAAGCAATTATCTGCTATATCAGATTGCATACACCGAAATTATTGTCAACCCCAAATACTGGCCCGATTACTCCAAAGCCGATTTCCGAAACGACATAGACTTGTACCGCACACGTCAGCGACGTTTCGGCCTCACTGCCGAGCAAACCGGCGCCGCCCCCGACATACAAACTCAAACCAATCTTTAAACCGGAGCTTTCCACCTCAACCACAGCACATTTCATTATGCGTATAAAGTTAGTTCTGCTACTCAACATACTGCTTGCCACTCTTCTCCCCTGTCACACTGCCGCACAGGCCGAAACCGACACCATTTACAATCCCAAAGTGGTGTACTCGGCCATGCCACGCACCTACGAAATCGCAGGCATAACAATTGAAGGCGCTCCCGCCTACGACGATTATCTTGTGCTGGGATATGCCAACCTTAAAGTGGGCGACAAGGTTACCATTCCGGGCGACGACATTACCGATGCCGTGAAACGCCTCATGAGGCAGAACCTCTTCGCCCAGGCGCGCATAGAACTGGAAAAAACCGCCGGTAACAAGGCTTGGCTCAAAATAATTCTTCGCACTCAGCCTCGAATTTCGGCCGTGAACTATTACGGTGCAAAAAAAGGCGAAATCAAGGAACTGCAGGAACGCCTGCAGCTAATCAAAGGCAATCAGATTACTCAGAACATCATGAACCGTGCCGAAGCCATTATCGTGAAGTACTACACCGACAAAGGTTTTGGCAACGCTACTGCAAACATAAAGCTCCGCGAAGACCTCTCCAATCAGAACGAAGTGTTTGTTGACATCAACATCGACAAGCACTCCAAAGTAAAAGTTCACAAAATTTACTTCTCCGGCAACGAGGTAATGTCGGACGGCGCCTTGAAGCGCACGCTCAAAAAGACAAACGAGAAAAACGATATTCTAAAGATTTTCAGCCAAAAGAAATTTGTTGAAAGCGACTATCAGGACGACCTCAACAGAATTCTCGACAAATATAACGAAAAAGGTTACCGCGACGCACGAATTATAGCCGACAGCGTTGTCCCCTACGACGACGGCACCGTGGACGTATACATCGACCTTGACGAAGGACGCAAATATTACATCAAGGACATCAACT
The DNA here is from genome assembly GCA_947175425.1 of uncultured Porphyromonadaceae bacterium. GTDB lineage: Bacteria > Bacteroidota > Bacteroidia > Bacteroidales > Muribaculaceae > CAG-873. Next base: position 94,417 of record CAMWMR010000004.1, read on the forward strand.
GGGTGGGCAACACCATTTATCCCAACGAGATTCTCGACGATTTCCTTGGCATGAAACCGGGCGATGTCTACAACCAGAAGCTCATGCGCAAGCGCCTTAACGAGGACGAGGACGCTGTGGCCAACCTTTATATGGACAAAGGTTACCTGTTCTACAACCTCATACCTATTGAACGCGATGTACAGGGCGACTCCATTGTGCTTGAAATGCGAATGATGGAAGGCCCGCAGGCACGAATAAACAACGTTGTCATAAACGGTAACGACCGCCTATACGAAAAAGTAATCCGCCGAGAACTGCGTGTTCGTCCCGGCGACCTCTTCAGCAAATCGGACCTCATGCGTTCGGCACGCGAAATTGCATCTACCGGACACTTCAACCCCGAGACTATGGACATACAGCCCGAACCTGATGAAGAAAACGGTACCGTTGACATTGTTTTCAATCTCGAATCCAAGGCAAACGACCAGGTTGAATTCTCGCTCGGCTGGGGACAGACAGGTCTCATTGGAAAGCTGCAGCTCAAGTTCACCAACTTCTCGCTGAAGAATCTGTTCTACCCCAGCACCTACCGCGGTATCATTCCTCAGGGCGAAGGCCAGACATTCTCTATCAGTGCCCAGACCAATGCCCGCTACTATCAGTCGTATGCAATATCGTTCCTCGACCCGTGGTTCGGAGGCAAGCGACCGAACTCGCTCTCGGTTTCGGCTTACTACAGCCGTCAGACAGGTGTGAACTCGTCGTTCTACAACAACACATGGGCAAACTCCACCCTCTACGGTTCGGGACTCGGATATTACCCCAGCTACTACAACTACTATAACTACAACGATTATTACCAGAACAGCTACGAGCAGTCGCTCGACCCCAACAAAGTTCTTCAGATGGTGGGTGTGAACGTAGGCTTCGGCAAACGCCTCAAATGGCCCGACGACTATTTCACCTTCACTGCCGAACTCGGCTACAACTGGTACTATCTCAAAAACTGGGATTACCTGTACTACATGAACACCGGTACTTCCAACGCTATAGTACTTGGTCTCACTCTTGCCCGCAACTCAATAGATAATCCTATCTATACCCGCAGCGGCTCGCAGTTCTCGCTCAACCTGCAGATTACTCCTCCCGCGCAGCTCTTTACCGGAAAACGCGACTGGAAAAAACTCTCGGAAGAAAACACCGTCGAGTCCAAGAAACAGCTCTACCAGTGGATTGAATATTGGAAATTGCGCTTCAAATCGCGTACATTCACACCGCTGTCGTCCAATCCCCAGTGGACCCCGGTTCTCATGACCCGCTTCGATTTCGGTTTGCTCGGCAGCTTCAACAAATACCTCAAGACACCGTTCGAAACCTTCTATGTGGGCGGTGACGGCATGTCGGGTTCGTACACATACGCTACCGAAACCATTGCCCTCCGCGGTTACGACAACGGTTCGCTCACACCCTGGCGCAGCGAAGGTTATGCCTATACCCGCCTTGGCATGGAACTCCACTTCCCGCTCCTGCTGCAGCAGTCCACAACAATCTACGCACTTGCTTTTGTAGAAGGCGGTAACGCATGGACCTCGGTTAGCGAGTTCAATCCGTTCAGCCTCAAGCGCAGTGCCGGCGCCGGTGTTCGTATCCAGCTCCCCATGGTTGGTCTTATGGGTATCGACTGGGCCTACGGTTTCGACAAGGTATACGGTGAACGCGGCGGCAGCCACTTCCACTTTGTTCTCGGTCAGGAATTTTAATGCGACTGAATCTTAAACCTTTTAGTCAATTGCTTGTCTATTATAGCAAAACCCAAACAAAACCGATTATGAAAAAAACAGCCCTCCTCCTTTTCATCATCGCCACGGTTGTTTTCGGAGCCAAGGCTCAGAAATTCGCCATGGTGGACATGGAATATATATTCCGCAACGTACCGGCCTACGAAATGGCCAACGAACAGCTAAGTCAACTTTCGCAGCGCTGGCAAAAGGAAGTTGAAAACGTCGGAAAAGAAGCCGAGACAATGTACCAGAACTACCTTGCCGACAAAGTTTTCCTAACCCAGGAACAGGTTAAGAAACGCGAGGAAGAAATAGTGGCCAAGGAGAAATCGGCCACAGAGTTGCGATATAAATATTTCGGCCCCGAAGGCGAACTGTACCAGAAGCGCCAGACACTTCTCAAACCCGTTCAGGACGACGTTTACAATGCCGTTAAGAAAGTTGCCGAGGAACGCGGCTTCCAGGCCGTATTCGACCGGGCTTCGGCTTCCGACATTATTTACGCATCGCCGCGAATAGATATAAGCAACGATGTACTTGCCAAATTGGGATACTCCAATTAATTTTGTACTTTTGCATCACCATTCATCCGAATTCAATTTAAAAAACAATACACACTAAAAGTTATGTTTAAAAAACTTATTCTTGCAATTGCCTTTGCACTTCCTTTCAGCTGCATGGCTCAAAAATTCGGCGTAGTCGACATTGAACAGATTTTCCAGGCTATGCCCGAGGTTGCCGACGCTGAAAAACAAGTTCAGGAAACCGGCAAAAAATACGAGGAAACCCTCAATCAGATTCAGGAAGAACTCAACAAACTCTATACCGAGTACCAAGCTCTCGAACAGGATACCACCACTCCCAAGCCTATTCTCGAACGCAAGGTGCAGGAAATTCAGGAAAAAGCCCAGAAAGGCGAAGAATTCCGCAATGTTGCCGCTCAGGACATCGCCAAACTCCGCGAAACCCTCCTCACTCCAATCCACCAGCGTCTGCTTGAAGCTGTGAAATCGGTTGGTGCCGAAGGCAACTACACAATCATCTTCCCCAACATGCCCGAAATGCTCATGTACACCGGCAGCGATGTTGAAAACGTTTCGGCTCAGGTAAAGGCAAAACTCGGCGTAAAATAACAAGCGCCATGTAATGAAATAATGCCGCCGTTCCACTCAAGGGACGGCGGTATTTTTACATTCGTGTATGTTTTAGGACATATTTCCTTGTTTGATAATAAAAAAAATTTTAAATTCGCACTACTTATACAAAACCATACTTCGGTATATACAGTTTAACAAACATAAGACACCAAAACGTTACTATATTAATCCTGAATACCCAAATGAGTTATCTTAAATTCGATAAGAACCTGCTCATCAATCTGGAACAATCGCTTGCCATGGAGATGCTCCGCACCAATCAGGCCGGAGCCTACCACTGCACTACCCTTCCGGGGTGCAACACCCGCAAGCAGCACGGCCTGTTGGTGATTCCGGTGGAATCGATGGAAAACAAGTCGCATGTGCTGCTGTCGTCGCTGGACGAAACCGTAATCCAGCACGGAGCACCATTCAACCTGGGACTTCACCGCTACTCCGGAGGTGTATACAGTCCGGCAGGACACAAATACATCCGTGAATTTGACTGTGAAGATGTTCCCCGCATGACCTATCGTGTCGGCGGAGTAATACTGACAAAAGAGAAAATTTTTATCAGTCGCGAAAACCGTCTTCTCATACGCTACACGCTTGTTGAAGCGCACTCTCCCACAACCCTGCGTTTCCGTCCGTTCCTCGCATTCCGCGAAGTAAACAGCCTTTGCGTTGCAAACGATGCCATAAACCGTGCAATAGAACCGGTATCGAACGGTATTGCCACATGTCTCTACGACGGTTTCCCCACTTTGTACATGCAGTTCAACAAAAAAGCCGCATGGGTGGACGAACCCAACTGGTACAACGGCATTGAATATGTCAAGGACATGGAACGCGGCGTGCCCTATACCGAGGATCTATGGGTACCCGGCTATTTTGAAGTTCCCATTAAAAAAGGCGAATCCATTATTTTCTCGGCCGGCGTGAGCGAAGCCAAACCCCGCTCGCTGGCCAAAATGTACGAAACAGAAATAGCGGGACGCACTCCCCGAACATCATTCTTCAACTGCCTCAAGAATTCGGCAAAGCAGTTCTATATTCGCCGAGGCGACGGCATGTACCTTATTTCGGGATTCCCCTGGGGCGTTGTTCTTGCCCGCAACACTTTCATGGCATTGCCGGGGCTTACCCTTGCAATCGACCATAAGGCCGACTTTGAGGCCATAATGGACACCGCACTGAAAGCTCTCCTTAATTTTGCCGAAACCGGCGAATTATCGGCAACTATAAAAGGAATCGATTTGCCCGACATCCCTCTGTGGGCAATGTGGGCAATGCAACAGTATGCAAAAAATGCGGGAATACCGGCGGCTGCCGAACGCTATCTTACAGCTGCCACAAAATTAATCGACCGAATTAGTGCCGGCGAATATCCTAATCTGTACATCGATAAAGACACAGCCCTGCTCTCTACCGACGGACACGAAAAGGCCGTTTCGTGGATGAATTCCACCCTTAACGGCGCTCCTGTTGTGCGCCGAACGGGAAAATTGGTGGAATTCAACGCTTTGTGGTACAACGCCCTTGTTTTTGCCGCTTCAATGGCCGAAAATGTTCCCGGCATGGACGCCAAGCGTCAGCAATGGCTCGACCTTGCCGACCGCATGAAAGCTCCTTTTGTGGATACTTTCCTTAACGAGAGCGGTTATCTATACGATTACGTCGACGACAATTACGCCGAGCCATCGGTACGGCCGAACATGGCAATCGCCATTGGCCTTGACAACTCGCCGCTCGACCGTCGCCAACGCAAGAGCGTTCTCGATGTAGTTACCCGCGAACTGCTCACGCCCAAGGGACTGCGAACTCTATCGCCCAAAAGCTACGGCTACCGTCCGGCATCGCTCGGTTCGCCCGACGAACGTGAATTCGCCATGCACAACGGACCTGCACGCCCGTGGCTTATAGGATTCTATGCCGACGCCTACCTGCGCGTATTCGGCATGAGCGGCATAGGTTATATCGACCGCATGCTCATAGGATTCGAAGATGAAATGTCCAAGGGCTGCATAGGCTCGCTATCGCAGCTTTACGACGGTAACCCGCCCTACACAGGCCGCGGAGCCGTTTCGCACGCCACCAATGTTGCCGAAGTGCTCCGCACCTACCGCACTCTCAAACGCTTCGACACATCTGCTCAATAATTCCCTTTCGGTTCATATAAAAATACATTACAATGAAAGCTTTAATGTTCGGTTGGGAATTTCCCCCTCACATCCTCGGAGGTCTCGGCACGGCAAGCTACGGACTCACACGCGGCATGTGGGAATGCGGCGATATGGACATTACATTTGTCATTCCCAAGCCTTTCGGCGACGAGGACCGCAGTTTTGCAAACATAATTGGCACATCGCAGGTTCCTATAGCCTGGCGCGATGTGAACCGCGACTATGTGGAACAGAGAATAGGCAAGGTAATGGATCCCGACCTCTACTTCCGCCTGCGCGACCACATATACGCCGACTTCAACTATATGCGCACCAACGACCTTGGATGCATTGAATTTTCGGGCAAATATCCCGACAATCTTCTTGAAGAAATAAACAACTATTCCATAACTGCCGGAGTGATTGCACGCACTCTCGACTTCGACATCATTCACAGTCACGACTGGCTTACCTATCCCGCCGGTATACATGCCAAACAGGTAACAGGCAAACCTCTTGTGGTGCACGTTCACGCAACGGAGTACGACCGCTCGCGCGGTAAACCCAATCCCACGGTTTACGGAATAGAACGCGACGGCATGACGCATGCCGACCACATAATAACGGTGTCGAATCTGACACGTCAAACCGTTATCGACCACTACGGCATCGACCCCGCCAAAGTCACCACTGTACACAATGCCGTTGTACCCTTGAGCGACGACATCCTTTCCATTGAGATGCCCCGCGCCACCAAAGAAAAAGTGGTTACCTTCCTGGGACGCATAACCATGCAGAAAGGCCCCGAGTACTTTGTGGAAGCGGCAGCCAAAGTGTTGCGCAACTGCAAGAACGTGCGTTTTGTAATGGCCGGTTCGGGAGACATGATGGATCAGATGATTCGCCTTGCCGCCGAACGAGGCATTGCCGACCGTTTCCATTTCCCCGGCTTCCAGAAAGGCCGCGAGGTTTACGAAATGCTCAAGGCCAGCGATGTTTATATAATGCCCTCGGTTTCCGAACCGTTCGGCATATCGCCCCTCGAGGCCATGCAGATGGGTGTTCCCTCCATTATTTCCAAACAGAGCGGTTGTGCCGAGATTCTCGACAACGTGATAAAGACCGACTATTGGGACATCGACGCAATGGCCGACGCCATACATGGAATAATAAGTTATCCGGCTCTATACAAACAACTCCGTGAAGACGGCCTGGCCGAAGTAGCGCAGATTACCTGGGACAAGGCCGGTAAAAAAGTAATTGATATTTACAAAAAAGTCTTAGCCCGTAATTAATCAGTAAAAATGAAAGCAATCTGTTTCAACTTCGAGATACACCAGCCATTCCGGCTGAAAAGATACCGCTTCTTCGATATCGGCCGCGACCACTATTACTTCGACGATTTTCTCAACGACGACATTGTGAGCCGCGTAGCCCACAACTCCTATATACCTGCAGCAGAAACACTGTTGCGCATGATTGAGCAGAACCAGGGACGATTCCGCTGCTCCATTGCAATTTCGGGAGTTGCTTTCGAGCAGTTCGAGCAGTATGTGCCCGAGTTTATCGACCTTCTCAAAAAACTCGCCGATACACGTTGTGTGGAATTTGTGGCTCAGCCCTATGCCTATTCGCTCGCGTCGCTTGCCGACCCCGAAGAATTTGCCGCGCAGATTCATGCAACATGCGCCATGCTCAAAAACCGCTTTGGAGTAACACCAAAGATTGTGCGCAACACCGAGCTTATATATTCCGACGAACTTGCCCCGCAGCTTGTTGCACTCGGATTCAAGGGTGCGCTCACCGAAGGTGCAAAACACATTCTGGGCTGGAAATCGCCCGACTATGTTTACACAGCCGCTTCGGCTCCCAAGCTCAAGCTGCTGCTTCGCAACGCCAAACTGAGCGACGACATAGCTTTCCGCTTCAGCGATACCTCGTGGAGCGAATTCCCGCTCACCGCCGACAAGTATATCGACTGGATTGCGTCCACACCCATGGACGAGCAAATAGTGAATATATTCCTGAATATGGAAACTTTCGGCGACCTGCATCCCGCCACTACGGGCATATTCCAGTTCCTGGAAGCTCTGCCCCGCTTCGCCGCCGAACGAGGCATAGATTTCCTCACACCGTCGGAGGCTATTTCCAAAATCAAGCCTGTCGGCGAACTTTCGGTAATGCACTCCATTTCATCGGCCGACGAAGCCCGCGACACCTCGGCATGGCTTGGCAACCGCCTGCAGAACGAAGCTTTTGAAAAGCTGTACTCTGTTGCCGAACGCGTGCGCAAGTGCGACAACCGCCGTCTGAAACAGGATTGGGAGTATCTGCAGACCTGCGACCACTTCTTCTACATGAGCACCAAGCGCCGTCCCGACGGTACGATGCACAGCAGTTTCAGCCCCTACGAAACTCCTTATGCCGCTTTTACGAACTACATGAACGTGCTTGCCGATTTCCTTATGCGTGTGGCCGAAGAATTCCCCGAACATGTGGATAACGAGGAACTCAACTCACTTCTGCTCACCATTTCCAACCAGGGAGCCGAAATAGAAGCTCTCAACAAGGAACTGAACTCAATGCGCAAGAACATCGAGCAGTACAACATCGAGCACAAGCCCAAAGCCGAGCGCAAAGCCGCCGAAGAAAAACCGGCAAAGAAAGCCCCGGCAAAAAGAGGCCGCAAATGCACTAAAAAAACCGAAGAAAAATAAACTCCTTCAACACTCCCGGTGCCCTCGAAACAGGACACCGGGAATTATAATTCCGCCCTATGCTTCCTGAAAAGTACGTTATTACCATAGGCCGCTCATTCGGCAGCGGCGGCCGGGCTTTAGGCAAAATAATCGCCGATAAGCTCGGTATAGGTTTCTACGACAAGCAGCTGCTTGTAAAAGCCGCCGAAAAGGCCGGTTATAACCTTGAGTTTTTTGAAAAATCCGATGAACGGGTTCCTAAAATCATGGGCGGTATTATTCCGTTCTCCATGGGTTTCTATCCTATGTCGTGGATTGGCGACTCGGCTTCGGGCGCCGATAATGTTTACAAGGCACAGTGCGAGTTCATGCACGAACTCGCCGACAGCGAGGCATGCGTTATTGTGGGGCGCAGCGCCGACTTTGTTCTGCGCGATATTCCCAACCTTATAAACGTGTTCGTTCATGCTCCCATGGACAAATGTGTGGAGCGTATTCTGCAACGCAGCGAATGTTCAAACGCGGAGCAGGCGCGTACCTTGGCGGAACGCACCAACAAACTTCGCGCTAATTTCTATAATTTTTATACCGACAAACGCTGGGGGCGTGCCGACAGCTACGATTTGTGCCTTGATTCCTCGCTTTTGCCTTTGGAAGTAATTGCCGACATGGTGATAGAATATGTTCATCACCGCCTCGACGGCAAGGCTTAATTACATAGCCTTGCCGGTAGCGATGAATGCCCGAAGGGCTGTGTCGCTTTTTGTCACATAGCTGCGCAACATGCGGCCGTAATGGTCGAGATTGGGAATATCGCGGGTACTCGCACCGGTCTCCATTGCGGCTTTTACAATTGCGGGAGGAACAACCGATAGCAGACGACGGTCGAAAGGTTTGGGAAGAATATACTCGGGACCGAACTCGAGGTGCTCGCCCGGATATAGTTCCTTTACACTCTGCGGCACTTTCTCTCGCGCCAGTGCGGCAATGGCATGCGCGGCGGCAAGCTTCATTTCTTCGTTTATAACAGTGGCACGGCAATCCAGCGCAGCACGGAAAATATAGGGAAAGCCGAGCACATTGTTGATTTGGTTGGGATAGTCGGAACGGCCGGTTGCATAAATAAGGTCCGTACGCACCTCCAAAGCCTTGTCACGTGCAATTTCGGGATTAGGATTGGCAAGCGCGAACACAATGGGACGCGGAGCCATTGAGGCAAGCATATCGGGAGCGAGCACATCGGCAACCGAAAGTCCGAGGAAAACATCGGCATCGCGCACGGCATCGGCAAGGGTCACAACATCGGTACGCGAGGTTGCAAACATTGCTTTCTGCTCATTAAGTCCTTTGCGGGATTTGCTTATAACACCCTTGCTGTCGCACATAACAATATTCTCCGTCTTCACGCCAAGAGCCACCAACAGTTTTGTACATGCAATTGCGGCAGCTCCGGCACCGTTGACAACCACACGCACGTCGCCTATATTTTTATTTTGCACCAAAAGAGCGTTAATCATGGCTGCGGCCACAATAACTGCCGTACCGTGCTGGTCGTCGTGCATTACGGGAATACCGCACTGTCCTACAAGTGCATTTTCAATCTCGAAACACTCGGGAGCTTTTATATCTTCCAGATTCACACCGCCGAAAGTAGGCGCAAGAGCTTTCACCATTTCGGCAAATCGTGTGGGGTCGGTTTCATCAAGTTCTATGTCGAAGGCATCTATTCCGGCGAATATCTTGAACAGCAAAGCCTTGCCCTCCATTACCGGTTTTGCCGCAGCCGCGCCTATATTGCCAAGGCCGAGGACTGCCGTACCATTGCTCACAACAGCCACCAGATTTCCACGGTTGGTATATTTATAGGAATCCTGCTCCTCGTCGGCTATAGCCAGACATGGGAATGCCACTCCCGGCGAGTATGCCAGTGACAAATCGTCAGGGGTGTCGAACGCTTTTGTGGGAACAATCTCTATTTTGCCGGGACGGGGCGAACGGTGGTATGCCAAAGCCATGGCTTCGGGCGATTTTTTATTATTTTTCATTACGCAATCTATTTTATCCTTGTACTTTATATATTATAACAACATTCGTGCCAAAATCAAGGTTCATAGAGCCTGTGGCATAAAAAAATGCCCCGGCACGCTCCCGCGCCGGGACATCCTTTCAGAATTATATAACATTCAACCATAAAAGGCTTATTTGAGATGTGTCACTGTCACACATCTGTCAGTCTCTGACTATTATTTTTCCACCTCCACTCTTGCCGAGGAATAAACGCTGAGGCCAAGTTTCTGAGCCACCAGTTCCATAAAACGTGAAGCTTTTACGGAAACGCCTTTGCCGCATACTTCGGGGGCGTATGCCGCCAATGCACCGAAACCGGGCAATACGGCAAGAATACCTCCTGCAAAAGTCTTTTTGGCAGGCAAACCGGTAAGAACCATCCAGGGCTTGATGAAATGTTTGCCGCGCGTAGCCATCAAAGCCACAACCGGAGCAGCGATTGTGCCGTCGAAAGCATACTGCCCGCTGTAGGGATTGCGTCCGTCGGCGGCAATTGTAGCACCCATTGTAGCAAGCTGGCGGGTGCTCATCTGCAATGAGAGCAAGCGACTGTACTCATCGACGGTTTGTGCGGGGTCGTCGTAAATACGATAGGCTCCTTCCACGCTCAGCTGATCCACAACCTTGTCGGCAGCGGTCTGCTGCTGATAGTATTTATACATGGAATCGTTCAATGTGGCTGGAGCGCCCGACATGGCTGTAATCATGTTTGTCACAAGAGAGAACTTGCTTTCGGGGTCGCCCTGAGGCTGGATTGCGCTAACGGCACGCAAACCATGTTTTCCGAAAGGCAAAAGCATTTTTGCTTTGTGCTCCTTACCTTTGTGACATCCGCAGGAAGCGCCGCAATCGCATGCTTTCTTTACAAGTTCCTGCGGAGTGTTCTGCGAAAGAAGCACAACCGAAACGGGGACTTTCACAATAGGGCCGAGAGGGAATACTGTGTCCATATCGCCTTTATGCACGCTGCGGCCATCGGTAAGCACAAGGCTCACGCCAAAAGTGCCGGCTTTGGAAATATCGGCTACACGAGGGTCGATTTCGCCTTCTTTAAGCGATTTGACTTCTTCGTATGCATCCACAACGGCCTTCTGCACGTCGTCAAATGAGATTTTTCGTTCCATATCTACGTATTTTATATATTCGTTATGCTGTTTTTTATTCAGTATATGCACAACGCTTGCCGGCATGCCAAGGTTTGGGAACTTGTAATTATTAACAAAAGTCGCCCCGCACATTTCTGTGCGGGGCGACTATGCAGAGGTGTTATTATACCTTTTCCTATTACATCAATAAAGATATCAATAAGGAGATTTTTCGTAATATGGAATATCCACCAGACGAATGTTGAAACGCAGATTCGAGTACGGGTCGATGTTTCCGTTTGTCTGAGCGGCATAAGCAGCACCGTAGGGAACAAGAACTTCCACACTGTCGCCGCAGTGCATGTTTTCCATTGCAACTGCCCAGCCGGGTATAAGGCTCGATATTTTGGAGCGGAAAATACCCTTTGCACCGTAAACGGTCAAATCGTCGGAACAATCCACCAGAGTGTCGTTGCACAGATGAAGCTGATAGCGTACGTCGACGGTGCTTGTGTACAAAGGCGTAAGATTATCGGCATATGCGTCGCGTCCCTCGTACCAGTGCATCAGGACAAAAATTCCGGGATTCCACTCGGGTACTACAACGGTGTAGTATGGAGTTCCGTCGGCATTCGTCTTGGTCTGCATCTCCAGAAGCCACGCCTCGTTGAGTTCACGCCAGTCGCGATACTTGTCCCAGGTGGATTCCTCTTCGTTGGTGCAGGAGGCAAGGGCTATAGCCGCACCGGCAATGATACCTAATATTTTTTTCATCTGTTATTGACTGCGCTATATTTTAGAATTGTACATGAGGAGCTGTTGCAGCTGCGGCATCGGCCTGGAACTGTGGTTTGGCCTTGAATCCGAAAATACCGGCCCATATATTTGCAGGGAAACGCTTTACGGCAACGTTATATGTTTTTACAACGTCGGTATAACGTCCGCGTTCGGTTGCAATGCGGTTTTCGGTACCTTCGAGCTGAGTCTGCAGGTTTGTGAACTGCACATCGGCCTTGAGGTCGGGGTAAGCTTCGCGCACGGCGTTCACATATATGGACAAAGCCTTGTTGAGCTTATCCTGCGCCATGTTATAGTTCTCGAAGCTCTGTTCCTCGGCGGGAGCGGCTGCAGGGGTTGCCGAAGCGCTGTCGTAGGCTTCGCTCAGCCCTGCGCGCGCACGGGTAACGTTCTCGTAGGTAGTGCTTTCGTGTGCGGCATAGCCTTTTACGGTCTCAACAAGATTGGGAATGAGATCCATTCGTCGCTGATACTGCACCTGCACTTTACCCCAGGCCTGTTCAACATCCTGGTCGAGAGTGGTGAGCTTGTTGTATGTGCCTGAACCGGAGAAGAAAAGCACCAGTGCAAGCACCACTATAATGGCGGGAATAATAAATTTTTTCATAATTATTTGAGTTTGCGGAGAAGAGAGGCGAGGCTCACGCGGTCGTGGATGAGCTTGTGGAGGTCGTCGACAGAAACGCGAGTCTGCTCCATAGAGTCGCGCTCACGCAGGGTAACGGTGTTATCCTCGAGGGTCTGATGATCCACGGTGATACAGAACGGAGTACCGATTGCGTCCTGACGACGGTAGCGTTTGCCGATAGCGTCTTTTTCCTCGTAGTGTGTGGCAAAATCGAACTTGAGTTCGTCCACAATTTCGCGGGCTTTTTCGGGGAGTCCGTCCTTGCGTACCAAAGGCAGCACGGCGCATTTTACGGGCGCAAGGGGTGCGGGAAGATGCAGCACGGTGCGGGTTTCGCCGTTGGGAAGCAGCTCTTCATCGTACGACGAGCAGAGGATGCTCAGGAACATGCGGTCCACGCCGATAGAGGTTTCTATTACATAAGGTGTATAGTGCTCGTTGAGTTCGGGGTCGAAATATTCAATTTTCTTGCCGCTGAACTTCTGGTGCTGCGAGAGGTCGAAGTTAGTGCGCGAGTGAATGCCTTCCACTTCCTTGAACCCGAAGGGCATGCGGAACTCGATGTCGGTTGCGGCGTTTGCATAGTGGGCAAGTTTGTCGTGGTCGTGGTAGCGGTATTTTTCATCGCCCATGCCAAGAGCCTTGTGCCATTTGAGACGCCATTCCTTCCACTGTGCGAACCACTTGAGTTCTTCGCCGGGACGAACAAAGAACTGCATTTCCATCTGTTCGAACTCGCGCATGCGGAAAATGAACTGACGGGCAACGATTTCGTTACGGAAAGCCTTGCCAATCTGCGCAATACCGAAGGGAATACGCATGCGGCCGGTTTTCTGAACGTTGAGGTAGTTCACAAAAATACCTTGGGCGGTTTCGGGACGCAGGTACACTGTCATAGAACCGTCGGCGGTAGAACCCATTTCGGTTTTGAACATGAGGTTGAACTGGCGTACTTCCGTCCAGTTTTTAGTGCCGGAAATGGGGCATACAATTTCTTCGTCCACAATAATCTGACGGAGTTCATCGAGGTTATTGTCGTTCATTGCAACCGAAAAACGTTCGTGCAGCGCGTCGCGACGAGCTTTGAGATCCATCACACGACCGTTTGTGGCGCAGAACTGAGCTTCGTCAAAACTGTCGCCGAAACGTTTGGCTGCCTTGGCAATTTCCTTTGCTATTTTTTCATCGTACTTTGCAAGGCAGTCCTCGATAAGAACGTCGGCGCGGTAACGTTTTTTTGAATCACGGTTGTCGATAAGGGGATCGTTGAACGCATCCACGTGTCCCGACGCTTTCCAGATTGTCGGATGCATGAAGATTGCCGAGTCGATACCCACAATGTTTTCGTGGAGGAGCGTCATGGCGTCCCACCAGTAACGTTTTATATTATTTTTAAGTTCTACGCCATTCTGGCCGTAGTCGTAAACAGCCGAAAGGCCATCGTAGATTTCACTGGAGGGAAAGACGAAACCGTATTCCTTTGCATGAGAAACGATTTTCTTAAACACGTCGTCCTGTTGAGCCATGATATAATAGTTATTGTGAAGATTAAATTCCAAATATCGTGCAAATTTACACATAATCCGCCATATACCCGCATATGCGTCCTTAAAAAGTATAAAAATGCGCGCTCAAGCCCTTATAGCGTACGCTTGCGCGTACGGAAAATAATGTGTACTTTTGCATCCTGAAAAAGCGAACCAATAACAATATGTTCAATATAACTATGAAAATCAAAGCACTTGTACTCGCTGCCGTTGCATTTATCGGCATTGGCATGGTATCCTGCTCTTCCAAGGAAGAAGCTGCTCCGCAGGAAACAGTTATCAGCGTCGACTCTCTCATGAGCGACCCGTCGGCTCTTGTTGGCGACACTATCGAAATCAAGGGCTTGTGCTCGCACCTTTGCTCGCACGGAGCACGCAAGGCATTCCTTCTGGGTGCCGACTCCACCACTATTATCCGTTGCGAGGCAACTCCCGAAATGGGCGGTGCATTCGCTCTCGATGCAAAGGGAAAAGAACTTACCGTTCGCGGCATTGTTCGTGAATCACGCATAGGCGAAGCCGAAGTTGCCGCCATGGAGGCCCGATATGCCGCCGCCGACAGCGCTGCCAACAAACACGAAGCCTGCGAAACCGAAAAGAAAGCCCAGGGACAGGATTCAATCGATACTTTTGCCGCCCGCATGGCCGACTATCGCACTAAAATTGCTGCCCGCACCGAAGCCGAAGGCAAGGATTACCTCTCGTTCTACTACATTGAGGCTCTTTCCTACACTATCGACAACGCCGAGGCTGCCGAATAATTTTACAGCTCATTACCAGCTTGTTAAGGAGGCTTTTACAGTGTAAAAGCCTCCTTGTTTTATAAGGCTTGTTGAACTTTTTTGAAAAATTTTCGCCAAAATATTTGCACAGTAAAAAAATAGTGCCTAACTTTGCAGCGCAAAAGACAAGGACGGGCGTTTAGCTCAGCTGGTTCAGAGCATCTGCCTTACAAGCAGAGGGTCGGCGGTTCGAATCCGTCAACGCCCAC
>CAMWMR010000005.1 GCA_947175425.1 uncultured Porphyromonadaceae bacterium
GGGGCGCGCTCGGGACTTTCACCCGTTAGATTATGCCCATGTCGGGCGAACAAAACGAGGAGGAACCTCATGGGTACCTCCTCAGTGAGAGTAACTATGAAAAACGGGAAACTACATGTTAAAACTGTCCCAAACTTTTGTAGACTTGCAATGTACGAGTTTTGTAAGGCTTCCGCAGCGCAGTACAAAATCGCCGGCCTCAAGTCGCCATTTTCCATCACGTCCTACAAATGCAAGTTGCTTGGCAGGAATGGAAAATTTAACCGTCGTGCTTTCGCCGCTCTTCAGGCTTACCTTATCGAACGCGCGAAGACGCTGAATATCGGGAGTAAGACTGGCAACAAGGTCGGACGAAAAAACAAGTACCGGCCACATTCCGTCAACGGCTCCCGTATTGCGCACGTCAATGCTTACAGTGAGCGTATCATCGCTTGTAAATTCAGCTTTGTCAACGCTAAGGTTGGAAAATTCATAATCGGTATAACTCATTCCGGCACCGAAAGTCCATTCAACATCGGTATTGGCACTGTAATTATAATTCCCGTCCATAGTGCCAACGCTCTCGGCAGGCTTATAGTCGTAAACGGCATACCCGCTGATTTCCTTAGGATAGGTAAAAGGAAGGCGGGCGGAAAAATCCCTGTCACCGGCCAGCAGCTTTGCAAGGGCATCGCCGCCATAGTTGCCGGGAAGCATTACATCCACAACGGCCGAAACAAGAGGTGTTATTTCCTTGATAATTCGGGGACGTCCCGAGTTGATGACAAGCACTACAGGCTTTCCGGTAGCGGCAAGCGCCTTGACAAGTTCGAGCTGGTTGCGCGACAATGTAAGGTCGGAAAGATTTCCGGGTGTTTCACAATAGCTGTTCTCGCCAATACAGGCTACAATAACATCGACAGTCTTGGCAGCTGCCACGGCGCTTTCAATATCAACATTCATCTCTTCGTCCCAATTGCCGGCGTCGTTATACTCTACACCGGGGACAAAGCTTACATTGTCGTTCCCGAAGCGGTTGGCAAGAGCTTCGTAAATTGTATTGTACCGCTCGGTAAATTTGGGGTCGGCACTACCCTGCCAGGTGTACGACCAGCCGCCGTTGAGAGCACGCATAGTGTTGGCGTTAGGGCCGGTGACAAGCAGGCGTTGTCCGATTTTGAGAGGCAGTACATTGTTGTCGTTCTTGAGCAATACCTCCGACTGAACGGCAAGTTCAAGAGCCTTTTCGGCATGAGCCTCGCTCCCGAACAAGGGATAATCTGCCGGGGATGTGACAGGCATTTCCCAAAGGTTACAACGCATCTTCATGCGTATAATTCGGGAAACGGCGTCGTCGATACGGCTCTCGGATACACGTCCTTCTTCTACAAGCTCCTTGAGCAATGTGCAGAATTGGGCGTCATATGGAGTCATGGACATATCCACGCCGGCATTTATGGACATTTCAATGGCCTCTTTGTAGTCGCGTGCCACTTTTTCGCGAGTCCACAAATTATGGATATCGGCCCAGTCGGTAACTATTACGCCATCCCAGGCAAGTCCGTCTTTAAGCCACCCGGTAAGGAGCTCGTAATCGGCATGTACCGGCATGCCGTTAATACTGCCTGAATTTACCATAACCGAGAGGGCCCCGGCTTCTATTGCACAACGGAAAGGCTCAAAGTATTTCTCACGCAATTCGTTAGGCGCTATAACAGCAGGAGTGCGGTCTTTACCGGATCGGGGAGCGCCGTAACCCATATAATGCTTGGCGCAAGAAGCGACATGATATTTGTCAATATCATTGGGATTCTCACCCTGATAGCCCTTGACAAGTTCACGGGCCATTTCTCCGTTTACGTATGTATCTTCTCCAAAACTTTCCCACGCTCTCGACCAACGGGCGTCGCGGCCTATATCCATTACCGGAGCGTATGTCCAGGGAATAGAACCCGCGCGGGTTTCGTAGGCACTGATTTCTCCGGCCTCTCGGACGAGTGTGCGGTTGAATGAAGCTCCCATATTTATTTCCTGGGGGAACAGAGTTCCGCCGGCAGTATAGGTTGTGCCGTGTATCTGATCCACACCGTAAATATCGGGAATGCCTATGTACTTCATCGAGGCATCCTGAATACCGGAAATTACCCTGTGCCAGGTTTCAACACTTTGCGCTTCTCCTAACGGAACATTGAGTATTGAGCCTACGCCATAGGTCTTAAATGCCTCAATCATCTTGGCTTCATCGGCTTTGTAACCGTTGCTGCGATCAGGCGAAGTTATATAATCCACTGTGAGTTCACACATCTGACCTACTTTTTGGTCAAGCGTCATGTTTTTCACAATTTCGTTCACTCTCGCCTCAAGCTTGGGGTCGGGAGCTATTGCCGGTGTTGTAGCATTGGCGCACATTCCTCCGGCAACAAGAAATATGCCCGCAATTTTGTTTATTTTCATAGTCATCGAACTGCTATTGCGTTATCTACAAATTCAAATTCAACTTCCCCTCGGATATCGCCTGACGATGCCCCGATTTTTACACGGAACTTACCCTGTTCGGTTACCATTGAGCCGGCTTCAGGAGAATAGAATGCAAGGTGCTCGGGTAAGATTGTAAACTCCACATTCTGTGTTTCGCCGGGAGCAAGTTTCACTTTTCGGAAACCTTTGAGTTCCTTTTCGGGACGTGGCAGCGAGCTTTTTACATCTGTAATGTAGAGCTGTACGGTTTCGGAGCCATCAACATCACCGGTATTTGTAACAGGTACACTTACTGTGAGTGTGCCCGCAGCATCCATGCGTTTTGCGCTCGCCGACGGCTTGCCGTAGGCAAAAGTGGTATAGCTCAGTCCGTGCCCGAAGGGGAACAGCGGCTTTTCCTTATGTTTGTCAATCCAGCGGTAGCCTACAAATATTCCTTCATTGTAAGTACAATCGTAAATATTCTCGTTCTCGCGCTTTTCTCCAAGATAGTTCCCGAAACAATGAGCGCCTACCTGACTCAGGGAAGCGGGGAAAGTCATGGGGAGTTTGCCCGACGGATTATATTGTCCGGTAATGACATCGGCAATGGCATTGCCGGCCTCGCTGCCAAGATACCATGCCTGCACAACTGCGGGTACTTTCTTAATCCAAGGCATGGCTACTGCGTTACCCGAAACATTGACAAATACAAGGCGGGGATTTACTGCAGCCAAGGCTTCGATAAGCTCATTCTGTCCGTAGGGCAATTCAAGAGAGGCGCGGTCGGAGTCCTCGCAATCCTGTCCGGCCGACTTGTTAAGTCCCCCAACAAAGATTACCACATCGGCATTGCGGGAAACATCAATTGCCTCCGCAAGCAACTCTGCGGCACTGCGCGAATCACTCAAATCCTGTCCGGAAGTAACTCCGTTATATTCTCCCGACGGATCTCCGACATAGCCGCGCGCATACACAAGTTCTACTTTATCGCCAAAAGCTTTGCGAAGACCGTCCAACGGAGATATTTCATAGCGAGCCTTCAGCGATGAAGAACCGCCGCCGACTGTCATCATTTTAATCGCATTTTCACCTATAACGGCAACCTTCATCCCCTTCTCAGAACGAATAGGGAGAACCTTGCCATCGTTCTTGAGCAGAACAATGCCCTCGCGGCCAATCTCTCGGGCTGCGGCAGAGTGTTCGGGAGAACATAGAGAGCCGAATGGTCGGTTTGTATTCATGTTTGTGCGGAATGCAAGCCGAAGCACACGGCGCACTTTGTCATTCAAAACATTTTCATCGGCAGCGCCTGTGGCAAGTCGTTCAATATAAGGGTCGGCAAGATAATAATTGTCGTAGGCATTGCTCGCGCCGGCCGACAGGCCGTTTGTCCACGAACCGAATTCCATGTCAAGGCCGTTTGTTATAGCCTGCTCTGTATTGTGCGTCCCTCCCCAGTCGGAAACTACCACGCCGTCGAAAGCCCAGTCGCGTTTCAGCATATCGTTAAGCAGGTATTCATTATGGCAAACATGCTGATCGCGATAGAGATTATAGCTGCCCATAATACTCCACGCATTTCCTTTTTCAACGGCAGCTTTGAATGCCGGAAGATAAATCTCATGCAATGCACGCTCGTCTACAATAACATTGGTTGTATGACGGTTCACTTCATGATTGTTCAGCGCGAAGTGCTTTACACATGCCGCCACACCGTTACTCTGTACTCCCTGAATATACGGAACAACCATTTGGGAGGCAAGATAGGGATCCTCACCCATATACTCGAAATTACGGCCATTGAGGGGGGTGCGGTAAATATTCACACCGGGGCCTAAAAGGATATCCTTTTTGCGATAGCGGGCCTCCTCGCCTATACTTTTTCCGTAAAGATAGGACACCTCGGGATTCCACGTTGCCGCAAGACATGTAAGAGCCGGAAATGCTGTACATGAATCGTTTGTCCAGCCGGCCTGATCCCATTCGTCCCACAACACTTCCGGCCGTATTCCATGAGGGCCGTCGGTTGTCCAGAACTCGGGAATTCCGAGGCGGGGAACTCCGGCAGAAGAAAATTTCGACTGAGCATGCAGCATATTCACCTTCTCTCGTATCGTCATGCGGGACAAAGCATCGTCTATACGCTGTTCAATCGAGGCCGACGAGTCAAGATATAGAGGTGTTTCACCCCACAAGCACAATGACACGGCCATTCCCAAAAGAGCCAAGGATAATCGTTTCATGGTTATTCCTGATTTTCGGACAATCCCATAGACTTGATATAGGATTGCTGTGATTTACAATTTTTGAATTTGCAATTTTCAAGAAGCTGATCCAGCAACTGTCGCATCTTATCTCTATCCGGCATATGCTCCCTCACTTCCGAATAGGAGCCTCGCGAAGCTTCGGTAAAAGCCGCCACTTCATCCCAGCCCTCGGGAAGTTCGAAACCGAGCATACACGAATCGGCGCACTTTTTGTAAGGCCAGAACGTATAGCTTATATTATTGTCTTTCATGACACGTACAAATTCTGCCTGCCATTCATCGGTGTTATGACCTATTTCGCCCATATACATCGGCTTGCCGCTTGCGTTGCGGAAATCGATATAGCTCCGTATTGCATCGGCTGTGGACGGGCCGCCGTAGCGGTGACATGAATATACAATGTTATCGTCGCCGAAATCAACGTTTTCGAGCGGAGTGAAATTACTGTTCCACTGCGGAGAACCTATAATTACAATATGCTCCTTATCTACACTGCGTATAGCCTCAAGACCCATTTTGAGGACTTTTACAAGCTGCGTATTGAGGAACTCCTGCTCATCGCCGAAATATGTGGCAACAGGCTCGTTAATCAACTCGTAGCCCAATATCACATCCTCATCCTTGTATCGTGCTGCTATTGATTTCCATATATCGCAAAACTGCTGTTGAGAGGCTTCGCTTACCATAAGCCACGGATAGGCATAGGAATCATCGATATTGTCGCCGGTCTGTCCTCCGGGAGCATCGTGCATATCAAGAATGAGATGCAAGCCGGCGTCACGGCACCATTCCACTAACGAGTCTACACGTTCAAAACCATCCTGACTGGCGGTAAGACCCATGTAGTCCTCGTCGGTGAACAACTTATAGTGGAAGGGAAGTCGAATGGTATTCGCCCCGCAGGATGCGATGAAACTTATGTCCTCGCGGGTGATATAATTATCCTTGAATCGGCGCCAGAATTCCGAAGCGTAATCGGGGCCGGCAAGCTGACACAGAGCCTCGTTTATCATTCTCGGCGAATTTGTTTTGCGGAAACCGAACATATAGCCTTCGGGGTTCAGCCAGTTGCCGAGATTTGTTCCCTGAATGTAAAAGGTTTCGCCTTGTGGCGTTACAATGTTCTCTCCCGATACTTTCAGATGTCCTCCGGCAAAACAGAGTTGACTGAATATAACGGCTGCTGATACGGATATAAAAGTGCGTCTTTTCATTGCGTTATATACAAATGCCGGCGGTCGGTCATTATATACCCGGACCGCCGGCGTAGATGCATTGGCAAACCTATGCTTTCTTATTATTCAAACCTATATTATTCCTATTGATGTTCTTGTAGATGCAGGTTGGATACAACTACTTCAGCACCTGCAACACCGCCTGCATAGTCGCAACATACCTGGATATTGGACGAATCGAAACCTTGAACATCTTCGAAGTAATATGTTGTGGGAACATTGGCTTTGAGAGCCACACTCTGCAGGCAATAGAAAGTGTTGTCATCGGTATCGGGATCGGCACCGAGGCTGTCGCCTTTCTGCAGTTTTACAGTCACACCCGGATGATCCTCGGTGCAGGTTAATGTAATGCAGAAGTCGTAGCGTTTGTCGGCGGAAGTGGCCACATCGGTCCACATGTGAACCTGACCCTGCCATTGTGAACCGCCCATACCGGCAGGAATTACAAACGAGTACCCGTCGGAAGTAACATTGATTGAAGGCTGTGTCACGGCGCCGTCGTTCCAGTTGTCATCGGCAAACCATGTAGTAATAAGAACTGCGGAGAAGCCGGTGAAGAGGTTACGGGAATCGTCGAATTCAACAGCGGGAGGAAGTACGGTTCCGTCATCGTTGGCATGATCCTTAAGAACGATGTTGCTTACAATTACCTCCGTACCGGGGACACCGCCGGCAAAGTCG
The DNA here is from genome assembly GCA_947175425.1 of uncultured Porphyromonadaceae bacterium. GTDB lineage: Bacteria > Bacteroidota > Bacteroidia > Bacteroidales > Muribaculaceae > CAG-873. The sequence continues at coordinate 6,623 of CAMWMR010000005.1, forward strand.
AAGGTAAGCTGTATGTTGGCAATGTCAAGACCTTCCATGTCGGAGAGGTAGAAGCATTTGCCCTTGCCGCCTTCGAGGGCTACCTGGCTTGCGCAATAGAACACATTGTCATCGGATGCGTCCTGCAGCTTGATTGTTACGCCGGGATGATCTTCGGCCGACAGGAGGAATACGGAGAAATCGTAATGGTTGGCCGATGAGGTGGAGATGTCGGTATTGATGTGTACCTGACCCTGCCACTGCGAAGAACCCATGCCTGCGGGGAGAGGCAATGTAAAGCCTTCGTTTGTAATATCGAACACGGGAGGAGTTACAGCACCGTCGTTCCAGTTGTCGTCGGCGAACCACAAAGAGGTGCTTGTAATGTTGCCTTTTTTCCAAAGGTTGAAATCGCTGTCGTAATCGAAGCCTTTGAATTCATCACCTCCGAGGCTGTTTTCTATTACGATTTCGTAAATTTTCGATCCCTCGGAAAGACCGTTGCGGTTACCCATACGAACTTCAACATAGTAAGTACCGGCCTCGGCAATAACACCGGTGTAACCGTTGATTGTGGAAACTTTGGGGTTGGCACCTACATTAACGGTCCACACAGGGTAGTAACCAACATTGTTGAGAGTCAAGTGGTAGGTGTTGGTTTCCTGGTCGACTGCAACGGTAACGTCGATATCGTTTGCATCGGGACGACCGTTAGGGTCTACTCCGTCGAATTTGTCGGCTGAACATGCTCCGAGGACTCCCATTACCAAAGCCACACAAAGCAGAGCCAGACAATTATATATCTTTTTCATAACTTGAATAATCTGAAAATTAATAAGGATTCTGAGTTAGTGTGCCGAGCGCCTTGTCGATTTCACTCTGAGGTATAGGCAGATATTTCTTGTTCGGTGTCCACGAACGTGTGCGGTAGTCGTATTGGTCGGGAACAAGAACAGAAGCAGCTTTGCCGGTGCGGATAAGATCCCAGTAACGCTTGCCTTCGCCTACGAATTCAAGATGACGTTCCTCGATAATATTGTCGAGTGTGGCACTGACAGGTGTAAGACCTGCACGCTGACGCACCTGATTAAAAAGACTCTGTGCATCGCCTGCGCCTGCACCGCGAACAATAAGTTCGGCAGCGTTCAGGAGGGTTTCCGAATAACGGTATACGCGGAGATTGTTGTTCCAGTTAAGTTCGGCATCGGCCTTCTGTCGGGAATTGTCGCCACTGTGTGCGCAATATTTTTCAAGGAAGAAACCGGTGTCCTGATAGCGATGGTTGTAATCGGAGTAAACTGCTGCCGCATTCCAACAGGTCGCATCACGACGTGTATCGCCGGATTGATAGCGCTCGTAAGTCTCGAGACGTACGGGACAGAATCCCCAGCCTGCTTCATGACCGTCAAGGCCTGACGACCATTTTTCGGGGCTGATTAGCGTAGGAAGAACTGTTCCGCCGGCATATAACGGATTACTCCAGCTGCGCACTGCGTTGTCATCGGTGAAATTAACTTCAAAAATGGATTCGGAACTCCATTCACCATCGGCTTTAAAAATACCGGCATAATCATCTACAAGCTCATACTCGGGGCTGGCGATAATTTCGTTCATGTATTTGAGTGCGGTGGGGAAACGCTCCTCATCGTTTTGGTACATTACAATTTCGGCATAAAGCATGTAAGCCATTGCTTTTGTAACGCGGCCATAGTTTTCGGCGGTTTCCTTCATGGGGAGCTTGTCGAGTGCAATGGCACCTTCAAGATCCTCGATCATGAATTTATATATTTCATCGGCGGTATACTGCTGGCCAAGGTAGGGAGCGCCTTCAAAGTTTTTATCGAAATACACAACATTACCCCAGAATTTCCACAGCCAGTTGTAATAGTATACACGGAGGACACGTACCTGAGCCTCATAGTAACGGGCATTTTCTTCAACGAGGTCGGGAATGTCGTATTCGCTCATGTAGTAAAGTACGTCGTTACAACGCTTTACACCACTGTACGCATCGGTCCACAGCCCCGCGATAACAGAGTTGGGAGCTGCTTCGAAATTCATCATGCGATGCCAGTTGGCATTATCGTTTTTGTCGCTTCCGCCAACCCATAGGTCATCGGCCATAATGTCCGACATTAAATTCACAGGGTTGTATTCACCCATTGCCCAGTCGGGCCAACCCAGAGGATCGTAGGCGGCCACAACAGCTTCCTGAATGTGAGCGTCGCAATTGAAATAATCCTCGATGGGCTGCTGGGTGGGAGACTCCACTTCCAGGAATGAGTCGGAACATCCTGTCAGCACCACTGCTGCGCCCGAGAGCATTGCAGCTATATATTTTATGCTTTTCATTATTATTCAGTTAAGATGGTACGAATTTAGAAAGTGATGTTGAAACCTACGTTCCATACACGGGCCTGAGGATAAACACCGTAGTCAATACCGAGCGATGTGCCGCCGGAGGAGATTTCGGGGTCGAAGCCATGATACTTTGTCCATGTGAGCAAGTTTTCACCGGAAACGTAAACGCGGAAGTTTTCCACAGCAACCTTGCGTGTTATGTTCTGAGGCAAAGTGTAGCTTATCATCAGGTTTTTGAGACGGCAATAGGCGCCATCGTGGAGATAAAGGTCGGATGATACCCAGTTACGGTTATCGGCGCGTACAAATCGAGGTATGCGGTTGGATGTTCCTTCACCGGTCCAGCGGTCGAGCATCCATGTGGGAAGATTGGATTCGAGGGCGTCGGTACGGCGTGTTGCATCAAAAATTTTGTTGCCCCATACACCCTGGAACATGGCGTTCACAGCAATACCTTTCCATTCAACGCCAAGATTGAAACCGTAGGTCCAGTCGGGCATACCTTTTCCAAGCATTGTGCGGTCGTTATCGGTAAGAGCGTTGTCACCGTCTATGTCAACAAAGCGAACATCGCCGGGAACTGCATCGTTAAAATAACCGCCTGAGTATTTTGCATTATATTCATCGGCTTCGGCCTGGTTCTGAATAATACCGTCGGTAACAAAGCCATAGAAGAAGGGGAAAGGCAAACCGTTCTCGGCACGTGTGATTGTACCAATGCCCTGTGCGGAATCTTTGTTTTCGTAACCTTCTTCGTTACCGTATTCAATGAGTTTGTTCTTAAGATATGTAAGGTTACCTCCCACGTTGACGTTGAAATCGCCGAAACGACGTGTGAAGTTCAGTTCAATTTCAACACCGCGGTTATCCATAATACCCACATTGCCTACAGGTACTGATTCGCCTACGTATGCAGGCACGCTCATGCTCATAAGCATGCCGGTTGTGCGTTTGTTGTAATAGTCGACACTGAAACGGATGGAGTTGTCGAGGAAAGCAAAGTCAAGGCCGACGTCGGTCTGAGTCGATTCTTCCCATTTAAGATTTTTGTTTGGGAGAATGGATGCCTTAACACCGTTGACAACGCTTTCGTTTGCACCGAAAATAGCATTGTTGCCTGTTGCAGCCAAGGCAAGATAAAGGAAATTGCCTATGTTTTCGTTACCGTTTTTACCCCACGAGAAACGCACTTTTGTAGAGTTCCACCAAGTAGGACGGCTTTCGAGGAATTTTTCGTTTGTGGGATTCCAGCCTACCGAGAAGGAGGGGAATGTCGCCCAGTGATTGTTCGAACCGAAGCGGCTGGAACCGTCGCGGCGTACTGTTCCCTGGAACATATAGCGGGAGTCGTAATCATATCCTACTCGGGCGAATAACGAAGCAAGACGGGATTCATCGAAAGGAGCGCCGCTGACTGTCATGTCGCCGTCGGCTGCAAGACCGGTGGAAGCGTCGATATAAGGACGGTTGGCAGAAATTACATTGTTACGCGAACCCGATAGGTAGGAGCCACGCGAAGCCTTTGCCGACTGACCCACAAGTGCACTAACATGGTGAAGACCGAAATCCTTGTCCCAGCTCAGAGTGTTTTCAAGCTGCCATACAGTGCTTTGCGATTTGGACGAACCTGCGCTTGTAAAAGTGTTTGCCTCGCCCTGACGGTTATACTTGAGAGGATTGTACCAGTCGCTGCCATAGAAGCTGAGGTCGGCGCCGTAGCTTATGCGATATTTGATGTTATCCCATATTTGAAGTTCACCGATGAAGTTGCCCACGAACTTGTGGCTCCAGCCGGTGCTTCCGGGACGCGACATTTCCAAAAGCGGGTTAATCATTTCGCGGTAATTACCGAACGCTTCGGGGATAAGGTACAGACGGCCGTCGGCTGCATATTCGGGAACATAAGTCGAACTGTTGGCGTAATAGTTGAGCTGATAGTCGGCATCGGCGCCTTCGGCATAAGGTGTCAGCATAGGCGAAAGTGCCAGTGCGGAACCGAGAGGAGAGGTAAAAGTGGAGTTGGTGGTTATGCCACGGCTTTTAATGCGTGCATATGAAGCATTTACCGAAACAGTAAATTTATTGAGATAGCTGCGGCTCTTGCTTTCGTCGAAAACTGTATATGAGTTATTGGCACGAAGTGTGAGACGCTCGTAGTTGGAGCGGTCGTAGTTACCGCCTACAATACCGTCCTGGGTATAGTAGCCGAGCGAGAGGAAGTAGTTAGTCTTTTCGGTTGCGCCGCTCACGCTTACCTGATGGTTCATTACGGGAGCGTTGTCGTTGAAAATGGCGTCCTGCCAGTCGAAACCCTTTCCATAGGAGTAGGGGTCGGCATAAATTATACCCGAACCGGCGTTGAGAGAGCCTTCGTTCATAAGAACGGCATAGGTGGTGGCATCCAGAACATCGCGATGTTTCCATGCCGACTGCCAGCCGTAGGAGAAATCGTAGGTGATTTTGGTTTTTCCAAGAGCGCCACTTTTGGTTGTTACAAGTATAACGCCGTTTGCAGCACGCGCGCCGTATACCGCACCCGATGCAGCATCCTTAAGAACTTCGATTGATTTGATATCGGAAGGATTAAGGTAGTCGAGACCGCCTTCGATAGGCATGCCGTCAACAATATACAGAGGTTCGGAATTGTTGACAGTACCTATACCGCGAACACGCACACGGGCGGCCTCGCCGGGTTGACCGGAGGCCGATGTTACTGTCACGCCGGAGGTGAGACCTTTAAGAGCGTTGTCCATTCGCACAGGCGCTGTAACAGCAAGTTTGTCCTCGCCAACGCTGGAAATTGCGGCTGTGACAACACTCTTTTTCTGAGTACCGTAGCCGATTACAACAACATCGTCGAGCATTGCTGCGTCCTCATCCATCATAATGGTAAGGCCGGTGCTGTTCGGGCCGGCAACAAAAGTGTGCTCTTTGCAACCGACATAACTCACAACTATTGTGGCTCCTTCGGGAACCGAGAGAGTAAACTCACCGTCGATATTGGTTATAGCACCTTGATTGACTGTGCCCTGCACTTTGACACTCGCACCAATGAGCGGGTCGCCGTCGCTGCGGTTGATAACTGTTCCGCTAACAGTGACATCTTTAGCATACGTGCAAAGACACACCATTAAAGCGAAGAAAAAACATAAAAATTTTTTCATAGTAACGTGATTTATGATTAGGTTAATTATTTTTGGAAGATACGAACGTAATCTATTTCATAAACCGCCGGGAGTGCGCTTTCGTCAACTCCGCTCATTCCGCCCCACGAGCCTCCCCAGGCGAGATTAAGAATGGGGTGAAAGGGCTTGTTAAACGGCCATGTGTTTTCATCGTTTTTATTATCGTTTGCAAAATAGAACAGCTCCTGCCCGTCGACATAGGTACGTATAAAATCGGGAGTCCATTCCAACGCGTAAACATGGAATTCATCCTCGGCGCCGGCAGTAAAGCGTTCTGTGGTTTTCTGTGTTCCTATAACATGATTATAGGCTGTGCAGTGAATGGACGAGGATGTGTAATTTGGATTCACTCCCACTTCCTCCATAATATCTATTTCGCCGCAATGAGGCCAGTTGCCGCCGTCGGCAGGCATCATCCAGAATGCCGGCCATGTTCCTTTGCCTTTGGGAAGTTTGAGTCGTGCCTCAAAATAACCGTAAAGGAAAAGCTCCTTGGTATTAAGGCGTGCGGAGAGTACTTCGTTGCCAACCTTGGCAGCTGTTATGCTTAATATTCCGTTGGCTATCTGCGCGGTTTTCACGCCGTTGGCTTCTCCTGCAACATAACGTTGCAACTCGTTGTTCACATACCCTGCCGGCCAGATATCGTAGTACCATTTATCGGTATCGGGCATGCTGCCGTCGACAGTATTGAATTCATCGTTCCACACCAATGAATAGCCTTCGGGAGTTGCTATGACATCGGTATACTGTACAAGTTTAACCGTCAACGGTTTGGCACCGCCTTCTATGGTAATTTGCGCCGCACGCTCTGAACCGCTTGTGTTAGCCTCACACTCTACTGTCATTACAGTTTCTCCGGCCTCTCCGGCTGCAGGGGCGAGCTTGCACCAGCTGTCGGATACAGCGGCCGACCATGCCACATTGGAAGTGACTGTCAGCGAGAACTTCGCTGCCTCGGAACCTGCATTAAGACTCGTTTTATCCACGCTTATTATTGCGGGTGCCGACTGCACTACATTAATATTCTTTACATACTCGCCGCTTTTAATTACAAGCAAAGCATTGCGTGTTTCAAATTCCTTGCTTTCTCCTACTGTAACTTTTACATCGGTTGCCGTTCCTTTAAGACCGCCCCCGGGAAAAACTTTAACCCAATCGGCTTCGGAGCGCAGACTCCAGTCGGCATTGGAAGTGACAGTAACGGTTTGTTCCCCGCCGGCTGCATCAAACATAAGCGACTCCGGGGTTACGTTTATTTCAGTAACTGTTTTAATCTGCTCTTCATTCGATGATTTATCCGAGCAGGAACAAAGCACCGCTCCGAATAAAACGGGTGTGGCTACTGCTAATATTCCACATAAATTGTGATTCATGGTTTTGGTTATTTCAAGGTTAAGGTTATGCAGATACGGGAACTTTACGCTCCCGTGAGAAAGCATTGCAAAATTATAATGACTCTACAAACAAAAAAACAGCGAGTAACAGCAATAAGTAAACTCCGTTCAATGCAACTTATTGAATTTCAATACTAGTTAAGCGGAATAGAGTAAGTTTTATGTATAAATATTTAAGGGTGTAAGGAAGCTATTTCTGGTATTTTCCGAGCGATTTCACGGTATCGGCAAAGGTATCTTTAGCCACAACAGCTTTGTTGCGTGTTCTTAGCCTGTAGTTATATACGGTTTGAGGAGAACAGTGCAAAAGCGACGCAATTTTTACCGAGTCGTTAATACCGAGCCGAACAAGAGCGTATATGCGAAGTTCCGTGTTCAGCTCGCCGGGCTTAACCGAGATTCGCGCATCGGGACGCAACAGCTCGTTGAAGTCCTTCACAAAATCGGGATAGATATTCAAAAACAGAGTATCGAAATTTTTATAAAACTCCTTAAGCTCTATATCGGCAAAAGCGGGGTCGGCGACAATATCGCGCAATTGCCCCCATGAATTGGAGCGAACCAGACGTGCTACCGATTTGCGGAATTCCTCCAGCCTGTCCATATACGACGAGCACAACGCAAATGTTGCGCCTATACACTCCTCCTTCACATAGTTTGCTTCGTTAAGGTCATCGTTGATGTGGCGGATTTCTTCGTTGGCGGCTTTGAGCTCATGCATTATGCTCTCCTGGCTTTCTTTCGTCTGCGATAATTCCTTGATGTTGGCGTTAAGCCGGTTGTTGGAATCCTCGAGCTGTCGGCGCGATTTGGAAAGCTTCATGCTCCTGTTCACAACAACACAGGTAAGAAGCACTAACAGAACAATAAAGAGGCACAACACACGCAACGATATTGTGAGACGGTGTCCCGTACTGCACAATTCGTTAACATACAGTTTGTGCACCTCGGCCTCGGTGCGGGCCAACGAAGCTGCACGAACACGGTTGGGGAGATTCAGCGCCTGTTGCTGACAATAGTTGATATAGGTATAGGCTCGGTCGATATCTCCTCGTTTTGTAAGAATATCGGCAAGCTCTTCAAGCGAAGCTATATCGCGGTTTGAAGTCGCAACATCTATAGAACCGGAAATTGCAAGATAACGGATTTGTTCATCCACATTTCCCTTGTCGCCGTAAAGGCGTGCAAGCACATATGCATTTATGGCATCAAGCCGGCTGTCCTTTGAGGAATTGTCAACAACAAGTTTAAGATCATCTATTATGTGATCCGTATTCACGGGATTATCGTAGTGCGAGGAGCCTTTATGCCACAGATACTCGGGATTCTCCTCTCCTACAAGATTGAATGTGGAATCCTGATAGGCATGACTGAGTTCATCGTAGTTTCTATGTCCTTCCAGCCTGTGGCCTGAAAGCTGACTTAGATGGGAGTACAGATATGCGCGCTGAGCATAATAATCCCCTACCCCGTCGTTCGAAAGTTTTGAAACATCAACATCGGCAAGCTCATCCTCTGCATCTTTGAGCAGCCCCATTACCGACAAAATGAAAGCCCGCTTTATTTTCCATTCGTTTTCCCATTCGGGATTTTGAGCCATTCGGGCAATTGCAATATTCTCTTTCACATAATGCATTGCGGAATCGGCATCGAACACAAAATACTCGTCATATAACGAACGGTTGTGCCAATATCGTTCTTCCAGGCTGCGCTTGTTCTTTCCCTGGCGCTTGAGTTCGGATATACGTGCCAGTTTTTGTCGTGTATACACATCCTCAAGAGAAATTATCGAATCCAGCCGGCAAAGGGCATCCTCCACCGAACAATTCTGTGCGGCGCCATGCAGGGCGGTAAACAATAAGATAAAAAAGAATATGCAGATTCGTGGTGAATTACTCATCAGGTATAAATTTCGGGGTTATCAAGCACGCGCGTCAGCGCATCTTTAATGGTAGAGATGTGCAAAGATAATTGAAATTTTACATTAAGTAATACAAATTCACATTTTTAACAAGTGTTACTGCATATAATCAAGTTCCTCTTTCAACTGAACGGCAAGCCGTCGTGCACCATCATCGTCCGACAACGACAAAACCGCTTCGGCAACCTTTCGCGCTTCGGCAGGATATTGCATGTAAAAATTGAACGCCAGCCTCACACCCGTATATTTTAAAAGAGTTGAATTATTCTCTGCCACCAGTTCTTTTGCCATTTTTACGGCAAAAGGCATGTGACGCAAAAGGCGATGACACAAAACATCGGCCACTTCGGCACAAGGAACCGATTCCACCCAGCGCCGGGCGTCGCACTCGGCAAATGTCTCGCGCGGCATTATCATAGGCGCCAACAGCATGCTCTCGCGCGTGGAAGTATTGGCCCACAAAGCCTCGGCAAGTTCGGACGAGAAACCGGTTTGGGCAGCAATGTCAACTATCTGCGGAAGATTAAGCCCGAAAATAATGCGGAAAGGAGAACCGGCACTGCGGTAAGTATCAGCAATAATACCGTTTCGCATAGCAAAAAAACGGCGTTTTACCGTTTGCATGGGATTATAAGTATTGGAGTCAACAATTTCCATTGGCTTAGGTGTTATATGTAGTACAAAGTTACATCAACTTTTGTATTTTTTTGCCAAATGCTGCCGAATAATTTGTAGCATACAGAATTTTTGCTTAATTTTGAAGAAGAAAAACGGTGCCGCAGATGTGCACCAAGCATTACATTTGAAAATGACTAACAACGATTTCCGCAACTTCGCCGTTCATCACCTGAATATGAACGGCCTCGCACTGGACCAGTACTCTGCCTTGACATCCAAGGCAGCCTCTCCCGTAGCTTCCTACATCAACCCCACAATTATTGAGGAACGTACGCTCAATGTAGCGCAGATGGACGTTTTTTCGCGTCTGATGATGGACCGTGTTATTTTCCTCGGAACAGAAGTTAACGATTACACCGCAAACGTTATCCAGGCTCAGCTCCTTTATTTGGACAGCACCGACCCCGGCAAGGATATTTCCATTTACATCAACTCTCCCGGCGGCTCGGTATACGCAGGCCTCGGCATTTACGACACAATGCAGTATGTGAACTCCGATGTAGCCACTCTCTGCACCGGTATGGCAGCTTCCATGGCAGCCGTTCTGCTGGTGTCGGGCGAGAAAGGCAAGCGTTTTGCTTTGCGTCATTCCCGCGTGATGATTCACCAGCCCATGGGCGGCGCTCAGGGACAAGCTTCCGACATTGAAATTACAGCACGCGAAATCAAGAAACTCAAAGCCGAACTGTACAACATCATTTCGGAGCACTCCGGACAGCCTTTCGACAAAGTGGAACGCGATTCCGACCGCGACTACTGGATGACTTCGGAAGAAGCCCTCGCCTACGGAATGATCGACCGCATTCTTGTAAAAGCCAACAAATAAGTCACACCTTATATAATATATGGCCAAAAAGCGTTTACCCGAACATCACTGCAGTTTTTGCGGACGCACCGAAAACCAAGGCGCTACTATACTTCCCTCCCCGAACGAGGACGCCGGTATATGTATCGACTGTCTCGAAATGGCGGCCAACATGCTGGGAATGATTCCCGAAGACATGCCGCAGTCCAACGCTACCGCACTCTCTGCACGTGCACATAATCGCTGCGTTAACAAAGGTACTATTTCCAATAACGACGAGAGCAAACAAATTCCAAAGCCTGCCGAAATAAAAGAATTTCTGGACCAATACATTGTCGGTCAGGAACAGGCAAAAAAATATCTCTCGGTAGCAGTATACAATCACTATAAACGATTGGACCAGCCGGCCGATGCCGATGGTGTTGAAATTGAAAAGAGCAACATAATTATGGTGGGTCCTACCGGCACCGGCAAGACCCTCATAGCCCGCACCATTGCCAAACTGCTCAATGTGCCCTTTACAATTGTGGATGCAACCGTGCTTACTCAGGCAGGTTACGTGGGCGAGGACATCGAAAGCCTGCTCACACGCCTCTTGCAGGCAGCCGACTACGATGTGAAGCGTGCCGAGCGCGGCATTGTGTTCATTGATGAAATTGACAAAATAGCCCGAAAAGGCGACAACCCCTCCATAACCCGCGATGTCGGCGGCGAAGGCGTGCAGCAAGGTTTGCTAAAGCTGCTCGAAGGTTCGGTTGTTAATGTTCCGCCACAAGGCGGCCGCAAGCACCCCGAACAACCCATGATTGCCGTGGATACCAAAAACATTCTCTTCATCTGCGGCGGAGCTTTCGAAGGCATCGAACAGGCTATTGCCCACCGCCTTAACTCAAGTTTTGTAGGCTTTTCAACCGCCGAGGGGTCACGACGCATAGAACGCGACCAGTTCATGCGCCACGTAGCGCCGCAGGATTTGCGTACATTCGGCCTTATTCCCGAAATTATAGGCCGTCTGCCCATACTTACGCACCTTCTGCCTCTCGACCGCGATGCTTTGCGACAGATTCTCACCGAGCCAAAAAATGCCATAACCCGCCAGTATGTGAAACTTTTCGCCATGGATGGTGTTAAACTCGAATTCGAGCCGGCTGCTCTCGATTTTATCGTTGACAAAGCAATAGAGTACAAACTCGGCGCACGCGGGCTGCGTTCAATTGTGGAAACAATAATGATGAACGCAATGTACGATATACCTTCATCCAAGATAAAAACATTCAATGTAACACCCGAATTCTGCGCACAACAGCTTGAAGCGGCACACTTCGACGCTCAGGCCGTTTAAGCCCCATACACTCCGGAACTTCCTCTCACAATAAACCAACGTTACAACAACTATGACGATAGAACCTCCCACCAGCCTCCCCAAGGTGCTCAAAGCTTACTTTGGATTCGACAAATTCAAAGGAAACCAGGAAGCTATAATACAAAGCCTCCTCGATGGCCGCGACACCTTTGTAATTATGCCCACCGGCGGAGGTAAGTCGCTGTGCTATCAGCTACCGTCTCTCATAAGCGAGGGTACGGCTATAGTTATTTCGCCATTGATTGCGCTGATGAAGAACCAGGTTGATGCAATGCGTAGCTTCAGTGAAAACGACAGCATTGCACACTTCCTCAACTCATCGCTCACCAAATCGGCCATAGAACAGGTAAAAACGGATATTGTGGAGGGACGTACAAAACTTTTGTACGTAGCCCCGGAATCACTCACAAAGGAAGAAAACATTGAATTCTTAAAATCAGTTCCCATATCATTCTATGCCGTGGACGAAGCGCACTGTATTTCGGAATGGGGGCACGATTTCCGCCCCGAATACCGTCGCATACGTCCTATTATCAACGAAATAGGCCAAAAGCCCGTTATCGCTCTAACGGCAACCGCAACTCCAAAGGTACAGCACGACATTCAAAAGAATCTTGCCATGAACAATGCGGCAATTTTCAAATCGTCGTTCAACCGTTCCAACCTTTACTATGAAATCCGACCTAAAACGGCCAATACCGAACGCGATATTATTCGCTTCATTAAACAGCGGCCGAACAAGTCGGGTATTATATACTGCCTCTCACGCCGCAGTGTTGAAGAACTTGCAGAACTTCTAAGGGTCAACAACATACGCGCTCTCCCCTACCATGCCGGAATGGATCCCGCAACCCGCTCGGCCAATCAGGACGCTTTCCTGATGGAAGAAGTGGATGTTATTGTGGCTACCATTGCTTTCGGAATGGGTATCGACAAACCCGATGTGAGGTTTGTGATACACTATGATATGCCAAAATCCCTCGAAGGATACTACCAGGAAACAGGCCGAAGCGGCCGCGACGGCGGTGAAGGCGTGTGCCTGACTTTCTACTCAAGGAAAGACCTCCAGAAAATGGAGAAATTCATGCAAGGCAAACCTGTGACAGAACAGGAAATAGGACGTCAGCTGCTGATGGAAACAGCTTCATACGCCGAATCGTCGCTTTGCCGACGCCGGACGCTGTTGCACTATTTCGGTGAAATTTTCACCGGCGAGAATTGCGGGAACTGCGACAACTGTCTCAATCCCAAAAAGAAAGTGGAAGCAAAAGATGACTTAGCCGCGGCATTGGAATGTATTGCCGCCTTAAAGGAAAAATTCAAAACCGAATATGTGGTCGATGTAATGGTTGGCCGCGCCACAAGCGATGTACGCTCGTACAAGCACGATGAACTCGAAGTTTTCGGATGTGCCGAAGGTTCGAGCCCCAAATTTATAAATTCTGTTATCCAGCAGGCCATTATTGCCGGATACATTGAGCGAGGAATAGAGAATTACGGTATTCTGCGCCTCACCGACAAGGGTAAACGTTTCATCAAAAAGCCCGAAAGCTTTAAAATTGTTGAAGACAACGATTATATCGACGACGAAATTCCCGAAGATATTGTTCCCAAAAGCGGAGCTTGCGCCGCCGACCCGGAACTGTTCTCCATTCTCTCGTCGTTACGACGTAAAATAGCTGCCGGACTTAAATTGCCTCCCTACGTAATTTTCCAGGATCCGTCGCTGGAAGCCATGGCCACAACCTACCCCATAACAATCGACGAACTGGCAAACATTTCGGGCGTGGGACTTGGAAAAGCAAAACGATACGGCGACGATTTTATCAAGGTTATCCGGACCTACGTAGAGGACAACGAAATTGAACGTCCCGAGGACCTGCGGGTGCGCACTGTGGCTAACAAGAGCAAGATGAAAATTGCCGTTATCCAGGCCATTGACCGCAAAATCGACTTCAATGAAATTGCCGCCGGCAACGGAATAGATTTCAACCAGCTGCTCGACGAAATTGAAGCCATTGTCGCCTCCGGTACAAAAATCAATATTTCCTATTACATCGACGATATAATCGATCCCGAAGACCAAAAGGAAATTTTTGAATACTTCCGCACCGCATCATCCGACAGTCTCGATGAGGCATGCCGCGAACTTTGTCCCGACTTTTCGGAAGAGGAAGTGCGTCTTGTCCGCATAAAATTTTTGTCGGACCTCGGTAATTGACAATCATGGACACCAACACCCTCACCAAGCTATACACCGAAGTAACGGGAATCCTGCCATCGCGCGTAACTGAATTACCTTCCTCGGGCTCGAACCGCCGCTATTTCCGATTGTCCGAGCCCGACGGCACCAATTCTCTTATCGGCGTAATGGGGACATCCCTCCCCGAGAATCAAGCCTTTATATACATGGCGGAACACTTCGCCAAAAAGAATATACCTGTTCCTCAAGTCCTTGCCGTAAGCGAGGACGGAATGGCCTATATCCAAACCGACCTCGGCGACTCGCTGCTCTTCGGAGAAATTGAAAAAGGACGCCAGACGCGCTTTTTCTCGGCACACGAGAAAGAGCTCCTCGCCAAAACAATAAGCCGGCTTCCCGACATCCAGTTTGGGGGCGCTCAGGACATGGATTTCAGCAAGTGCTATCCCGTTGTGGAGTTCGACAGGCGCTCAATTCTATGGGACCTCAACTATTTCAAATACTGCTTCCTGAAAGCCACCGGTCTGGAATTTGCCGAAGATAAGCTGGAGGATGATTTCTCGGCTCTCGCCGAAGTGCTCATGGCATGCAACACCGATACATTCATGTACCGCGATTTCCAAAGCCGCAATGTAATGATTCGCGACAACGAACCGTGGTTCATCGACTTTCAGGGAGGGCGAAAGGGGCCGTTCTACTACGACATCGCCTCGTTCCTTTGGCAAGCCAAAGCCAATCTGCCCGAAGGACTCAGAGATGAAATGCTTGACGTTTACCTTGAGGCTCTGAACCGCTACTATCCAATTAGCAAAGAGGATTTTCTCAAGCACCTGCGCCATTTCGTGCTGTTCCGCACCCTGCAGGTACTGGGGGCCTACGGATTCAGGGGATATTTTGAAAAGAAACCGCACTTCATGCAAAGCGTGCCGTTCGCAATAGCGAATCTGAGAACTCTTTTAACTCAGCCTTACGAAGAATATCCCTACCTCAGCGACCTGCTGCACCGACTTGTAAACATGAAGCAGTTCACCGACGAAATAGGTAAAAAGAAACTTGTTGTAAAAGTATTGAGTTTCGCTTACAAAAAAGGCATTCCGAATGATCCCTCGGGTAACGGCGGCGGCTTTGTTTTCGACTGTCGCGCAATCAACAATCCCGGCAAATACGAACGCTACAAACCGTTTACAGGCCTCGACAACAACGTAATCGAATTTCTGGAAGAAGACGGCGAAGTGCTTACATTCCTCGACCACTGCTACGCCTTGACCGACGCATCGGTAAAACGATACATGGAGCGTGGATTCACCAATCTGATGATTTCATTCGGATGCACCGGCGGACAACACCGTTCGGTTTACTGCGCACAGCACATGGCCGAACATATAGCACGAGAGTTCAACGTAAAGGTAGAACTCGTACACCGCGAGCAGGATATAGAACAAACTTTCAACGTCAAGGAATGATTGGCATAGTCTTCGCCGCAGGCATAGGCAGCCGCCTCAAGCCTTTTACCGATTTTCATCCCAAAGCACTCGCTCCCATAGGCTCCAAAACGGCTATGGAGCTTGTGCTTGATAAAATGGAACAATGCGGCATAGGCGACATTATTGTGAACGTGCACCATTTTGCCGACCAAGTGGAAAATTTTGTATCCGGCAGAGAGTCGGCGGCGCACATCCATATCAGCGACGAGCGCGCCAGACTTCTTGATACCGGAGGTGCATTGGTGAAAATGTATCGCGAAAACCCGCTTTTTCGGAAAATGTCCGAAGATGAAATTATCGTTGTGCATAACGCCGATATTGTTACCGATTTTCCCTTGAAAGAACTTGCTGAATTTGCCGCGTCGGTAGATGCGGCCATCCTTGTAAACACGCAACGCATTACTACCCGACATTTCCTTTTTGATGATAAAGGATTGCTGCAAGGCTGGAACAATACGGCAACCGGCAGCGTACGTCCTTCAGGCCTTGCAACCGACGGACTGACTCCGGCCGCATTCGGAGGCGTTCATGCCATACACCTCGGCACTCTCCGGGCTCTCGACAAATACTGTGGAGCCGAACTGAGGCCGTTCAGCATAACCGACTTCTACATCGATACCTGCCGCGAAATGCGAACCGGCGCATTCATCCCTGCGCAAGCATACCGTTGGCACGACATAGGAACGCCCGAGAAACTTTCAGCGGCACAGGCCGACTTTTGCTAATATATAAGCTTTTACAAAGTTTTGAAAGCATATTTAACCGCTTTTCCACTTAATGTAGAAAGGCGGTTAAATATGCTTAAAACTTCAGTTAGCTAAAGAATTTGTAGTTAAAATTAACATTCCATTTTAAGAATCTATTTGTTATATAGCTAATTTTGTAATAGTAAAATCGGGCAAAAGTTGTCCGTTCAGGAATATCCGAAAAATCAATATAACACAAAATATAGCATATATCGAATTATGAGCGACAGCGTTAATATTCGCCAACTCAACGAGCTGGTAGCAAGCAAAAGCGATTTCATCACAATGGTCACACATGGTATGGATCAGACCATCGTCGGACAAAAGCACCTTGTAGAAAGTCTTCTCATTGCTTTGCTGGCTAACGGCCACGTACTCCTTGAAGGCGTTCCCGGACTCGCAAAAACCCTTGCCATAAAAACCTTGGCACAGCTCATCGATGCCAAATACAGCCGCATACAGTTTACTCCCGACCTTTTGCCTGCCGACGTTATCGGCACAATGATATACAGCGTAAAGAACGAGACCTTCCAAGTGAAAAAAGGCCCCGTTTTCGCCAACTTCGTACTTGCCGACGAAATTAACCGCGCTCCGGCAAAAGTTCAGAGCGCCCTCCTCGAAGCAATGCAGGAACGCCAGGTAACTATAGGCGACCACACCTTCCCCCTTGACAAACCTTTCCTTGTAATGGCGACTCAGAACCCCGTGGAACAGGAAGGTACATATCCCCTCCCCGAAGCTCAGGTGGACCGTTTCCTCATGAAAGTGGTTATTGGCTATCCCTCAAAGGACGAAGAACGCGAAATCATCCGCATGAACCTTGCCGGAGAAAAACAAAACATTCTCCCCGTGCTCAAGCCCGCCGAAGTTATCGAAGCCCAAAAAGTGGTGGAACAGATATATCTTGACGAAAAAATAGAACGTTATATCGTCGACATAGTGTACGCAACCCGTACCCCCCGCGAATACGGCCTCGAGGATCTTGCATCCTACATCTCGTTCGGAGCATCGCCTCGTGCGTCTATCTCGCTGGCTCGCGCAGCACGTGCATATGCATTCCTGCACCAGCGCGGATATGTTATTCCCGAAGACGTTATCTCCGTTTGTCACGATGTGCTCCGTCACCGCATCGGCCTTACCTACGAAGCCGAAGCCAACAACTTTACTACGGACATGATTATTACCGACATTCTGGACAAAGTTCAGGTGCCCTAAGCTGTGAATATCTGCCATTTTTATGGATTCGAATGAACTTATAAAAAAAGTTCGCAAGATTGAAATCAAAACGCGCGGACTTTCCCAAAACATCTTTGCAGGCGAGTATCACTCGGCCTTCAAGGGTCGCGGCATGATGTTTGCGGAAGTACGTGAATATCAGTACGGCGACGATATCCGCGACATTGACTGGAACGTCACCGCCCGCCACAACCACCCTTACGTAAAAGTATACGAAGAGGAACGCGAGCTCACCGTAATGCTCCTTGTCGACGTATCGGCAAGCCGCAATTTCGGTGCCGAAGGTCCTGAAAAGCGTGAAATGATTGCCGAAATAGCCGCTACAATAGCTTTCTCGGCAATTCAGAACAACGATAAAATCGGCGCGATTTTTTTCTCCGACAAAATAGAGAAATTCATCACACCTAAAAAAGGACGCAAGCACATTCTGTTCCTCATCCGCGAGCTGCTCGACTTCCGGCCCGAAAACAAAGGAACAGATATTGCAAATGCAGTACGTTACTTTTCCGACGCTCTCAAACGCCGCTGCACTATGTTCCTTATTTCGGACTTCATTGACAGCTCCGACTATCGCACGCCGCTCACCGTTGCCGTTTCCCGCCACGACATTATGGCGATTCAGGTTTACGACAAACGCGACGGCGAACTCCCCAATGTGGGACTGATGAATGTAACCGACCTCGAAACAGGAGAATCCCGCTGGATCGACACCGGCTCATCACGCACACGCAAGGCTTATAACAAATGGTGGTACGACCGCCAGCAACAAATGTCCAATACCCTTCGCTCCACCCGGGTGGATTTTGTTTCAGTCGCCACCGATGAGAACTATGTAAAAGCCCTGATGGGTTTGTTCAAAAACCGCTCAACTCTATGACTCTAAAACGTACCGCAATAGCCATTCTTGCCACCGGATTAGCCTGTGCAGCATCTTTTGCAGCACCGGCACGGTCGGCATCGGGCATAAAAGTTACTGCGTCTATGGACAGCACCGTGCTGCTTATGGGCGACCAAAGTCATTTATATGTCAACGTGGATCTTCCGGCCTCGGACGCAGCACGCGCCCGCATGCTCGATTTTCCCGAAATCCCTTCAGGAGCAGACTACATCAGCAGGGACGGCATTGATTTTTTAAAAGCCGACAGTACTTCCACAACTGCAGGCGACCGTCTGAAAATACGGTACGACTACACCATCCAGGCTTTCGACCCGGGCACAATTACAATCCCTCCGTTTGCCGTACACCTTACAGGAACAGCCGATACGGCTTTCTCCCAGGTACTCACCCTAAAAGTTATTCCTGTGGATGTGGATTCGCTTGAAACCGTGCATCCGCTCCAAAGCGTTGTTAGCGCAAACAACAAATGGTACGATTATTTCCCCTTGTGGGTGATATGGGTACTTGCAGCTGCCGCTCTTGCAGGCGCGGGACTATGGCTGTGGAAAACATTGCGCACACGCAAGGAAGTTATCGAGGCTCGCCGTGAACCGGTGCTCCCGCCCTACGAACTGGCGGTATCGCGCCTGAACAAGCTGCGCCGGCAAGGTCTTGCCGAAAGCGGTCACGAAAAAGAGTATTACACCTCTCTTGTGGATATTCTGCGCCAATACCTGCAAGGCCGTTTCCACATCAACGCCATGGAAATGACATCTTCGCAGATTGTGAAAGCATTACGGTCAAATCCCGACACCCGCATGACGGCCGACATGATGCGTTCCGTCCTGTCTATTGCCGACTTTGTCAAGTTCGCCAAGGAACGCCCGTTGCCCGATGACAATGTGCGCGCATTTAATCGTGCCTGCGACTTCCTTGAGGAAACCAAACCGGCGCCGGAACCCGAAACCGAAAATCCCGCGCAAGCCGACAACGGTAAAAAATGATTTAAGCCGTAAAGTACATTCAAAATTAAGTTAACCCATGCATTTTGCACATCCATCCATACTCTGGGGCCTTTTGCTGATTATACCGTTGACGGTGTGGTACGTTCTGCGTTTGCGCAAAGGACATGCATCAATATCGGTATCAACCACCTCGGCATTCGCAAACCTGCCCCGCAGCCCCAAGCAATATCTGCGGCATCTGCTGTTTATCCTGCGAATGGCCACCATTGCATGCCTTATTGTGGTTATGGCACGTCCGCAGCTTCGCGACAGCTGGCGCACAACATCCACCGAAGGCACCGACATTGTTCTGGCAATGGACGTTTCTTCCTCGATGCTTGCCCGCGACTTTGAGCCCGACCGTTTCGGAGCAGCCAAAGATGTCGCCGCCAAATTCATCAGCGGCCGCGAAAGCGACAATATAGGCATTGTTATATTTGCCGGCGAGAGCCTCACCGGCGTGCCCATGACAGTCGACCGCCAGCAGTTGCTACAGTATCTTCAGAACCTCAACATGAACATGCTGGAGGACGGTACAGCGATAGGCGACGGCATAGCCACGGCGCTTAACCGTCTCAAGGAAGGCAAAGCAAAAAGCAAAAGCATAATACTGCTTACCGACGGCAGCAACAACACAGGTGTGGTTGCACCTATAACCGCTGCCGAAGTTGCCAAGGAGCTGGGTGTGAAAATATATACTATCGGCATAGGTACCAACGGTAACGCGCCGTTTCCCACCCGTACCCTTACCGGACGCATTGAATTTGTTCCCCAGCCTGTTGTTATAGACGAACCCACGCTAAAGACTATTGCCGAAAGTACCGGCGGCAAATATTTCCGTGCAACAGGCAACAAGGTACTTCAGGAAGTTTTCCAAGAGATCGATGCACTTGAGAAAACCCAGATGGATGTCCGTCATTTCTCTCACACCGAAGATAATTACATTTTCTGGGGCTGGCTCGCTTTCGGCTTCTTCGTCCTCGAGCTGTTGCTCCGATATACAGTTCTTCGTTCAATACCCTGACACTATGTTCGATTTCGCACACCCGCAATATCTCTATCTCCTCTTATTGGTACCTGCTTTCGGGCTTCTTTACATAGCTGCGCGAGCCGCCAGACGTGCCAAGTTACGCCGCTTCGGCCGGCCGTCGGTTGTAGCACGGCTCATGCCCGATGCTTCCGGATATACCCCCACGGTAAAAATCATTCTTTGCCTGATAGCTCTCACATCCATTATAATAATGCTGGCACGTCCGCGGGCAGGCGTACAAGAGAAGTCCGAAACTTCGGCTGGAATTGAGGTAATGATAGCCTTCGACATATCAAACTCCATGCTCGCCTCCTCCACCGACCGTCCCGATGGAGTATCTCGTCTCGACAGGGCAAAACTGTTGCTTGAAAAACTCGTTGACAAGCTCGACAACGACAAAGTCGGTCTGGTTATATTTGCGGGACAATCGAAGATGCAGCTGCCTCTCACATCCGATTTCTACTCGGCCAAGATGTATCTTAACGAGCTTAATCCCAATCTCATATCCTATCAGGGCACCGACATCTCGGGAGCTGTAAAAATGGCTATGAACGGTTTTTCGCCCGCCGAGGACATGCACAAGGCAATAATTCTCATCACCGATGCCGAGGATCATGAAGGAGCCGCTCTCGACGCCGCAAAACTTGCCGCCGAAAACGGTATTCAGGTCAATGTAATCGGTCTTGGTACTGCACAGGGTGCACTTTTGCCCGGAATTACCGACAGCGAAGGCAAGCCTGTGATAACCGCTCTTAATGAAGAACTTGCCGGACAAATAGCAAAAGCCGGCGACGGCATTTATGTAAACGGAGCTTCTCCCACAGCTCTTTCCGACCTTTCCGAACAGCTGGACAAACTTCAAAAGTCGGAATTCAGCACTGTCAACTACAGCGCCGGAGCCGAGCAGTTCCCCTCTTTTGCATGTTTTGCCTTTTTATTTCTCATTATAGATATATTTGTAGTGGAGCGTAAAATCAGCTGGCTGCGAGGCGTTAATTTCTTCACTCGCGAAAGCGGCAAGTAACAGCTCAAAAACAGTGTATGTCATGAAAGGAAATATTATAAAACTATCCATATTCGGCCTTGCGCTGTTTGCCTCGGCAACATCATTTGCGCAAGGCAGCACCGATGACTCTTCGCAGCCACTCCCTCCCGCGCTGAACAACACACCTTCCGAATCGTACAGGAACGAACGAAATGCCATTCGCGAAGGCAACAAGCTCTTTGAGGAAGGACAGTTCCACAAGGCAATCGAAGCCTACGACCGGGCCTTGCTTGTCAACGCAGGCTCAATTCGCGCACGTTACAACAAGGCTCGCGCCCTGCTCGAATTGCAGACCGAAGACAACAAAGGCACCGAGGCCGATACCCGCGTGCAGGCACAAAAGCTATTGGAAGAATTGCTCTCGGATGCCCGGAGCTACGACAAAGAAGTTGCCGAAAAAGCATACTACAACCTTGGAAATCTTGCTTTCAACGACGGAAATTACGACGCCAGTATAGAAATGTACAAGGACGCTCTCAGGCTGGAACCTTCCAATATGCAAACCCGCGAGAACCTACGGCTGGCCCAGCTGAAAAAAGAACAGCAGGAGAACCAAAGCCAGGATCAAAACGAGCAGAAAGAGGACAAGCAGGAACAACAACAGCAACAACAGCAAGAGCAACAGCAGCAAGAACAACAACAGCAGCAACAGCAAGAGCAACAGCCCAAGCCTGTAACCAATTCCGCTCAGCAAATACTGCAGTCCATGCAGAACAAGGAAAATTCCACACGCAAAAAAGTAAACGCACAGGAAACTCCCGCAACAGGACGTCCGCAAACCGACAAACCTTGGTAATTCATAGTCACTATGACCAACAAACGTTTCATATTTATTCTTCTGTTTTTGGCATGTATGGCATCGGCATTCGCGCAGGATGCGAGCTTTGAGCTCATACGCCCGCAGAATGTCGTGGAAGGAAGAAACTTCGCTATTACTTTCCGAGTAAGCAACGGAGAAGCCAATCCTCCGTCGGCGCCGTCGCTCGAGCATTGCACACTGCTTTTCGGCCCGTCGACGTCCACAATGCACAGCGCACAGTACATTAATGGTAAAATGACATCGTCCAGCTCGGTGGACTATACATTTACTTATCGTGCCGACAGCCCAGGTACAGTCAACGTTCCCGAAGTGAGTGTTACTGTCGACGGCAAAGCCATGCGCTCCCGTGCGGCAAGTTTCAAGATTCTGCCGTCCGACGCACCGCGCTCAGGAAATAGCGGCTCGCAGACACAGAGTCGACAAGGCTCGGCTACCGATATTCCGGTATCGGCCGATGACATGCTTGTACGCGTTTCTTTTTCAAAATCGAGCGTTTACGAACAGGAACCCGTCGTTGCCACAATAAAAGTATATACCAAGTACGACATCACCTCGTTCCTGCCCACTGTACAGCCTGCATTCGAAGGTTTTCTATCCGAAGAACTTCCCGTCGACAATGAAATAAGTCTGGAGCATTATAACGGACAGAATTATCACAGCATTGCTGTAAAACGACTTCTTCTGTACCCTCAGAAAGCCGGAAAATTAAGCGTAAACTCCGGAAAGTACGATGTGACTCTCGTTAAATACGAAACCGTGAACATGGGATTTTTCCAAACCCAGCGTCCTGTGGAACGAAGCATCACCACCTCCTCCAACGTGGCAAGCATTGTGGTAAAACCGCTGCCCGAGCCTCGCCCGGCAGGCTTCAATGGCGCTGTAGGACGCTATAGCGTGGAAACATCTCTCGAACCGGAAATACTTCGCACTAACGAAGCCGCCGTATATTCCTATATAATAAAGGGACGCGGCAACATAAAATATCTCAACGAGCCTGCCGTTCAGTTCCCCGCCGGAATCGACGCCTACACACCAAAGAGCGAAGTCGACGCTCACATCACCGCCGACGGAACAAACCTCACCGGAACCTACACTACCCTCTTTACATTCGTACCTCAGGAAGTTGGCAACTTTGAAATTGAAGGCACTCCTTTTGTATATTTCAATCCCGAAACATCCAAATACGAAACTGTTGATGTTGCCGACATGCCTATACGCGTTCTACGCGGCAACAATGTTCCAGGAGTTGCGCAGCAGCAAACGGAGATAAACAAGGTAATCGACGACATTCTCCACATCAAGCCTACTCGCGAAGAGGATCAGTCGCACGTAATAAGCTACACATACCAAAGCTCTGCTTATTGGCTTGCATATATTCTTGTTATTCTGATTCTTATAGGTGTCATAGTTGTATACCGTCGCAACATCAGGCTCAAAGCCGATGTTGCAGGACAAAAACTTGCCAAAGCCTCCCGTGTAGCTGTAAAACGCTTGAAAATTGCACGTCAACATTTGCAGAAGCATGAATACGACCAATATTATGCGGCACTTTCAAAATCGTTGTGGGGATATATTTCCGACAAACTGAATATAGCTCCCTCACAGCTCACCCGCGAGAACGTTGCCCAGAAATTGTCGGAATACGGTTTGCAAACCGAAGGCATCGATAATATGCTTTCCGTACTGGACGGCTGCGAAATGGCACGATTCACCCCCATGGCCGATTCAGAAGCTACCGAACTCTATTCCCGCGCCGAATCGGCAATCAAGAGTGTGGAGGATATTAAGAAACGATAGATATAAAGCACATATGAACAGACTGATTTTTACGTTACTATTGCTCATCGGCAGCGTTTCCGCCTATGCCCTGACAATCGGAGAACAGGCCGACTCGGCATATATGGCCGAAGACTATTCGGGAGCAATTGAACTGTACACACGTTCAATAGAGCTTAACGGACATTCATCGGACATTCACTATAATCTGGGCAACGCATATTATCGCAACGGCAAGCTCGGAAAAGCAGTGGTGGAATATGAACGTGCGCTTCGTCTTTCGCCCGCCAATGCCGACGCACGTACAAATCTTGAATTTGTAAAAAGCCGCATTCAGGACCGTCCCGAAGATGATACCGCTTTCTTTGCCGGGCTTCACCGCAAAGCAGTTTCCGGAATGTCGGCCAACGCCTGGGCATGGATAGCCTTTGTTATATTTCTTCTTTTCATGGGGGCTGTTGCCTTATATATCTTCGCAAACTCTGTGGCTCTTCGCAAAACAGGATTTTTTGGCGGCATAACACTGCTCGTAATATTTGCATATACTCTTCTCGCGGCTCACGACAGTTACACCAATGCCCGTTCACATGAAACGGCAGTGGTTACGGTACCAAGCACCCAGCTCAGTTCCACACCGCGAGCCTCGAAAAGCGGCAACGACAAGGTTGTAACCATTCACGAAGGCACAGCTGTAGAAATTGTAGATTCGGTAGCTACCCCCGACGATCCGGTATCGCCAAAGTGGTATAATGTTAAAATCAACAACAGCACCAAGGCGTGGCTACGAGCTTCGGATATAGAAAGAATTTGAATTACAATCAGTTAGAATGGCCAACTAACGAAAATTGCGAAAACATGTTGTAAAACATATTTATTTTTGGCTTCGTTGTTTGTTTAAATAGAAAATAGATAGTAATTTTAGACAATCAAATTAAAACACGTATATATCTAACCCAAAAACCGACTCGCAATATGACAAAGACAATCACCTTTAACGAACTCCGCAGCCTCAAGGATCGTTTACCCGATGGCTCTATGCACCAGATTGCAGACAAACTCAACACTACTGTACAGACAGTACGCAATTATTTTGGCGGCAGCAATTACGATTTCGGTAAGAACTGTGGTGTCCACATAGAACCGGGTCCCGACGGAGGTATCGTTGTACTCGACGACAGTACCATCTACGATATGGCCGTTGAAATTCTTCAGGCTCAGGAGGCGGAGTAAGCCTTTTCAAGCCAATCGACAAACATTTAAGGACGCAGCGGCCGAGTCTCTGCGTCCTTATTTTAATTTCTAACTATAATAACGATTATGTCCCGACTCATCACCGTTGCCATACATACCTACGAAAAAGCTCTTGCTCTTCGGGCTACCCTCGAAAACGAAGGCATTTATGTGGAACTGAATAATGTAAATCTCGAAGTGCCGGGATTTTCCAGCGGAGTACGTGTGCGTATTGATGAAGCCGACCTGCCGCTGGCACTTCGCATAATCGAAAACCGCGAGTTTTTCGCATCGACAGTTCTGCCGGGAAACCAACGGACAATACTTGTTCCCGTTGATCTCAGCGAAATTTCGTATAAAGCGGCACGGGCTTCCGCCATAATAGCAAAACGGCAGAACGCGAGACTTGCTTTCCTCTACAGCTATCTTGACCCCTATATTGCCGGGAATGTCCAGTTCACCGACAGCCTAACCTATGAAATCGGCGAACCTGGTGCCCGGCAACAGATGGTGGAGAACGCACGTCGGCTACTGAGTAATTTCACCGACAGGCTTAAGGACGATATGAAACGAGGCAAAATACCCGTTGTGGCGTTTACACAATCTGTTGTAGAGGGTGTTCCCGAGGACGCAATAGTTGAATACGGAAAAGCTTTTCCGCCTCACTTGGTGATAATGGGTACTCGTGGAGCCGAGCGTAAGGAACGCGAACTTATTGGAAGCGTCACAGCCGAAATTCTGAACGAAGGACGGTTCACCGTTCTCACAGTTCCCGCGCCGCTGCCGGTAGAGACTGTACTCGAGCCTCAGAACATACTCTTTTTAGGAAACCTTGACCAAGACGATATTCTTGCCATGGACAGCCTGTACCGCCTGTTCGGGAAAGAAGGGGCATCCGTTACCATAATACACATGCCAAAGAAACGCAGGTACGCCGACAGCTCGGCCGATAAAGCCTTGCGCCGTCTAAGCGATTACTGCAGCCGAAATTTCTCCCACTATAACTTTATAAGTGTTCCGGTAAAAGAATCGGCCGGTTACGAAGAATTTTTAAAACTTAACAACGAGAACAACTACGACCTGGTAGTTGTTCCCAACCGACGCCGCAATGCTTTCAGCCGTCTTTTGGCACCGAGCGTCGCCAACAAAATTCTTTCGCGCATGGATATACCCATGCTTGTCATTCCCGTGTAACTATCGTTTCACGCTTGTTTTTATAGGGCGGCGCATGCCTTTTTCCTTAACATACTTGCGCAGGTCGCGTATATTTCCACGGAAATAATCGATGTCGACGGCGTGGTTTATTCCTGTGCACACACCTTTGTCGGTCAACTGCCAAATTTCCCAATGCCTTGCAGAAGGTTCTTGGCCATAACGGGCAATCCAGTAATCGTAGTCGTCCATTCCGTGCCCTTTCAGATAGTCGATATAATAATTATTATACGTATATATAATAGGCTTCACACCATAGTGCTTTTCAATTTCCTTGAGCCATTTCTTTGCCATTGTGCACACTTTTGCATGCTGTTTCTGCATAACGGTCTTGTTAATCTCAAGGTCGAGCACGGGCGGTAAATCACCCGGTTCGAGCGGCGTGTTTTTAATGAAATATTTTACCTGTTCCTCCACGGGACTGTTCACGCTGAGAAAATGGTATGCACCGCGAATAATTCCGCAACGCTTTGCCTCCTTGAAATTGGTTTTGAAGTAAGGGTCGAGAATTGTGGTTCCTTCGGTACTTTTAATCATGGCAAACAGTACAGGTTGCAGGTACGGGGCATTTTTTCGCGTCGCCACAACCGAACCGTCGGCACGGGCGGCAAGAGAAAGCTTTGTCCAGTCGACATTGTTCTGATACTTTGCCACGTCTATTCCGTAAACCTTGTCGCCGGTGTGGAATTTGCGTCCTTTGCTTTTGGGGAGATGTCCTTTCTGCCAGTTTCCGAACTCCATTGTACCGTCGGCATAGTCCATTCGTCCCAGGCCATCTTTATACCCCATGTTCCAAAATCCGTAATACACGTTACCGTTGGTATACCTGCAAACGCCATATCCGTTCTGCTTTCCGTCGGTAACTCCACCTGTATATACATAGTTGCCCCTGCGCAACTCTCCCTGTGTTATAGCGGATGCGCTGTCGAGTCCCGGCGCCATTATAACCGCCGAAGCCGCAACAATCAATGTCATCCATATTTTTCGAGCAAACATTTTATCAATAAATATATTATGTGCTGCAATTGTAAAATAGATTATGGCAGTCACTACAAATATAAACGATTTTTTGGGTATATTGTGCGGTATTCCGTTGTCAATGTCGGTTAATTTCGCTATTTTTGCTTCAATTTTGCAACAATGGATCAATTGCTGTACATATTGCCACGCGGTCTCGCTATAGGCGTTCTTATTTCGGCTCCGATGGGACCAATAGGAATGCTTGTTATCCAACGCACTTTAAGCAAAGGGCGTTGGCCGGCATTTTTCACCGGTATAGGAGCCGCTTTGAGCGACCTTGTTTATTGTCTGCTCACAGGATTTTGCCTCAGTTTCATAACCGGGTTCATTAATTCACATCAGCTCATTATACAAATTATCGGCAGTATCGTGCTGGCAGCATTCGGAGTGTATCTGTTCCGTAAAAATCCCACACGAGCCCTTAAGACAGCCGATATAAAATCGTCCAATTTTTGGGGTGACTGCGCTTCGGGATTTCTCTTAACCTTTTCCAATCCGCTGATACTCTTTTTTATAATTGGTCTTTTTGCCCGTTTCAATTTTATCCTGCCCGAGTTCAAATCCTATCACCATGTTGTGGCATACGCAACAATTTTTACGGGAGCTTTGCTGTGGTGGTATGGCATAACCACTTTGGTAAATTCGCTTGGACGCCGCATAAATGTGCGCTCGCTAAAAATAATTAACCGTATAATAGGACTGCTCTTGGCGGGAATGGCCGTCTGCGGAGTAGTTATGGCGCTCCTTGACAAACAACTTATGTAACGATGAACGAAGTTTTACAGATTCACTTGCTCGATATTGACAATACAAACGATTTGTCCATCCTTGCCAAGAAACTGGAAATGCTTGCCGAGCCAAATGCAATTGCTTTCAACAATTGGCCTGAATATACCAAACAACTGCCGGTGAGCTCTTTTCGAATTGCAAGAACAGCCAACGAACTCTTAGTGCTTTTTACCACCGAAGGCATTGACGAACTCCGAGCCGAGAATACTGCCGAGCAATCTCCTGTTAGTCAGGACAGCTGTATAGAAGCGTTTATAGAACCTGTGCCCGGGGGCGAATACTGGAACTTTGAGCTGAACAGTAACGGAGCGCTAAACTCTTCACACAGGAAAGAGCGCCCCGCTCCCATGCGGCTTGATGCGGAACAGCTGGCAGCAATACGCCGCCTTGCAATCAAGGGCGAAAAAAATGCATGGAAACTTTTGCTGGCAATACCTCTTGAAATGCTCGGACTGCAAAATGCCACCGAAGGGTACCGGCTGAGGGCCAATTTTTACTGCACGTCATCTCGTTCCCGCAATCCCTACTATCTTTCGTGGGCGCCGATCACCACAGAGAAACCCGATTTTCATCTACCCCGCTTCTTTGGAGAAGCCGTATTCGCATAACTGTGACACGACAGGAATACCACACTATTCTCGATTACCTGGCGTCTCTGATAAAAGGCACCAAATGGGAAAATCACGTATTTGCCGTTGGCGGATGTTGCCGCGACGATATTTTAGGTGAAGAAATCAACGATATAGACCTTGCTGTAGATCTTCCCGGAGGAGGTGTCGACTTTGCCGGATTTCTCCACAAGAAAGGTGAAACCGCAAAAAAACCGGTGCTGTTTGCAAAATTCGGCACAGCCAAGCTTGTTCTCTCCAAGTTTCCCGAGCATGAGATTGAAACAGTACAGACACGCCGCGAAAAGTATACTGATAAAACCAAACGCGACCCCACTATTGTTTTCGGAACAGTGGAGGAAGACTGCATACGCCGCGATCTCACTGTAAACGCCCTTTATCACAATGTGAGCAAGGGCACTCTGAGCGATATTCTCGGGCGAAGCCTGGCCGACATACAGGCGCATATTATCCGCACACCTGCCGACCCCGACGTAACTTTTGAGGATGACCCCGTGCGCATTCTTCGTACAATACGTTTTTCGGCCCGTTACGGTTGGGAAATAGAAGCAGCCACTTACAAGGGGATGATTCGCAATATCGACAGGCTGCAGATTGTGACCAAGGAACGCATGGCGGCCGAGCTGGAAAAAATGCTTTGCGGGCCACACCCCGCAAAGGCTTTGGAGCTATTGCGCGTTACGGGTGCTATGAAATATATTATTCCCGAAATGTGTGCGACATACGCTATAGAACAGAACGATTATCATTTCGGGACAGTGTGGGAACATACACTTGCCGTTGTTGAAAAAGTGCCGGCAATTCCGGTGCTTCGCATGGCCGCCCTGCTACACGACATAGGAAAAACTGTTACCCGCAGCTGCGATAAAAACGGGCGCTATCATTTTTACGGGCACGAGAAGACTTGCAAGAGGCTCATCGACATTGTTCTGCGCCGCCTGCACTTCGACTCCGATTTCATCAACAAAGTCATTTTTCTTGCCTACAACCATATGGCCACAAAAAAATGGGGGCCGAGGGCGGAAAGGATGAGCGATGCGAATCTTCGCAAGCTGCAGCATATGTGCGCTTCGCCGGAAAGGCTGGAACGTCTGCTGAGCCTTATTGATGCCGATAACCGTTCCCATGCACACGGACATTGCATGCCCGAACAATGCGAGCAGATTCTGTTACGCTCACAACAACTGCGCAAGGAAGGAACTGCAATGTTTAGCTATCATCAGCCGCTGCAATCAACAAAAATTCGCAAAGTTGCTGGACTGACGCCTGACGACGATTTGGAGCCTTACCGTAAATATCTGTTTGAACTCGTTTGCGCCAATCCCGCGAAAGGAAAAGCGTTCTACGAACGTAAGCTGCGAGCTTATACTCCTCCTAAACCGGGTCGACGTCGTAATAAACGGTAAGGCCTTTCGACAACGGCGAAGCTGTAAGATTTACATAACGAGCCCGCAGTATTTCCTTAATATTTCCCATTGCAAGGCCGGTCTCCACTTTGAGCATTATCTTGCGAATATAAAGCCCCTGAACTCGTCCAACCGGAGGTTCTTGCGGGCCATGAACGCGATTACCGAAAACTTCACGCAGGCTTCGCACGAAATTCATGGCACACTCCTGAACAATTTTGGGGTCGCGGTGCTTGAGATATATGTTGATTATTCGGGAAAAAGGCGGAAACATAAACGCACGGCGTTCCTCAAGTTCGTGGTTATAGAAACCCAAGTAATCGTGACGTACGGCAAATGCGAGTATAGGATGCTCGGGGGTGTACGTTTGAATAAGTACTTTTCCGTCGCCACTGCGCCTTCCGGCTCTCCCTGCAACCTGCTCTATCATATTGAACGCCCGTTCGGCCGAACGGAAATCGGGGAAATTGATTAGAGAATCGGCACTCAGGACACCCACAAGTTCCACACCGGCAAAATCCAGCCCTTTGGTAACCATCTGCGTTCCCACAAGAATATCGGCTTTACCCTGCGAGAAACGCTCGATTATTTTAGCGTATCCTTCCTTGTCGCGGGTTGTATCCAAATCCATGCGCAGAACCGTATTGTTGCGGAAACATGTGGCAATTTCTTCTTCGAGGCGCTCGGTGCCATAGCCTACTATTTCCATACTCGGCTCGCCGCATTGGGGACAAAGCCGCGGCACGGCACGTTCGGCACCGCAATAATGACATTGAAGAGTATCGGTGCGCCGGTGGTAGGTCATGGAAACATCGCAGTAATCGCAATGCGGAGTGAAATCGCATAAACTGCAACGCGCCATAGGAGCATATCCACGGCGATTATGAAAAAGAATAACCTGTTTTTTGCGGCCTGTCACATCGTAGGCGGCATCCAGCAACCTTTTTGAAAAATATCCTGTAACCGTTTTCTGCCGTCGCTCGGCACGCATGTCCACTATTTCCATTGCAGGCAATGGAACGGAAGTGTAGCGCTCCGTGAGGCTGACAAGGCCGAATTTTCCCGAAAGTGCCTTATAGTAAGTCTCCACGGCCGGAGTAGCACTCCCGAAAAGAGTTTTCGCTTTAAAAAGCCTGGCAAGCACAGTGGCGGCATCTCTACCGTTGTATCGCGGAGCGGGATCGTACTGCTTATAGCTGCTTTCGTGCTCTTCATCCACTATTACAAGCCCGAGGCGGTGAAAGGGAAGAAAAACTGCCGAACGAGCGCCTATAACCACAACCGGATTCATGTTCGATGCAAGATTCCGGTAAATTTCCACACGCTCGTTATCGGAGAACTTGGAGTGGTACACTACAAGATTATCGCCGAATACAGCCTGCAATCGACGGGTGAGCTGCGTTGTCAAAGCTATTTCCGGCACAAGAAACAGAGCCTGTTTTCCGTGTTTCAGCACATAATCTATAAGGTGTATGTACACTTCCGTTTTTCCCGAAGCGGTGACTCCGTGAAGAAGCACAACATCCTTTTGCGAAAAAGCATCCATTATCCCCGCATAAGCAGTCTGCTGAGGCTTGGACAGTTGCGGCAATGGCAGAGGTTTTATTCCTGTGGGCGAAAAACGGGAAATTTCCTTGTTATATATACGGCACAGCCCTTTTTCTTCAAGTGCCTTGAATACGGGACGAGTAAGTCCGGTACGTTCAGCCAGGACTTCCAAAGGGACCTCTACAAGTTCTCCTTGCCTTGCAAATTCGCTTAATGCAATCAATGCCGTCAAAGCCTCTTCCTGTTTCGGCGAGCGTTTTACGGCAGAAAAAGCAGCCGCCATCGCAGCCGGGTCGTGACGCGGGAACGTAGGTTCAACATACGGCTTGCGTACACTTCGGAATCGCTCCACAAGTTTTTCCTGCACCGCAAGCAAGCCACGGTCGATAAGCCGGGATACAGTCGTCGCAGCCGACTTTACATTGAGTTTTTTCTCCAATGCCGCCAATGTCATATTGCCCTCGCTGCGCAATATGGCAAGAACAGCCTGCTCGGTTTCATTTGTACCGGCAAATTCCTCTGGCTCAAGGTCGGGATTCAGCGACAGACGTGTCTCGCTCTCCACTTTCATACCTCCGGGCAATGCGGCTTTGAATACTTCGCCGAGGGTACACAGATAGTACTCGGCCATCCACTCCCAAAAACGGATTTGAATACCTTGCACAACAGGCTTGGTATCCAATACCTGAAGGACGGGTTTCAGTTTCACATTCGCAGCCGGCGCCACAGGGCTTACCGAGTATACTATGCCTGTATACATATGTCGTGCGCCGAACTGTACAAGAACACGTTTTCCCACTTCTACAGCCGATGCAAGCTCGGCAGGCACCGTATAGGAAAATGTCCCTGCAATAGGAACGGGCAGTATGACCTGTGCGTATAAATCAGCCATAAGCTCAGTTGGCGAAATCGACGCTTATGCCTAACTGCAGGCGTGCAGGGTTAACCGGATAGAAAGGCATGGAGAAATAGTTGTTACCGCCAAACAATCCTTTATTTGCATGTGAATACATAACATAGAAACGGGCACGGCTCAGTTTCATATTTGCATATGCGTTGCAGAACGGATAATTGCCCGTTTTCCATTGGTTCTGGTTCACAAATGTTGCAGTGGCCGGATTATAGATTGGCGAGTAGTAGGAGGTATAGTAGTTGCAGTCCACGCCAAGCTGAACATGCAATGTAGCTATACGGAACAAGAGGTAAAGATTGCTCCGTACGGCCAAGTTGGGAAGCGGAAGAACTTCCTTGTTGGAACTTGCCTGGTAAATTACGCGGTTATCCCAATGCAGAATGCCGAGTTTGAAATTCTGTCTCAATGCAAGTGAGAGAACTTGCACGCTGCCACCGTATTGGGCCGGCATGCCGTTAAATCCGAAGTAAATATAATTCTGCAGATTGGAGAACGATGCCCTGAAATGTGTATCGGTTCGTCCGAGAGTGAACTCGCCGCCGAATGTAACATCGCGCTGCTTGCCAAAATTGTTTTTCCAGATAAAGTGATTGGAAAGATAATTTTGTGTGAGAAAGGGAGCGGCCTCGTTGGTGAATTTTCCGAAAGCGCTGATTTGCAGACTGTCGTTCAAAAACGGGAAACGGGTGTTGATTCGTCCGTCCAGTTTTACATCGCCGGCAGACGCACCAAGTATTCCGAGTTCTCCGGTGGCTTCGTAGGTGAGAATGGAGCCACGTTGTTTTGTCAGCTGGGCACCAACGTAGGCAAGTTGCTGTGTGGTGCTTGCTGCAATGGTACCGTTGACAGGAAAGGGGTCGAGGCCCAATTCCGGCAATGTACGTTCCAATGTATCGGCAGTCATGTTATACCGGCGCACTTCATGAGTAAGATATGCGGCCAGCCCGAATTTCGCATATTTGTGAAAGCCTTCGAGCAGCGAAATTCCCACGGTGTTGGATACGGTCCAATATGTCGTTTTGTCACGTGTGACATCCGGGTCAAGATATGCGGCGCCGAAGTAATCGCGCACTTCCTTCATGTCGGGGTCGAAGAACAGATGTTTGGCGGCACGATAACGCAGAGTGTAGATAAACGAGGAAACCGGAATATATGTTCTTTTGACAGTGGTGTCGTTAACTTCTTCCTCGTGCCAGTAACCAACCTTGTATCGGTTGTTTATGAACAGTTCCTGCCCCCACAGGCGAGTATGAGCCTGCGTAAGATTGGTCGGAATCGACTTAGGATCTATTTTGGATATACCTCCCTGAAGTTCGGCGGGGTCGGTTATATACAGCATATCTTTGATACCGCCGTTTTCCTTGTTCAGGAGATTGAAGTGATTATAAAAAGCCTGCATTTCATAACGGTCGCCAAGATAGCTTCCCGAGAGCCCCCAAGTAAGATCCTTGGTGCCTTGATAATTATAGCTCCCTTTGGAATAGAGGTAATCCAACAATGCACCTACCTGTGCTTTTTCGTTTATATTGCCCGAAAAAGTTCCCTGCAGGCGTTCCTGGGCGGTTTCTCGTCCTCCCGAGGTATTGAAAGCCAATAATGTCATCGGCTGGCGGGTATTATAAAAGCGCATCTTGTCCAGCCCCGGCATCCAGTGCTCGAGAGCATCGCGGAAAAAGAAGTCGCTCATTGCAGGCCGCTCGTAAAAAATCATATTCTGCCCCTCCGCACCAAGATTGCCGGTGCAGGCCCAGGCCGGAGAAACAAGCGAAGGCAACGCATTCATATAATAGTTCAACGGCAATGTGTCCATAGGTGCCGGCTCCCTCAAACCCAATGGAGGAAGCACTTTCCAGCAATAGGACAGTTCCGAGCTGTAAACCGGTTCATCGGCATGTGAGTGGGATGATGCATCCGAAGCCGCTTCATCCGGAGCAATGGCACTTACCGGCGTGAGGTTGCGCTGGGCGATGGCAGAACCTGCCGGAAAGAGCAATATCGCGACTGATGCAAGAAGCGAACGTATGTACGAGTATAAAAAAGCTTTCTTTCTCATAAGCAGTACAAAGTTACTGCATTTTTCCCGTACACCAATTAAGAAACCGGCTAAAAATTACTGTGCCGAATTTTGCGCGACTGCACGTGCCGAGAGAATACCGTCTATGGCAGCGGAAACTATACCTCCGGCGTAGCCTGCTCCCTCACCGCATGGATACAGCCCTTCAAAGGCAATGTGCTGCATCGATTCGGGAAGTCGAGGTATGCGTACAGGCGAGGATGTGCGTGTTTCATTGCCTATTACCGTGGCTTCGGGAGTGAGGAAACCGCGTTGCTTGCCATTGAATACCCTGAATCCTTCGCGCAGACGGCGTGAAACAGGCTCGGGGAGCAACTCGTCCACTCGTCGGCACAGCAGTCCCGGAGGATAGGAGGAACGGGCAAGCGATGATGATGCCACCCCGTTGACAAAATCGGTCATTCGTTGAGCCGGAGCCTGTTGTGTGCCGTCGGCAGCTTCAAAAAAACGTTTTTCTATCTCTTCCTGGAAACGCATCATTTTAAGAGCGTTTTCGGTGCTGTCGGGAACATCGGGAATATCTTCGGGAAGAACCTCCACAACCATTCCTGAATTTGCCCATTGAGTACCACGGTTGGCAGGCGACATTCCGTTTACAACCAACTGCCCGGGCGCACTCGCTGCCGGTATAATGTAACCTCCGGGGCACATGCAGAAAGAATAAACGGCTCGGTCATCCACGCGGGTAAGCATTGAATACTCCGCTGCCGGAAGATATTTGCCTCGCCCGTCACGAGAATGATACTGCAGACAATCAATTAAATGCTGCGGGTGCTCAAGACGTACACCCACTGCTATTCCCTTGGGCTGCAACTCTATACCGCTGCGCACAAGCATATGATACACATCGCGGGCGGAGTGTCCGGTAGCAAGAATAACATTGCCGTTCCATTGCCTGCCGTCGGCTGCAACAACACCTGTAACTTCTTTTTTATCTTTGGAAAACAGCAGTTCTTCCACTCGCGTACCGAAATGCACCTCACCGCCGGAGCGAATAATGGTTTCGCGCATTGCCTTGATTACAAACGGAAGCTTGTCGGTGCCTATGTGCGGATGTGCGTCAACAAGAATATCATGGGAAGCACCGTGCTGCACAAAAACCCGCAATACTTTATCCACGGGCCCGCGTTTTTTACTGCGTGTGTATAGCTTGCCGTCGGAATAAGCTCCCGCCCCTCCTTCGCCGAAACAGTAGTTCGAGTCCGGGTCGACTATGCCTTCACGGTTTATTTTCACCATATCGCGACGCCGCGAATCCACATCTTTTCCGCGTTCGAGCACAACGGGTTTAAATCCGAGTTCTATAAGTTCAAGTGCCGCATACAGACCCGCCGGGCCGGCACCTACTACTATCACTTCCTTTGCTCCGGTTACATCGGGATATTCTACCGGCTCAAAAGCTACAGCTTTTTCATCCACTTCATCCACATGAACAGCAAGCGAAAGATTAACCATTACGCGCCGTTGACGGGCATCGATAGAGCGGCGCAAAATATCCACTCTCTTAATCCGGCCAATATCCAATCCTGCACGGCGGCTGCATTCTTTTTTCAGTTTATCGGCAATAGCGGCGGTTGCCGGGTCTACGCGCAGGTCAAGCTTCTGTATCATGTTTTATCTGTTGTTTATTTAAATCGCGTGCAATGCGTTTATTCATAATAATTACAGTTATCAAGGCAAGTGCGAAGGCAATGAAATCGCTGCTGCAAAGAGCAATCCACACGCCGTCCACACCCAACCTCGGAGGCAATATCCACAATAAGGGCACCAAAAATATCAGCTGGCGTGTCAGCGACAGGAATATTGAAAGTTTGGGCTTTCCTATTGACTGGAAATAGTTTTGAATCACAATCTGAGCGCCGACGAGCGGATAGAACATAAAGAAAATACGGAATCCGTCGCGTGCAATGGCAATCATCGAGGCGTCGGTTGTGAACATTCCGCTTATAACATTAGGGAACAGCTCGGTGACAAGGAAGCCCGTCCCGGCAACACAAACTCCAAGAAGGATACCCTTGTACAGAGCTGCCTTTACTCGTTCCCATTGAGCCGCGCCGTAATTATAGCCGAGAATAGGCTGCATACCCTGGGTTATGCCGAAAACCACCATTACAAAAAACATTGCCGTGCGGTTTATTATACCATAGGCTCCTACGGCAAGGTTGCCGTCGCCGACAGCCGTACTTAACAACGCCTTGTTGATGAACACAACCACCACACATGCGCAGCAGTTCATAAGAAACGGCGAAAGGCCTATCGCATATATTTTACGAACCAGATTCCATTGCAGGCGCCAGCATCCGCGCGTAAAATGTATATAGCTCTTTTTGGAACAGAAATGACACAACACCCATATAAAAGCCGATGACTGGCCGATAATGGTTGCCATTGCAGCCCCTGCAATACCTCGCTTTAGAACAAAAATCATGAGCGGAGCCACAATAACATTCACGCCCACCGAAAGTAAAGCCGAAATCATTGCCTTGCGCGGATAACCCGTTGCACGCATAAGATTGTTGAGCCCCAAAAAAACGTAACTTACCGGCGTTCCCAAAAGAATTATGAACATAAATTCCCTTGCATAGGGCAATGTGGCTTCTGTAGCGCCGAACAGGAAAAGAATATCATCGATAAAAGCAAGTCCTATGCCCATTATGACGGCACTGTGAGTAATACACAATATTGTTACCGTGCCTACAACTTCGGCTGCTTTGGCCGCATTGCGCTGCCCCAGGAAAATGGATGAAATTGTAGAGCCGCCAACCGCCACGAGCACGCAAAAAGCAACCACAAGGTTCATCAACGGAAAGGCTATGGCCAATCCGGTTATTGCCATTGCACCCACACCCCGGCCTATAAAAATACTGTCGACAATATTATACAGCGATGTGGCGAGGCTGGCAATAATGGCCGGCAACGAATATTTAAGCAACAGGCTCCCGATGGAGCTTGTGCCTAAATCGTTAGGATTCGTGCTTGGAGCAACACTTGTTGAATGGGACATAATGCGTATAAATAGAAAAGCCGTCGAAATAATCCGACGGCTTAGTTTTTGTTGCGGGGGCAGGACTCGAACCTACGACCTTTGGGTTATGAGCCCAACGAGCTACCACTGCTCCACCCCGCGATGTTTTGACACTGCAAAATTAGTAACTATATTTCATTCATGCAAGCGCATTAACTAATTTTAACAGCGAAAATATTTCATTTTGCCGTCTTGGCAGTCATAATTATCTATCAACCAGCACACAATGAACTTTACCCACAGGCAACTTTCCTTCGAGCCTCAGAGGCACTCTCGCCTTATCGGTTGAAATCCATGCTTCCATATCGTCGGAAGTCTTGGCTCCGCCTTTCACGGTAAAGGTAAACCGGATGTGGTGACTCGGAACCGAAGTGTCTCCGACTGTAACATTTTCTTTGCCGAGATACTCTATGGAAAGCAATTCCTTGCGTTTGCCCGAAAAAATATCCAAAGTCTCGACTTCGCCTTTATGCCAGCTGTCGAAAGGCAGCTGCCGCATATAGTAGAACGAGGTAAGCATATCCACAGCCTTGCCCTCCGATTCCATAGAACGACGTTCGTCTATTTTAAGTTCGCCTTTTTTATAAACTTTACGTGAACATTCGGCGGCAACCTTGCCCGGCATGCTATAATTATAGTTCACCACATCGTGCTTGTGCTCGCCGCCTTCATGAGCGATTTTCTCATAATACAGGGGCGCGAAATCCACGTATCGCATATAACCGTTCAAGGTATCGCGCACGCGGTATATTTTGTCGGCCCACGGCTCGGAGGCTGCCGCCAAACGGGCATGATAGTGCTTTGAATCGTGATTCAATGTTAGCACCGCACTGCCGGCCTGTTTGTTTATAAGACCCCATTTGAACATTACTTTGTAACGCAAGGTTTCAGGCTCGAACTTGGACGAGCCGTTAGCAAATCCTTTGGCGCACATTGTTGCGCAGGAGAGGCAAATCAAAAATGCCGCTATACAAATTTTAAAAAGCTTACGCATAAAGCAATGATTCAGATAACCGTTTTGTTCAGTCTACAGGAATCTTCACACAGAGCTTGCGGTGGTTACCCAATCCGATGTTGGGAGCATGCGCGTCCTCGGGAAAGAAAATAACCATCTGTCCGGGCTTTACATGAAGAAGACTGTCGGCGGAATCGCCGTAAAAAATTATATCGGCCTTCTCGTCATACTCTTCACGCGGCAACTTCAGTTTGTCGACCGGCGCCCAGCCTATGGTTTCGGTACCTTTTAGCGGAACGTGAATATCGATATAACGCCTGTGAGCCTCCAGCGACACACGTTCGCGCGGCAAAAGTGCCGGTTCCTCGCATTTAACAATCACTTCATTGCCCTCGGGCGAAGTTCCTATAGTATATATACCTTTAACAATCTCCTGCAGGTTTTGGTTCTGCAACCATTCAATTGCAAGAGAAACGGCAGGCGACAGCGACTTGTATCGTCCGGCGGATTCAATTCGGCAGAGTATCATATATCAGCTTCTTCAAGTTCAAGGGGCAATGCCGTGCGGGCAGCCTGTTCTATACGTTTGCGGCGCCAGCAACGGCGGCAAACGGCTACATAGCGGTCGTCGCCGCCTATTTCCACCTGTGCGCCCTCCTCCACTATATTGCCGTCGGAATCGATACGCGCGTTCACAATTGTTTTGTGGCCGCAATTGCATGTCGACTTTATCTCATCAATAGTATCGGCAATTTCGAACAGGCGTCTGGAGCCTTCGAACAGATTGGTTTTAAAATCGGTTCTAAGTCCGTAACAAATAACGTTACTGCCAAAATCGTCCACAACACGCGAAAGCTGGTCAACCTGCGCCGCTGTAAGAAACTGCGCCTCGTCGATAAGGAACCAGTCCACCAGACGGCCTTTTTCCTTATATAGCTCACGGGCAAGCTCATAGAGATTGGTATTGGCATAAATCCACCTACACTCTCTTTCTATTCCTATTCGCGAGCGTATTACATTGGAACTCTCACGGGTGTCCACAACAGGCTTCATACACATGTAATCCATGTGCCGTTCTTCAAAATTATATGCCGTAGTGAGGAGCAAGGCCGTTTTGGCCGATCCCATGGTGCCGTAGCGGAAATATAGTTTTCCTTTTCTGTACATAATATTAAGGTGTGTTCCGGCGTGTGGCCGGCGATTGGCTTATTTTTTATACTGCAAAGATAAGCCAATTTCCCCAACAGTGCAACACAAGCGCCTGCCAATTTTCCACACAATAGCAGCACACATTTTGCGTTATTAATTAATGTAACTACCTTTGCAGTATAAAAGGCACACCACCGGCCAATGAAACGTATAATACTATCAATAATTGCCGTACTGGCAATATCCGCCACCGCAATAAAGGCGCAGGATGGCGGCAGCACGGCATATAACTTCCTGAATGTCACCTCCTCGGCGCGAATTTACGGCCTTGGTGGCGTAAATATCACTCTGGTCGATGACGATGTAAGTGTCCCCGACCAGAATCCGGCTCTTCTCGGGCAGGAAATGAGCAATATGTTAGGGCTCAATTACATGCACTACATAGGCGGTTCCAATTTTGCAGGGCTCAGGTATGCTCACGCTGCCGGGAGCCACGGGGCGTGGATGGCTTCGGTGCAGTACTTCGGATACGGCTCAATACAGGAAACTCTGCCCGACGGCAGTTTCGTCGGCTCGTTCTCGCCCAAGGATATGTCGTTCGGGCTTACATATTCACACGATTTCACCGACCGTCTGCGCGGTGGTATCGCTCTAAAAGCTCTCTACAGCGGATACGCCGATTACACGGCCTTTGCTCTTGCAACCGACATAGGGCTTAACTATTACAATTCCGAAAACGACATGTCTCTT
This sequence comes from uncultured Porphyromonadaceae bacterium, assembly GCA_947175425.1. Lineage (GTDB taxonomy): Bacteria > Bacteroidota > Bacteroidia > Bacteroidales > Muribaculaceae > CAG-873. The sequence continues at coordinate 47,233 of CAMWMR010000005.1, forward strand.
TCGGTGGTACTTGCAAATCTCGGCGGACAAGTCAAGCGTTTCAACGAGAATTACGACCGGTTGCCTTTCGATATCCGTCTCGGCTGGTCACAATCCTTTGGAACTTTTCCCCTGCGTTTTTCCATAACAGCATGGAATCTCACAAAATGGAAACTGCCGTACGTAGAGACAGGCAACGGACTAACGGGTGACGGGCCTACTGTAAAAGACGGGTTCATGAGCAATCTGTTCCGTCATCTCGTTTTCGGCGTCGACCTCATAAGCAGCCCCAACTACTACCTCTCCCTCGGTTATAATTATAAAACACGCACCGACATGAGCACTTACTCGCGCAGCTTCATATCGGGCTTCTCACTCGGCGGAGGCCTCAAAGTCAAAAGCTTCGGTATCGGACTGGCATTATCCCAACCTCATACCGGTGCGACAACCTTAATGTTCAACCTATCCTGTAATTTCAACGATTTTATAAGGTGAAAACTAATGCAAATCCCATAATAATAGCCATTGACGGCTATTCTTCATCGGGCAAAAGCACAATGGCCCGCCGTCTGGCATCGCAAATCGGCTACCGCTACATCGACTCGGGCGCAATGTACCGCGCAGTAACACTGTATGCTTTAGATAACGGCATGATTGACAGCGAGGGACAACCCGATGCCGATGCAATTGCCACCGCTCTGCCCGAAATAAAAATCGATTTCGTTCCACAGGCCGACGGTACACAGCACACTACCCTCAACGGAAAAGACGTTGAAACGGAAATTCGTCGTCTGCGTGTTTCCAACGCCGTATCTCCCGTTGCCGCAATTCCGCAGGTTCGCAAGGCACTTGTGGCAATGCAGCAGGAGCTGGGACGTACGCGCGGAATAGTAATGGACGGTCGCGACATTGGAACTGTTGTATTTCCCGACGCCGAACTCAAGATTTTTGTAGACGCCTCCGCCGAGACCCGTGCCATGCGCCGTTTCAAGGAGCTTATCGAAAAAGGCTCGCAAGTGAACTACGAGGAAGTGCTCGCCAATGTTGTCCATCGCGACAAAATTGACTCCACACGTGCCGAAAGTCCGCTGCGCCGAGCCGACGACGCCATTGCTCTTGACAACTCTCAAATGACTCTCGACGAGCAGGACGCATGGCTGCTCCAACGTTTCAACGAAAAAACACAGCATTGATTTCCATTGAAATAGATAGCGAATCGGGCTTCTGCTTCGGTGTTGTAACCGCTATACGAAAAGCCGAAGCTGAACTTGAACGGGGCAAAACGTTGTATTGCCTCGGCGACATCGTGCACAATTCCGCCGAAGTAAAACGCCTCGAAGCCAAAGGATTAACAACAATCACTCACGAGCAGCTCACCGAACTTCACGATACAAAGGTACTTCTTCGCGCTCACGGCGAGCCGCCCCACACCTACCGCATCGCAGCAAAAAACGGCATTGAGATAATCGATGCCACCTGCCCTGTTGTACTCAAACTGCAACAGCGCATAAAAACAAATTTCAACACTCCGGGGAAGCGCCCTCAGATTGTAATATACGGCAAACTCGGACATGCCGAGGTGAACGGGCTTGTGGGACAAACCGAGGGAACGGCAATTGTTGTGGAGGATATTGCAGGTCTTGACCGTGTGGACTTCAACCGCGCCATCGCCCTCTACTCCCAAACCACAAAAAGCCTCGAAGGCTTTCAACAGATTATCGACGAAATAAACCGCCGTAAATCGCCCGACGTAAAATTCGAATACTTCGATACCATATGCCGTCAGGTTGCAAACCGTGTGGAGCACATAAAAGAGTTCGCGCGAAGCAAGGATGTGGTTATTTTTGTTGCCGGAGCCAAAAGCAGCAACGGAAAAATTCTGTTCAACCACTGCCTCGATGTCAATCCGCGCTCGCATCTTCTTGGAGAAGTAGCCGACCTCAAAGCCGAATGGCTCTCGGGAGCTTCCTCTCTCGGCATATGCGGCGCCACATCAACACCACGCTGGCTCATGGAGGAAGTTGCCGAGGCCGTGCGACTTATTATACCCGACAATGGATAATTTCATAGCCATCGACGTAGAAACCGCCAACAACCAACGGAGCAGTATCTGTGCCATAGGTGCCGTGAAAGTGCGCGACGGTGTAATATGCGACCGCCGTTATTCTTTGGTACGTCCCGAGCCCGACTGGTACTCATGGCATTGCACCCGCGTACACGGTCTTACCGATGACGATACCTGGAACGCTCCCTCATTCGGAACAATATGGAAAGAATGGGAAGACTGGATGGAAAACTTACCGCTGGTGGCTCACAACGCTGCTTTTGACGAAAGCTGCATACGCGCGGCCTGTCGCATCTACGGCCTTGAAGAGCCTGAAGAAGCTTTCGGGTGTACTCTGCAGGCGGCACGGCGCTCTATCCCCCGCGGCATGTGTGCATCGAAATCGCTCGACACTCTGTGTCAATTTTTCGGGATTCCTCTTTTGCAGCATCACAATGCAATGGACGATGCCGAAGCCTGCGCAAAACTCGCTGTTATACTTTTATGAGACATTTATCAATTATTGCCATACTCCTTGCAAGCATTTGCTTTTCTTGCGGAAACACACGCTCCGAAGCAAACGATGCAGAACTTGAAGAAGCTGCTGCCACAGGACGCAGCATGGCGCTTGACGCGCTCAAACATCCTGCAGGCTCAATGAAACGCGAGGACGCCGTTCTTGCCATACGCGCAAAGGAAACCGAGCTCAGATTTGCCGGTTTCAATGCCTGCGCCGACACTTTTGCCGCATCCGCACAAAAAATTTTGCTGGACAGCATAAAATAATCGCGTCGCGATGTAATTTTTTGCCTTTGGCGGCGTCTAACTGTCAAATGACACGCAAAACCGAGAAAGAGAAAAACTTTTTGGCTATCACCTCCCAGTATAAAGAGATGATAGCCAAGGTATGTTATCTCTACAGCGGTCCGGAAGGAACATTCGACGACCTGTATCAGGAAATCCTTATAAACCTTTGGCAAGGCATGGACAGTTTCCGTGGCGATGCCAAAGTGTCGACATGGATTTACCGAATGGCCATAAACACTTGTATCAGCTGGCACCGGCGCAACTCGAGACACTCCTCCAATTACCGCCTCGACGATGTAATATACGATAAAGCGGATACTTCCGACAATGCAGCGGCTTTTGAGGAATATCGCGAGCTGTACCGGCTCATATCTCTTCTCGGACCTATCGACAAGGCGCTTATCACATTGTGGCTTGATGAAAAAAGTTACGAAGAAATAGGAAGCATCACAGGTATAAGCACCTCCAATGTTGCAGTGCGCATTCATCGTATTAAAGAAAAACTAAGCAAAATGGCTGCTCAAAGCGGCTTTACGAAAGGATAATCTATGGCTTTGGATTTAGATGAATTTAAAGAAAAATGGAAAACCGTGAATCTGCGGCTCGACAAGCTTGAGGAGAACAACGAGCGACTTGCGGCACGGCTTGCCACTTCCCGTGCAACCACCGCCCAGCAAAAACTCGCACGCACCTATTTTCTCACGGGAATTGTCGCTTTCCTTTTGCCTGTAATGTCGCCTTCGCTCGTATCGGTTCTCGATCTGCCGGTATGGGTAGCCGGTGTATATGCTGTTTTCGGCGTCGTAATGGGCATTGCAAATATATGTATCAGCAAATATATATCGCGCTGCGACTACCTTTCCATGCCCGTAGTAGAAGCACTGCGGCACGCCGTTAAAATTCAGCAGATTCAGCGTACCGGACGCCTGGCGGCAATCATTGTCAGCGTGCTCATCATATCGCTGCTCGGATTTCATCTCTTACGCCACGAAGACCCGTACATTACAGTTTCCTTTGTTATCGGCCTCCTGACAGGCCTTGCATTGGGAATTGTAAAATGTCTGAAAATGCTTCGTCTTGCAAAACAAATCCGACAAGAGCTTCAAAGCATTCAGGAAAACAACGACGAATGATTCGGAAATATGCCTCCAACAGCCTCAAAGACAATGTAAAATTAATTTAAAACACTTTCTCCGAATATTCCCGGGCGGCAGGCGTTTCGTAAATCGCGCATTTTTCGTAACTTTGCACTTTGAACCCCAAGTTCTAAAATAGTGAAAGGACAAAAACATATAGCCCTGCTTGGCGCCACCGGCTCAATCGGGCTTCAGACTCTTGATATAATTCGCCGATTTCCCGAGCGATACAAGGCCACGGTACTCACCGCAGGCTCCAAAGTGGACAAGCTCATCGAGCTTTGCCGTGAATTTAAACCGCGCTGTGCAGTAATTGCCCGCGAGGACTTGTTGCCTCGGCTCAAATTTGAGCTCGAACCGCTGGGTATTGAATGCCTTGCAGGTGACAACGCATTGGCCGACTGTGTGTGCCACGACGATATAGATATTGCTGTTACTGCAACCGTGGGCTACAGCGGCCTCGCCCCCACCCTCCGCGCAATAGAATGCGGAAAGGATATTGCACTGGCAAATAAAGAAACGCTTGTCGTGGCAGGCGAACTTGTAAAAAAACGCCTTGCAGGCTCCTCTTCGCGAATTTTCCCTGTCGATTCCGAACACTCTGCAATTGCCCAGTGCCTTGCAGGCGAGGACAGCTCAATGGTGGAACGATTGCTCATAACAGCTTCCGGCGGTCCCTTCCGCACATGGGAACCCGAACAGATTGCAAATGCGTGCGCCGCCGATGCTCTGCGACATCCCAACTGGAACATGGGGCAAAAAATAACCGTCGACAGCGCCTCCATGCTCAACAAGGCTTTTGAAATTATCGAAGCACACTATCTTTTCGACATCGAGCCCGAGCGCATTGAAGCTGTGGTACACCCCCAGTCCATAATCCACAGCATGGTGGAATTCAAGGACGGAGCAGTTAAAGCACAGCTCGGCATGCCCGACATGCGACTTCCCATAGCATATGCAATAGGCGAACATCACCGCCTGCCCGCAGCGGCCAAAACAATGCGCATTGAAGACTTCTGTAAGCTCACCTTCGAAAAGCCCGACTACACACGTTTCCCGTGCCTCGGATTCGCCGCTATGGCTCTGAAAGAGCGTGGCAACACCGCGTGCGTCATAAATGCGGCCAACGAAATAGCCGTGGCTGCTTTTCTGCGCGGAGAAATAAAATTCGGCGACATTTACAAAACTATTGCTCACACCCTGGAACACTCGGATTTCATCCCCGCTCCCGATTACTCCGATTATGTGGCTTCCAATGCCGAGGCCCGCGCCAAGGCAAGCGAATTAATAAGTAAATTACAACCCTCCTGCTGTTAAAATGGATATTCTCATAAAGGCCGCACAATTAGTGCTGGCACTCGTAATTCTTGTTACCGTACACGAATTCGGACACTATATTTTCGCCCGTATCTTCGGCGTGAAAGTGAACCGTTTCTACCTCTTTTTCAACCCATGGTTCTCGCTGCTCCGTTATAATCCCATGAAAGGGACATTGGAACTTGGTGCATGGAACAAAAAAGACGGAGCCCCCAAAGCATTAAAAACTCTTCAGGTTTCAAAACCCCGCAACCCGCGCCCCGACGGCAAACCCACATGGCGCGATACCGTTTACGGACTCGGTTGGCTTCCTTTAGGCGGCTACTGCGACATTGCAGGCATGGTGGACGAAACAAAAAGCGCCGACGACCTTGCCTCCGAACCGCAAGACTGGGAACTTCGCTCAAAACCGGCATGGCAGCGCCTTTGCGTAATGGTTGCCGGTGTGGTTTTGAATTTCGTTCTTGCCATTATAATATATGTAGGAATTGCATTCCATTGGGGCGACGACGTAATACCCCTGCAGAATATGGCCGAAGGCATGGACTTCAGCACCGAACTTAAAGAAGCCGGCTTCCGCGACGGCGACATCCTCCTCACTCTCAACGGAAAACCAATGGACGCCACCGACTATTCCCTTGCATGGGACATGTTGCAGCCCGGTGCACGCGTTGGTGTTCTTCGACAGAACGATACTGCCGAAGTAGTTGTTTCGCAGGAGCTTATTCGCCGAATTGCCTCCAAAGGCAAGGATTATTCGCCCATGACAATGCGCGTACCCGTGGTTGTTGCAAAAATAATGTCCGGCGGAGGTGCGGCTCATGCAGGTCTTGAAAGCGGCGACCGTATTCTCACTGTCAACAACGATACCGTACCGTCCGTTACCGAATTTTTCCCTGCTCTCGACGCCGCTAAAGGCACTACAGCCAATATGAGGATTCTCCATGCCGATGGCTCCGAGGACATTATGCCTGTAGAAATCAGCGACGGCGGCAAAATCGGTATTCAAATGCTAAGCCCCTACGATATTTTTGAACGTCAGCGTGTAAGTTATTCCTTGTTGGAATCTGTTCCTCGCGGCTGGGAAATAGGAACCGACCGCCTGGCAAGCTACGTGTCGTCGCTCAAGCTCGTATTTACCAAAGAAGGCGCTCAGAGCCTCGGCGGTTTCGGAACACTCGGCGACCTATTCCCCTCAAGCTGGAACTGGTACTCTTTCTGGCAGATAACCGCGTTCCTCTCCATTATCCTTGCATTCATGAACATTATACCTATCCCCGGACTTGACGGCGGTCACTCGCTGTTCACTCTTGTTGAGATGATTTCGGGCCGTAAGCCGTCGGAACGCTTCCTCGAAATTGCCAATACCTGTGGATTTGTATTTCTTATATTACTGTTAATATACGCTAACGGTAACGATATTTATCGCTTCTTCCTGAAATGAAAACAGCAGAAAAAACACTACCTATACTACGCCTGAAAAAAGGCAAAGAAGAATCGCTCGATCGTTTTCATCCCTGGGTTTTCTCGGGCGCGCTCGTCCGTATGCCCGATACGGAAAAGGACGGCATAGAAGAAGGCGACCTCGTGCAGGTTGCCGCTAACGACGGACGTATTATTGGAACAGGACATTTTCAGATTGGCAGCATTGCCGTGCGTATGCTTTCTTTCGAAATAGAGGAAGCTATTGACAATGCCTTCTATGCCTCGCGTCTTACAAATGCGTTCAAATTGCGACAGGCGCTCGGACTCCCGAACAAGGATACAGATGCCTACCGACTTGTGCACGGCGAGGGCGACTTCCTCCCGGGACTTGTTGTGGACGTATACGGAGCTACCGCCGTAATGCAGGCTCATTCCGCCGGCATGCACTTTGCTCGCGAAATTATTGCCGATGCCCTCGTAAAACTACCCGATGCCGGTATTCGCAGTGTGTACTATAAATCGGAAACCACATTACCCTACAAAGCTCACCTCGACCCGCAGAACGACTACATTGCCGGAGGCGACATTGGCGACCTTGCCGTTGAAAACGGACTTAAATTCCGTGTTGACTGGCTCAGAGGCCAGAAAACCGGTTTCTTTGTCGACCAGCGCGACAACCGCAGTCTCGTAAAACACTACAGCAACGGCCGTAGCGTTCTCAACATGTTCTGCTACACCGGCGGTTTCTCGGTATACGCGCTCGCAGGCGGCGCTCGCGAAGTTGTATCTGTCGATTCTTCGGCTAAAGCAATCTCGCTTACCGACGCAAACGTAGAAATGAACTTCCCCGCAACAACTATCCACCGCTCCGAAGCTATCGACGCTTTCAAATACCTTGATGCAATGGAAAGCGGACGTCACGACCTCATTATTCTTGACCCTCCCGCATTTGCCAAGCACCGCAGCGCACTCCACAACGCATTGCAGGGTTACCGCAGGCTCAATGCAAAAGCATTCGAAAAAATTGCTCCCGGCGGAATTCTATTCACCTTCTCATGCTCGCAGGCTGTGAACAAGGAACAGTTCAGGCTCGCCGTATTCAGCGCCGCTGCCCAGAGTCGCCGCAAGGTTCGTATTCTGCATCAGCTCACTCAGCCCGCCGACCACCCCGTAAACATATACCATCCCGAAGGCGAGTACCTTAAGGGTCTCGTGCTGTACGTAGAATAAGGAATGCAAGGGGCTGAACTGCCCTATCGATTTTTCAACACCTCTTCAAGCGTCGGAGGCGGCTCTCTCCCGCAAGTGCCATGCATGCGACGCGCACTTTATTTTGAAGCAGAATGAATCAGTTAGTATATATATTCGAACCCGTTTACAAACCCACTTTGTGGGGTGGCGACCGAATAGCCCTATACAAAAACGAAACACTACGCTTGCGTCACATAGGCGAAAGCTGGGAAATTTCGGCCGTACCGGGGTCGGAATCAATCGGTGCCGAAGGTCCCGACAAAGGACTGACTCTAACCGAACTGTGCAAAAAATACGGCGAGGAACTGCTCGGGCATAAATGCGTGGAGCGGTACGGTCTTATATTTCCGCTGTTGGTAAAAATAATCGATGCAAAAAACGATTTGTCCGTTCAGGTACATCCCGATGACAATCTCGCACGAAAACGCCACAACAGTTTTGGAAAAACCGAAATGTGGTACATTGTGGATTCGGATCCCGAAGCAAGCATAGCATTCGGTTTTTCTCGCCAAATAGATTTTGAGCAACTCTCTAATCTGGTAGAACAAGGGAAACTCGCCGATACGCTTGCAAAATACGATACAAGACCAGGCGATTGCTTCCTCATCCCAGCGGGACGTGTCCACACAATCGGTGCCGGAAACCTCATTATTGAAATTCAGCGTAACTCCGATATTACTTATCGCATTGACGACTTTAACCGACGCGACGCTAACGGAAACTTGCGGGAACTGCATCTTCAACTTGCAAAGGACGCGATTGACTACTCTGTGAAAGACAATTTCCGTACTCCCTATGCCGGCACACCCGGCACACCCGCGCCTATTGTGGAATGCGATTATTTCAAAACCGATATCCTTGAACTGGCAGCAGGCACGGGAACAGAACTCGGGCACATCGACTCTTTCCGCATTATTGTGTGTATTGAAGGCGCTGTAACCATTACCGACGATTTTGGCAATACAACCGAACTCACCCAAGGACATTCTGCCCTGATTGCGGCTTGCAGCAAAAATATAAGGGTTACGGCAAAAGACTCCGATTCAAAAGCTTTGCTCTGCAATATCTGACACCACACTATAAAAAAGAAATGGATGGACAACACGGCCCATCCATTTCTTTTTATACTGCTGACAGTATTAATGGTGCATATGTTCTTTTTTCATCGTTAGATGACGAATCCATATGTAATAGCCTGTCAATGGCAGACTTGCGCCCAACAAAGCTCCAAGCAGCCACAAAATACGGGTTATCAGACCTCCGAGACTGCCTGTATGAATGGAATATATCCATCCGCGAAGCTTGTCGGCCGGTAATGTATCGGCATAAGTGGATTGCAGTTCAAGCTCTCCGGAGCGACGGCTGAAACTGTACTTGTCGGAAGCACGGCTATTGCCGAAGCTGCTTACTGTGACGGTTGCGGTTTCATTACCAACAGTAATTTGCGGAGCCTGCGGATAGCGCTCGCTCAGCTCATTGTAAACCTGTTGCCAACGGCCGAATTCCGAACGTTTGTGTCCTTCGCCGCCATTACGTCGGCCACCTTCGCGACCTTCACCTCGGCCTCCACGTTCACCGCGCTCGCCGCGTTCACCACGGCCACCCTCATTCTGTCGTTCGGTTCCGGCAGCTGCGGGAGCGGAGAAATTACGGGGAGTATGCTCTACTCCGCATACGGCATAGAATGCCGAGCGATACCAGTTGAACGACCATGTGAGTCCCGTAAGCGACATTGCAAGCACAAACACAAGTGCATACATACCGCCTGCAACATGCAAACCTTTCCACAATCCTTTCCAACCGTTGGAAAAAGAAATCGACAAGGATTTACGCAAATTCTTGCGGGCACGCGGCCACCATATTACAACACCCGTAATAAGTGCAATAACAAACACAAGAGTGGAAATACCTACAAGAAGTTTGCCTACTTTAACACCGTCGCCATGAGGATTAGCGCTGTCAAGCAGCCAGCGGTGAAGCTTGAACATTGTGGAAAAGAAGCCTAAGCGTTCATAGGAACCTGTAACAACACCGGTATACTGGTCTACAAACAACGAAGCACGCCGAGGCTTGGAAAGAGCAACCTGATAGGTGCGGTCTTTGGCAAAAAATACGGTAACTCCCGTTATGGAGACACTGTCAGGCAAACTTGCCTTGACAGTCTCCATAAGTTCACCCATTGGAAGAGGTTCATCCTTTACTTCGGATACATAATATACATCGCTGTGTACTGCGCGCGTAATTTCAGGCTCGAAAATGAGCATTGCGCCCGAAAAACATACCAAAGTAATGATAATACCGAAAGGTACCGAGAGCCAAAGATGAATTTTACGGAATAGTTTCATCATCATTTTTTACTTAACAGGGTCCATGAAACCGAAGCCGGTAATATCGGTGGCTTCTATAGTTACTCCCTTGGCAGCTACTGCTGTATTAACGTCGATTGCGTAGATTGCGGGCTGTTCATTCTCCACATTGATAGGAATATAAACCTTGCCATTCTGCGAATAAACGGTTTTGCCGATAGAGGATACATTATCGGGCATTCCGGTAACATATTTCAATTCTTTTGTTGTGGCGTTGAACAACGCGAGGTCGGTTGCGGCAGGACTCTTCTCGGTGAGAGATTTATCGTACATAATCATAAGGAACGAAGAGCCTCCTGCAGGCCAGCAACGCATGAACGAACGGTTGCCGCCGGGAGTCTGAGCCTCAATGTTGCAGTAGTAGTCGTCGAACTCTGTGCTTCCTGCAGGAATGCGGCATACGCCGGCGGGGAGTGTGGTACGCTGTTTTTCGTCGGTCATGGTTTTGGAATAGCTCGACGAGAAAACATATACATCGCCCTTGTCATCGCTCCATACAGTCTGATAGGACTGAGAACGGTAACGGCCGCAGGGAGAGCTGATTTTATCGGTTTTGGCAAGTTTGGGATGAGTAAGGCTCGAGTTATCGTAAATAGCTACCCAGCATTCATCGGGGTACTGAGTGCCTACAAGCTCTCCGGCATTGTATGAACCGGCACCGGTACCGCCGGCCTCGTTGTGAACAAGATGTTCGAATCCGGGACGAATCCATTTGCCGTTCTCAGAGGCTACGCCATACTGGCTGAGACCCATGGGAACTGCACCGCAGTACAGCTTGGAACCGCTTTGCTCGGCACCGGCGAGTGTTACATACTCTCCGTTACCCAAAAAGTTTTCCATGCTGTAGAGACCTGTCGAGGTATCGTTTGTAGTGGATGTCTCGTTGTATACATTAAGATATGTAACGAGCAGAGTCATGGGATTGTATCCGTTGGCATCGGCAAGATTCGAAGGACCTTCGCCTGTCGACATTGTAATAATATCGTCGTTATAGGTACCGTAGGAAGAGAAGCGGCTTATACGGAACTCGGTGCTGCGGGCCTCAATATTTCCGCTTTCATTAAGGATATAGCTGCGTGTTGTGCCGGCATTACCCTGATTGTATATGAGCGCGTAAAGATAGTTCTTATAGAACACCCACTGAGTTGCACCGTCGTTCAGCAAACCGTTGTTAACGGTGGAAAGAGAACCTTCGTCGAGTGTTTCGCCAGTAAGAAGAACATAGGAAGTGGCATTGGAGCCTTGAACTGTGGTGGCAAATACATATTTGCCGGCAGCGCTTCCGGTTGTTTCGTCACCGGGCTTGGGGTCGTCATTTTCGGAGCACGCCGTGAGTGCGAGAGCAGGCAGAACAGCTGCTGCCATTGCTTTCCAAAACATTTTTTTTTGAGTCATTATATTTAATTATTTAGGTTGTTTAATTTCCGAAGTATACTCTCACCTTGCCGTAGAAAGCACGGCCGGCTTTCTGCAGACTGAAATTATCGTAAAGCCTTGCATTGGTGAAATTGCGGCATTCAAAGGAGAAATTGTATCGTCCGTTGTGAATGGCATAGGAAAGAGTAACATTATGTGCAAACTGATCGGGAACCATATAGTCGTCGTTATTGGAACCGATATTTGCCGTGTAGTAACAGAACTTGTGGGTGTATTGACTGTCGTAGGAAACCGTCAGCACATTGCTTTTGCGGCCCAGCCCGTGCCAGTAAAAATTCACATCGGCATCGGCAAACATATAGGGCAGGTTGGGCATACGTTCCTTATACGAAATATTGGGAGCTGTACTGCCCTGCGCTGTGCGCATATTGTCACGCACATTCATCTGCGTAAAGTTGCCGCCAAGGCTTAGCCAACGCGAAAAACTGTAGCGCGCCGACAGACTTACGCCCTTAGTATCTACTTTTCCGTAGTTAACATACGTTGCCGCCGATTTACCGCCCGACAATGCAAGTATGTTTCGTTGAATATAATCGCGGGTATCGCGGTAAATAAAACCGGCCTCTACATAAACCGTATTTTTTCCGAATGTGGCATTATAGCTCAGATTGAGGTTTACATTATGACTCGCCTCGGGTTTAAGGGAAATGTCTCCCACTTCAAGGTCCTCGTCGCCAAACATCTCTTCAATTGTGGGCAAGCGGTAAGCCTTTTCATACGAAGCCTTTAGCTGAAAGCCCAACGGCATAAACCAGGTACCGGCAGCGCCGTAGCCGAAATAATCGATAGTGCGCGATGTCATTTCATATACATCCTGCGCCGACGATGTTGCCATGGGACCCGATACATATTGATGATATTCTTTGCCGAATACCGAAAAGTTTAATTTCGTGTTCGGCATATACCGGTATGAAACTCCGGCAATATTTTTACTCGTAACCTTGCCGAATTCATCTTTGGACGGAGGTGTGGTGAGCAAATTCTCATTGTTGCGGTTAAATGCGTTAAACACATCATTGACAGTGAACACATGGTTTTCGCTCAGCTGATAGTTGGCCGTAAACGAAGCGGACCAATTGTTATTCATTGCCTTCGACAACTGGTACGACTGCTCGCCAGGGGCATTGAGACGATCCGTTTCACCGCGCCAGTTATATTTTACCATTGCCGTGTCCACATTCGTGGTATTGTTACGGTTATAGTTCGCATTGAGCGACACGTCCAGTCCTTTCACAAACAGGTTACGCTTGCCATATTCCAACGAGGGCATAAGGGTGAATCCGTGACGATGTTTCTGTCCGTAAACTATCTCCTGACGCACACCGGTCTGTACTTCCTTGTACATATGCGAATAATTGAAGCCTACAAGCAGGCGATCGGCCCACGACTTGTTCACAAACCCGACTTTGGCAATAACAGCCTCGTTATGATAGGTATCGTTGAAACGCTGCACATGTTCGAGCTTCTTACGGTTTATGGCACCGGTAGCAAAATCTTCTACCGGCGAATCTATCCAATAATTATTATCGGAATAATTCTGGAACGCATTTATTTCATATTTGAATCCGTTAGCAAGTGTCTGCCCGAAATTCACATACGACTTGTGAGTATTGAATGAACCGTAGGAATAGGATGCATCCACAAACCATTTCCTTTGTCGGCGGGGAGTGACAATGTTGATTACACCGCCAATGGCATCGGCTCCAAAGCCTACGGGAACAACGCCTCGGTACACTTCGATTCTATCGGCAAAATTAACAGGTATATTATTGAGACCGAACGAGCTGCCCACACCTTCCTGCGGAACTCCGTCAATAAAAACCTTTACATGTTTTCCGCTGAAACCGTCCATAGTTACAGCCATATCCGAACCAACGCCGCCACTTTCGCGAATCTTCATTCCCGGCGCTTTCGATAGCGCCTCGCTAAGCGTTTTTGTGGTATTCACCAACTCCTGGGTATTGACGGCGGTTGCATTGAATGCCGAATTTTTAACCTTGCTCAGCTGATTGCCAACTACAATTACTTCGGCAAGATTAGTATTCGATTTAAGCTTGACGGTGAGCCGCACGCGTTCGTTGGCTTTTATTTTAACAGGGGTCTCGCTCCTTTCATATCCTACCGATGAAACAACAAGAACATATTCTCCGGCAGGAGCTTTAAGGTGATACATTCCTTTTTCATTGGTAGCGCAATTATAGGAAGTCCCTTTCAATAGTACTGTGGCATAATCCAAGGGTTCGCCGTCCATCGACAATACCTTGCCCGAAATCATGCCCGTTGCCGGTGCTGCATGAGTCGTAAATGTGATAAATAATAAATAAATTGCAAACGGTAAAATTCTCTTATAAAATATTGCTGTCATGAAATGTGTTTTGCTAATTTTTTTGCAAATTTCGCCATTATACTACAGCTAAAAAATACCAATTAATCGGTATTACACATCTAAAACACTAATAAACAACCATATACAAATATTCCAACTTTCGCTAATTGGCGAACTGCACAAATTTAATGGCGAACAGGCCGATGTTGCTTTCACAACACCGGCCTCCACGCAAGGCATAGTAGTATCTATACCTTATTTTTGTTAACTTACATAATCACCAGCCTTCGTTTTGCACCAACGAAGTATTTCTTTCCATTTCAACCAACGGAATCGGCCACGTTTCATGTCGCGACTGATAGCTCCGCGTATACATCAGATTACCAAGTATATCCCTTGCATCTGTAACCGATTCCTGCAAAAGCCCCCACCTGCGGAGGTCCCAATAACGCTGACCTTCACCGGCAAGCTCGAATGCTCGTTCACGGCGTATTCTCTCTGCCATTTCATCTTTTCCTGCAACAGCAAGCGCACTCGGCCCGCTGTTCAGCCCGGGCATACCCGCACGCTCGCGAACCTTGTTCAATTCAACTACTGCCTTATCCGTTTCTCCCGTTTCATTATAAGCCTCGGCAAGCATGAGAATTACATCTCCAAGACGTATCAACGGAAATTCATATGGAGTACGATTATATTCTCCCCAATAGCCGTCAAGATTGCCCGTCGGAATCCATTTTCGCCAAAAATAGGAAGTCCAGCCCTCCGAATTACGTATAAAAGACATCGCCTCCATGGGAGCGCCTCCTCGACTTGCATCGGCAATCACAAATTGCTTGTCCATAGGCGACGAACCGGCATCAGTACCCAAATAATGTGAATAAGGGGTTATTACATTAAAGCACAATCGCGGGTCGCGCAGCCTGTAAGCATCCATAACCCGGCTCGTATCACACTCCAGTGTACTCGTAACAATTGTACTGCCCTGGTCTATAGCCACACTTAAATATCGCTTCCGCAAATCGCTTCCGCCCGAACTGAAACCGGGAAAAAGTTCATCCCAATCGAATTTACTCCCGTCAAGGTTTTCGTACATATCAACAAGTGTGGTCGACGGAACTATGCAGTTCCCCGCAATAAGGCGCATAGTAGACTTGTTGCCGAAATAGGAAACTATATCAAGAGCATACCCCGACGTATTGCCGTCGATCGACTGTATCGAAAAAATCATTTCATTGCTGTGCATTCCGTTATAAAGCCTGAACAACTCATTATAATCGGAATGCAAGGCATAGCCGTAATCGTTTGTTCGGTTATAAACAATTTCCTCAAAATCGGCGGCAGCCTCGTTCCACTGCCGGTTAAACAGATACACCTTGCCACGCAAGGCATAGGCAGCCCCCTTGGTCGCACGCCCCGAATTGGCATCGTCCCACTTTACGGGAAGCTTGGCAATGGCATCGCTAAGGTCTTCCAGAATATGCGCCCGAATCTCCTCGGCACTGCTGCGCGGGGAATTCAGATTGGCAAATTCCTCGTTTATATCGCATGTCTCGTCATAGTAAGGTACACCGCCCCAACAGTTGAGCATCCGGAAGTAAGCCATCGCCCTCAGGAATTTAGCCTCCCCGGTAACTCTGTCAATTGTCTCGCTGCTCACCGGCATTCCCGCCACATTGCGGATAACAGTATTGCTCCGGTGTACAAGTTCGTACAAATACTGCCAGTGGTTCTGCACTCCCGAACTGTTGGATGCGAAAGTATTCCCTCGCGATATATCCGACCACGGAGTTGTCCCGTCGGCAATATCGGAGCACATATCAAATGTGAATTCCATTCCGAAACACCACGGAGCTTTCATGGCCGCGTACATTCCTACCGCCGCCTGACGCGCATGTTCCTCGGTCTGCCAGAAAGTCCCGTCCGAAAGCTGGTCGCCCGGATAATAGTCCAGACTCTCACATCCGCTCATTAACACGCCTCCCAATATAGCCAAAATTGAATATTGCAGTTTCATCGCTTAATTCGTTTAAAAGGTAATGTTAACACCAAATGAATATTGGCGTAGCTGAGGATAACCCACTGTGGCATCTATTTCAGGGTCAAATCCCGGAAAATCGGTAATAGTGAAAAGATTGTCTACGCTCGCATATACTTTCAACGATTCTACAAAAAACTTCTTTGTAAAACTGCGCGGAATATTATAACCAAGCTGTATATTCTTGCATCGCAGATATGCGGCATTATGCACAAAGGCATCGCTCGCAATATTGTTTTTCCCGTTGGCATTGTTGCGAAGAACAGGATAAATGGAATTGTACGGATTATCCGGTGTCCACGAATTGTCGGTTATATCCTTTATCAGCGATTGCCCCATAACAGTCACAAATCTAAATGCCTGATTGTTATAGTAAACATAATGATTGCCAACTCCCTGGAGTAATATGCTAAAATCGAAATTGTTCCAGTTAACGCCTATATTCGCGCCATATGTCAGCCTCGGAAGCGTGCCGTACCCTATTTCAACACGGTCGTCCGCATCAAGTTTACCGTCGCCGTTGGCATCCCTGTACAGGAAATCGCCAAGCTCGGGACGCTGATACGTGGCAAAATAGTT
This sequence comes from uncultured Porphyromonadaceae bacterium, assembly GCA_947175425.1. Lineage (GTDB taxonomy): Bacteria > Bacteroidota > Bacteroidia > Bacteroidales > Muribaculaceae > CAG-873. The sequence goes on from CAMWMR010000005.1 coordinate 63,935, forward strand.
TGGATTCGCATCCACAAGCGACTGAACATACGCAAGGTCCGACTCATCGCGCACAATTCTGTCAACCGTAATAACATACAGCTGATTCATCGGCTTGCCTTCCTGTGTTTTATAAACACCGCTTATCGACGATACCGCACCCTGGAATCGTGTCACTTTATTAGTCACAAATCCCATGTTAAAACCAACGCTGTAGGAAACTTTGCCTATACGGTCATTCCAATGAATATCAAATTCAAACCCTTTGTTATTAACCTCGCCGGCATTCTGGTTGGGAACAGTACTCGTACCGTGTTCAAGAGCAACCGGCAATGAAATAAGAATACCCTTGGTATTTTTATTATAAACGTCCACCGAACCGCTAAGCCGGTTGTTCAGGAAAGCATAATCTATTCCAAGGTCTGCCATATACGTCTTTTCCCAGGTCAGTGCCGGATTGGCAAGCACTGTCTGCGCAAATCCGCCCGCAATATTGCCGTTCAAAACATAATTGGCTGTCGCAAACAGACTCTGATACATATAATAACTTGTAGTGGAATTGTTTCCCAGCGAACCGTACGACGCCCGGAGTTTAAGCTGGTTAAGCCACGCCGAAGCATTCCTCATGAATCTTTCCTGCGATATTCGCCAGCCAAAAGATACCGACGGAAAATACCCCGTCCGATGCTCGGGAGCGAATTTCGACGACGAATCCGCTCGCAGATTGGCCTCTAACAGATATTTGTCATCCCAATTGAAATTCAGTCGCCCGAAAAACGAACGCATCGCCCACTCATTGTAATTACCCGTTATGCTGCCATTGGTCGTGGCGGCATCGAATGAACCAAGCGACGGATCTACAAGGTCGTATTTGATATAATAATCGTAATCATATTTATTATACTCCTGACTCGCGCCCGCAAGAACCGAGGTACTCAGTTTTCCGGCTTTGAAATCATATCGGGCCGTAACTTCCGACTGCCGGTAGATATTCTTATAATTGTATCGGCGTATGTAGGTACGCACAACACCCTCTCTGATAAGCACAGGACCCTCGGCTGTGAAACGATAGAGGTCGCGGTCGGTGAGATGGTGCTCAATATTACGCTCCCATTGATTATAGGAAAACGACCCTTCCACAGTCAAACCTTTCACAGGAGTAAGACGCCCGTATAATTTCGTAACTGTACGCTTTGTTTTTGTCGGATAATCGGTATCGTAGAACCACTGTCGGCGATAGGGATTGAAGTTGCTCACATTCTCATCTTCCGGATTTTGGATACCGCCGTAAAGCCCCGTCACCGGGTCGTAGAGAGTCATTCCCGGAACGGTATTGAATGCTCCCGACCCGAAAATAACATCACCCCCGGCAGCAGCATTCTCCGACGACGGATTGTTCTTGTCAATATATCCGAACAAATTACAACCTACGCTCAGCCACGGCTGTATATTAACATCCACCGTACTTCTCAAATGAAATCTCTCATAATCCGTATAGTAGATAATACCCGGATTATTCACATAACCGAACGAAAGATTATAGCGGGCTCGACGGCCTCCTCCCGTTACCGACAAATTATGATTTTGTACAACATTGGGATTACGGTAAATATGATCCTGCCAGTCGGTATTCGGATAAATGGTGGGATTCCGCCCGGCATCATTGCGCCATTCATCAATTTTTCCCTGCGAAAAACGAGGTGCCTGCCCGTTGACCGTAAGCCCGTAGTTCTGAATCTCCATAAAATCGGCATAATCCGTAACAAGATTCAAGCGCTTGGCAACTGTCTCGAACGAAACATTCCCGCTGTACGTAAGCCGAGGAGCCGACTGTACTCCATGCTTGGTAGTTATTAGTATTACACCGTTAGCTGCTCTCGACCCGTATATTGCCGCCGAAGCCGCATCCTTTAGTATCGATATATTCTCTATATCCTGCGGAGCAATGTCACTTATGGCAATGCCTGTCTGCCCGTCCACTACCACTAACGGAGCGGCATCGTTCAACGTCCCCTGTCCGCGGATTCTTATATTTTGCGATTCAAAGCCCGGCGTGTTTCCCCCGGTATTTGTAACAGTAAGTCCCGAAGCAAGCCCGGCAAGTGCGTTCGTGGCGTTTGTAACAGGGCGATCCGATAACGCCGTCATACTCACAGTCGATACCGCTCCCGTAAGATTGGCGCGTTTTTGAGTGGCATAACCAACAACCACAACCTCATCAAGCTGAGTCTGATTGCTGTAGAGCACAACATTGCACTTCGAGGTTTTAGAGGTAACCGTAATCTCAACCGGCTTGCAGCCTACATAGGAAAATTTAACCACATCGCCTGTCCGAATATTTGGCAACACAAAATTGCCTTCGGCATCGGTAAGAGCAACGGCCCCTTCACGACTTTCCACAACCACTTGAGCTCCTATCAGAGTCTCGCCCGACTCATCGTATACAGTACCGCTCAGCGAAAACAGCTCGGAAGCATTCTCTCCCGACATTTCACTTTCACGGTTTTTGGCGCCTGCGCCACAACTAATAAACAGAAGAATAAACAGTAATATATGCTTCATATAGCACTCCTTTAATTTGGACGTAAAAGTACTGCCTTCCCGCCTAATGTGCTATAATCTGTAAACAGACACACCGTTTGTGAAAACGAACAACATCTCAATTTGTGTGTAATTTTCAATATCAGTCCACTTGCACCACAAGATAGTTGGACAGGCTCCAGAACAAATCGGGCTTCTCAATCTTAAGATACTTCATCCCCGATGAGTCTATTATCGCGTACGACGATTCGGGATGCGTGGTCAGCAATTTGGCTTTTCGGCTGTTGAGAGGCAACATTTCAAGCGTTCGTTTATCCCCTTGTACAAAACACTCGGAATTAAAATCTCCTTTAAGTACCTGCGTCTTGCGCAAGAAACCGCCGTCTATTATATTGTATCGCTTAAGCTCCTGGCGCGTTCCAACAACATAATAGCACGAATTCAAATGTTTTTCCAGCTTTTGCGAGGAATCACGCGCAGCCACAAGCTCTTGCTCGGCCTCGCTAACAACTATGCTCAGCGAATCAATGCTTGTATGAAGATCTCCTATACGGCTACGTGCTCTTAACAAATGACGGCGCAAAACTTCAACTTCCTCCATTTGCGAATCAATCTGCATTCTTAGCGCATCAAGGGTCTCGTGCAACTCTTTGTTATTGATTGTCGAGTTCTCAAGCTTTGTCTCCATTTCATCCAATAGCGCCCTTCGCTGAAGTATTGTACGCTTTATCGCTTCTAAATCCGACATAACGCCCCGGTTATCGTCCGACATTTCCGCCGCACCCCCGCCCTTGCCAAGCGTTACACTTTCAAGCTGACGTATCTGCTGCATGCCGGCCGATATCTCTTTTACCAGCGACAATAACCGGTCGCGTTCCTCTATGGCGTCCGCAAGCTCCTGCTTGGAAATCTCCATAAGCGACTGCTGTTCGGGCTGACGCTGCCCGTCGCACGATATTAAAACGGCTCCTATAAATAATGGATAAATATATCTGCTGGCACGTGTTCTCATTGATCTATGCATATTTTCTTCAAATTTACATCCACAGCACTCCTCTTTGCAAATTATGCAAATGAACAACCGAAATCTGTAAATGAGCGCAAGCCCGCCTGTTTGGCAGTATTGCACGCTTGTGTTAACTTTGCATCATGATATCGCTCAAATCTCAGACAGGGTTGATTTTCGACCTCTTCTTCTGCATCGTTTTCATGCCGCTCTTGGTGGTGGTAGGACCCGTGCACTATTGGTGGAACAACTTCCCCGTGTTCACCGCTATTGTCATAGCATATCTATACGCCTCTTATTTCGCGGCAAAATTTCTGGAACTCCCTAAACTCATTCTCCGACGCTCTTATTACAAACTCGCAATCATTGCTGTCGCTGCTCTGTGCCTTACATACATCGTTACTCTATATCCTCTCCCCGCCATGGATTTTGTAATCCCCTCAATGAGCGAGTATCAAACCCGCGTCCGCAACTACAACATTGCCATAAGCATATGGTTCATGTTCTCCGTCGTATTGAGCTACTCTATCACCGTAGCTTTCGTAAAAGAACTCTATGAGCGGCTGCTATTGCAGACAATGGCCGAAAAACAACGAAACGAAGCCGAACTCGCTGTTTTCAAAGCCCAAATAAGCCCCCATTTCCTTTTCAACACACTAAACTCGCTGTATAGCCTCGTAATCGGCACTTCCGAAAAAGCCGAAGACGCTTTCATCAAATTCACCGAAATTCTTAAATACACCTACACAACTATCGAAAACGAACTCGTGCCTTTAAGCGAGGAACTGAATTATATCCAAAACTACATCGACCTCCAACAAATCCGACTCGACAACCACACTAAAGTGATTTTCAACAGTTCCGTAGATAATCCCGACGCGTTGATTCCCCCAATGATTTTTCTCACTTTTGTGGAAAACGCTTTCAAGTACGGGGCTTCTGTCTCTCGCGACTGTACCATTTTCATATCTTTTGAACTTCACAACGGCATTTTGTCCTTCTCTACCCAAAATGCCGTAATTAAACACAAGGACGAATTTAGAACCGACATGCCCGTCGGACTCGCAAACTGCCGAAGCCGACTCGCAGGACTGTTCCCGAACCGACATGAACTAAAAACAGCCGAGGACAACGCTGTTTTCAAAGTTTCGCTAACTCTAAACCTTAACTGAACATGACCGATACCATTCACTGCGTAGCTATCGACGACGAACCGCTCGCCCTGGCAATTATAGAGAACTTCTGCCGGCGTATCGGTGGAATAGAAATTAAAACTTTCTCTAACCCTTTGGAAGGTCTCGAGTTCATCCGAAATAACAAACCGCACATTGCTTTCCTCGACATTGAAATGGAATCTCTTAACGGTTTGGAAATTGCTCGCCGGCTCCCCGAAAAAACTTGCTTCATTTTTACAACCGCATATCTCCATTATACTTTGGACGGTTACGACCTCGATGCTGTCGACTATCTTCACAAACCTTTTGCTTTCTCTCGGTTTCAGGCTGCATTCGGCAAAGCTTTGCGACGCCTCGGGCGCGAACGGCTTCCGGCTACAGAACAATCTATCGTCGTGAAACAGGAGTACAACAACATCAGCATTCCCGTCGACGACATTCTATATATCGAGGCTATGGAAGCTTATTCCAAAATTTTCCGCCTCTCGGGCACTTGCATCGTAACTCGCATGCTGCTCAAAAACATCGCCAATCTATTGCCCGAAGGGCAGTTCATTCGAATTCACCGCTCATTCATTGCCGCAAGGCAAAAAATCAAAAGTTTCAACAAACAGGCAGTCACTCTTGTCAACGGACAAGTAATTCCCGTCGGACGCCAATATGCTGCCGATATTATTTCTGCATTGTCTTGAAATGGGTAAATACCACGTTTTAGGTGGCAAACGAAACTCATTATCATATAACACCGGCAATAATTTCATTATCTTTGCAAGCTAATACTACATTATGAGGAAATTAACAATATATATCGACCTCGTTTTCTGTTTTGTGGTTCTGCCGGTAATGATTATAATGTTCCCTATCGAACGGTGGTATCACAATTTTCAGTCATATGTCATTTCTCTTGGCATCTGGTTGTACTGCCTCTACTTCATCAACCGATATATAACTGTCCCCGGCCTGTTTTCCGGCGAACGTAAAAAACTCGTTTCCTGCGTTATCATAATCGCCTCTTTTATTATCACATATCTCTTTTCTGCGGTCAGCCTCTATAGCCCGCCTCCGAACATACACGATACCGGTATTGTAAAACTTCTCCCTAAAGTCAAACAGTATCAGCAAGCTGTATGGTCTCTGTTCATGATTGTGCAGGCGTTCAGTTTTGCCGTCAGTCTGCTCATTCAAACCGAATTTCAGCGCGACCGCCGGCGCGAAGCCGAAGCCCGGCGCGACAGAGCCGAAATCGACCTCTACAAAGCGCAGATTAAACCGCACTTCATGTTCAACACTCTCAACTCTTTGTACGGTCTGTTTCTCACTAATAACAAAAACGCGCTCCCCTCGCTGGAAAAATTCATCTCCATGATGAGGTATATCCACACAACCGCCACCAAACAGTTCGTAACACTCGCCGATGAAACCGATTACATCCGCCGACTCGTCGGTTTGCAATCATTGAGGCTCAACGAAAAAACCAACGTGGTGCTCGATATCGATATTACCGACTCCTCGCTACTCATACCCCCCATGCTGCTTGTAACTTTTGTGGAAAACTGCTTCAAACACGGAATTTCCCCCGTCGAGCAAAGCACTATCAATATTTCAATTATTGAAAAAAACGCAGAGCTCCACTTCCACACCCGAAACCGAATTTTTCCTGTAAAAAGGATCGGCGAACACATGGGTATCGATAACTGTCGCAAAAGACTTATTCTCAGTTATCCCAAATCTCACAAGTTGTCAATTAATAATTGCGACAACTTTTTCGATGTTGAACTCGTAATCAATTTGTCACTATGATACATTGTGTAGCTATCGACGATGAACCTATTGCCTTGAGCATTTTGAACGAATATTGCAGCCGATATGGTAATATCCGCTTGGAATGCTTCTCGTCCCCCGACGAAGGTATGCGCCACATTCTAAGCTCAAACCCCGACATCGTCTTTTTGGACATTGAACTGAACTCCCACAACGGTATAGAACTTGCAAGGCAACTCCCGCGTGGTACAACCCTTATTTTCACAACGGCCTATTCGGAATATGCCCTCGAAGGTTTCAATGTAAACGCTGTCGATTTCCTGCACAAACCTATCTTCTACCCGCGCTTTCTGCAGGCAATGGAAAAAGCTGTGGCTTGGTCGGCAAAAGAACAGAATCCTCGCGAACCGACGGATACTATCGCTTTGAAAGCCGAACATAAAACCGTAATTATTGCGCTTGATTCAGTTACTCACATCGAAGCAATGGACAATTATGTCAAAGTGTTCCGACGCAACCTGCCAACGGTCATTTCTCAAATTACCATGAAAGAAATGGAAGCAAAATTACCTCCCGAGCTTTTTATCAGAGTGCACCGGTCTTTCATCGTTTCTCTTAAAGCTATCGACCGTTTCTCTAACCGAAAAATATATGTCCACGGGCTTTCAACTCCCCTTCCGGTCGGGCGCACTTATAACGAATCTTTCCAAAACCTGTACAACGTATTCCGACGCAATAACATCTAATAATCAATCTTATACTGCAAAATGAAACGATTTGTAACTCTTGCATTGATTGCATTCGCCGGTCTTTCTTCTTTTGCCGGCACTCCTGTTGCTACTTCTCAGCTCCCTCAGGCTGTAAAAACTTTTATCACAACGCACTTCCCCGGCGACAACATCCGTAAAGCCGAAAAAGACAACGGCCGTCGTGGCTTGGAATACGAAGTGGACCTCGCAAGCGGTGCCGAAATAGACTTCCTCGAAAACGGCGACTGGAAAGAAGTAAAAGCCGCTCGCGGTCAGGTTGTCCCGGCTGCTATCGTGCCTGCTGCTATTGCCAAACACGTGGCCGACGTATACCCCGGACAAACAATTGTCGAAATCGCTCGCAAACGTGGCGGTTACGAAGTGGAACTCGCAAACGGTACCGAACTCAAACTTACCGAGGACGCAAAACCAATGCCTGCTCGCCAAGGTGGTCGTAACAATCACTGATAATAACAACACATTCCTTTCAAGAGTCACCCCGGTGGTGGCTCTTCTTTTTCCCACAATGTCAATGTACTCTTGCTGCTTAACCCCAACGGGCGCGGTGGCAGCTACCGCGGAGTGTGCTTGAATTAAGATAATAGATTGATTACAAGCACACTCCCTAACGGAGAAAGGCTCTGAGCCCTCGCTTCCGCTCGTAAATACTTAGTTCAAACAAAATATCTTCTAAATACAGGTCCTCATACCCGTTGACCTCCCAATAAGCCTCCAAAAACTCCGGAGGCAAAGGCGGAGGCGAACTCATCGCACGCTTACGCACCTTCGGCAAATAATCCTCAAACGGACGGTAATAATCCGGCACTTGATGACACGGACGTATCAGCTGAATAATAATCACGGCATTCTCTAAGTGAATAGCCTCGCAGGCCACACGCAGCCAATAGAAATTCCACTCCGTAGTACGGATCCAAATAACATTGAACGTACCGCCACGACAGCCGTACAGGCTGCGAGGTGTCGAATATCGACACCGAAACCTTCTGCGACAATACTGCATCGCAGGATCCTTTAAATTGTCCGCAATCACGCACAAGTCAGCCCCGTGATATTGATTTATCACGCCCGGATACACATGTTTATACACATAGTTTAGATACTCGAGAATCGTTCGCGTATAATCCACCCCTTTTTTGGGTGCAATAACAATCCTCCCTCCTCCCGGACTCTTTCGCGCACGTTCTGCAGCGGTTATAAACTTGAGCTCCTGCTCATTAAGTTGTCGTCCCGGAATAAAATTTGAATATTTGCGGTTCATAATCATTGGAATTTGAATTAATGGATGAATGAATTTAAAATTTGAATAATTATTTAAGCCTCGGGGAAACTTAGCCCCTTTCAAAAGTTGAACTCTTCAACTCTCACACCGCAAAGTTACAACATAAATTTGCGTTTGTCAATACCTAAGCGCCATTTTTTTGCATTTAACATTTTACATTCCACTCCAAACACCTCAAAACCAACGATATTCCCGTATAAATTAACACACGTTAAAAAAGCGTCCGTTTGCCTTTCACAACAAACGAACGCTCTATTTTTATTGGAAAATGTCCTTTAGAGTGAGCTTGATTTCAAAACACCCTCTCTTAGAGTGGGGTTCAATTCTGCTGGTAAAAAGATTTAGAATGGATTTTCGAGAATGAAAGCTAAAAACAGGCCGAAAAGACTTCTAAAGATTTTATTAGCTGAATTCAAACCCACTCTTACTCCATAAACATTTTTACACGGTTCCAACGACCATCCAAGGCATCAGGAACACAATCAATTTCCTCCGGCTGCTTCATGTCGGCGAACTGCGATTCACTCCAGATGAAAGGCAGATGACGTACATGGGCTGTACCGAATTTCATCCAGAAAGATGTCTTCGTTCCGTCAATCGAAGGTTTGCGCGAAAGCGATGCCAACGTCTCCTTAATAAGATCTGTCGAGAAAGCTTTCGCATCTACTGAGCCGTCAGGACGGATTCGTGGCATTTCTGTAGTTCCGTAACCCAAATCCCAACGTCCGTAAATCGAAAGCGGTTCACGCTCAGCCGTATAGGTAATTAGAGCCTTCGCACTCTCGATATCCTCTACGGTACCGATTCGGTCCCACAACTGGATACGACGCATTGGACGCAGATTCATGCTTTCAAGCTCATAGCCGACATACCAGTAAATCGGCTGATTGATACCGAATATATGGGTAGGAGTTATCAAGTGGTGATCATAGTCCAGAAAATTAGGCTTGTAACCGGTGGAATCGGTCATTGTTATGTTCTTGCCGTCACACACAAATAGTACGGTACGGTTGTAGCTCATTTCAACAAGACCTATACGCCCGGTATTAGCATCCACAAGATGATAACCGTTAAGGTAAGTGCCTGTATTATCAAGCTTGCAGTACTCGTAGAACTCCTCGAGTGTACGGGCAAACTGCTCGGCGGCAGCGCTACGGTACGTTAGCCATACGCCAAGAATTTTCGTCTTGTCGTAAAGGTCAACATGCGTAGTTTCATTAAAGCCTATGCCGTTACCGTTGAAACCGAAGTCGGTATTCGAGCCGAACTGGCCCTGGCAATTGGCATTCTGTGTAACGAAATCGTCTCCGATACAGTAGGTTACAGCGCACGACTGTGCCCAGAAGCAGCACCACGAGTTATGCGTCCAAAAAACATTCCCGTCCGGCATCATTTTGGTAAACGCCGTGCAATGGTCGGGCTTATCCTTCGACGTCAGCTTCTTTGCTGTTCCATAGCCCATTACAAGACCTATTTTATCGCCGATTGCGTCAAAAAGGTCATACTGGGAATTAATGAAAATTACATCCAGGAACGTCAGAGGCTCGTTGTCAATAGCAAGTTTGCTCTGTTCGGGAGCGTACGACGACAATGCAAGGTCGCTGTATGCCACTTCCTTACGCGGTGTCGCACCCACTGCTCCCTCGTAAATGCCTAACTGGCGGAACATCAGGCGGATAATTTTCTGAACCATAGGATCGTCCTTACGCTGTTCTGCCCAATCGTAAAGATAATTATAGTTCTGGACAACAGCCTCTCCGGCAGCCGTAAGATACTCGGGTTTTACTTCTACCGAAATTGCATCCTGAGGGGTAGAACCTACAAGGAAGTTTTTCCACGAATTGTTTCGCGTGGCAAGGATAGTCTCGCCTGTCTGCACCTTACCCTGCACATAACCCGCATTATACTCGTTTTGGTATATGCTTACATTAGGATTCTGCGCATAAATGGCATAGTTCCAATTGTTGTCAACACACTGTGCGAAACCGCACGTATATTGGTCGAGAACAAACTGGGTTGCAGCCGTATTCTTGAATTTTGGGATATATTTAGCCATAGCGTTCAAGTTTTATCATTCCATAAAAAGTTTAACTTTGTTCCAGGCTCCGTCAATGGCATCGGGGATGAGGTCCACTTCCTCGGGTTCCTTGAAACGCGACCATATCGATTGCGACCAGATAAAAGGCTGTCCGTCAATGTAAGGGCTGCCGAATTTCATCCAGAACGATGTCTTGGTACCGTTTATCGAAGGTTTCATCGAAAGCGATGAAAGCACTGCCTTGATTTCCTCCGTACCGAATGCCTTCGCATCGATTGACCCGTGAGGCTGATAACGCATGAACTCCGATGTACCGTAGTTGTGATCCCAACGGCCCGCAATGGAAATTGGCTCAAGACTTTCATTATAGGTAATAAGATTCTTGGCATCGTCCATGGTACGCACATTGGCAATATTCCGGTATAGCTGGTAACGACGCTTGGGAGCACCGTCAATCGTCTCCAGCTCGCGCCATATTCGCTTGTAAACAGGAATGTTACAGCCAAGCACATGCGTCGGATCAACCATATGGTGGTCGTAGTCCAGGAAATCGGGAACATATCCTGTCGAATCGCTTACGGCTACATTGCTTCCGTCGCTCTTGAACAGCGCGAAACGGCTGTAACTCATGTCAATCATACCGAATTCTCCCTTGTAGGCGTCAACAACCATATATGCGTTAAGGTAAGTTCCGGTATTGTCAAGAGTGCAGAAATAATAGAAATCGTCTATCGATTTTGCAAACATTTCTGCTGCTGCGGCACGCCATGTCATCCACAGCCCCTCTACCTTAGGCTCGGTATAGAAATATGTCTCTGTCGTTTCGTTAAACCCTATGCCGTGACCGTTGAAACCGAAATCGGTATTCGATCCGAACTGGCCGGGCGAGAAAGTATTCTGCGTAAGGAAATCCTCGCCAATCACATAAGTAATTGCACAAGTCTGTGCCATGAAGCAGCACCAGCTTGTATGGGTCCACAGAATTTCGCCGTTGTCAAGACGTTTTACAAAGCCCGAGCAACGTCCCGGTTTGAGGCGCAAATCCTCCTGAAGCTCTTCCTCTCGCTTCTCAAGAGTCTTTTCCGCATCATCTTTTTCAAGCTTGTTAAGGGCAACGCCAAGTTGCTTGCCTACAGCGTCCCAAAGGTCCATTTGCGCATTGATGAAATAAACATCAATAAACGTAAGTGCCTCATCTCCCGAGTGCATCGTGGAGTCACTGGCATCCATCGACGACAGCTTCAAATCATCGAATTTCACATCGCTGCGTGGCTGCTTGTCGCTTGCGCCTTCGTAAATGCCGAGCATTCGGAACATGAGTCGGGCAAACGCCTCGCCGGCTCGCTCCGACAAATGTTTTTCAACCCAGTCGGTAAGATAATTGTAGTTGTCTACCAGCGCTTTGGTCGCTATTTCAAGGCCGCCGGGAGGTATTTGCGTGGAGTTGGCGCCGGGGCCTTCGTCTAAGACATACCATCGCCAGGTGTTGTTTCGCGTGGCTTTGATTGTCGCTCCGGTCTGAACCTTGCCCTGCACATAGCCGGCATTGTACTCGTTCTGGAATATGCTTGCCGAGGGATCCTGGGCATAAACCGCATAATTCCAGTTGTTGTCGATACACTGGGCATAACCGCGAGTGTATTGATTGAGCACGAATTCAACGGGTTCCGTGTTCTTGAATTTTGGAGTGTACATAATATATGTTAGTTAAAATTGGGGAGACTTATTTGGCGTCGCTGTTCTTTGACGTATCACCCGACGATACTGTCGTCTTTTCGGGCATGGGCGATATCGAGGCGGCTGTGGTTGCTACAGGGCCCTCGGGTTTGCTCTTGTCGTTCTTGTCATCCGCATGGCGCATTCTTGTAATTATCTGACGTACAATTACTATAACAAGTGCTACAAATGTCATATACATGCAAATCTTGAACGCGATAATAGGATGTGTCGAGCACGACGAGTGGAACAGTTTTGCTATACCGTCAATTATAAAGGGTGCCACAACATTACCTATCGAGTCCATGGATGCGAACCAGGCCAAAGTCAGAGTAAGCGCTATTCGGGACGATGCAACCGACAGACGGTCATAGTAGTAAGGCTGAGCGATGCCGTAGAAATACGATGCTACAAGAATACCAAGACCCACAACCAAGGCGCTCGATGAAATTACCATAAGAACAAATCCAACGGCAATAAGAGCCATAACTACAACTGCCACATGATTCTTGCACACCTTGAGGCAGAATGTAAGGGTATATCCCGACGCCATGATGCCAAGGAAAAGAATCGAGGTCAGGTAACCCGCGGTGGTCGTGGAGGTATAACGGAAAGGAATATAAAGGCTGATTGCCGATATTACAAGTGTAATAAAGAAGTAGTAAAGGCAATAGCGGACAAGCATAGGCACATTAACCTCTTTCGAGAATTTGTAATGGACCTTTGTGGTGTTGAGCTTGGCGGCATCGTTTTTACGAATATCCGCAGGCTCGGTAATATATTTGCGGAAACCCTTTGCAAAGAACAGTGGAACAAAAGGTAACAGATAAATTACAAATGGCAGTCGCCAGCTGATTTTTGCCAGATAACCCGTTGCAACAACCGAAATCATTAGAACAAGGTTAAGAGTAGCCGATGTATAACCGTACTGGTTTGTTCGTGCTTTCCCGCCGAACATATCGGCAATAAATGCCGACGCAAGCGGCGAAAGTATACCGGCGGCAATACCAATGAGAAAACTCAGAATAATGAGAGTAATCATATTGGGCGCAATGAAGAAACATGCGCCGCCGATACCGTAGAACAGACACGTCCAGTTAAGCAGTTTGGCATTGTTGAACTTGGTGCCTATCCAGCCTCCCAGGAACACAAACGGAATGGCCGCGATATTTGGCCCGAGAGTCAGAAACTGGGTCTCCAGCTGGGAGGTACCCGGAAAAATTTTGGTAAGATCACCCATTATAGGCGAAATGGCAAGACCCGGAATCGACGTGCATATGTAAATCACATACAGGTTGAATACGGCCCATAGTGGTAGTGTGGCTGTGCCGTAGCCTGATTTAATGCCTTTCATAGCTGTTATTGTTTATTTGAAAATTTAGAAGTTGAAGGCGAGCTGGGTCTGGATACGGCTGTCATGAGCTCCGCCGATATTCCAGGTCTCACGATGACCCCACAGGTACTCTATACCCCACTGGAGCCAGGGTGTTATGTTATAGAAGCAGTTTACAGCGCCATATAGTGCATAGCGGTAATTCTGCGATTCATCAAGTGCGTTGCAGTAGTCGCGCACATCCCATATTCTCGACTGTGAGAACATGGCATTGAACTGAAGCTTCGAGCTGACATTATAGCTCACGCCGAAATTGAGACCGGCCATGGGGGAAGCTGCCATTTGGCCGGGATGTGAATCCTCGGGGACAAACGAAAGCGGTTTGCCGGCAATATCCTGTAGATAGTTGCCTATGCCCTTGCCGTAGGCGAACTGATAATAGAAAATTAAAGGCTTGACAGGCTGGAAATTACCCGAGAGCATTACACCCCAGCCGGCTTTGTGACGTGTCTTTGATGCAACAAGATCGCGATAGGCGAAATTGCGCAGAATACCCGAAACGCGGATTCGGTTCCACTCGGAGAACGAGTATTCAACCCACGCGGGAATATCGGGAATCATCTGCTCGGCATCACCGTAGTCGGCAACCTGCTTGCCGTCGTATTCGGGGTAGTCTTTTCCTCGGTAATAACCGTTGGATGAGTAGAATGTAGGCATATCCAATGCGGCGGCAAAACGGAAGCCGTTGTACGATTTGGAGGTATACCCTATTTCGTACGATACCGTCGAAACACATCCGCAGGGGCCTTCAGGGTCGATTGTAGGAGGCTGGCAGGCATAATCATCCTGGAATAGAGTAAGTTTCATACCGGCGGTAAAGCGGCGGTAAGTAATATACGCACGCTGTAGAACCAGCGATGTCGTAATTCCGTCGGTTCCGGCTTTAATGTAACCGGTTATTTCGTTGTCGGTATTGGCCAAACCTACGATTTGCATGTCTACCGACCCGTTGATAGGATTGATAAAGAAATCGCCTTTATGGCCGCGCTCTGCGGGAACTGGTATTGCAGATGTCACAAAGCTTATGCCCGCTCCGTCCTGTTTATAGAGGTTATTGCCTATATCGTAACCCAGAATAGGGGTAATAGACCCGCCTATGGTCATTATAAAATTATTATTCTTGGTGTGGAGGGCGAACGACGGTGCAGGAATTTCTCGATGACCCTGAGGACGCGAGCGTTTCAAAATCTTTTTGATTTCGGGAGTTGTGCGTCCGAACTCGATTTTGTTTGTGGCGTCATCTCCCGGAGCGAGTGTGACTTCGTCCTGTGCATACATCGGGAATGTTCCCGAAACGGCAATAAACGCCAAAGCGGCTTTAACAGCAGATTTCATATTAGAGTTAATTTAATTTGATTGTTAAACTCGGGTTATAGACAAATAATTTTTAGTTTTATTAATGAATAAAATTAATAAATTACGCAGGTCTGCAAGCCGTGCGCATATTTGCATAACATTGCACAGGGTAATAAGTTTATAGAATCTTTCGTTTTTGAAAAGAAATTTTTAATTACTTACATCCGCTCCACATTAATATAATTGAACTAAAATTACCGAAGCAACGTTATAGTTTACAAATCTGCAAGCCGGGCGCGTCCCGCTATTCAACAACCTCTTTTAAAACTATAAATATGAAATACGTTGATTCGGGGTGTGGCAAGATGCCGTTCATCTCTTTAGTGGCTATCCTGTCCATCTCTCTAACGGTAAACTTGCCCGGACTCGCAATCTCACCCATTATGGGAAAGCTCGACCAAGTTTTCCACCATGTTTCCGAGCTTGAAATTCAGTTGCTTACGGTACTCCCGAACCTCGTTACAATACCTTTTATATTGTGTTCGGGCAAGATTTGCAACCAGCGTAACCAAATGTACATTCTCGCCACAGGATTGATATTGTATACTCTTACCGGTGTTCTGTACTTTTTTGCCTCATCTATGATTGAACTTATTCTGCTCAGTTGTCTTTTAGGCGTGGGCTGCGGACTTGTCATTCCTTTGGCGGCCAGCCTTATATCACAGTATTTTGTAGGTAAAGCACGTACCCGCGAATTAGGAATGAAATCCAGCCTGTCAAATTTCACCGTTATCTTCGCAACCCTGTTTGTCGGATGGATTGCAGCTTTCAACTGGCATCTGGCTTTTATAGTCTATATGGTACCGATTATACCATTGTGCCTCATACCATTTATGACGTCCAAGTATATCGAAGGGCATAAAATCGACAACCCCACTCCCCCGCCCTATACCCCCCTCAAAGAACCCGCTCCAACCGACGACGAACAGGCTAAGGCCAAGGCAAAAAAACGTCCCGTTTCCGTTAACTTCCACTTTCAGGGCAGCATAGGCTTGCTTTTGCTCGCCGGAGTAATGGGATTGTATTTTTTAATCACTTACGCCACCGAAGTCGTATCCTACTACCTGCCTTTCACTATGGAGCACTATAAGCTCAGCACAGGCGATGTAGGCGTTGCAACGGCAATGTTCTTTGCCTCGGCAACACTTTCGGGATTCTTCCTCACCAAAATTATAGGATTTTTCAAAAACTATACAATTCAGGCAGCCGTTGCATTATGTATCATCGGTTTGTTCGCCGTTGGTTTCATTCACCATTACTGGGCATATATCGTTGGCGTGTTCATCATGGGATTCGGCTACGGAATAGTACAGCCCGTAATTTACGACAAAACCTCCTACCTTGCCCCTACTGCCGCAAAGTCCACCGAGTACTTTGCCTATCTACTCACCTGCAATTACATAGGCATATCAATGGTACCCTTCATAATAAGCTCGATGAAGCGACTGTTCGATGCCCAGGGCAACCCCAATTTTGCTTTCATTTTCAACGGATGCGTAGTGGTGCTCATTTTGATTGTGGCATTCATCAAGCGTAATTCGTTCGTTATCAACGTCGACAAGAACTCCTACGAACAACCCGCACCCGACAACACCAATAAATAATTTATAATCATCCCCACCGAGGCCGTCCGGACAAGTTTCGGGCGGTTTTTTTCAGTCGTCTCAACATTTGTTGAGAGCAAAGTCACAATTTCAATCTAACTTTGCTCATATTTCAACTTTCATCAAATGAGCTATCGACTGATTACAACTATTCTGCTATATGTCATTACCTTATCTGCAACAGCTCAATCGGTTATAAGCGGCAGAGTTTCAAAATCCAATGGCGGCGGTGTGGACTTTGTCAGTGTGATTGCATCGCCGTCAAATGCTCCTAAAACCATCTTGGCTTCTGCCTTCACCGATGAAAACGGCATGTTCCGCATGTCGGTTAAAAGCGTGTGTGACAGTCTTATTCTCAAAGCCTCAAGTGTAGAGATAGCTCCGACGGAGATTACAGTGCCCAACCGCACAGGCAACTATGAAATCATTGTGGAGAACCGCGCCGTCGAACTGAAAGAGGTCGTTGTAAAGTCAAAGAAAGTCTATTCGCATGGCGACACCATAAATTACAACGTAGGCTCTTTCCTCTCGCAAACAGACCAATCTATTGCTGATGTTTTAAGGAAAATGCCGGGCATAACGGTGTCGGTTGCCGGACAGGTATCTTATCAAGGCAAACCCATCAAGAATTTCTACATCGAAGGCCTTGACCTTATGAAAGGGCATTACGGCATTGCCACCAACAACATCGACCCCAACAACATCGCCACAGTGCAGGTGCTTGAAAATCATCAGGACATCAAAGCTCTCAAAGGTTTACGCCCTGAGGAACAGGCTTCTATCAACCTGCGGCTGAAAGAGGGTGTCAAAGGCGTGTTCAATCTCATTGCCACAATCGGAGGCGGATATGGCGATGAAGGCCTGTGGAACAACTTTGCGATTGCTACATATTTCCGCCGCAACAGCCAGTTTCTTGCGACATACAAGGGTAACAACACCGGCGAAGACTTGTCGCAGGAACTGTATTCCTTCGACAACGATTATTCGCGCACAAGCAATATATCGACAATCTCCATGCCGTCGGCTCCGGGTATAGACAAGCGCTTCTACTATTTCAACCGCTCGCACAACGCTACATTCAACAATGTATATCGCGTAGGGGAATCAGGTGAGTTCGGTATCAACGCAGCTTATATGAACGACCGCGACACGAGGCAAAGTCATTCTGTAACTACCAATTATCTGCCCGACGGCGAAATGAATGCCGTTGATGAAATGATGAACGGCACAGCACGTATGCAGAAAGCATACGGCGACCTTACATATATGAACAACGGCGATGAAAACTATCTCAAAGAGCAGTTGAAATTCGACTGGAGCACTACCGATGCCGACAGCCGGATTATAGCCGGAGGCGACAATGTAAGCCAGATTGGTAAGACCGACACATACCGCTTGCTCAATAAATTCCACATGACGCACCGCAATTCCTCCGACCGTGGCTTTGAGATTTCCTCGCTTGTCAACTTGGAAAAACGTCCGCACAGCCTGTCTGTTTCTCCCAACCTGTTCCCCGACATCATACCGGGTGATCTGCTTTATCAGCATGTGGATTACCACAATATATCCACCGAGAACCGTGCGGGATTGCTTTCGGCGTTCAAGGTTGGCAATTTCACGCTTCACCCCTCGGCGATAGTCAACTATCATCACAATTCACTCGAAAGCCGGCTTCATGTCGTAGACAACGACCTGACGCTCGACTATCTCGATGCCGGAGTCGGTGCCGAAATGATGTTCAGCACCCGCAAAATCCATGCCTCGCTATATCTGCCAATGAAATACCGCCTGTTCCGGCTCAACAACAGACTTGACGGCAATATTACCGACAAAAACCGTTTTCGTGTAGAGCCGTCGCTCAACTTCACATACAAATTCAACAGCAGCCATAACCTCAAAGCGGCGGCAATGCTGAACTATATGACACCCTCGATTGAAACACTGTATTCCGGGCATATACTGACATCTTACCGTCAGTTGTCGGCTTACGATGTGGCAGGGCTGTACGAAGGTATGAATCAGCATTACTCGTTAGGCTACGATTTCAAGAACATTCTTTCAATGAGTTTCGCCGGAGCTGAGGTTTCGTGGAACAGACAGTCGCCCGATGTGCTATATGGCTCCTATTACGACGGCATAGTGCAGCGCACCATCAGCCGTCGCACATCGGAGAACGGGGATATGATCTCTGCAAAAATCCACGCGAGTCAGGGATTCGACTGGCGACGCCTGAAAATCGGAGCTTCGGTTACATATTCTTATTACGACAGTCCGCTGCTCGTTCAGGACGAGGTGTTGCGCTACTCCGGCAACAGCATAGGAGTGAACGCTGACATCAGCCTGACGCCGTTCAAATGGTTAGGTGTATCTTATCATGGCAACTATTCGCAGTCGGCGACACAGCAGAAAGGGTATGACAGATTTCCGTGGTTGCGCACCGTAACGAACAAGGCTTCTCTCGACTTTACAATCCCCTGTGGCGTTACGCTGACTACATCGCTCTACCATTACTACAACAACTTCAACAACGGCGACAAGTCCGTCCTTCTGCTCAATGCCGAGGCGAAGTATACGATAAAGCGTTTCAGCTTTACACTGTCATGCGACAACCTGCTCAACCGCAAGTCATATATTTACTCCAACCTTTCGGCTCTCACGGAGTCAAAGGCAATCTACAACATACGCCCTCGCAGTGTGTTGCTTAAAATCCGATTCAGAATATTCTAAAAACCACAGTTATGAAATATCTATTATCTCTACTTTTTGTTTTCCTGTGGATTACAGGTGCAGCACAGGAAACCTGTTCACGAATTATTGACCGCGCTATGCCTGTCGATACCGCAAGATACAAGGTTACATATTCGCTTAAATATAAATTCCACCCCGACATAAGGGATGCCTACAGCGACACGCGGATTGTGCAGATAGGTAAGCGCAATATCAAAGACTATAGCGACATAATCAACCACTTCGATTCGTTGGCTACAGAACAGGTTCGTCGTGGGGCGGATTCGTATTCCAATGTGTCGGGCAATCCATGGCCTTTGGAAATCATCAGACCGGTCAGAGGCGAGAAAACCGATTTGAAATATCGGCTGTCAATCTCCGCCTTCTTTGTCTATTCTGATTCCGTTCCAACGCTGAAATGGAGTTTCTGCGATGAAGCCACCGATTCGATTATGGGCTATGACTGTCGTAAGGCAACTGCTGAATTTGCCGGGCGCAATTATACGGCATGGTTTACGCCTGATATTCCCCTGCCTTTCGGTCCTTACAAATTCGGAGGTCTGCCGGGGCTGATTCTAAAAATCGAAGATGCCGAACAACAATTTATCTGGGAGGCAAAGGGTTTTGAACGCACAAACGCACCCATAATGGAATATACATACCGTGACGGCAACGACAAACGATGCACGGCAGCAGATGTTGAAAAGACTCTTGTACGCTATTTCAAATCGCCTGTCGGTTTTATGATTTCAGAGATGGGCGGAGATAGTAACAGGGTTCATATTGTCGGCAAGGATGGCAAGGTGATGAATAACGCCGACGCAGCCAAAATATCCGTTCCATATAGACCCCTTGAAATAAAATGAAGATATTATCTGTAATAGCACTTTACCTGTTCATGTCAGGGTGTGCCAACGCACAGTCAACCACCACAACAGCAAAACTGGAAATATCCGGAGAACCGTTGCCTGCAATAAGACACGTAACGGATATGAAAGTATCATGTGATACATTGCTGTTTGTCTTTGAATGTGAGGATGGATACGGCCAACGGCTTCTCCGTCGCGCAATTATCGACAGTACCAACAACACAATCAGTATAAGCTCTGATATGGGCAAACGTGAGCACGGATATTATGCTTCCTATATGCCTTATCCTTTTATCTCCGACAATGACGCAATCCGCGTTGTCGGTCAGGACGATTGCGAGATTTTTACCGTCGAGAATGATACAGCATTTGTCAGAACACGGCAGTATCTGATGGACAGCAACAGCACCGTGCCTTTTCCACTCTCGCAGTATGTTCAGGACGTATATATGACCGGCACGGACAAATATGTCTTTATTGGACGTGAGCCAAACGGAGGTCGACAGTATGCCATGACCGCAGACCTTACTACATCAAAAATTGATACAATCAGACAGATCAACATTTATCCCGAATTGCAGACATGGATGCCTAACGCCGGGGAAATGGTGTACTCTGACAAACATAACAGACTCGCATTTGCCTATAAACTTCACCCGGTCATCGAGATATTCGACACCGACGGCAATATAATCAAGTCAGTAAAAATCGGCGAAGACACCTTCGACCCTAAAACTCTTGAAGAAGGCGATTTTGAGACATTGAATAGTCTGCACACCGTGGATTTGACATATACCTCCGATTACATCTATGCGTTGCATTGGGGTTGCGGGTATTCAGATGCCGACAAATACGCCCCGACCATCTATAAGATAGACTGGAACGGCAAAGTAATCGACAGATACTTTAACATACCATATCCTCTTTACCGCATCGCAGCCCTTGACAATACCCGGCTCATAGCTTGGAACGGCAATAATTTTATCATAATTCCGCTATAGACACCTGCGGCTGAATTATTTTTGCTTGCCATTACTAAAGTATCAAAATTTTCGCTAACTTTGTATTTAGTCCGTACTTGAGCCGACAATGACTAATTCTGCAAGAAACATTTCTTATACAACGCGTTACATAACAGAAGAGCTAATATGACCTATTGGATATTACCATGGAATAAGGAGGTGTTCAACCTACCTCAAAGTTTGAAAGACTTTGGATTTGTTGAATGGCGACAGCGAAATAAACTCGCCGTTGGCGACATAGTTTTTATATATTGCTCTAATCCATTGCGGCAAATTAAGTATATGATGAGGGTGTGCAAAATCAACATTCCCCGAATGGAGACTGTCAACGACACGTACCTTTTCGGGTACGAATATAACTTAAAGCCCACCGACTTTTATGCTCGCTTCGAGCTTATTGCAGAAGTACCCGACCACAATGTAAAACTTTCGTTGGATTCACTGCGTCAATTAGGCGTGATCTCTAATATTCAAGGCGGTATAAGAGTTCCTGACAACATTCTACAATATCTTACAGACTGCTTTGATGTTGTTTTCGATGACTTCACACAATCATTCTACGAGGGCAGCACATACAAACACTCCATTAGCTCATACGAACGAAATCAACAAGCACGGAAAGCCTGTTTATCGCATTATAAACAATATGCCTATACATGTCAAATCTGCCGTGCAAATTTAGAAAAGCTATATGGTGACGTTGGGAAAGGTTTTATTCATGTTCACCATATAAATTTCATTTCATCTTTTGACGGAGTAGAACACGAAATAAATCCTTGCGATGAACTTATTCCGGTTTGCCCAAATTGTCATGCCATGCTACATCGTAAAGTAAATGGTAAATATTTAACACCCGATGAATTGAAAAATATCGTAGATAAACATCGTAAATCAACGATTTAGATACATACCACAGTAAGCTGCAATGTGTTTTTTATATTTGCATAATTTGCTGATTTTTCGTAATTTTGGCGTTATAAAGTTTACAGCTCAATATTATGAAACTTGGCATTCGCTCAAAACGTAACATATCGCTGCTACTGCTTGTTACAGGCGTGGCTTGCACTATAGGACGGCTGCTATATCTTATACAGGAGCCGTCCTCCACAAGGGCGTGGTTTAATATGTGCAGCATTGTTTTTCTCACGTCTTTCTGTGCGGCAAGCTTTATGCAGTATCAAAAGCAACTGAACCACACAAATAAGCAGTAACAGACTTATTTTTTCAGAAAAGACGCTTCATTTCTTCTTCGGCGGCTGCCGAGCCTTTGTATTTGCTCTTGCGAGGCTGAAAATTATAGATAATATCAAGAGAAATACCGCGTCGGTCGTAGCTCTGTCGCTTGTCCACAAAAACTCCGCAAGTATTCATTGTCCAGTTATTGTTGGCGGTATTGAATATGTCGGTTGCCGACAGTTTTACCGTTAGGGCCTTGCCAATAAATGACTTGGCAATCGAAGCATCCATAGTAAATACTGTTGCTCCGAATCGGTTTGTGTGCATGTCACCGCAAGAACTTCCCGACATGTTTGCGGTAATACTCCAATCGTGGGGCAAGGCAAAGGTGTTGTCGAAATAATACGAAAATATAGGTTTGTCGAATCTGTTTCCTCCTGTTTCAAGTCGTTGCCTGTACATTCCCGCTGTGACATTCGGCGTCCACCGGCATATGTTTTTACTCCACACAAGATATATGCTGAGTGCCGATACATCGATGTTTACGGGGTGCATGTGCAGTTGCAGATTATCGGCCGGATAGAGTTCTTTTACATAAGCATAAGTATCGATACTGCGCACAAAATCGGCTTGCAGCATAAAGTTTTTCCACATTCCGAACAGCTGCAAATTGTGCATGCGTTCATCGCGCAACGCAGGATTTCCGCCCTCAATTTCGTGCATACCCACATAGCTCAGCGAGCTTGTGAGCTGCGAATAAGGAGGTTTTACCGTGGCCGCCTTATAGCTGAGGCTTAACTGCGCATTATCGTTGAATGAATAGCCAAGCGAAACATCGGGCGTTAGCAGATTGCAACGGCGACTGACATCATCATCGCGTTTGCCGTTTACGCAGAAATCATGCTTGACATACTCATATCGCGCTCCCGCCGAGAGTGAGAGCTTGCCGAACGTCCACGCCCAGGAAAAGAACAAAGCCGCCGAGGTCTGCCGGGCAATGCTGAGCGCCGACGGAATATACTCCCCTACCTGCTCGCTCAACATATTGTAGTCCAATCGTGTACGTGTATAGCTGTTTTGAGTTCCGGCAGTAAATTCTCCGTTCCACAACGGAAAATTCACATAAAGTTTGCCGGCAAAAAATGTGGATTTTCGCTTATCAGCGGAATTGACATCTTCGGTCAAAGCACCCGGATAAGTTGTTGCCACATCGGTATTTGAGTGTGAGGTTCGGAAATCGCCGTCGAAATGCAACATATACTTATCGGCAAACACATTTTCATAATAAAGCGATGCAAGATGACTGCTTGCACCGATATGCTTGGCAATAAGGCGATTGACAGGAGGCTCATTATCGAGCCACTCAGTGCCTGAATTAAGAAAATTGCCCTTCTCTGGAGCAAAACGGTAGTATGCTCCTAACGACTGTGAGCCTTTGGCATAATTAAATCCTGCTTTGATGACTCCTACAGTAGTGGGATAAGAATTGTACTGACTGCTTCCCACTATAGTTTCTTTTCCATTGTAAACCAGCGTGTTTGTTGTTATTCCTTTGGAAAGACTGTTGTTGCGGTTTACCGTACCGTTAACAAAAAACTCCATGCCGGCGATTCTGTAACTTAGCGAAAGATAATCCATTACCGACCATTTACGGCGTTTCTGAAGCTGAAAACGGTTGGTAAGCGACAGCCCTTGAATAAATTTGCGTTTAGTGGAAATTTTCAATACCGCTCCCGTAGTACTTTCATATGCCGCACCGGGCGACATCAGCAACTCGATTTTTCGTATATCGGAAGACAGCAATTGCTGCAGTTCCATTTCTTCGCGCATCGGACGACCGTCAATGTATATTTCGATATTGCTACGCCCTATTACAGTTACGTCATTATCCTGCACTTTTATCAAGGGCAGTTGAGCAAGTACATCCAATGCAGTTCCAAGCCCTGCAAGATTAGTTCCTGCAATGGTTGATACGAGCGTTGAACCGACAAGTTTTGTCGCAGGCTGTTTTGCAGTTACCACTACCTCTTGCAATTCGCGGGAAAGGCTGTCGTCCGCACAATTTTCCTGTGAGTACAAAGGACGGGCAATAAGAATTGCAACAATAAACAACAATAGTTTCTTAAGCATGTTCATGAGTAATTTTTTGTTGCAAAATTACTCGTCAAAACACTTGCAGAACAAATTTACAATCTGACTGCATCTGCTACATGTGATTGATATTCAACTTAATGCGCCAAGCACCTACAAGAAAATCTGACAGGCGGATAATCCTGCTCAAAAAATGCTCATAACATCGGGAAAATCGGTGCTGACAAGCTCCTTCATGCGTGCTTTGAGTCTTGATTTTCGTTTGTACACCACATCCACCGATTCATCCAGCAAGAGGCTCAAAGTGCGCGTTGACAATCCGCCGGCAAGATATACCAGGAGCTGATAATCGGACTCCTTTATATGGGGATATTTTTCTTTTACCTTTACAAGAAGATTATTGCGGCAGTCGTTCACCACCTGTTCCATTTCGGGGAAAGAGACGGTTCGCACCGCATCGATTTCACTCTTTACTTTGTCGACAATAGCCTTACGCTCGGTTTTGGTTCCTTGCGATTCGTAATAAGTCTGACACAGCGAGTCGATTAGAGCAAACCGTTTTTCGAGCAAACCCTGCAGTTTACTCTCCAGTCGCCCTATATCGCCGCTGCGAGCCTCTATTTGTGTTTTGAGCCCTGAAGCCTCGGCGATGAGAGCATTGTTTCTCAACATGTGCAGTTTAATCCTTTGATGCATCCACAATATTACAGCTACCGCCACAATGAGCAAAAAAATACCTGTAACAGTGTGCAGACGTCGTGTTGAACGCTCTTTATACAGAAAAAATTCTTTTTCCTTTTGCAGATACAAGGCCGTTGCAAGATCATTGGAATCGTTGGCAGAGTGCATCAATGCCTTAAGGCGTGAGGCTTTGCGGAATTCATCGGTAAAATTATTTCGTCCGTAATAATCAATTGCAATATCAACAATAGTATCGGAAGGAGCGGCAAGACGGTTTACAACGAGAGCCTCGGAGTACAGGAGCGCCCAGCGTGCCATGGTTGCCGAATCATTCAGCTGCGACACATCAACACCGTTTAACTTTGAGAGTGCAGCCGAAGGATCGCTCTGCATAAGACGCTGCGCCTCATCGAGCGCATGCGGCTGAGAAGCCGAGTAACACCCGGTAACAACAAGAAGTATAACTATGTACAACAGTCCGCGCATACCGCAAAATTAATGAAAAAAATCCATATCCTTGTGTTTATCCACAACTTTGCACAACAACTATTACCGGTTCAAGATTAATTACATGAGTACCTGTTGATTATTGCAAGATTCCGGAGGATGCCGAGCCGGATACTCCCGGTTCGTTATCGCGTTTTACATTCTTTCCGAATCCGAATGTATATGTTGCGGATAACTGAATCAAGGCATGACTTTGTCCATCATAGAATTGTTGGACGGTATCATAGTATTTGCTGCGCATTTCCTGACGTCCGCTACGCCAATTCCAGCGAGAGAAATTTATAAGGTCCGCTCTGACATTCCAATCGGAGTTCGCCCACCCGACGGTTACATACCAATCGCTTTTGCCTCTATACCATATTCCGTTCATACATCCGTCGGCACTTGCATTATCGGAGATATACGTGAGGGTGAAAGTCCAGTCGTTGAGGTAATAACGGGCACGTGCATACCAGTCGATATATGAGTGGTTTACATTATATGGCGCACCATTATGGTTTAGAATTTGCCCTATCTGTCCTGAAAATACAAGAGTGCGGTCAAGGAATTTCAAGGTACCGGAAACACCGTATTTACCTTGTGCAAAGCTTCCCATGGGCTGCTTTATGGTTCTTAAAATACCTGTTGAAGCAGCTTCATAATCGTAGGCGTATCTGTCGCCCACAATCCAAGCCCATGCAAATGCGCTGAAGCTGTAATTGTTATCGGGAAGCCAAGTGTACCGGAAATCCACATCATAACTTTTGGAGGGGACAAGGTTGGGATTACCGGTGTACTGCATCAAAGGTGTTGACTGAATTATGTTTTCGCTTTTATAGCTTGGCGAAGGAGGCCATGAGCTGTAATGGAAAGTACCTGACACGGAGTGTTTATTGTTGAAACCGTACTGTAGCGATAAGTCAAACCAAGGTGATGAAGGCTTATCGGTAATGTGGGCAAATTGGAGTTTGTCCCAATCCCAGCCGAATCCTGTTGTACCGTAAAAATTACCTAAACTCACATTGTAAGTGGCTCCAATGCCGATTCGAGAGGATTTTGCACGGTCAAGTGAAGAAGCCGTGCCCGTATAGCGGGTGCGGTTATATTCATAAGAGCCTCTGACAAAGCCGAGCAGATTGCCATATTTGCCGAAATCGTGATTGAATTTCAAATCGGCCTTCAGCTGATTGGTATTATCGCTTGCACCGTTGAAAATGGGCGCAAAACCGTTTTCAATGTACGATGAGTTTTGCTCGGTATGAGAAAACATATACGAGGGCGTGAACGTGACAGAGTTACTTTTTGGCAGGGCAAAAAAATAGTAACCGTTATACGATAGAAATTCCGATTTATTGTTAAGGGTTGAGGAATATTCGGAGGCAGGGAAAGCGGCAGGGGAATATATTACTTCGCCACTACGGTCGGAGTGCGGTTTGCGGTTGATGCTGCCGTTGATTTGTGTTGAGGCTTGAACTTTGTCGGTATTATATGTTGCCTTGAAAGCGGCGAAATATTGCTGTTGTCTCTCTTTTGATGAAGTGGTATTTGAATAACGGTCGAAAAATTTCATTGAACCGTCGTCTTGCGGAAGCCTGTAAGTTTCAACAAGTTCCGAGCCGTAATGTTTGCTGTTGTGTCCCCAGCCATAACCCATAACATCGTAGGTCATGTCCTTATACTGCAACCTTACATTTGCCAGAAGCTGCTCGGAAAAGTGCAACAGGTTTGTATGATTAAAGCCCTTTATATATCCGCCATATTCATATTTTGCCATTATATAGTTTACGACAAACTGATTGCCTTGCAAGCGAGGGTCGGAGGGATATTCGTAATACTCTACCCTGCGGACATCTGACATTCGCATGGCTTTCAAATCGTTCTCTGAGGCAGGGATATAATCAATAAATACAGCTACCTGCTTGCCTGAATTAGTTTCTATATTGCCGTCGAGCGAAACTTTGAGCTGAGGGATTGACATCTGGTCAAGCAAATCGGCCCCCGACTGTGAGGCATTCTTCTGTCGGGGAGTAGGAATAAATGTTGTTTTCTCTGCATCGGTGCGTTGCATACGGGCTTCAACAAGCACTTCGTTGAGTTTTTGAGTCTTGATGGTGTCGGAGGTTTCGGATTGAGCCACAGCAACTAAGGTGGTAATGAAGCAAATGGTTAATATGAGGATTCGATGTTTCATAAATTCGTTTTGTTATGAGACACCAAAGGTAGCTGTTTGTTACAACATAGCTCTCAACATATGTTGAGACAGCTTAAGATTTTCGTAACCTGCTTAAATGCGTGGGGGTAATATTGAGGAAGGAGGCGATGTCTTTCAGCGAGAAATATGAAAATATATCTTCGTATTTTTCAATGAGTTCGTTATATCGCTCCTGAGCCGATTTTACATGAAGATCGATATATCGGTTATAGGTAGTGTCGAAAAGAGCCACGTTGGTTTCGGCAACCACGCGATATAGTTCTTCGTCGGATTGCATGCGCATACCTATTTCCCGTGCCGATATGCAAAATATCTCGCAAGGCGTTACAGCGATTATTGATACGCGGGACTTCATGCCATGGAGTGAAAACGGAAAATCGGCAACGAACTCACCGGCAAACTCCAGGCCGACAACACTCTCGGTGCCATCGGCCGCGTATGCCACATACTTCAATGTCCCCGATTTTATATATCCAATGTAGCGGGCTACAGTTCCTTGTTCGACAAAAAACTCGCCCTTTTGGTAAGTGCGCAATTCACCTTCCTCAACACACAACTTTCGCCAAAAGTGGTGGTCGATATTGTCGTAATATGTGTTGAAGTTGGAGGAATGCATTAGATATATTTCTTTGCCTTGTTTACAACGCAAATTTATGAAAATGTTTTATATAAATATAAACAGACGGCGATGATTCAGTATTCATCGGGAATATTTTAACAAACTTATGACGACCGGAGTTTGTTTAAAGGTTATGATTTACGCATTTACAATACTCTTTGCAGCGGCAGGTATTTACTTTATTATTAAAGGGATACGACTGCGGTTAAAGCTTGACCGCAGCAACGAGGATTATGACAAAATGCTCAAAAAATCCTACGGCTTAATTTGCGGAGGCTTGCTTTTTATAATTATCGGACTAATAAAGTTCTATACAAGAGTTGTTCTGTGGGGCTGGACATAAGGTTTTAATTAAACTCGATACCGAACTTGACGGCGGGCATAACTTTCCATATTGAGCCGGTATGCCTGCCAAACATATGGAAGGACGCCCCCGCGCCTATGTTGAGCGATATTTTACGTCCCCATGTACAGCGATAGCCAATAGACGGATGAATAAACATCCTGTCATTATCGACTTTATTAAAAAATGTGCCCACTCTTAAATCGGCAAAAAGAGGCACTTTCCCAATTTTCCAATCGGCACGCCCTGTGGCATATATGGGGAAATCGATGGAAATTGTTGAGAACTCATAATTATATGTTACCAATTCCGCGCCAATACCTCCGCCAATGAAAAAATGCTTGTTGAACTGATAGCCATGCGTGGTTGTAAATCCCGAGATGCTGTAAACTATATCGTAGTCTTGGGAATGTTTCTTTTCAAACACGGCTTCTCCGTTGAGGTCGACAAATGCACGATACCCTTTAACCGGTTCTTTAGAGGACAGTTGCAAGGTGCTGAAAATCAATACTGCCGAAAGTAATGGCGGGAATATTTTCACGATAAAATCCAATCAGCTCATATTAACTTATTCGGCGGAATTGTGAATTCCGAAGCAGTATAGCAGCGGTGCTTTTTCGTCTATTTCGTTGGGATTGAGAATGCGGTTGTGTGCCTCTAATTTATTTTACCAGTTTGGCGTTTATGGCATTTACCATTGCGGGAGCGTTTTCACAGCCGAGTATGTACTTTTTGCCATTGCGGAGAAGGACGAGAAAACACTCCGATGATTTTCCGTAGTAAGCAAAATATTTTCCGAGGTCGGGTTCGGAAAACCATCCCCAATACCCGAAATAGCCGCCGCTGCCAAACAGACGACGCGCAGCCATTGTGGGAGGACATAATTTTACCATTTTAATTTCGGAAAGTGGAATTTCTTTTACTCTCAGCGAGCGATTTACGGCCAAAACATTATCTTTTAACTCTATGGAAAGCGGAGCGTAGTACAGGGTGGCAAGCGCCCAGATGACCACAACTCCCAACAGAACCCAAATTATGACGCTCATACCGGTTCTGTTATATTGCCACAGACATATGACAAACAACATGACCATTGACAAAATACTTACTATAAAAGAATAGGTGCTAAGACGTACGTTCTGTTTCATTACGATAATTATAAGGTTTTATCAATAAGACGCATCAAAACGCCAAATGTTACACATTATCGCCGTTTTATTCCACGGGTTATGAGGAATAAGGAAACGAATACCGATATGAGCAACTCGGGGAAGTGGGTGTTGTTAAAGGCAATAGCCTGCACAATCCAATATATTCCGCAAACGGCCAGAATTATTCCTGCGGCAAAACAAATTTTGTTACCTGTTAGAAGCGTTTTATTGTTTTTCTTTATTTCCATACATGCAAAATTAAGCAAAACAGAGCAATAATTCAATAGGCAAAAATTTTTTTATACCTTTGCGCCGCATAATTAATCTGTTTCCTGTATGTGGATAGTTCAATGTATAGTTATTGTTATTTTCAGCTTGATAATGGTGCCGATTGAGAGAGCCATTTACCGAAAAATCCGTAACAAAATATGGGCGTATATTATAACCGTAGCGGTTGCAACTGCCATTCTTATGAGTTTTTTAGGGATAGCTTCGCTTGCCGGGTACAATTTATGTAAACGACTTTAGGGCAATAAGTCGATGCGGGATGCGTTATAAGGTTATAACATTATAATCTCGTTTTTATGAAGTATATAAAATCCATTATGTTTGTTCTGAGCATTATAATATGCTCCTGCACAAATAATAACAATGAACCTCCACTGGAAACTCAGCTGCCGGTGGTACAGTCGTACTTCCCGGCGACGGTAGAATTTAATATAAACGATTCCGAATGGATTGAAAAAATAAAGCCGTGGGCCGATGCACGACTTATTGTAAACGATTTATCGGAGCTTCCCACCGACCCGGTTGTTTATTCCAATGCTTTTAATGGCATAGATTTCAGCAGATATACCTTATTAATATCGTTTGAAATTCATGACTGGACAATTGATACCTACCGGACCCGCTTTTTCCGCGAAAATATTGACGGTACCTATAATTGGGCGTATAGCGTAGGGACAACCACCGTTCCGGGACAAGAATCCGACACATGGTATTTCACCCGTTTTGCCGTGCTGGTAAACAAATTGCCCGCCGATGCCAAGGTGAGCATGTGGCTTTCGCTCGGCGCCCTCAATTGGGGATTCGAGTGAAATAGGGCGTATCAGCCCACGAGCAATATAAAAAATGGAGAATATCTGTAACGATGTTCTCCAGTTCTTTTTAGAACTATACAGCAAGTATAAGTGTTAATAATTTGAACGATATGATAATTAACACTCGTAAAAGTTGTGAGTTCAAAATAATTATCGTAATTTTGCGGTGAACCATAAAGCAAACTAATATGACTCGAAACATCACAATCAAAAAACCCTCTCAAAAGATGATTCAAGTCTTTGACGCTTTGAGAGAAAAGAAGCAGCAGCAGATTAAAAAGCTGACTGAGAAGAAACAATGTACATTTACTATTGTAGTGTAGATGGATTTATCCTTTGACATAATGAATTCTGAGGGCGATCACATAATGGTCGCCCTCTCGTATTATGACTACGAAACTATCAAAGTATTTTCCGACGATCCTTTGACCTTGACTCTTGTATTATGATGTCACTCTAATCCGTAAAGCCGGAGAGGGATATGTCGGTTATAAGACATTATTCACAATTTCTGACATACTGTATAAATTCATGGATGAGAACGAAGATGCTGTTCTCTGTTTCTATTGTGATGCGAATACGGATGTACGTAGAAATCATGGGGATATGTTGCCTCAAGAGTATAGAAGCAGATTATTCTCTCGTATGTTTGATATGTATGTGAAATCACATAAACAATCTAAGTTTATAAATCATAGAGTTATGATTGAAGACCCCAACAATTCGGACAACAAACAATATGCTCATTTTATTTGTCGCAAAGAACATGAAGACGCTGTAGCTGCAATGGGGCAATTGTTAATGCAAAAATAAAGTTACAATTAAATTTAAGACAGAAGCCTAAACCACTTGGTTCGGGCTTCTCTATTTTTAATAAAACAACAATCAAAACAGTTATGGAACTACACGTTAAAGATAGACTTTACTTCCCACAGCTCCTTCCTCAGCAGAATACCTTTATGGAATATGCAATGAAGCGTGGCATTCTCAAGAAAGTTGGGCTGACAGCTGAAGATCAGGAGAAATTTGAAATCAAAGAAAATGAAAACGGCAGAGGTATTGTCTGGAATATCGAAAAGGACATCGCACAGCCTCTATCTGTTGAGTTCACTAAAGACGAACTTGAATATATCAAGAAGGGCTGTGAAGCGCTATCAGAACAGCCCTGTCCGGATGAATTCTGGGCACTTGTAGAACGAATCTACAACGCAATTCCGAAAAAGTGATTCATGCTCAATAAATGTTGGATCCCCTTCCAGATTTAACGGGTCAGCGGATTTTTCCGGTGGGTGGCTGGGGATGTCGGAGGATATAGTTA
>CAMWMR010000006.1 GCA_947175425.1 uncultured Porphyromonadaceae bacterium
ACGGGAGCAGGTGCCGGAGCAGCTTTCTTTTCCGGAGCCGGGGCGTCCTTGGGACGCACAACAGGATTTCCTTTGGCGTCCAATTCAAGACGGCCGAGAATGCGTGGCCCGTTGTTCTCTACGGGTTTAGACTCCTCGACAGGTTTTGCGGGGCGTTCATTTGCGCGCACGCGGTTCTCGCGGCGCTCGCTGATTTTTTGTTCCGAGCGGTTTTTAAGGTCTTTGTCACTTTGAAATGCAGACATGAGCATCTCAACCATATTGTCCTCCAGACGAGTGTTTGGATTCTCATCGATTTCGATGTTCTTTTTCCGCAGAAAGTCGATGACGGTCGCTACCGAAACGTTAAGGTCTTTCGCTACTTTGCTTATTTTTGTTTTCGCCATAAAATGTAATATTCACAGAATAAAGAAGAGGAGTTAAAAGAGAGAAAATAGGGCGGCAGCCCGGGGCTCCGCAAGAGGGGAGAGGCAAGTTATCTTTTAACTTTGAGACTCCTCTTCGGGTGCGCTGTCGGCGGCTTGTTCGGTCTCGGCCTCGGGAGCGTCGTCCTCGTATTCGGCACGGAGAATTTCGAGAACGTCGTCGATGGTGTTCTCTTCAAGGTCGGACTTGTCGAGGAGCACCTGGCGCGGAGTATTCAGCACGCTCTTTGCCGTTACGCAGCCAATATTTTTAAGTGCATCGATAACCCATGCATCGATTTCATCGCGGAAATCATCCAGGAAGATGTCATCTTCGTAAATCATTTCGGTATCGCGGTAAACGTCGATTTCGTAACCGGTGAGCATGGTTGCGAGTTTAATGTTAAGGCCGTTTTTACCGATTGCAAGGGAAACCTCTTCGGGACGAAGGAAAACTTCGGCTTTTTTGGCTTCTTCGTCAAGGCGTATTGTTGAAATACGTGCCGGAGAAAGCGCACGCTGAATGAACAGCGAGGGATTGGAGGTGTAGCAAATAACGTCGATATTCTCGTTGCGAAGTTCGCGCACGATACCGTGGATACGCGAGCCTTTAACACCCACGCAAGCGCCTACGGGATCGATACGGTCGTCGTAGCTTTCAACAGCGATTTTTGCGCGTTCGCCCGGGATACGGGCAACGGCGCGGATGTTGATTAGTCCGTCGTGAATTTCGGGAACTTCAAGCTCGAACAGGCGCACCAGGAACTGGTTGTTGATACGCGAAACGGTGATTTTGGGGTTGTTGTTCTTGTTATCGACATTGGAGATAACGGCGCGCACGGTTTCGCCTTTGCGGAAGAAATCGCCGGGAATAGATTCGCTCTTGGGAAGAAGAAGTTCGTTCTTTTCGTCATCCAACAGCAAAGTCTCGCGCGACCATGTCTGGTAAACTTCACCCGAAACAAGCTGTCCTTCCAATTCTTTGAATTTTGTGAAAACAGCTTCCTTCTGGAGGTCGAGAATACGGCTCTGGAGAGTCTGACGCAGGTTGAGGATTGCACGACGGCCGAATTTTTCAAAAATAATTTCGCGAGTGTGCTCCTCGCCCACTTCGGCTTCGGGGTCGTCGTCGGCGCGGGCGTCGGAAAGTGAAATCTGCAGATTCGGGTTTTCCACTTCTCCGTCGGGAACTACTTCAAGATTTTGGAAAATCTGCACGTCACCTTTGTCGGGGTTAAGAATCACGTCCAGATTTTCATCGGTGCCGAACATTTTTGCCAGCACATTGCGGAACGATTCCTCAAGGACACTTATCATCGTTGTCTTATCGATGTTCTTAAGTTCCTTAAACTCGGCGAATTGTTCCACCATATTTGGAGTTTCCTCTTTTTTTGCCATTGGTTTTAAAGGGTTATGCGTCACTGCGGACGTTTATGTTATTTTTTTAATTATCAGAATTTGAGGTCGTATCGCACATATTTGCAATCGGCCGAGATCAGGGGCAATTCCTCGGTTTTCATTACCGGACGCTTCATTCCGGGTTCTTTCACCTTGGTTGAAACCTCAAGCGTGAAAGCGACATCGCGGTCGAGCGGTCCACCGGGAGCTACCGAAGCGAGAACGCCGTAAAGTTTGCGTCCGTCGCGGGTGAGAACCTCCATTGTATTGCCAACATTCTTTTCGTACTGAGCGCGTACTTTCAGCGGCGAAGTTATTCCTGCCGAGCCCACTTCCAGCTCATAGTCTTCCACATCGCGGTCGAAAACACTTTCGATGTGTCGGGTTATGCGGGCACATTCATCAATATCCACTCCCGTGAGCGAGTCGATTTCAACATTAACTGCGTTTGACGCGCCGATATTAATATCTACAATAAAAAGGTCGGTGTCGGCAATTGCTTCGGCCACCGTTTTTTCAAGAAGTTCTTTATCAATCATAAAACGAGAGCACCCTCAAATGAAGAGGAGGAAGCTCCCCGCCCCCTCCTCTCTTGAAGATGTGGTGCAAAATTACAAAAAATTATGCCAAAAAGCAAATGCCCGCGCCACAGCCACGCTACAATGCAGCCAAAAGCACAAAAAGTTTAATTTTATTTAACACTTAGCTCATTCCATTCCTCTCTGCCTCAATGCAGAGCTCAATAATACCGCACATACATTAATCTCCGAAATCACCACCAATTCACATTTCCTTTTCCTCAAAAGTCACATAATCGCAATTTAAGCGCTATTTTTCCTTGTTCCCGTTGCCTTTTAAATAAAAAAAGCGTATCTTTGTGCGCTTTTTTATCCGAAAAATAATAAAAACCCAATCATACACAATGGCAACATTAGAGAAAATCCGAAACAAGTCGGTGCTGCTGTTCATCATTATCATCGTAGCACTTCTTGCCTTCATCCTTGGTGATTTCCTCACCTCGGGACGTACCTACTTTGGAGACCCCACCAGCGTAGCTAAAGCCGGCGGTGTCAAAGTCGAATACCAGGACTACCAGCAAGCCCTCACCCAGGCCGGCGAACAAATGCGCAACCAGGGTCGCGAGGTTAGCAACGATGTTCTCTCGCAGAGCACAATCCAGAATCTTCTGGCTCAGAAACTCATGGAAAAGGAATATCAGGAACTTGGTATTACCGTTACCGACAAAGAAATTACCGAAGCTCTTACAGGCGACATGCCTCATCCCGCCGCTTCACAGATGATTTACTACCTGTCGCAGCAGCTCAATCTCCCCGAAGCTTCCGGCCGCACACTGTTCGATGCAATGCAGAATCCTGCAAAGTACAACATCCAGCCTGCTACCGCCGAAGAACTTAAAAAGATTTGGGCCAACCAGGAAAAGCAAATCGAGGAAATGATGCTTCAGCAGAAGTTCATGGCGCTCGTATCGGGTCTCTACACTTATAATAAGTTAGACGCCAAAAACTTCTACGACGACCTTGCCACCACCCGCCACCTCGCTTATGTGAGCAAAGACGCAAGCAGCATCAGCGACGACGAAATCGAACTTACCGATGCCGACGTACAGGCTGTGTGGAACTCGCAGAAACAAAACTACCGTCTCGACGAGCCCACTCGCGAAATCAACTACATTTATGTTGCTATCGAACCTTCGCAATCGGACCGCGCCGAAGCACAGAAAGCCGTTGAAAACGCTATCGAAGGCCTCCGCACAACTCCCGGAACCGAAGCAATTGCCAACGATTCCCGTTTTGTGGCTCAAACCGTAAAAGTTCCCATGAGTGCAGTAACCGACAGCAAGCTCCGCACATTCCTCTCGGAAAATGAAAGCGGCGCAGCGACTGTTCTCAACCGTCAGAACGACACCTACACTCTTGCCAAACTCATCGATGTAACCGAGGGTATCGACTCCATCAATATTTCGGTTCTTCAGGCCGTTCCCGGCACCAACCTCGACAGCCTCCTTGCCATTATCAACAACGGCAGCACTTTCGAATCGCTCAGCGACGGTGTTACTACCAGCGGTCGCGACAGCCTGTGGACCGCTCTCGAAGGTCTTAACATGGACGCCAAAGTGAAAGCTGCCCTCGAAAACAACTCCGTTGGCAAAGCATTCATCCTCACCGACACTGTTGCCGGCGGCGAAACCGCAGGTGCAATCTACCGCATCAACCGTCGTCACGCACCCGTGAAATACTACGATGTGGCCACAATCGAATTTACAGTAGACCCCTCGCAGGAAACTCTTGCCGACCTTGCCACCAACCTCCGCACCTTCCTCAGCAGCAACTCTTCGGCCAAGGAATTTGTGGACAACGCAAACAATGCCGGCTACTCCGTACTCTCCGACCAGGTTACAGCCTCGTCCACCGGCATAGGCAACGCCCGCGAGTCCCGCAAGTTTGTTAAATGGGCAATGGAAGCTAAAAAAGGCCAGGTTTCGCCCATGATGCAGGACGACCGTCAGAGCTACCTCATTGCCGTTGCAGTGAGCGACATCTACGACGACTACCTCCCCTGGAGCAGCCCCGCTATCAATACCAGCCTCCGCGCACAGGCCCGCAACAACAAAAAAGCCGAAAAACTCATGACCGAGTACACCGGCAAAGCCACCGACCTCCAAGGTTACGCACAGGCAATGGGTACCGAAGTTAATCACGGCAGCGTGAACTTCACCTCCCCCACCCTGCTCAACGTTGGTGTTAACGAGAACGCTCTTCACGGCGCTGTAGCAGCTGCTCCCCAGGGCAAACTCGTAGGACCTCTCAAAGGCAACCGCGGCATCCTCGTTTTCACAGTTGAAGAAGTAAACAGCGAGAACCGCCCCTTCGTTGAAGCCGACTACGGCATGCGCTTCAACCAGACTTACGGACTCACACGCCAAAACAGCCCGCTGCCACTTTTGCTCGGCAAGAACAAAATCGACAACCGCTCCCTCAAATTTGTCGCCGGCGTAAACGACTGATAAATCTCAACATTTTAAATAACAATGGAAGCGGCCTGTCCGCTTCCATTTTTTATCCAGCTTATGAATCGCATAAACCTCCTCCTGGCTGCAACAGCATGCCTGCTTGCAGCAACCGCCTGCGATGATCCCAAAGCAATCACCGAAGGCAACGACTTAAGTTTCACTGTAACCAACCTCAATGTACCACAGGGGCAAACTCCCGTATCGGCACACTCTCCCGGCAGCAAGCCCGTTACCAACATAACCATTACTGTAACCACCGTGGTGAACGGCGAGAGCGTTACCACCACGGTTCAAAGCAACTCCGCTCAGCTCATCGTCGAACCGGGGGATCGTCTCGTTATAATGTGGGCTCCGGCAAAGAACGAAAAAGAAGCACTGTTCACCATGCCCGACGGCACCGAACACACCGTCATGCACGATGCGCCGGAGTTTCTATGGACTGTTCCTTCCGATTTCGATGGCAGCGCCAACATAACCGGATACAGTCATTGGGAAAAAGACAACATAGAAAGTACTCAGCGCGGTTATGTAACCCTACGCACTCTCTGAGTCCGATATGCCATTAAACAGATAATTCACCCGGCCACAGGCAAGTCCTCCGGCCGGGTGAATTATTTTAGAACAGAAATAAAAAAACTATTTTGAATTATTTGAAGTAATTTTTGCGGATAATATCATCAACTTCTGTCATAACTTCCCGCATATCCCAGTCGTTACGGTTCGACAGTATGGAGTAATATATATTTTCCTCGGGCCAGCATCCGTCGATAACCGAGAATGCCCCGTTGTTGCTTAGGTGATAATTCTTTGAAGGAGTACCCGGTTCACAGCGGATTGCGGTTCCGAAACCATAGAACGAATATGGGACACCGGTTTCGTTAAGCGGAGTTGCCATCAGCGCCATTGATTCTTTGGAAATAAGCTCACCTTTATAGTATGCCTGCAGGAATGCATTGAAACTTCGGAGCGTTGTAAACAAGCCTCGATTGGCCTTGGTAAGGAAAAACTTTGTTTCACCGTAATCGTGCTCTTCCCATAGTCCGTCCTTGCTTACGAATGTGTTTTTGGGGACAACACCTTCGGGATGACGATAGGCATGCGCCATAGGGGGCAGGGGCTCGCCGGGAGTATAGTAGAACGCCTCTTTCATGCCCGACGGTATAAAAAGGTTCTCACACATCCAGTTTTCAAATTTAACGCCTGTAGCCCTTTCAATTATAGGCGCAAGGAGCATGTAGGACGGATCTGTACGGTCGTAATGACTGCCGGGCTCCCACGCAAGGGAAATGAGGCGGGCAAAAACTTTCATGTGCTCATCCTCCATGCCGTACAAAATATAGTCATTAACATTTGAGAAAACCGTAGCGCTGCCCGGCATATAGGAATCCCATTCATCCGGATTGACAGGACGAATATCGGGCAGGCCCGATGTGTGGGACAAAACATTTCTAATTGTTATCTTCTTAAAGAAATCTCCCTGAAACTCAGGAAAGAATTTTGCAAGAGAATCATCAAGCGAAAGCACACCGTCTTCCACTAGTTTCATAACGGCTGTAGCCGAAAAAAACTTGGAAGAAAATGCAAGATTAAAAACAGTGCTGTCGGTTATGGCTTCTTTTGTTTCAAGATTTGCCAATCCATATGCTGCGCGGAACACCACACTGTCGGCACTACGGACCTCTATAATACCACCCGGACCGTCATCGGGGAAAACGGTACGGAACAAG
Organism: uncultured Porphyromonadaceae bacterium; assembly: GCA_947175425.1. Lineage (GTDB taxonomy): Bacteria > Bacteroidota > Bacteroidia > Bacteroidales > Muribaculaceae > CAG-873. Next base: position 6,561 of record CAMWMR010000006.1, read on the forward strand.
GAATCAAGAGATGCGGCTCCCCGGCCTTCTCCAATATAGTCGTACCTTTTTTCAACATTGCGGTAACAGCTCACAAAAAACACTGCCGCCACAATTATCGCCAATGAAAGTGCCGTGAGCACGTATGACGATGATATTTTCAGCTTATTATTTCTCATTGCAATGCAAAATTAGCGCATAAGATCTCTTTTTCCACTGCTCCTAACAGCATTTTTGCAGAAATGTATTCATATTGTAACCATGTAACACAAGCTCATTGCTTTTGTAATAGTTTTGTATTCGCTATATTTGCAAAATGAATATCGATAACGAACAATTGTCCCAATGGGCCGACATGCCCTCCTGCGCCGTCACCGTATGCGATACCGAGTGCCGGATAATATTCATGAACAAACGCTCGCGCGATACATTTGCCGACGGCACCGACAGGCTTATCGGCAGAAATTTGCTCGACTGTCATTCTCCGCACTCGCGCGCCATTATAAAGCAACTGCTTGAGGAAGGCGGCACAAATATATACACCATTGAAAAAAACGGTGTTCGCAAAATGATTTATCAAAGCGCATGGCTTACCGACAGCGGCGATATTGGCGGGCTTGTGGAACTTTCCATGATTATTCCGGATAAAATGCCGCATTATGTGCGAAAATAACATAATTTAGTTATGACGCTGTGAATATTTTTTGTAACTTTGCAGCGCAATCGGCTCAAGGCCGATGAGTGGAAAGATTTGGCTGCTTGCAACCACTGGAAAAAATGCTAAAATTGCCCTTGCTGCAAAAGGTATCCCTCAAAGGCGATGCCGCTGCACGGGGATTCAAGGTTTCAGGTTTTCGTGGCATAGCCGCCGCTTCGTTTCTCACTCATCATTTATGCGAAGCACAGGCCAAGCCGCGTTTTTTTGTTTAACCGCACCCCTTCGTGCAATTATATCTCTTGACTCATGAATTATTTCTTCACTTCCGAGTCGGTCTCCGAAGGACATCCCGATAAAGTAGCCGACCAGATTTCCGATGCAATTCTGGACGAATTTCTCGCCCGCGACCCTCAATCCAAAGTCGCATGCGAAACCCTTGTTACAACCGGACAGGTTGTTGTTGCCGGCGAAATTAAAAGCGAAGCATATATAGACATGCAATCAACAGCACGCCGCGTTATAAATGAAATAGGATACGACCGCAGTGAACTGTGTTTCGACGGAAACTCCTGCGGCGTTCTGCTGGCAGTGCATGAACAAAGCCCCGACATCAACCGTGGTGTGGAACGCAAAGAACTCAACGAACAGGGGGCCGGCGACCAAGGCATGATGTTCGGCTACGCAACCGATGAAACTCCCCTGCTCATTCCTCTGTCGCTTGCTCTTAGCCACGCTTTGGTAAAAACACTGGCACAGATTCGCCGCGAGGGCGTGGATATGACTTATCTCCGCCCCGACTCCAAAAGCCAGGTTACGGTAGAGTACGGCTCCGATCACCGTCCCGTACGCGTGGATGCCATAGTAATATCTACCCAACACGACGATTTCATTTCGCCGTCGGCCGAACTCACACAGGAGCAGGCCGATGAAAAAATGCTCGAAATCATACGCCGCGACGTAAAGGAAATTCTCATTCCCCGCACACGCGAACAGCTTCCCGAGGGAATGCGTCATATGCTCGACGGCGATTTCAAACTTTATGTGAACCCCACAGGCAAATTCGTTATCGGAGGCCCTCACGGCGATACCGGTCTTACAGGCCGAAAAATTATTGTAGATACTTACGGCGGCCACGGCGCTCACGGCGGCGGTGCATTCTCCGGAAAAGACCCCTCCAAGGTAGACCGCTCGGCAGCATACGCAGCCCGTCACATTGCAAAGAACCTTGTTGCCGCAGGCATTGCCGGACGTGTTTTGGTGCAGGTAGCCTACGCCATTGGCAAAGCCGAGCCTATGAGCATTTACATCGACACATACAATACCGCCAAAGTTGCTCTGTCCGATGCCGAGATAGCCGAACGCGTAAAAGACATTTTCGACATGCGTCCTTACGCTATTGAACAACGCCTGAAGCTTCGTGCTCCAATATACCGTGAAACTGCAAGCTACGGCCATGTAGGACGCACTCCCCGAGTGGTTACAAAAACTTTCAGCTCGCACTACGAAGCTCCTTTCACTCGCGAAGTGGAACTGTTTACATGGGAAAAGCTTGATGCTGTCGACAGCGTTCGCAAGGCTTTCGCCGACGTGCTGTAATTTCTGCCGATAAATTTACTTCGGGAACTGCCCGCTCGCCGGGCGGTTCCTTTTTTATTTTATAAGGAACGTAAGAAAGCGGCATGAGGGCAGGCGTTGCAGGCGCCACAATGCCAAGGCCAATAAACCGCAGCATACCAACACTGCTACAGAAAACAAGCAGGCCGAGGTTCTTATAAAATCCGGCAAATCCATGTTGCAGAAAATCCACACCACATACATGTGTGTATAGAATATCCACATACTTTGCTCACGCAAGGAGAACCATATACGTGACGCAGGCAATACAATTCCTGTTGTCAATATTGCAAATCCTGCGCCTCCGATAGCCGGCCAAAAAGGAGCATTAACCATAAACATAGCTGCCGACAAACCGGCGAGCACAAGTCCGGGCAATACCTTTTGTCGGCATTCTCTCATTTTATAGACAAAACTGCCGACAATCACATAAAAAGCTCCGCAAAAATTGCGCTCCGTGCCGATTCCTGTATATCGTACAAGTGACGAATCGCTCAAACCGTTAAAATATAACCACTGGATAATCATCAAGCCTGTACATACCATGACAAACAGGATGCTTGCAATTCGCCAACGCGCCGTAAATGCCATTGCAAAACAATAGAATGCCAGCGCGTAAAGATACCATAAAGGCCATGCAACGGCATATTCGCCTCTGAAAAGCATATTCAGAGCAAAAGATCTTGCCAAAGATTCAAAACTTCCGGTTCCCCATGAAGAAACAATACAAACCGGCAGATACACAAGAGCCCATACACCCCACAGTCTGAGGAACTTCAAACCTCGCGAAACATAGAATCGCTGCAACGCTTTGCCTTTCAGGCAAACGGCCTTGCGCGTCATAAGAAAGCCCGAAACAATAAAAAAGAACGGCACAGCCTGCCTTATTGTCCATTCAACCGGAGCAGGGAAAATATAAGCGCCCATAGCACCGATGTGAATAGAGACAACGGCATATGCCATTATATATTTGAACAAATCTATGCAATTGAAGCCGTTTCGGTCAAGCTCCATAGGTATAGTAATATTACAGGGTTAGAACTCTGTCGGCAAAATTAGTAAAATAATTTAAAAAACATCGGCCGACACTCACGTGCAAGCCGACACAAAGAACATTTGCTATTTTATTTACTATTTACATCAATCTTTCTTTTCCTGAAAAATCATCATGAAAATGTATCATCCTTATTTCTTTTCTACGATTCGTATGGCAACTCCGCCACCCGGCGCGAGCGCCTGTTTCAGCTTTTGCCCGGGTTTAACGGAAAGCGTGCGAATACGATAGGCCTGAGGATTATCTTTCCAATGTGCATCGGGAGCATCCTCATAAACAGTAGCCTCGTATTTTTTGCCTTTCGGCAGGAAGCCGAGGTCGATTTCGGCCACGCGGGCGTCGCTGTCGGTTATTGCGCCCACATACCAGTCGGAGGAATGTTTGTCGAGCCTCGCCACTGTTATATACCGGTTAGGCTCCGCTTCAAGATAGCGGGAATCGGCCCAGTCGACAGGCACATCCTCTATAAATTTGAAAGCATCGGGGAAGCGCTCGTAATTCTCGGGGAGGTCACAAGCCATCTGCAAAGGCGACGGCAAGGTAAGGTACAACGCCAGCTGACGGGCAAGAGTTGTCCCGGCCTGCGAGTCCTTCCCCTCTCCGTAATAGCTTAGGCGCGTCTCGAACAAGCCCGGAGTATAATCCATAGGACCGCCTTTTAGACGGGTAAACGGCAATATGCAGGTGTGCGACGGAGGGTTGCCGCCCATCGACTCGAATTCGCCTCCTCGAGCCGACTCCTGTGCGAGCCAGTTGGGATAGGTGCGGCACAGACCTGTAGGACGCGGAGCTTCATGACTGTCCACCATAATCTTGTAATCGGCTGCCCGCTCTATAACATGGCGTGCATGATCCACCATCCATTGTGATGTGTGGTGTTCCGAACGCGGGATTATAGCTCCCACATAACCGGTTTTAACAGCATCATAGTTATTGTCTTTCATAAAGCTGAAAGCGCGGTCGAGCTGCAATTCGTAATCGGCTGCATTGGCTGCCGTTTCGTGATGCATTATAAGTTTAACGCCTTTTGAAGCGGCATAATCCCTCAACAAATCCACATCGAAATCGGGGTACGGCTTGTCGAAAAGAAATTGCCGGTTCTTGCGATAGCTTGCCCAGTCTTCCCAGCCTTCGTTCCAGCCCTCGACAAGCACACCGTCAATTCCGTGTTTTGCGGCAAAATCGATATAACGTTTTACGTTTTCGGTATTTGCCGGATGTCGTCCGTTGGGCTGCAAAGTCGAGTAGTCGGTAATTCCCGGTTTGGCAAGATAGTCGTTGGAATATGCCCAGGTCTTTACATTGCCTGTGAACATTTCCCACCACACCCCTACAAACTTCATAGGTTTTATCCACGAAGTATCCTCGATTTTGCAAGGCTCGTTAAGATTGAGGACGAGCTGCGAGGCAAGAATATCGCGTGCGTCATCGCTTACAATCAGAGTTCGCCACGGAGTGTTAAACGGCAATTGAAGATATGCGCTGACACCAAGCCTGTCGGGAACGAGATGCGATTTCATGGAAAAATTATCGGTATCCACATCCAGAAGCATGGCAGGATATCCGGCCAGGGCAGCCTCGTGCATATTCACGTAAACGCCGTCGGTTGTTTTTAGCAGCAGCGGTGTCTGCACGGTTGTGCCGTTCACACGCTGAGCTTCCGAATGTCGCCCATAAGCCGACAAAGCCTCGGGAAGCGCAGTGAACGAAGTTTCCGACCACAGATATTCGTCCGTATCGTAATCGCCGGGAATACAGTACAGCCTGTGATTATCGGTGTAATTGAACTCGGTTAGCTCATTACGCAGCGTAAGGTAATTCGAACCTTTCTGCACGGGCAACTCATAGCGGAATCCTACACCGTCATCGAAAAGACGGAAGCGCAGTATAAGCTTACGGCTCGGATCTTTGGCTTCAAGATGCACGGCCATTTCCTTGAAATGATCGCGGACAGTGGAGTATTCACCCCATACAGGTTCCCACGAGCGGTCCACTGTAATAGTATCCACACCCGTTATCTCAAAACCATGCAAGAATTCCGTTTCATCGGCCTTAAGTCCCAGTCGGCTTGGCGACAGAATAACAGAGCTCTTGTACTCCAAAGAATATACGGGAGTGCCCAGAGAATCCACATCCACCTCAAGCGAGAGATTGCCCGAGGGCGAAGTAATGCCTGCAGCCGCCGCATTGAAAGCGGCTGCAAGCAAAAACATTGTCATCAGGTTTTTCATTTGAAAATACCGTTAGTCCATCAATATAATATATCCGTATGCGTCCAAATCCATTGTCACCGGAACAGTTCCCGAAGTTCCGCTAATAAGATTGTTCATTGTCGCTCCGGCAAGTGAAATGGGTGTGCGCACAGTCTGAACGTTTGCCGTTGTGTTCACCGCAACAAGCAGACGATGTCCCGGAATTGCCCTTACAAAGCACACCACATTCGATGTTGAATAATCACTGAGTTCGCCACGGCGCACCTCGGCACTGTTGCGGAATGCGGCATTCAATGTTCGGTATACAGAAGTGAGATTTTCGGAGAAAGAGAGTTCCTTATAATCGAAGAAAGAAACTTTACCCGAAATTCCTTCAACATCCATAAGCGAATATATCATAGGCGTTCCGTTAAGCATTGATGCAAGCACATATGCGGCGGGAAGCGCATCGGCCGAAGCATACATTTTGGCAACATCGTTCTCGGCGGCAACGTCATGATTAAGAACGTAACGGAGAATCGACTTCCCGTCGGGAACCATTGACAAAGCCTGCTTTGCCTCGGTAATAACATCGGAGGCTTTGCCACCGTTGAACGCGGCAGAAATAGCAGGAGCGCTGTTCCAGTCGTAAATCATGTCGAAACCGTCACTGTAAAAGTTAGCATGGGATGTCTCGGCAAGCATGATTATATCGGGGTTTATCGTCTGAAGCTCCTTGTTCAGTTCCGACCAGAATTCCGAGGGAACTCCATCCACATAATCACAACGGTATCCGTCGATTTTCACCTCGTTCACCCAGTACAGCATTGCATCTTTCATGGCCGCGCATGCCTCGGGATTTGAGAAATCGAGCTGAGCTACATCCGCCCATCCATCGGGCGATACAATCTCTCCGGCATCATCTTTTACATACCAGTCGGGGTGCTCCGTCACCCACGGATTATCCCATGATGTGTGGTTGGCAACCCAGTCGAGCATTACCTTCATACCTTTTGTATGAGCGGCATCTACAAGCGCTTTGAGGTCATCGAGCGTTCCATAACGGGGATTGACAGCCTTGAAATTCTTGATGCAGTAGGGCGACCCGAAAGCTTTCAGTTCTCCGGGTTCGCATATGGGCATTATCCACAGAATATCACAACCCATGTCGGAAATGCGAGGCAACTGCTCGCGAAGCGCGTTAAAACAATCGTTCGTAGCGAAAAACCGTGGATTGGCCTGATAAATCACATTTGTGGAAACCTCGTTTCCCACAACAGGCTCGGCAGGATTTTCGGGCATGTCAATCTCATATGAGGTGCAGGCTCCTGAAAACGCAGCGGCGGCGATTATGAGAGAGCCGAGTATTTTGATTCTTTTCATGAAAGGTACTATTTAAGTTCCGCGTTGTCGGGATTGGCTATTATGAAATAATTTTTGTCAAGTACAATGGAAAGTGCATCGTATTGCATTCCGGCATTATTGTGGAAAATAAGATTCACACTTTCGCCACGGCCTTGCACGGAGAGAACTTTATAATTCACGCCGTCGACGGTTTCAACAGCAACGGCCTCTTCTCCGGGCCAGCCTCCGAAAACTTCCTTTTCACCCCATGCGTATACATAAAGGGCATCCCAGCCTGTATTATCCTCAAAGTACAGCTTGCATTCGGTTGCAGGTTCTTCCGGCTCGGCAGGTTCTTCCGGCTGCTCGGGAGTATCGGCAGGAACGTATGTCTCGGGGTCAATTTCAGTTGCTCCCTTAGCGGTAAGTTCGAGGTAAACATCCCTGTCGAGATTGAACACAACCACATCATCGAATTGTTTACCACTTCCGTTATTGAGAATCACATGCTCTTCGGGACCGGCATTGCAATTAGCCTCGCCAAGGTCGAAATAAGTATAAGTAACACCGTTTATAACCTGAGTTCCTGTAGGCTCCATGCCCGGCCATGCACCGTTGAGGTCGTTGATATCGCCCCACATGTAAAGGTACAGAGCGTCCCAGCCGCTGAAGTCGGCAACGAACACCGCATAGCCATCGTGCTGCACATTTGCCGCGGGATCGTACTCTATCACCATATCGGGAGTAAGTTCCAGATAGAAATCCTGATCGAGCGTTACCGAAAAATCGGGGAGCTGCTTGCCGGCACCATTATCGTTAAAAATTAGGTTGAGTGAAAGTCCCTCGTTAGCGGCTCCGGTATCGAAGTATTTATATGTCACACCGTCGATTTCCACTTTTCCGGTAGCCTTCATTCCGGGCCAGCCGCCAAATGCCTCAGCATCGCCCCACGCATACATGGCAAGTTCTTCGAAACCGGAGTTGTCCACAACGTAAATCACATATCCGTCGTGTACAATTTCATCGGGAGCCTGCGGTTTGTTGAAATAATCGGCCCAACGGTACACAAGTACATTCAGGCGGCCGCCCAATGCCGGAGCATCGGTATGCACAACTTCGGTGTTTGTGAGCGAACGCTCCTCACCTTGCTCAGCATTGTAGAATGTATATCCGTCGGCAAGTGTTTTACCGTCCACAAAATCGGCAGGATTAAGATATATACCCCATTTCACATCGGTATCGCGGGCTTTTTCGAGCTGCCACATGGGATTGCCCACGGCCTCCTGCCCTCCGTTGAAAGGACCTGTTATATAAATTTTGTCGGAGGAAGCCGTTCCCTGAGGTACAATCACTTCCAGGAGCTGATATCCCGGGCGCAAGTCAAACTGCGGGAGCTCGCTGTCGAATATAATCTCATCCTTGGTACACCCTGCAAGAACAGGAAGAAGCAAAAGGAAAAGAATGCTTAATATATTTGTTTTCTTCATAATGGCAGAGTATTAATAATTAGGATTCTGAACCAGTCCGGGATTGACCATAAGGGCAACCTGAGGAAGCGGATACCATTCATAACGGCGGTCGCGCTTGGCGGGAAGCTGTCGGTCGGTTTCTGTGGCACGGCCGAAGAACCACCATTGGCCCTGTGTGAATTTATCGAAACGGCGCAAGTCGGTGCGGCGACGGCGACCTTCGTCAAGGAATTCAAGGCCCCATTCGCTAAGCATCCAGTCGGCATCGAAAGCATTGAAACCGGGGCCGGGCTTTTCGAGTTCGGCAGCGTCTTCGGCCTGGTAATAACGCTGACGCACATCGTTAACATACTGTTTTGCGCCGTTTGCATCACCGGCTCTCAGTCGGCACTCGGCAAGTGTATAGAACACTTCGGCAAGACGGAATTCCACCTGTCCGGCATCGCGCCAGTCAAGACCAACCGACGAAGGATATATAGGATAACGGAGAACGCGCAGTCCCGAGTTTGTCTCACCCCAGCGGGGACTCATAACAGGTTCCAGATTACGGCCAAGGTTAAGGAATGTGCCCACCTGATCCACATAGTACAAAGGTTTGTCCTGCAAGTCGGCGTCGGCAAGTACGGGTGCGCCTGTCTGATAGTTTATCTGAGCGCCCATTGCGAAAATACCCTGCCAGTTTCCGGCGGCGTCGCACTTGAACGGCTGTTTGCGGATATCCTTGTCGTTCATTCGGTCATAGGGAGCGCCCAGTTTGTCGCCATAGTCGAAAATAAAGCTTTTCGCGCCAACTGTTCCTGCATAATCAACAGTAACGCCATTGATTTCCCTTAGAGTACCCGTATTGTCTTTCGAAGGAGCAAGGCAAACACAGTTCCAGCCGCCCTGGTCGCATGAGAAATCGAACATCTCATCGTAGTTATAGGGCAGGAAAGGAGTATTGCGGTTATTGTTGGTAAGTCGTCCAGCTTCCTGGGCGAAAGCGAACACAACCTCGGAGCAGCTGTTGTTGTTCACGGAATAAATATCGCGATAATCGGAAGCAAGCGAGTAGCTGCCATAATCGCCATTGATAATTTCCTTGCACAAAGTTTCGCAGTCGCTGTAACGACCCACGCCGGTGAAAACTTCGGAATTAAGAAGCATACGCATTTTAAGCATGCGGTTCACTCCTTGATTGAGACGGTTACGAATGGCACCGGAGCCGTCTTCGGCAACAAGGTCGTGGCAGCATTTGTCGAGTTCTTCTACAATAAAGTCCCAAACAACCTGACAGCCTTTGTTGAAATCGGGATCGGCTGAACCCGGAATTTCACCACCGACCGACACATTCAGCGGAAGAGCGCCGCCCCACAGCTCGAAATTGTTGTAATACGCCCAGGCACGCATGGTACGAACTTCGGCTATATATGTGTCGAGTGCAGGTTTAGTCATGCCTATAGATGCGGGATCTATGGCCTCAAGGTCGTTTATAAGCAGGTTGCAGAGTCCTATGGTTTCCCAAGCGTGTTCCCAAGCCTGTCGGATAATAACCGACTCGGAATTCCATGTCTGTGTGGACAGTACGAATTTAGCGGCCTCATCGTAGCCCCACGCACCGCCGTACCACGAGCGCCAGGCCACCTGGTCGGCAGGAAATTCATTAAGATACCAGAAGTACTCCAGGAAACCGCCTGTAGCCGACGAGTAAATGGAAGCCACAGCTCCGGCAACGCTGTTCTCATCCTGATAGTAAGTACCGGCATCGATACGGTCGAATGTTTTTTCATCCAAATCGGTGCACGACCAGGCTCCGACTGCTATTGCGGTTGCGCCAAGCAAACCGGCTATATTATTTATAAGTTTCATTTTAAGCAGGTTTAGGGATTAACGGAAACGCACTGTCACTCCGAGAGTAAGTTGTGTTGCTGTGGGATAGGAGGACGTTACATCTATACCGGGCGTAATGCCTGTAGAGGTTACGGCGGAGGGGTCGGTGCCGGAATAGCCGGTTATGGTGAACAGATTCTTGGCAGCCACATATAAGCGCAGGGAATCCAGCAGTCGACGGTTCTTGAGCGGGAAAGTATATCCCAATGTCACATTCTCGAGTTTGAAATAATCGCCGCGTTCAAGGAAGTACGAGGAGATTACGCCACCGCCCGACCATACATCGCGGTCCTTGAGATAGGTGCTTCGAAGAACATTGTCGGTACCGCATCCGCGGAGTCCCATGCCGTAGCGACGCATGTTGAAAATCTGGAAATCGAAAGCGCCGGTAAACATAAGGCTGAGGTCGAATCCTTTCCATTTCAAAGTGTTGGACCATGTGAGGAAATGTTTGGGAGCACCGTCGCCGATGTAACGTTTGTCCTCGGGATTGGCTGAAGCCGCAGGCACTTTTTCGCCGTTGGCGGTATAGACGAGCATGTTGTGGTTTTCATCCACACCGGCATACTCGTAGCCGTAGAACTGTCCTATTTTTCCACCTTCCTCAACACGGAAGAAATACTCGCTTGTTCCAACTCCGGGTTTCAGGTAAAGGTCCAGATACGAAGCCTGATATATTGAATTGGAAAGTTTTGTAAGTTTTGTGGTTCCGTAGGAGTAATTTACGCCCGTTGTCCAGGTTACAGGATTGTTAACAACCGCATCGACATTGAGAGCCAGCTCTATACCGGTGTTCTTTGTAGTACCTACGTTGACCAGAATATCGGAATAAACATAAGGGGGCTGGGGAGCGGTATAGTTATACAGCAGGTCCTGCGAACGGCGGTCGAAATATTCGATAGAACCGTACAGACGGTTGAAGAGCATGAAATCGATGCCATAGTTGGCGCTTGTCAGCTTTTCCCAACCTAACTCGGGGTTTGCATTGTTGGAGGGACGGTAACCCTGTATCCACTGGCCGTTGATAAGATACGTGCCCGAAGGTGAATAGGTTGCAAGCGATTGATAAGCCGAAAAATCGCTGCGGCCTGTCACACCGTAGGAAACTCGCGGCTTAAGGCTCTGCACAACTTGCACATATTCCGAAAGGAACGGAGCTTTTGCCATTTCCCATGCAATTGATGCTGCGGGGAAAGAACCCCATTTTTTATCGGCGCCGAATTTGGTTGAACCTTCGTGACGAATGGATGCCGATGCAATTACCATGCCTTTCCATGAATAGTTTACGCGACCGAAGAATCCGATAAGAGTCGACTGACTCTTGCCGCCGTACATCTGGGCCTTGCCGTCGCCAAGCCATGTGCCGGCACCAATGCCGTTCCATATAGGTTTGTCGAAGGTGAAGTTATTGTTCTGCATGAACATCTGTTCCCAATTGGAGCGCTCAAAGGAGTAGCCACCCACAACTTTCAAATCATGGTCGCCGGAGCGGAAGCCATAGTTTGCAATCCACTCAACCTGGTTTGTCCACCACTTCTGGTAATGCTGGGATGCACGGCCGGCATATCCGCCCCAAAAAGACTCACCCGATGTTGTGGGGGTGTAGTAGTCGCTCTTATAATCGTTGTAATTATACGAATAGGAAAGTGTTGTGCTCACATTGTGTTTGTCGTTCTGCCAGATGTTGTATTTTACATCGGCAGTACCCAACAGGTATGTACGGTTGCCCTCCGACGAGTTTACCAGAAGCTGCTGTACCGGGTTACGTATATCGGTAGGAGAGGTCGGCTGGTAAAAACTGCCATCCTCATTATACACAGGAATAGTGGGGTTCATGCTCAGTGCGGTGTCGAACATGCCGTCGTCGCCATATTTCTCTTTCACTTTGCGAGCATTCAACGATGCGGAGAAACGCAAGTGGTTGTCGAGAGCATTGGCAGCCACAGCCGCACGGCCGCCGAATTCCTCACGGCGGGAAGCTATGTCAAGGCCGTTTGCCTTTTTCCAGTTTACTGAGGCTGTGTAATAACCGCCGTTGGCGATAGAGCCGTCGATGCTAAGGTACTGGTTGGTATCGTAAGCATAATCGCGTGTTATAAGGTCGTACCAGTCGGTGCTTGCGCCATAGTCGTTGCCTCGGCGTGCCAGACGCCATTCGTAAGGCGACAATACTTCGGGCTTATCCTTTGCAAAAGCAAGAGCACCGTAGGAGTCATAGGTTATGACCGGGAGGCCGGGTTCGCCCGTACCTTTTTTAGTTGTAATAAGAATTACACCGTTGGCGCCTCGTGTACCGTATATTGCGGATGAGGCGGCATCCTTTAGTACCGAAATGGATTCAATATCCTGCGGAGCAAGGGTTCGTATATCGCCTCCGGCAACTCCGTCGATAACGACAAGCGGACCGTTGCCAGCACTGAGCGAAGTAGCTCCGCGTACCTGCAGGTCGGCCCCCCCGTTGGGGTTGGCGCTGGCAGTGCTTGAAACGTTAAGACCGGCAACTTTACCGGTGAGCATTTCCATGGGGCTGTTCATTGCGCCTTTTTGGAAATCGTCGCGATTCACCTGTACAATAGAGCTTGAGAGTTCCTTACGGCTGAGAGAACCGTAACCCACAACAACAACCTCGTCCAGCAACTCGCTGTCCTCCTCCATTGTAACATCAATTTTGGAGCGTCCTTTCACGGGAACTTCCACAGCTTTAAAGCCTACGTAGCTGAAAATCAAGGTTCCGTCGGCAGGTACGTTTTTGAGCGCGTAGTTTCCGTCGAAATCGGTTGCACAGGCATTGCGTTCGTTTCCTTTAACCGAAACACTCACTCCGATGAGAACCTCACCGGTGGCGTCGGAAACGGTGCCTGAAACATTTAATGACTGCGCCGTTGCCAATGGAGCAATCACAAGAGCCAGCGTCCATAACAACGGCAGGACCAAAGCTCGTAAATTCCATGCTTTTCTGTTCATTCTGATTATTGATTTAAGGTTATGTATGTTTTATATGTATTTTCCGCCATAGTCGCAACGAAACATTGCAAAGTTCCTTATCTTTGCTCAAGCTATCAAGTTCCTCAAATGCAAATCTAAATCAATTCCCGATATATAATACTATACATCAGGAATTTAAACAAATTTACGCCTCGGAAATTTCTATATGCTTTTCAACTCTTTCACAAGAGTTATACAATGGCGCGGACGTCGTTTTCAAAGGTTTCGGGGGCTAATGCGCGCTTGCGAATCTTGGAACGGTAGGTGTAGACCGTTGTTATTGAACAACGCAGAAATCCGGCAATCTTGGCACTGTCGTCAATACCTACACGTATAAGCGCAAACAGTCTCAGTTCGGTGTTCAGCAGTTCGCCGCTCTTAAGCTGTATTCTGCTCTCGGGGCGGAGCAAAGCGTTGAACTTATTAACAAAGGAGGGATAAATATTAAGTATTGCCTCGTCGAACTTGACATAGAAATTCTTGAGCAGTTGATCGGCAATTTCCGACGATTCCAGTTTTTTAAGTACCGCCCGCAGGTTTCCCCCTCCTGCAGCAAGCACACGAAGCGACTGCTGGTACTGCTGCAATGTGGAAATTGCTGTTGAACAGTTTTCCATAAAAAGTCCGGCATACTGCTCCTTAGTGCGGTTGTAGTCGCGTAATTCATCATTACGCTGCTCCAGCTCCCGGTTTGCGGAACGCAATTGCTCCGACAGCTCCTGCAAATCGTCGTTAGCCTTATTCACCTGCATGTTGGCTCGTCGCAAGCTACGGAACTGCTTGAGCATGAACAGTATTGCCACAATAAGAATTATGGAGAGAATTGCGCTCACCCTTGCCATTACCCGCATGCGCACGGTGAGTGTATCGCGGGCATTGGTATACGCGTCGTCTATCACCGGAAGCATTTTGGCCGACTGTGCATTTCGCATCAATGCCGAGTAGAAATTTGCATCGGCTATACTTTTTTTCAAGTAACGGTTCGCGCGCTCCACATCGCCGTCCTCGAACATTTCCGTGGCCACTTCACGGAATGAGACATTCTCCTTTATGGCAGCCTTTACATCGGATATAGCGCTCAGTACAAGAAAACGTTTTGCCTCGCGTGGAAATCCGGCGGTTTTATAAATATATGCTAATGTTGAAGCAAGAATGGAATATTCGCGCGTACCCGAGGGGTAATCTTCCATGTGGGTCAGCAGGGTGTCGATTGCTTTTTCCGAATCACCTCTCCTTGCCAGTCCGCTCATTACATATACAAGATGATTGAACGAACCGGGCGGAATGACTGATTTCAGCGAATCGGCATAGCTCTCCCTCAGATTTTCGTATACATAAGCCGGCTCATGTTCGCCCGCATACTCACTGAGATACTGGTAGGTAGCACAGTACGTGGAGTAGTAGCTTTCCAAAATATCTTCCGAAACCGATTCCCGCGGAATACTCCTCAAAATTTCCAAAGCATCGGAAAACAGACCGGCATGAGCATATACATCGGCTCTTTTTACGAGCAGACGGATGCATTCTCCCGAGTCGGAAGCCCCGGTAAGCCTTCGCAGATTGTAACTTATATAATATAAGGCGGAATCGGCATTGTAAGACTCATACTCTTCGATGAGTCGGTTTATAAGGTCGGTACGCTGTTCTCGGGTGTGTGCAAAATCATAATCCTTGTGAAGTTTGTTTATGCGCGCTTCCTTTATAACCTCGTATTCGCCGGCCTTGGAAATCTCCTCATCAAGCTGCACATACAAAGCTTCGAGCTCGGGGTCTCTGTCATAACGAGCGCCTCCGCAGGATACAAGCAGAATAATCAGCAGAAATGTTATACCGAATTTCATGATAAAGATTAGATTAAAGGATAGCCGGCTTGCGCCTTGACACACGGCGGAAGTTATTATTGACTGCGTAAAATTAAAAAATAATTTTGTCGTTCACAAAATTACACAGAGGGAAAAGGAAATAAAAAAAGCAGACTTGAAATTACTTTCAAATCTGCCGTTGGTGGAGCACAGCGGACTCGAACCGCTCACCTCGACACTGCCAGTGTCGCGCTCTAGCCAGATGAGCTAGTGCCCCTTGCTTTTGCGTTGCAAAGTTATATATTTAATTCTTAATCACAAAGGCTTTTTAGCGTTTTAATATACATTTTTGTTTTTACATATTTTTTAAATGATGTGTCTCCCATTTTTGTACTACCTTTACGAACTCAATACACAATTAATGAAACCTTAAGTTCAAATGAATATGCTCCGAAAAACTTTCATCGTCTTATTCTTTATCACTCTTTTCTCTCATTTGGCATTTGCTGAAAATGTTCAAACCGGAGCCGAGCAGACCGATGTCTACGTCCCGGCTCTTAAAGGCAAGCGAGTTGCACTGTTCTCAAATCACACAGGCATGGTAGGCAACCGCCACACGCTGGATATAATGCTTGAGAACGGTCTCAATGTTGTTAATCTGTTCTCACCCGAACATGGCTTCCGCGGTACCGCCGATGCCGGCGAGCACGTGAGCAGCGGCATTGACGAACCGACCGGAATACCCATTGCATCGCTTTACGACGGCGATTCCAAACGCATGCCCGCTAAAAAGGTAATGGACGGCCTGGATGTGATTGTTGTGGATATCCAGGATGTGGGACTTCGTTACTATACATATTATTGCACCATGATAGACTTGATGAATGCCGCTGCCGCCTATGGCAAGGAAGTAATGGTGCTGGACCGTCCCAATCCCAACGGCATGTATGTCGACGGCCCAATTCTCGACATGAAATATGAAAGCGGCGTAGGACGCCTGCCAATTCCCGTTGTGCACGGCATGACTCTTGGAGAAATTGCCACAATGGCAAACGGCGAAGGCTGGCTTAAGAACGGAGCAAAAGTTCCTTTGACTGTAGTTCCTTGCAAAAACTATACACACAGCACCCGCTACGAACTTCCGGTTGCCCCCTCCCCCAACCTGCGCACCATGCGTGCCATTTATCTCTATCCTTCGGTTTGCTATTTTGAGGCAACACCGGTGAGCCTCGGGCGTGGAACCGATATGCCCTTTGAAGTATACGGACATCCCGATATGAAAAACCGCTCGTTCTCGTTCACTCCCAAAAGCGTTCCCGGAGCCAAGAATCCTCCGCAACTCAACAATCTGTGTCATGGCGTTGACCTCCGCACTGTTTCGGAAGAAGATGCCATTGCGCAGGGAATAAATCTCGAATATCTTATTGACGCCTATCGCGACCTTGGCATGGGCGACGCATTCTTCCGCTCTTTCTTTGAAAAACTTATCGGACGCGGCGATATCCGCAAAATGATTGAAGAAGGCCGCAGTGCCGCCGAAATCAAGGCAAGCTGGGCCGATGACGTCGAAAAATTCAAAAAACAACGTAAACCCTATCTTCTTTACGCCGAATAACTATGAGTCAGGCAATTATTGTAATAATTACCATTGCGGCATATTTTATGCTGCTCATGGGAGTATCGTACTTTGCCTCGCGCGGCAGCGACAACTCCACATTCTTCACCGGCAACCGCAAAGCACCGTGGCCCGTTGTGGCCTTCGCCATGATTGGAGCGGCCATTTCCGGAGTAACATTCATTTCGGTTCCCGGCATGGTTGTGGCAAACGGCTACGCCTATCTGCAGATGGTTCTCGGATTTATAGTTGGATATTTTGTTATAGCATTCCTGCTCATTCCGTTGTTCTACAAACGAAACCTGCTTTCCATTTACGGGTATCTTGAAGAACGCTTCGGCCCCAACACCTACCGCACAGGCGCATGGTTTTTCTTTGTTTCCAAAATGCTCGGCGCCGCAGTACGCTTCTTTGTAGTGTGTGCCGTGCTTCAGCTGCTGGTATTCGCACCGCTTCACATTCCGTTTGTATTCAATGTAATTGTAACAATAGCGCTTATATGGCTCTACACCGTACAGGGAGGCGTAAAAACAATTATATGGACCGACACCCTCAAGAGTTTCTGTCTTATAATGTCGGTTATACTGTGCATTTTCTTTGTGGCCACCAACCTCGGCTTCAACTTCGGGGAGATGACCGATGCAATTTCATCGCATCCTACTGCACGAATGTTCTTCTTCGACAACCCCAAGGAAGGCACCTACTTCTGGAAACAGTTCCTTGCAGGCGTTTTCATGGCAATTGCCATTAACGGCCTCGACCAGGACATGATGCAGCGCAACCTCGCATGCCGCGACAGCCGACAGAGCCAAAAAAACATGATTGTAAGCGGCATAGTACAGTTCTTTGTAATTGCACTGTTCCTGCTGCTCGGCACAATGCTGGTTATATTCCTCGATGCAAAGGAAATTGCACGTCCCGAAAAGAGCGATGAAATTTTCGGAATGGTGGCACAGCATCCCGACGTTCCCGTTGTGGTACTCATTCTGTTTGTCCTCGGTCTTATAGCCGCCGCCTACTCGGCAGCCGGCTCGGCAATAACTTCGCTTACCACATCGTTCACCGTCGATATTCTCGAAGCCCACAAAAAACACAACGATGAAAAGCTCACTCGCGTCCGCAAAGGCGTACACGTGGCAATGTCGGCAATTATGGGACTTGTTATTATCGCATTCTATTATCTCAGCAACCAGGATGCCATTTCGGCGGTGTATACGCTCGCCTCATATACTTACGGTCCCATTCTCGGATTGTTCGTATACGGCATGTTCTGCAAAAAGCCTGTACACGACCGTTTTGTCCCCTTGGTGTGCATCCTCGCGCCCTGCCTGTCGTGGGTTCTTCAGTACACTTTGCGCGAATGGGCAGGCTACCACACCAGCTTCGAACTGCTCATTTTCAATGCGCTGTTTACCATAGCAGGTCTGCGCCTTCTCTCAATCGGCCGATGCGCCGTTGCTTCGCGACAAACCGCCTGATGACATGGCACGCGATCTCCTCAACCGATATATCTGGTTAGTTGACACCATACGCCGGTATGGCCGCATAAGCCGCCGGCGCATTGACGAGCTGTGGGCACGCTCGCCGTTTTCCAACGGCGAGCCCATGCCTCGCCGGACATTCTACAACTACCGGCAGGCCGCAGAGGAGCTTTTTCAAGTGGAAATAAAGTGCGATCCGGCAACCTTTGAGTATTATATCGACGAAAATATCGCCGAAACCGACGGCATTTCCAAATGGCTGCTCAATACTGCCGTGACACACGAAGCGCTGTCTCGCTCGAACGACCTCGCTTCGCGCATATTTGTGGAAGACGTACCCTCGGCAAGAGAGTTTCTCGCTCCGGCCATGGACGCATTGCGCCACAACAAACCCATAAAATTCAATTATCTCCCATACTCCAGAACAATCACCACAACCGGCGTTGTTCTCGAACCTTATTTTCTCAAGCTTTTCAAACAGCGCTGGTACGTTACAGGCCGACATGTAGCCGAAAACAAAATCAAGACTTACGCCTTGGATCGCATGTCGGCACTACGCCTGCTGCCCGAATCATTCGAACCGGACGAAAATTTCCGTCCCACCGAATTTTTCCGCAATTCTTTCGGAATTGTGTTTACCGACGGCGAGGTTAAAAACGTGGTTATAAAAGTAGAGCCCCGGCAGGCAAAATACTTCCGCGCCCTCCCGCTTCATCACACACAGCAGGAGTACGTACACGATGCATATTCAATTTTCAGTTATCGGCTGAGGCTTAGCCCCGATTTCCTTGAGGAACTTCTTTCGCACGGCTCGCGCATTACAGTTATGGAGCCTCCCGAACTGCGTGCAATGGTTTGCGACGAACTCTCACGTTCGCTTGCCAACTATTATTCCGATAAAGAGGCATAAAGCCCCTCGCAGGCACTTTCAAGCAAATCAAGAACAAGTTCAAAGCCTTCGGCTCCTTCGTAATAGGGGTCGGGAATATAATCGTAGCGGCTTGCACAACGAATAAAATCGGCCATGCAGAAAATCTTTTCCTCATCCTCGGGCGAGGGAGCCATGCGGCGAAGATTCCTTTCATTATCGGCATCCATGGCGATTATAAGGTCGAAACGTTCGAAATCCGCTGTTTTTACCTGCCGGCAAATATGATCCAGTTCATACCCGCGTCGTCTTGCATGGATACGCATACGTTTGTCGGGTAACTGTCCGACATGCCAACCGCCGGTGCCCGCCGAATCTATAACCCAACGATGAGAGGCGCCATGAGCGGCCACAACTGCATTCATAATACCGTCGGCTGCCGGAGAACGGCAAATATTGCCCAGGCACACAAACAACACGCGAACCTTATCGCTTGCGGCAAGGCTCGAAAGATATTCCTGTTGACGTTTGGTAATCATTCTGCAAAAATATAAAACAGCTTTCTAATCTACAAATCGAACGTCATAACAGCGCTATGTGAGAACAGTTTTTGCTCACTAAAATAAGTTTTTGTATATTTGCACATTAATTGAGGCCGAAGTGCCATTTCCTAACGATTAACTGCTTTATACAAATATGAACGCACCCGAATTGAGCGAACAGGAACAAATACGCCGCAACAGCATGGCTGAACTGCGCCGAATGGGCATTGAGCCCTATCCTGCCGCAGAATACAAAGTTACAGGATACAGCGATGAAATAAAAGACGGTTTCTCCGATGAAGCTCCCGCCCGTGAAGTGGCTGTGGCAGGTCGTATTATGAGCCGCCGAATTATGGGAAAAGCCTCTTTTGTTGAACTTCAGGACTCCAAAGGCCGCATACAGATTTATATTTCCCGCGATGAAATTTGCCCCGACGAAAACAAGGACTTGTATAACATCGTTTTCAAGAAGCTCCTGGACATCGGCGACTTCATTGGCATCAGCGGATACGTATTCCGTACACAAACCGGCGAAATATCAATCCACGCCCGCGAGCTTACCGTGCTGAGCAAATCACTTCGCCCGCTGCCTATTGTAAAAATAAAGGACGGTGTTACATACGATGCTTTCGACGACCCCGAGCTGCGCTATCGCCGCCGCTATGTGGATTTGGTTGTAAACGACGCTGCAAAACAAATATTCCTAAAGCGCACAAAAGTTTACAACTCAATGCGCGAATACTTCAATCAGGCAGGATATATCGAGGTTGAAACCCCTATCCTCCAGTCCATTCCCGGCGGCGCTTCGGCTCGTCCGTTCATCACTCACCACAACGCGCTGGACATTCCGCTGTACCTCCGCATTGCCGACGAACTTTACCTCAAGCGTCTCATTGTAGGCGGCTTCGAAGGGGTTTACGAATTCTCCAAGAACTTCCGTAACGAAGGCATGGACCGCACTCACAATCCCGAGTTCACTTGCATGGAGATTTATGTGGCCTACAAGGACTACAACTGGATGATGAACTTTACCGAACGCATGCTCGAAAAAATATGCATGGACGTAAACGGCACCACCGAAGTAAAAGTAGGCGACAACACCATAAGCTTCAAAGCTCCCTTCCCCCGCGTTACAATGGCTCAGGCCATTAAGGAGCACACCGGCGTGGACATTACCGGAATGGATGAGGAACAGCTCCGCCAAACAGCCAAAGACCTTGGAATTGAAGTGGACGAAACAATGGGCAAAGGCAAACTGATTGACGAGATTTTCGGCGAAAAATGCGAAGGCCTCTACATTCAGCCCACATTCATCACCGACTACCCCATTGAAATGTCGCCTCTCACAAAACGTCACCGCGACAATCCCGAACTTACCGAACGCTTTGAGCTCATGGTTAACGGCAAGGAGCTTGCAAATGCTTACTCGGAGCTTAACGACCCTATCGACCAGTACGAACGCTTTGTAGAACAAATGCGCCTTGGCGAAAAAGGCGACGACGAGGCCATGATTATTGATGCCGACTTTATCCGCGCGCTCGAATACGGTATGCCTCCCACATCGGGTATGGGTATCGGTATGGACCGTCTTGTAATGCTCATGACCGGACAGACTGCAATCCAGGAAGTTCTTCTCTTCCCCCAGATGCGCCCTGAAAAAGTTGAAAAACGCGACAGCGCCGAAGTTTTCGTTGCAGCCGGTATACCCGAGGAATGGGTGGCCCCGCTGCAGAAATGCGGTGTGCTCACCGTGGCTGCACTGGCTCCGATGAACCCCAACAAACTCTTCCAGGAACTTTGCGGTTACAATAAGAAAAACAAGCTCGGTCTCACCAATCCCAAGCCCGAAGACGTGGCTGCATGGGTGGAGGCCGCCAAGCAATAATCATGGATACAAAACAATTCCCGGGAAACATAGCAGTGATGGGCGGCGGCAGCTGGGCTACCGCCCTCGCAAAGCTGCTTATGCAGAATTGCGAGACCATACTGTGGTACATGCGTCGCGACGACCGTATCGACGATTTCAAGCGCCTGCACCATAACCCGGCCTACCTCACCGATGTAAATTTCGATATTGAACGCATCGAGTTTTCATCCGATATAAACTACGTCTGCAATCAGGCCGACACATTGCTCTTGGTAATGCCGTCGCCCTACTTCAAGGACCATGTGGACAAAATCACCGTGGACATCTCGCAGAAAGCCGTCGTTTCGGCCGTAAAAGGCATTGTCCCCGACAGTAACGAGCTCGTAACGGATTACATGGCACGTGTTTTCGGCATTGCGCCCGAAAAAAATCTTGTCATCTCCGGCCCCTGTCATGCCGAGGAAGTTGCACTCGACCGCCCCAGCTATCTCACTGTGGGATGCGCCGACCTTGACCTGGCCGCCGGATTCGCAGAATGCGTAGCGGGGAAAAACACCCATGCCATTACCTCGACCGACGTGGAGGGTATTGAGTACGCAGCCGTTCTTAAAAACGTCTATGCCATTGCCGCCGGAATTATACACGGCATGAAGACAGGCGACAACATATGCGCGATTCTCATTTCCAACGCAATTCGCGAAATGGAACGTTTTTTGGACGCCGTTGCTCCGCGACACCGTCAGATTTGCGACTCCGTATATCTCGGCGACCTACTCGTTACGGCCTACTCGCGCTTCTCCCGAAACCACAACTTCGGTTCAATGATTGGCAAAGGATATTCCGTAAAAGCCGCACGCATGGAAATGGAACAGACTGCCGAGGGCTACTACGGCGCAAAATGTATCCACGACATCAACACAGCATATGGCGTTGACATGCCTATTGCCGAGGCTGTATACAATATATTATATAAAGGAGTACCCGCTCAAAGGGCAATTAAAGCTATTAGCAGGCAACTGGACTGATGAAAACTCTCTTGGGAATGAATCCCGCCGAACTTGCCGAAGTGGCTGCAAACATCGGTGTCCGGCCATTCGCTGCAAAGCAAATGGCCGCGTGGCTCTATAAAAAAGGCGCACGGACTATTGATGAAATGACCGACCTCCCCAAGGCGGCCAGAGCAAAACTCACGGAACAAGGTTACACAATCGGCCGGGAAGACCCAATAGCCGAAGCACGCAGTATCGACGGCACGGCCAAGTATCTTTTCAACGGCGTCGGCGGACGCGACATCGAAGCCGTATACATTCCCGACCACGACCGTGCCACTCTGTGCATCTCAAGCCAGGCAGGATGCAAAATGGCTTGCCGTTTTTGCATGACAGGCCGAGGCGGGTGGCAGGGGAACCTCACGGCAGGAGCAATCATAAACCAGGTGCTGTCCGTCCCCGAATCCGACAAGCTTACCAACATCGTATTCATGGGAATGGGCGAGCCTACCGACAACATTGATGCAGTTTTACGCGCCGTGGAAATTCTGACATCCGACTGGGGAATGGCATGGAGCCCGCGACGCATAACAGTGTCGACTATCGGCAAACAGCCGGGACTGAACCGCCTGCTCGATGAAACCCGTGTTCACATAGCCCTCAGTCTCCACACCCCGTTTGCCGGCGAACGCTCCGACATAATGCCTGTGGAAAAAGCATTCCCCCTGCGCGATATAATGCCGGTTCTTCGAGCCCATGACTTCGCGCATCAGCGCCGCCTCTCAATGGAATATACCATGTTCCGCGGCCTGAACGACGACGAAAAACACGCAAGCGCTCTTGCCCGTCTCCTCAAAGGAACATCGGCACGCGTAAATTTAATCCGCTTCCACCGGATACCCGGATTTGAAGGCGAACCGTCCTCGCGACAGGCAATGGAGCAGTTCCGCGACAAACTCAACGATGCCGGGATAACGGCAACTATTCGTGCGTCCAGGGGTGAGGACATTATGGCTGCCTGCGGCATGCTTGCCGGGGCGAAAGGCCAAAACAACTTAAACGACAATACCAATGAGTAACCATAAAATAAAAGTAGGAATCACTCAAGGCGATACAAACGGTGTCGGCTATGAAGTGATACTCAAAACCCTTGAAGACACGCGGCTTGCCGACCTCTGCACCATTGTGCTCTACGGCTCGGCCAAAGTGGCGGCCTTTTACCGCAAAGGCATGGAACTGCCCCCGGTACAGTTTAACCGTGTGGACAGCGCCGCCGAAGCTCACGACGGGCAATTCAACATTATAAATGTTGTCGGCGAAGACCTCAAAATAGACCCCGGGGTTGCAACACAAGCCGCAGGTGAAGCGGCGTTCGCAGCCTTGGAAACCGCCGTTACCGACCTGCGCAACGGCGACATCGATGTACTTGTAACAGCCCCAATCAACAAGCACTCCATCCAAAGTTCTTCTTTCCATTTTCCCGGACATACGGAATATCTGGAATCGTCGTTGGGCGACAGGGACGCCGAGGGCGACAAAGCACTTATGGTGCTGTGCGCCGGCAACTTGCGCGTAGCCCTTGTCACAACACATATGCCATTGGCAAAAGTTCCCACATCGCTTACACGCGAAGACATTCTTGATAAAATAAAGCAGTTCCACCGTTCGCTTCACCGCGATTTCGGTATCCAGTCGCCTCGTATAGCCGTGCTCTCACTCAACCCGCATGCCGGAGAGGAAGGTCTGCTCGGAAACGAGGAAAAGGACATTATTGCACCCGCAATAGCCGATGCTCGGGAAGCACGCCTGCTCGCATTCGGACCCTATGCTTCCGACGGATTTTTCGGCAGCGGAGCATACAATGCCTTCGACGGAATCCTGGCCATGTATCACGACCAGGGGCTGGCTCCGTTCAAGACAATCGCAATGGAACAAGGAGTCAATTTCACCGCCGGACTTCCTTTTGTACGCACGTCGCCCGACCACGGAACAGGCTACGATATTGTCGGCAAAGGACTTGCAAGTCCCGACTCCATGCGTGCCGCCATTTATGCGGCGATTGACATATACCGAAACCGCAGCCGTCACGACGAAGCTTATCGTCGCCCGCTGCGCAAACAGTTCTTCGATAAAGAAAAAGGCCGCGGCAAAGACGCCGACCCCACAATAGACCTCACCTGATTATGCACTACGCAATTATCGCCGCCGGAGAAGGCTCCCGACTTGTTCAGGAGGGCGTACCCGTGCCAAAACCGCTCATCGACCTCGACGGACGCCCGATGATAAAGCGCCTTATTGACATGTTCGCCTCTTATAAGCCCGAATCACTGAGCATTATCGTCAACGAGGAAATGACAGCGGTTCAGGAATATCTGCGCGAACTCGCTCCCACATTGCCGTTCCCGTTCACACTTGTCGTTAAAAGCACTCCAAGTTCGATGCACAGTTTCTACCATGTATCGCAAACCTTCACTTCCGGCAAGTTCATTCTTACAACAGTGGACACAATCTTCCGCCGCGATGATTTTTTGAGATATGCCGAAGCATTCGACGCCGATACTGAATGCGACGGTTTCATGGGCATTACGGATTATATTGACGATGAAAAACCGCTTTACGTGGACGTAAATCCCGACACCATGCTCATCACCGCCTTCCGCGATACTCCTTCCGGCGCTGACAAATACATTTCGGGCGGCATTTACGGGCTCACGGCTCCCGCTCTCGACATTCTACGCAAGTGCATCGACAACGGCACAAGCCGTATGCGCAACTACCAGCGTGCATTGCTTGAGAACGGGCTGAAACTCAAAGGCTTCAATTTCGGCAAAGTTGTGGACGTAGACCACGCCTCCGACATTGAGACCGCCCGCCGCTTCATCGAAAGCTAACAAACTATTCAACTTCTCACCTCACCGGCTATGACAGACAACCTTGAAGATTTTCCTTTAGACAACGATGTTGCTCGCGGAACCGCCGAGTACAGCGAAAAAGACATCCAGACCCTTGAATGGCATGTTCATATCCAGCGTCGTCCGGGTATGTACATAGGCAAGCTCGGCGACGGAACAAACTTCGACGACGGCATTTACGTACTCCTCAAGGAAGTTATCGACAACTCCATCGACGAGTATATGATGGGCTTCGGCAACCAGATTAAAGTGGACGTTGACGAGGCAACCGCTTCAATACGCGATTATGGCCGAGGAATTCCCCTGGGCTCGGTTGTCGATGTAGTTTCAAAAATGAATACCGGTGGCAAATACGACTCGGCGGCATTCACAAAGTCGGTGGGTCTTAACGGCGTGGGTCTTAAGGCTGTAAATGCCTTGAGTGTTGAATTCGAAGTTACCGCTTTCCGCGACGGCCAATGCAAAAAAGCCCGTTTCTGCATGGGTAAATTAGTGGAAGAGAGCGAAATTACAGCCACCGACGAACCTAACGGGACTCTCGTGCGATTCACTCCTTCCGCCGAAATTTTCCGCGACTATGCTTTCCGCGAGGAATTCATAGTGCCCATGCTCAAGAACTACACATTCCTCAACACAGGGCTTGCCATGTGGTTCAACGGTCAGCGCTATATTTCGCGCCACGGCTTGCTGGACCTCCTCAAAGAAAATCTCACACAGGAACCTCTGTATCCCATTATTCACCTCAAGGGACACGACATAGAGCTTGCCATAACCCATGTGAACCAGTACGGCGAAGAGTACTACTCCTTTGTCAACGGGCAGCACACCACGCAGGGCGGCACTCACCTCACGTCGTTCAAAGAAGCTGTTTCGCGTACTTTGAAAGATTTTTACGGACGTAATTTCGAGTACAGCGACATTCGCAACGGCATGGTGGCCGCAATAGCCATACGCGTGCAGGAACCCGTGTTCGAATCACAGACAAAAACAAGGCTCGGCTCCCGTGAAATGGGTCCCGACGGGCCTACAGTTGTAAAATTTATAAGCGACTTCGTGCGCAAGGAGCTCGACAACTATCTGCACCGAAATCTTGATATTGCCGAGGTTATCCTCAAAAAAATACAAGCCAGCGAACGCGACCGCAAAGCCATGGCCGGCGTGGCTAAAAAAGCTCGCGAAACAGCAAAAAAAGTTAGCCTCTACAATAAAAAACTCAACGACTGCCGTGTACATCTTAACGACACACGCGGAAAAGAGGAAAAGAAACTGGCAAGTTCCATTTTCATTACCGAGGGTAACAGTGCGGGCGGTTCCATTGAAAAAGTTCGCGATGTGGAAACCCAGGCTGTTTTCAAGCTGAGAGGTAAACCGCTCAACACCTACGGCGCGACACAAAAAGAGCTGTACACCAACGAGGAACTCAGCCTCCTGCAGGCGGCTTTAAATCTGGAAGACGGTATCGACGGCCTGCGTTACAACAAGGTGATTATTGCCACCGATGCCGATGTGGACGGTATGCACATACGCATTCTCATGCTCACATTCTTTCTCCAGTATTTCCCCGACCTTATCAAGAAAGGGCATGTGTACGTGCTTCAGACGCCCCTGTTCCGCGTGCGAAACAAAAAAACGGCAAAGCGTACCGGCAAAGCCTCTAAAAACAACGAAGCGCAGGACGATACCGTTTACTGTTACAACGACGAGGAACGCGTAGCCGCAATTCGCCGCTTCGGCGACAATGCCGAAATAACACGATTCAAAGGTCTGGGTGAAATATCTCCCGAAGAATTCCGCGGTTTCATCGGCGAGGATATGCGTATCGACCGTGTAACTCTGCGAAAAGAAGACGGTGTTGCCGATGTTCTGGAATTCTACATGGGCAAAAACACCATGGAACGTCAGAATTTCATTATTGACAATCTTGTTGTTGAAGATGACAGCGAAATCGACCGTTAAAACCGCATTCTTCCCCGGCTCGTTCCGGCCTTTTACACGGGGACACGCCGATATTGTGGAGCGCGGGCTCAAACTTTTCGACCGTGTTGTAATAGGCATAGGTATTAACCGCGCAAAAAGCAAAACCGACGGCGAAGCTGTTGCCGAAAACATACGCCGCCATTACGCCGGCAACCCCGCCGTGGAAGTTGTTGTATATAACGAGCTTACCATTCAGGCCGCCCGCAAGGCCGGCGCGCAATGCCTGCTCCGGGGAGTCCGCTCGGTAAAAGATTTTGAATATGAGCGTGAACTCGCCGATATAAACATGCAACTTTCCGGCATGGACAGCGTTATACTTTTCAGCCGCCCCGAGTTTGCGTCCATTTCATCATCGCTTGTGCGCGAGCTTGAGGCATACGGCGAAGATGTTTCACGACTACTTCCATAAAACACCGATATATAATGAAAAAAACAATACTCCTCACTCTGTTGCTTGTTTTAGGAGCCACACTCAGCGCACAGGAATTTACTCCGGCTCAGAAGCTGCAGGCCTCACAGGCCGTTATAGAGCACTTTTATGTTGAAGATGTAAATTCCGATACCATTGTCAACGAGGCAATCAAGGCGATGATAAAAACCCTCGACCCCCACTCGGCATACTCCACTCCCGATGAAACCAAGGAATTTACCGAACCTCTCGAAGGTAAATTCAGCGGAATAGGCATCCAGTTCAACATGCTGGAGGATACCGTATATGTTATTCAGACAATTTCAGGCGGCCCGTCGGAACGAGTGGGCATTCTTGCCGGCGACCGTATTGTAAGCGCCAACGACAGCGTAATTGCAGGCAAAGGACTTAAAAACACGCGAATAATGAAAGTGCTGCGAGGTCCCAAAGGCTCGGTGGTAAATCTTAAAGTGAAACGAGGAAATGAACTTATAGATTTTGCCGTTACTCGCGACGACATACCCCTCTACAGCGTGGACGAAACTTTTATGGCCGACCCCGAAACCGGCTACATCCGCATTACACGTTTTGCCGAGGACACGCCCGCCGAAGTGCACGAAGCCATTGCCAAGCTCAAAAAACAGGGAATGAAAAAACTCATAATCGACCTCAGCGACAACGGCGGCGGCATACTCGGTGCTGCTTTTGAAATAGCATCGGAATTCCTGCCTAAGGGAACACCGGTTGTGAGCACCGCCGGACGACGCACTCCCAAATACGAATATGTTACCGAAAGAGAAGGTTCGTTCCTCGACGGCGAACTCGTTATCATCACAAACCAGTACTCTGCCTCGGCCTCCGAAATTCTCGCCGGAGCAATCCAGGACAACGACCGCGGGCTTGTTGTCGGTCGCCGCACCTTCGGCAAAGGTCTTGTTCAACGTCCGTTCCCGTTCCCCGACGGCTCAATGATTCGACTGACAGTTTCCCGCTATTACACACCCTCCGGCCGATGCATCCAAAAACATTACGACAAAGGTCACGGCGAGGAATATCAGCTTGAGGTTTTCAACCGCTACACCGCCGGCGAACTGTGGCATGCCGACAGCATAGCGAAACCCGACTCACTGCGCTACTCCACTCTTCGCAATCACCGTCCGGTTTACGGTGGCGGAGGTATTATCCCCGATGTATTTGTACCCGTAGACACAAGCTACTACTCGGTTTATTACCGCGACCTCGTTGCCAAAGGCCTGCTCAACAAGGCTTCCATTAATTACGTAGACGCAAACCGTGCAGCTCTTAAAGCCGAGTATCCTGCCGACAACGATTTCCAGCAGAACTTCAAAGTTCCCGAGGAACTGCTCGACAAACTTACCGCGCTGGGTACCGATGCCGGCATAGAATTCAACGAAGAACAATGGGAACGCTCCAAGCCCATAATAGAGGCAATAATGACAGGACTTATTGCCCGCGACCTCTATGAAAACGCATCTTATTACAGGCCGCTCAGCAGGCTCTCCAAGGATTTCAACGGCGCTCTCGACCTCATAAACGACCCTAAGCGCTACAATTCCCTGCTTTCGGGCAACGAAGAATAAACAAAGTCAAATTAGCAAAATACACGGCTCTTTCATTTAAACTAAAATAAAGAGCATACCATCCCTTACCCGGTTCGCAATGAATCGGGTAATTTTCTATACCTGCACTTATTTCATTGAAAATCAGAGTCTAAAGTCTCTATACGCCCGAACCGCTCCCGCTATAAAATAACACATTTCTCAACAATGAGACCAAATCTTAAATGAAAGAGCCGTGATATAAACAGAAATATATAAAAATTCTGCCACGAAAATTTGGATTTTCAACACATTAGGTTTATCTTTGCAGCTAATCATTTATGTGAGTCAGGAGACAACAATAAACCATCTAATATTGACCTAAAACCTTAAATCAACTGTTTTATGAGAAAAACTCTATTTTTTGTATTGTTGGCCGGTTTGACCCTGACTTCAATCCAAAAAGCTATAATCAATATTTCTCATCCGTGAATAATCAACCCTGCCGGCTGCGAATGCTCGTCTGCGACCGGCAGATTCATATCTAAATCATATCATCATGAAGAAACTGTTATTAATGCTGATGCTGCTACCGGTGTTTGCAGCAGCACAGGCTCAATTCCATGTAGGCGCTGAGGCCGGACGCATTCTCAATGACGATAATCCATACTGGCAAGTCGGCATCACAGGCTCTTATACACGCCATCTTTAC
Source organism: uncultured Porphyromonadaceae bacterium (assembly GCA_947175425.1). Classification (GTDB taxonomy): domain Bacteria; phylum Bacteroidota; class Bacteroidia; order Bacteroidales; family Muribaculaceae; genus CAG-873. The sequence goes on from CAMWMR010000006.1 coordinate 36,458, forward strand.
GAAAACCTGTCGTTTGATGCCGACGCTATTGTTTTCTATCAAAACGTTGAACAATTCGGCATGCCATTTGTTATTCACGGGCACACGCTTGGCGCCGGCATCGGCATAAATGCAATCATGCATATCGGCGGACCGATGTCGCTCTTCACCGGACCCAAAGCCCAATGCAACTTAGTGCAGGCCGACTACTCCATGCACCGAGCCAACGTGCAGTGGCGCGTGGGCCTTCAGGCCGACTTTATGCGAATCCGCATCCGGGCCTCATGGGACATACTGTGCACCAACCGCGGTTACTATGGCCCCAAGGGCAGCCTGCTGAGCGTAGGTGTGGCCTGGGCATTGTAAGGTATCAACTATCGCCGCGATATAATCGCTCGCCGGGCCGCTTGAATGACAAGCAGGCCCGGCGAGTTTTTGCTTTTAGGGATGGCCCATGCCGGCGCAATCCTCATTATTCAAGGATTGCGCCGCATTTTGCAATGTGAGTCATTTTTTTTATTTTTGCATTCTAAAATAAAAAATAAAGCATATGTCTTGTCTGCGCGCTTTGACATGTATAATATTTCCGCCGCTCGCCGTTATAGATAAAGGGTGCGGCTCGGTGCTGCTTGTCGGAGCGCTCACCCTTGCGGGATGGATTCCGGGAGTTATAGGAGCTATCCTCATATGCAACAAAAACACTGTGTAAAATGACAAGATTCACATATATAGCCGTCCTGTTCTGCTTAATCACAAACGCCTTCGGAATGTCGGCGGCAACCGATGTCCGGTTCGGAAACGAGACAACCGACACCACCACTATAACAAACTTGTTAGTGGAAGCCTCGCAAAAGCGTTTTGAAAACCCCGAGGCCCGAGTAGCTTTCTTCGCCTCAAAATTTACAGGCACTCCCTATGCCGCCCACACTCTCGAGGGTGACGAAGAAGTGCTCACCATTCGTGTGGACAGCCTCGACTGCACCACATTTGCCGAAACTGTGCTTGCACTGGCAATGACATCAGGCGAAGGTCGTTCGTCCTGGCGCGATTATGTTTACAACCTGCGCCGCCTGCGCTATCGAGGCGGAGAAATAAACGGCTATCCTTCGCGCCTCCATTACATTTGCGACTGGGCAGTGGATAACCGTCACCGAGGAAACATCAAGGATGTAACGCCCGATTTTCCCGGCTGCTCTTACGTTCTGCGAACCATCGATTTCATGAGCTCGCACCGCAATTCATACCCCGCTCTTGCCGACTCGGCCAACTATGCCCGCATACGTCAGGTTGAGAGCGGTTACAAGAATCACCGTTTTCCCTACATAAAAACCGCCGCTCTCGCAAGCAAGGCCGTACAGGCCGATTTCCATAACGGCGATGTTGTGGCGTTTGTCTCCAACTTGCGCGATTTGGATGTTACGCACATGGGAGTGGTTGTAAAAGATGCCCCCGATGCGGTTCCTTATGTAATCCATGCATCCTCGAAAAACGGAAAAGTGGAACGCACAACAATGCCATTGGCCGATTTTGTGAAGCGCAACCGCAGTTGGATTGGAGTACGAGTTTTCCGACTTAATGAATAATACACAATGAAACAACGTCTCTACTATTTCGACATGCTCAAGGGTCTCGCCATCTTTTTGGTGGTGATGGGGCATGTAATCACAATGTGCATTCGCGAAATCGACCGCGCTCCACTGTTCAAATTCATCGGCGAGGTTCACATGCCGCTTTTCTTTTTCATAAGCGGGTGGTTCTCCATGCGCTGCAAGGACAACCAACGTCCCGAAACGCCTTCTCTTATCCAACGTGCCTCTCGCCTGCTTATACCAATGATTGTTGTAAGCACCCTGTGGGTGTTTTATTTCCCCGGCTCGGGAATACAAAGCCCCCTGCCTCCCGGTTTTGAAGGTTTGTGGAGCTCAAGCTATAAAAACGGCTACTGGTTCACTTTGGTTTTATTTGAAATTACAGCCGTTTATGCAGCCGCAACATATCTGCTTGGCAAACAAGCGTCGCTCGCAAGAGAATGCGCTGTTACAGTCGGCGGCTGGATTATACTTGTTGCAATCACCATGATAATCGGGTCGGAAATTTCGGCATGGACTTCGCTCGACCTCACAAGCACATTCTTCCCCGTGTTTATGGCCGGCGCCATTGCTCGCCGTCACAAGGACGCTTTCAACGCCTTTTCCGGCAAAAGCAGTACAATCACCGCAGCCCTGCTCATTGCCTCCGCATGTTTCTACTACATCGGCTGGCCGTGGAACGTCAGCTTCCACAATCCTTACCTTTACATGGTATGCCGCGTATTGCTGCACCTTTGCTTTGCAATTATAGGTATCGCCGCCGTGCGTCCGTGGAGCGAACGTGCCTTTGCCGACGGAACCGGAACCGTTGCAGCCAGGCTTTGGGCGTTTTTAGGACGCAAGAGCCTCGCTGTTTACCTTTTGCATTATTTCTTCCTCTTTCCGCTTTGGAGTGTAAAGCCTGCAATGGAAGCCATGAATCTCAACCTCGTACCTCTTGCCGTATTCGCCGCCGTCGTTGCAGCGGCTGTAATAAGCATGGTACTCATAGCGGATTATATTATCGGCTTGTCTGCCCCGCTCGCTTTCCTTCTGACGGGAACCGAGCCGGCAGCCAAAAACAAATCAAACCTTAAACCTCAGCAAACAAAATGAATGTAGCAATAGTTGGAACGGGATATGTAGGCCTGGTGTCCGGGGCATGTTTCTCGGAAGTTGGCGTTAATGTCACCTGTGTCGACATCGACAGGAACAAAATAGAGCGCCTTCGCCAAGGTGAAATTCCCATTTACGAGCCGGGGCTGAGCGAGCTTGTAAGCCGTAACGTGGCTGCCGGGCGCCTTCACTTTGCCACATCGCTGCAAGAGGTTCTCGACAATGTGGAAATAGTTTTCTGCGCTGTGGGAACACCTCCGGGCGAGGACGGCAGCGCCGACCTGAGCCACGTACTTGCAGTTGCCTCCGAATTCGGCTCCAATATAAAAAAATACACTCTCTTCGTAACAAAATCCACTGTTCCGGTGGGAACGCACAAACTTGTACGCGCTACCGTTGAGGCGGAACTGAAAAAGCGCGGCGAAGAAAACATTCCCTTTGAAGTTGCTTCCAACCCCGAATTTCTCAAGGAGGGTGCCGCAATAAAGGATTTCATGTCGCCCGACCGCGTTGTAATAGGCATTGAAAGCGAACGCGGACGCAAGCTCATGGAAAAGCTCTACCGTCCTTTCCTGCTCAATAATTTCCGCGTGATGTTCATGGACCTTCCTTCGGCCGAAATGACAAAATATGCCGCAAATGCCATGCTCGCAACCCGAATTTCGTTCATGAACGAAATCGCCAACCTGTGCGAAAAAGTCGGTGCTGACGTAAATTCCGTACGCACGGCCATGGGAGCCGATGTGCGCATTGGCGGGAAGTTCCTCTATGCCGGCTGCGGCTACGGCGGTTCCTGCTTCCCCAAAGATGTGCGCGCTCTCATCCGCACCGGACAGGAATACGGTTGCGCCATGCAGGTTATAAGCGCCGTGGAGGAAGTGAACGAAAAACAGAAAACCGTTGTATACGAAAAACTCGCCGCGCTGTTTGAAGGCGGTGTCAAAGGACGCCGCATAGCCCTGTGGGGACTTGCTTTCAAACCCGAAACCGATGACATGCGTTGTGCTCCCGCATTGGAAGTTATACGACTGTTGTTAGAGAACGGTGCCGAGGTTGTTGTATACGACCCCGTGGCCATGGATGAATGCCGTCACCGCATAGGCAATGCCGTTACATATGCTTCCGACATGTACGATGCCGTTGTCGATGCCGACGCCCTTGCACTGCTGACCGAATGGAAGGAATTCCGCCTGCCGTCGTGGGCCGTTGTGGCAAAAACGATGAAAGGCGTGAACATTGTCGACGGTCGAAACATTTATCAAAAAAGCGACCTGCAGCCCCACGGTCTGTGCCTCTATGGCATAGGACGTCCTAACCAAACTGAAAAATGAACGAACGAATTGTTCTTTCACTCCCGCACATGGGAGGTACCGAACAAAAATACATAGACGAGGCTTTTGAGACAAACTGGATTTTGCCTCTGGGGCCTCATGTTAACGAATTCGAGCGCCGGCTGCAACAATATCTCGCACCCGACAAGCATGTTGTAGCCCTGAGTGCCGGAACTGCAGCAATACACCTCGGTCTGCTCATGGCCGGTGTAGAGCCCGGCGACGAGGTTATTTGCCAGTCGCTCACATTCTCGGCCTCGGCCAATCCCATTGTTTATCTCGGAGCACGCCCCGTGTTCGTCGACAGCGAAGAGCAATCCATGAACATGGATCCCGTACTGCTGGAGGAAGCCATTGTCGACCGCAAACGACGCACCGGACTTTACCCCAAAGCCATTATTCCCGTACACCTGTACGGAATGCCGGCCAACATGGAAAAGATAATGGAAATAAGCCGCCGTTACAATATTCCCGTAGTGGAGGATGCCGCCGAAGCTTTAGGTTCCAAATTTAAAGGTCAGCCGTGCGGTACTTTCGGCCTCTATGGTATTCTCAGCTTCAACGGCAACAAAATAATAACAACATCGGGGGGCGGAGCGCTCATTTGCCCCGACCGTGAAAGCGCCGAACGCGTGAAATTCCTCTCCACTCAGGCTCGCGAAGACCGTCCCTATTATTATCACACCACCATAGGCTATAACTACCGTCTCAGCAACGTGAGCGGAGCTATAGGCTGCGGACAAATGGAAGTGTTGGACAAACGAGTGGAACGCCGCCGCCAAATTCACCGAATCTACACCGAAATGCTCGACGGATACAAAGGCATACGCGTTCAGCAGGAACCCGGCGACGACTACTATTCCAATTTCTGGCTCACCACATTGCAGGTGGAACCGCAGGGAAATCGCACCGCCGACAGTATTCGCCTGGCTCTCGCGGCCGAAAACATTGAAAGCCGGCTCTTGTGGCGTCCAATGCACATGCAGCCGGTATTTGCCGAGTGTCCTTATTATGGCGGCAAAACAAGCGAAAAGTTATTTGAAAACGGCCTGTGTCTGGCAAGCGGTTCAATCCTCACCGACGAGCAGATTGAACGCGTGTGGCAAGCCGTTAAAAAAGTGTGACCGAATATGACACGACACGTAGTTGCTTTCGACCTTGACGATACCCTGTACACGGAAATGGACTACGTGCGCTCGGGCTATCGCACCGTTGCCAAAGCCTTGAGCGAGGCTTCGGGTGTGGATGCCCGGGAACTTTTCAATTTAATTCTCACCAACCGTCCGCTCGGATTTGAAGCCGCACTCGAACGAATAAAAGGAACACCGGCTCAAGGTATGTTCACAATAGACTCCATGGTTGAAATGTACCGCGCCCACACCCCCGACATACAACTCCGTCCAGGCGCACACGAAACCCTGGAAGCTCTTCGCCGACGCGGAGCTGTTCTTGTTCTTATTACCGACGGCTCCACACGCCACCAACGGGCAAAAATCAAAGCCCTCGGCCTTGAGGAGTTTTTTGCTCCCGAAGCCATACTCATAAGCGAGGAAACCGGAGGAGACAAAACAAGCCTTGTTCCCTGGCAACTCTCCGAGGAACGTTTCGGCGTCCCCGGTACTCTTTTCACCTACGTGGGCGATAATCTCTCCAAGGACTTTCTCCTTCCCAATATGCGTGGCTGGCAAACGGTTATGCTGCGCGACTGCACCTCATCCAACGTATTCCCTCAACATCCATCCGCGTGGCCGGCTACAAACAGGCCACAGCTTACAATCGACAATCTCTCAACTCTTATATAACATATAATACCATGCCAACCGCTCTCATTACAGGCATAACGGGCCAGGACGGCTCCTACCTCGCAGAATTTCTGCTCGGCAAAGGTTACGAAGTTCACGGAATTCTTCGCCGCAGCTCCAGTTTCAATACCGAACGTATCGAACACCTGTACCTTGACGAATGGGTACGCGACATGCACAACAAACGACTCCTGCATCTCCATTACGGCGACATGACGGATTCGTCCTCCCTTATCCGCATAATCGCCCAGGTGAAACCCGACGAGATATATAACCTCGCCGCTCAGAGCCATGTAAAGGTTTCGTTCGATGTTCCCGAGTATACAGCCGACACCGACGCTGTGGGTACGCTGCGACTGCTGGAAGCCGTACGCATTCTCGGAATGGAAAAGAGTTGCCGCATTTATCAGGCTTCTACCAGCGAGCTGTTTGGAAAAGTGCAGGAAGTACCCCAGTGCGAAACCACTCCTTTCTATCCGCGTTCGCCCTATGCTGTGGCTAAACTCTACGCATTCTGGATTATGAAGAACTACAGGGAGAGCTACGGCATGTTCACTGCAAACGGCATTCTGTTCAATCATGAATCGGAACGTCGCGGCGAAAATTTTGTAACGCGCAAAATCACTTTGGCCGCCGCACGAATCGTTGCCGGCAAGCAGGAAAAACTGTATCTGGGCAATCTCGACGCCAAACGCGACTGGGGATATGCTCCCGACTATATTGAATGCATGTGGCTCATCCTCCAGCAGGACAAGCCCGACGACTACGTCATTGCCACCGGCGAGTTCCACAGCGTGCGCGAATTTGCCGAACTCGCATTCCGCCATGCCGGAATAGAACTGCGCTGGGAAGGAAAAGGCGAAAACGAAAAAGGTATCGACATAGCAACCGGAAAAGTTCTTGTGGAAGTCGACCCGCGTTTCTACCGTCCCGCCGATGTGGAAGAACTGCTCGGCAATCCCGAAAAGGCTCGCCGCGAATTAGGCTGGAATCCTCGCAAAACCTCTTTCGAGGATCTCGTGCGAATTATGGTGGAAGCTGATATGAAACTCGTCAACAGTACAGCAAATGCTTGATAAAGACAGCAAGATATATGTAGCCGGACACCGCGGACTCGTCGGTTCGGCAATAACGGCGAATCTTAAAAAACGCGGGTTCACAAATGTCATAGGTCGTACTCACGCCGAACTTGACCTCACGGACGCTGTGGCCGTCAGGGAATTTTTCGATACCGAAAAGCCCGATGCCGTAGTTCTTGCCGCCGCACATGTGGGCGGCATAATGGCAAACTCAACCTATCGCGCCGATTTTATTTACGAAAACCTTGCCATACAACAGAATGTAATCGGCGAGGCTTGGCGACACGGCGTGAAACGTCTGTTGTTCCTCGGCTCAACTTGTATCTACCCGCGAGAAGCTCCTCAGCCGATTACCGAGGACGCACTGCTTACTTCTCCGTTGGAATATACCAACGAGCCTTATGCCATTGCCAAAATCGCCGGTCTGAAAATGTGCGAGTCGTTCAACCTGCAGTACGGCACGGATTATGTGGCCGTTATGCCCACAAACCTCTACGGTCCCAACGATAATTTCCATTTGGAAAACAGCCACGTACTGCCGGCCATGATACGTAAAATACATCTGGCAAAGCTTTTGCAGCAGGGCGATATGGAAGCTGTGCGTCGCGATTTGGCTTCTCGCCCCACCGCGCACGCCAAAGCCGAGGCAAGTGACGATGAAATTATTGCCGGACTTGCCTGCTACGGCATTCATCCCGGCAAAGTAGTGCTATGGGGCTCGGGGAAACCGCTTCGCGAATTCCTCTGGAGCGAGGATATGGCCGATGCATGCGTGCATATTCTTTTGAATGTACCTTTCAAATCGCTCGTTGAGCAATGCGAGGGCGACATCCGCAACACGCACATCAACATCGGCACGGGCAAAGAACTCACAATAGCCGAGCTTGCAAACCTTGTAAAAAGCGCCGCCGGTTTTGAAGGCTCTATTGAATGGGATAGCACAAAACCCGACGGCACCATGCGCAAACTGTGTTCTGTCGAGCGTCTGCACAAACTTGGCTGGCAGCATTCCGTAGAACTTGACGACGGCATAAAACGCCTCTATAACTGGTATCTTACAAACTGATATGTGGAAGGATGCGGTGCTGTCGGCCGCCGGGCTGGCCTTGCTTGAGTGCCTGTATATACTGCTGGCAAAAAAGCTGCACATAGGCACCGCTCGTCCCGAAAAACGCTTCGTTCCTGTCGGCGGCGGCATTATCATAGTGCTCGCCTCGCTGTTAGCCCTGTTCTTTGACTTCGTTCAAGTTCTTTATCCTTTGATATTTACGGGCGTGGCTCTCGGCATCGTGTCGTTTATCGACGACCTTCGCGGATTGTCGCCATTGCTGCGTCTGTGCCTGCAGCTTCTTGCTTCGGGCTTTGTTCTTTCGCCACTGCTTGCCGACGGTCATTACGACATATATTTTATAGCCTTGCTCGGTTGTACAGGCTACATCAATTCGTCCAATTTTATGGACGGCATAAACGGCATGCTCACAAGCTACAGCCTTGTAACACTCGGGACATTGTACGCCATTGTCCGCTACCGACTCCTCGGCGCACCCGGGGATTATGTGGAATTTACCGAAGCCTTTGAAGGACTATGGGTATTTCTCATTGCAGCCTTGCTCGTCTTTTCATTTTTCAATTTCCGCACCAAAGCATTGGTATATGCAGGCGATACCGGTTCCATAACAACAGGATATTTCGCGGCCTTGTCGATCTGCTTTGTGGGTATGGCTTATTCCACACCGTCGGTTGTGGTTATAACAGGAGTATTTCTCACCGATACCTTCTGCACATTTCTTTATCGCCTTTTCAATGGCGAGGCTGTTATGCAGCCGCACAAAAAACATCTGTATCAACAGCTTGTTTCGCGAGGAGCCTCACCTCTTGCGGTTTCGGCTGCATATGCAGGCATTCAGGCAGCAATTAATGCCGGTTGGCTCTGCACTCCCGCCACCTTCCGCAACATATATGCCATAGTCGTTGCCATTGCGCTTGTTACAAGCTACCGCATACTGCACCGATAGGTGTACGCTTGTTCGGACTGTACGGACATGTGTCCGTTTTCGGACAGTGCTTAATTTTGGCACACACTGATTATCAACACATTACATTTTGGCACAATGTTGGTTCATATATTGGCATGGACCGACAACTAACAAATAAAGAAATCAGAAACGAGCGGCGCAAAAAGCTGCTCCGTACAGGCATTCCCGCCGTAGCCGCCATTGCCTTGGCGGCATGGGGAATTAGCGCCTTGGGCGTGAAATCTGTCAAAGCCTCCTCCTTGAGTTTCTCGGGAGTGGATAAAGGCGACATTGATGTAAGTATCAGCGCAAGCGGACGCATTGTTCCGGCATACGAAGAAATAATAATTTCTCCTATCGATTCGAGGATTCTATCCGTTCGTCACACCGCCGGCGATATAGTGGAGGCAGGCGAAGCTTTGCTTACACTCGACCTGCAGGCAGCCGGCGTTGCAGCACAGAAATTGTCCGACCAGCTGCGAATGAAAAAACTTGAACTGGAACAGCAGCTTGTGGGCGACAACACAGCCCTTGCCAAACTTGAAATGGAGATAAAGGTGCGAAAGATGAACGTTCAGAAACTTGAGGCCGAACTCCGGAACGAGCGCTATCTCGACAGCCTCGGCAGTGGCACCACCGACAAAGTTCGCGAGGCCGAATTTGCATTGAAATCGGGACGCCTCGAGCTTGAGCAACTAAGCCTTCAGCTGGAAAACGAGCGTGAGGCACGTCGCGCGGCTGCCGATGTAAAGCGTCTCGATATTGAAATAATGAGCAAAGAGGCGGCAATGGCCGAGCGCACTCTCGCCGACGCCGAAATCCGCGCTCCGCATGCAGGAACTGTAACTCAGATTAATTCCGAAATAGGCTCTACAATAGGAAACGGACAACAACTTGCCGTACTTGCCGACCTGGGACACTACAAAGTGGAAGCCGAAGCTGCCGACAGTCATGCAAAAAACATAAATCCCGGAATGAGGGCAAAAGTGCGGGTAGGCTCGCAGACGGCCTCCGGCATTATTGCTTCCGTAGTGCCGGCAAGCACCGGCGGTGTAATTAAATTCACCGTGCGGCTCGACAACGACAGTATTTCCTTCCTCCGCGCCGGACTTCGCCCCGAGGTATCCGTTTCCAACGGATTGAAAACCGATGTCGTGCGAATAGCCAACGGTCCCTATTACCGCGAACCCGGCAAATACAGCCTTTTTGTCAGAAGCGACAAAAGCACCCTCGAACTGCGCGAGGTGGAGCTTGGTGCCGCAAACATGGACTCGGTGGAAGTTATCCGCGGACTCCGTCCCGGCGAAAGCGTTGTCACCGACGATATGAGCCGATATGTAAAAAACAAAACACTTAAAATAAAATGAGAACCTTAAAGAATTTGTGGCATCAGATATGCCGCGACAAGCTGTTCACCGCAATCTATATTTTCGGTACAGCTCTGACATTGGCCACTGTTACGGTTATTGCCGTGATGATGTGGAACAAAGTCGCTCCCGTTTATCCTGAGTATCAGCGCGACAACACGGTATATGTAAACTCCCTTAAAACCATTGAAAAAACCGATAACGGCAACATGACACGGCAGGGAAATCTCGGACTGTCGACGATTAAAGATTTCATTTTCACATTGCCTCACCACGATATTGCCACAGCATATATCGACGATTGGGACAACCATTATGCCCAGCGCCCCGACGGAGGGCGCGACATTGAACTGCGCCGCAAACCTGCCGACCCGGCATTCTTCCAACTGTTCAATTTTAAATTTCTTGCCGGCAAACCATGGGGACAAGCCGAATTCGACTCGGGACTGCGTGTTGCAGTTTTAGGCGACCGCACGGCTCGCAAAATTTTCGGAGCAACAGAGCCTGAGCAGCTAACAGGCCGTCGCTTTACCCTCGACTTTGTGGAATATACCGTTTGTGGAATTGTAAAGGAAGGAACTCCTACAGAAACAGTTTCATATGCCGGTGTAATTATCCCCTATACCTCTCTTTCAGGCTTCAACAACGAGACGCTTGAGTTGTGGGGTTCCTACTGTGTCGCACTGCGCACCGACGACAAGGACGGAATACGCCGCGCACTCAAAGAGAAACAGGAACGTTACAACAGTTCGCACGACGATATTGAAATAAGCTTCTTCGACCAGCCTGTCGACTCGGTAGTTCTCGGCCTTTCTGGCAATACTTCCATCGAAGGTTTCAACCTCACCGATATTCTTTTGGCAGGAACTGCCTCGCTGCTCGTTCTGCTGCTGGTTCCGGCACTCAATCTAAGCGGAATCATTTGGGGACGCATGGAGGGACGACTTCCCGAAATGGGCGTTCGCAAGGCTTTCGGAGCCAACCGCAGCACATTGCTCTCCATGGTACTGTGGGAGAATCTGTGCCTCACAATAGCGGGTGGTATAATAGGATTCGCCGCAGCCTTCCTTATGCTTAAATTCGGAATTACCGATCTGTTCGTAACGGGCAACCGGGCCGACGAATCGATTGTCACTAACGAAATGGTGCTGTCGGGTCAAATAATAATTTTCATTTTCCTTGTGTGCTGCCTGCTCAATATTATGTCGGCTCTTGTTCCGGCATGGCGCTCGCTCCGCAAACCTATTGTAGAATCTTTAAAAGAGAATTAAAATATGTTCCGGTTAATATTCAAAAATCTGTGGAACCGACGCCGTGCATACGCATGGTTGTTTATAGAACTTATTGTTGTAAGCGCACTTGCATGCGCAATATTGGACGGCGGTCTTATAAGCATTCACGATGCAAATCTTCCTTTGGGATATGATTCCGACCGCCTTTTAATTATAGAGGCCGGCAGCATTCCCGAGGGCGCCGTTACCTTCGATGCCTCGGCAGCCAACTCCGTAAGCAATGTAGAGAACCAGCTCCGTTTTGTGGAGAAAGTGAAACAAATGCCGGGTGTTGTCATGGTTTCGGAACTTGAACAGGACGGCATGCTTAACTGCGAAAGCACAAGCATGAATTCTTTCTACTCCGGTACGGAAGCCGACTCCGGTGCAAATGGCATATTGACAACCCTTTTTATACCCGGCACCAATTACTTCGAGACTTACGGTATAAAGAGTGTTCCCGGCAGTCCGTCGCCCGAAGAGCTTTCCGCCCGCAGCTATGCGCGTAAGGAATTCGTAATTACCCGCAGCGTGGCCGAACTTTTCTGGCCCGGAGAGAATGCCGTAGGCAAGGAATTCATAAACCCTCGCGACTCAACGGTACGCTATCCTGTTGTGGGAGTTGTGGAAGACGTGCGCCAGAAATCGCATATCCGTACAAATTGCCTTGCATTCACAACTTGGCGAAGCGGCATTGAACCTGCCGATTACTTTCAGGTTCTTGTACGCCTCGACGACACAATCGACCCCGAGACTTTTGCCGCAGCTTTCAGTAACGACGACGCACGCAGGCTGCGCACGGGAAACTTCTATGTAAAATCGCTCACACCCTATGCCGACCTTATAGCAAACGTGGAAAACTCGGCTGGAGCAACAGCCGAACGTAACATGAGCATTGCATTGGCCGTATTTTTCCTTATAAATCTTATACTTGGAATAAGCAGCTCGTTCTTCCTGCAGACACGCCGCCGCATCCGCGAAATGGGAGTACATCTCTCGTTCGGAGCCACAAGGCGGCACATCACAGCCATGCTCATGGGCGAGGGGCTTGTAATGGCTGCAATCGCATTCATTATCGGCGACATATTGTTCCTGCAATGGGCTTTGAAATTCGGGCTGAGCACCGGCAATTTCATGAACGGAATATGCAATCCCGCCGACACATGGGCAAGCCATTTCGGACAGCATTTCGCCATACTATCGGGCATTGTGTTTATACTTGTCATTATATGCGTGCTTATAGGCACATGGCTGCCTGCTCGTAGCCTAAGCCGTATCAGCCCCGTGGAAGCTCTACGCAACGAATAAATCGATTCATCTCACCTTATAATAAACAAATAATATGCTTACTCTTAACGACATCAACAAAATATACCGCACAAAAACAATAGAAACATGTGCCCTCAACAACGTTAATCTCCATGTTGAAAAGGGCGAATTCCTAAGCATCATGGGACCCTCGGGATGCGGAAAATCCACCTTGCTCAATATCATGGGACTGCTCGACCGTCCGACATCGGGAACTGTAACCGTAAATGGCGAGGACGTTACCGGACTTGGCGACCGCGAACTGGCACGTTTCCGAAACCGCACTTTCGGCTTCGTTTTCCAAAGTTTCCAGCTTATAAACACTCTTTCGGTTCTCGACAACGTTACGCTTCCTCTGCTCTACCGCAGCAATCCGGGCAATATCGAACAGCTTGCCCGCGAGGCCTTGGAAAAAGTGGGACTTTCGCACCGCATGACCCACAAGCCCACACAGCTTTCGGGCGGACAGGCTCAGCGCGTGGCAATTGCCCGTGCAATTGTCGGCAATCCGGCCATAATACTTGCCGACGAACCGTGCGGCAATCTCGACTCGCGCATGGGTTCGGAAATTATGGAGCTTCTCCACGAGCTTAACACAAGCGACGGCCGCACAATCGTAATGGTGACACACAACGAAAGCCAGGCCAAGGAAACCGACCGCATTGTACATTTCTTCGACGGACAGCAGGTTACTTTATAATGAAAAAATATATCGCTATTCTATTATTCCTCGGCTGTGCCGTGTGCGCCTCGGCACAGCCGGAGGATTCGCTAAGGCTCTCGCTCTCCGATGCTGTGGCAATGGCCCGCGTTCGCAGCGTGCAGGCCGATGCCGCCTTGGACGAACTGCGTTCGGCATATTGGCAATACCGCACTTTTCGAGCCGAGCTTCTGCCGGAAATAAGTTTCAGCGGAACAATTCCGTCCTATGCCAAACGTTACGCCAACTATCAGAATGCCGACGGCAGCTACTCGTTCGTGCGCGACGACAACCTCTCGATGAACGGTGCCCTTACCCTCTCGCAGCGCATATGGCCAACCGGCGGTACTATATCGCTAACAAGCTCGCTTGAATGGGTACGCCAATTGGGCGACAACGCAAACAACAGCTTTATGTCGATACCCGTTGCGCTGACGCTCTCGCAACCTCTCTTTGCGGCAAACGATATTAAATGGAACCGTAAAATTGAACCGGTGCGCTATGCCGAGGCCTGCTCGCAGTTTATGTGCGATACCGAAGAACTTGCCATGAGCGCCATCGATTATTATTTCCGCGTTCTGCTTGCCCGCGATGCACTGCAGAACTCACGGCAGAATCTCGCCAACAGCGAAAAGCTTTACCGCGTGGCTCTTGCCAAGCGCGAAATGGGACAGATCAGCGAAAACGACGTGTTGCAGATTGAGCTATCGCTGCTTCAGGCACGCTCTTCGGTAGCCTCCGACGAAAGCACTCTGCGAAGCTATACTTTCCAACTCGCATCTTTTCTGGGAATTGAGCCCTCCACTCCGCTGAGCCTTGAATCGCCCGAACGCCTGCCCGATTTCTCGGTTGATTTTGCCGAAGCTCTCGATTATGCGCACCGGTACAATCCGCTGGCAAACAATCAACGCCGCCGCCAGCTCGAGGCCGACTACGATGTTGCCAAAGCCCGCGGCAACATGCGCGATATAAATATTTTTGCCCAGGTTGGCTACACAGGAACCGACAAGCGGCCTGCGGGAGCTTACAGAAATTTGCGCGACAATCAGGTTATTGAAGTGGGTGTGAGCATTCCTCTGCTCGACTGGGGAAAACGCCGCGCCGCCGTCAAGGTTGCCGAAAGCAAAAAGGAACTTGTTGCCAATACTCTGCGCAAGGAAGCCATGGATTTCAACAGCAACCTCTTTGTGCTGGTGGAGCGTTTCAACAAACAGCGCGAGCAGCTTCATATTGCCGAACGTGCTGCCGCCATTGCAAAAAAACGCTATGAGACAAATGTTGAAACTTTTATGGTGGGACGCATTTCCACTCTCGACCTCAACGACTCGCGCCAAAGCAAAGACAATGCTACACAGACACTTCTTAACGAGCTCTACTACTATTGGAGCTACTATTACCAGTTACGTAGCATAACTCTTTACGATTTCGCAAGCAACAGAATTATTGAAGCGGATATTGAAGCGGCCTTGCGACAATTGCAATAATTTTTGTAACTTTGGGCTATGATTCTTATTGTTGATGACGACAGTTCCATATTACTGTCTCTCCGCACCTTACTGAGGCGGGAGGGATACGAGGCCGCCACAGCTTCCTCTCCGGCCGAAGCCATAGATTTTGTGCGTGTCACAAAACCCGAGCTTGTGCTGATGGACATGAACTACTCCCGTGCCACCGACGGCGCCGAGGGGCTGGAACTGTTGCGTGCGCTTAAAATTTTCTGCCCGCACACCCCCATAATACTCATGACGGCATGGGGTAGCATCGACCTTGCCGTTGGAGGCATGCGTGCCGGAGCATTCGATTTCCTCACAAAACCGTGGGACAGACGCATTCTGCTCGAGCGCGTGGCGACAGCGCTCAAACTCGCCGACAATACCGAATCCACTAAAGCCGCAAGTTTCAACCGCTCGGCAATAATAGGTTCCGACCCGGCTCTTTTGCGCGCACTGGAACTTGCCGAACGTGTCGCGCCCACCGATGCTTCGGTACTTATTACCGGCGAAAGCGGAACCGGCAAGGAACTCATTGCCGAAGCCGTGCACCGGAACAGCCGACGCGCCGACAAAGCTTTTGTAAAGGTCAATCTCGGCGGAGTTCCACAGACGCTTTTCGAAAGTGAAATGTTCGGTTACCGAAAAGGAGCGTTTACAGGAGCGGTAGCCGACCGTACGGGACGCTTTGAAGCCGCCGACGGAGGAACTATTTTTCTTGACGAGATAGGCGAACTCGATGCGCCCTCGCAAGTGAAAATGTTGCGAGTGCTCCAGGAACAAAGCTTTGAGCCGCTCGGCAGCAGTGTCACCCGGCACGTTGACGTGCGCGTTGTTTGTGCAACAAACGCCAATCTGCCAAAAATGGTGGCCGAGCATTCGTTCCGCGAGGATTTGTACTACCGCATAAACCTTGTGGAAATAAAAATTCCGCCGTTGCGCGAACGCGCATCCGATATAGGCGTGCTTGCAAGGCACTTTGCATCGGCGCCGCAGTTCGGAAATGTTGAAATCGACGACGATGCCGTTGCTTTTCTTCGCGCACTCCCCTTCCCCGGAAATATCCGGGAATTGAAGAATCTTGTGGAGCGTGCCATTCTTGTCAGCGGCAAAAACCTGCTTTCGGCTGCCGACTTCAAACCTTTGGCCAACACAACACCAATTGTCGACGGCAACACGCTGGAACAGATGGAGCGTCGGCGTATAGAGCAGGCGCTGGCCGATGCCGACGGCAATATATCCCGAGCGGCTGCAGCCTTGGGATTGTCGCGACCGGCATTGTACCGACGCCTGGAAAAATACGGCTTGCAATGAGTCTGAGGCTGTTCTTCATATTATTCAATCTTTTACAGCTGCCGGTCTACATCGTGGCCATGTGGCTGAGCTTCGACAAGCATCTTTGGATTTTTTACACCGCCGAACTTCTGTTTGTTGCCAACATTCTGTTTTCCATTGTCTTTTATCGCAAGGTACTTGTCCCGCTGGAAGTACTTTCGGGCGCACTCGACATGCTTAAAGCACAGGACTGGAATGTGCAGCTGCGCCGGACAGGGCAACCCGAAGCCGACGCGCTGGTAGATGTTTTCAACGGTATGATGCGCAAGCTCCATAACCAGCGTTTGCTGTTGAGAGAGGAACAGCACTTTTTATCCATGCTCGTGGCCGAAGCGCCAATAGGGGTTGTCGTTTGCGATTTCGACGGCAAAATAATAATTGCCAACGAAGCCGCAGGCAATCTGGCGGGAGCCGTTGCCGGCGAACATCTGCCCCGACTTCTTGCCGAAATCAAACCGGGCACCGACATGACCATGCGCCGCGACCATGCCCACAGCCTCCGTTGCTCCCGCCGCTCGTTTATTCGCGAGGGCGTTCCTCACGAGTTTTTTATTATAGAAAACACCACCGAAATCATAGCAAGCGCCGAACGGGAGGCATATGCAAAAATCATAAGGCTTATGGCTCACGAGGTAAACAATACCGTTGCCGGACTGCTCACAGCCTTGGATACTCTGGACCTGAGCGGCGATGAGGCCGAGCTTATAGCAAGCTGCCGCAAGCGGGCTATGGAACTTGTTGATTTCATTCGACGTTATGCCGAGCTTGTAAAAACACCCGCACCCATACTTAAGCCCATGGACAGCTCGGCGCCGGTTATCGGTTGCCGACGCTTCTTGGAAAGCATGTGCAGCAGCCGCAACATAAAACTCGACATAGAAATTGCCGATACCGCGATTGTTCAGGCCGATGAAACTCTGCTCAGCCAGGTGCTGGTGAATATTGTTAAAAACGCTTGCGAGAGCATACGTTCCGACGGGCGTATAGTAATTAGAGTGGACGGACGGAACATAAGCGTAACCGACAACGGCAAAGGCATATCCCCCGAAAAACAAGCATGCATATTCACTCCTTTCTTCACCGACAAACCAGGCGGACAAGGCATAGGGCTCATGTTTGTAAGCGAGGTGCTGAAGGGACATGCCTGCTCGTTCTCTCTTGCCACCGACGACAACGGACTCACAAGCTTCCACATAAAATTCTGATACCTTGATGAAAAAACTCCTTTCACTACTTCTGTTGCTTGCACCTGCGGCTTTTGGCGCGGAAATATTGGACGGAAAGCTCGACAACTCCAAAATTTATCCCGGAACGGTGCACACTTTCAAAGTATCCGTACCCGAAAATTACAAGGCCGACGGCAGCGCCGGATTATACCTTGGACTGGACGGCATTCTGTGCAACGCCCCCGAAGTGCTCGACAGCCTTGCCGCAACGGGCGATATTCCTCCGCTTGTGGGAGTATATCTCCAGCCGGGACTTATATGCCGAGGCGACACCGTGCTTCGCTATAACCGCAGCAATGAATTCGATGCCACCGATGCCCGTTTCGCACGTTTTCTTGAAACCGAACTGTTACCGGAAGTGAATAAAATGCTCACAAGCAAAGGCGAGCATATTAATTGGCGCTCAGGAGGCGAAAATGCCATGATTTTCGGATTGAGCAGCGGAGGAATCGCCGCATTTACGGCTGCATGGCATCGCCCCGACCTTTTCGGGCGCGTTTTCAGCGGATGCGGAACTTTTGTTCCCATGCGCGGCGGCAACGAGCTGCAGGCTATTGTGCGCAAAAGTGAACCGCGAGCTCTGCGAATTTTCCTTCAGGACGGTTTTTCCGACACCTGGAATCCGCTTTTCGGCTCGTGGTACGAAGCGAACCGAATGCTTGGCACGGCATTGGATTTCGCCGGCTACACCGCCTCATACGACTGGCAGGAAGGAGGCCACAGTGTTAAACGCGCTTCCGAAATTTTTGCCGATGTGGTGAAATGGCTTTGGCAGGAAAAGCCGCAGAAAGGAACAAGCGGCAACGCCACTCTTGCCCCTATTATGGAAAATTCGGAAGAATGGCTTATGGGAAAACCTGCTGTATACACATACAGCAACGAAGCCGTTTATCCCGACGGCTCCCTTATTGCCTTGAACGAAGATAATTCCAACGGCATATGGCAATACATAACGGATAGCGACGGAAAACGGCTTTTCGGCCAGATATTCTATTGGCTGCACTCCTACGGCACCGGCTCTCTACACAAAGGCGGCATGACTTTCGACGCCGACGGAATGCTGTGGGTTGCCACAGAGGCAGGCATCCAGGTGTGCGACCAAAACGGACGTGTGCGAGCCATTTTAGACCTGCCGGCGGCATTGAAACAAGCTTTTGCCGATATACCCCGGAAAAATCATTTAAAAAACAGCTCATTAGTTATAAGCGATAACAAACTCACATTATACACCCCCTCGGCACGCTACACCCGCATTCTTAATGTCCGTGCGGCTCGCGAAGGACAACGTCCCGAAAGTCAGGGACAAGGATAAAATACCACCGATATGAGCAAGATTAAAAGTATTGTTTTCTGGATAATCTATGCACTGTTGTGCATAGGCATTTATGTGTGGGGGCTCATCCTTTACATGCGCACCTTTGTACAATGGTGGATGCCCGTGGTTTTCGGACTTGCGGCAGCATTTATTCTTTGGTTTCCATGGCGCTCCAAATGGAAATTCATAAAAAGCCGCATTGGCGCGTTCTGCGCCCACATGGCACTTTTTTCTATAATTGCCGGCACCGGTGTAATGGCTCTGAACTACTACAGCGCCGATAACTCTAAAAAAAGTACCCAAAACGGTGAGGTTATTCACAAATATACCGAACTGCACAAACCAAGTCACCGTGTAGGACGTCGCCGAGTATATTCCAAGCCATATACCGAGTATTATCTACGCATACAGCTTGAAAACGGCTTATACAAAGATTTTAAAGTAACCCAAAAGCGCTATAACCGCACACGCAGCGGCTCGACAATCCCCATGGACATAACCCCCGGCGCCCTCGGCTATCCGGTAACCGACTTCTCGATATGAGCACAGCGGCTGACAATCATTCGATTATCAGCCGCTGCAAGTACCCGGACCCGGGATCGAACCGGGATGGGTTGCCCCAACGGTGTTTGAGACCGTCGCGTCTACCGATTCCGCCATCCGGGCATACGGTGCAAAGGTACAAACTATTTTTTTTCTGTGCAAATATTTTTCAACATCGCGAAAAATCAATTCGGCGACTGAGCCTCATTCAACGGTGTCATGTGATAGCCCAAAGCATTAAGCTCCATGGCCATGCCTGCAGAATACAGGGCATGCAGAGCCGCTATGTAGCATCCGAGGGCGGCTTCGGTTCCCGGCTCGACATGCTCGTGATTGATAAGGTTCAGCACGCAGGCGGCACAGTCGGCCACCAAAGCGGTAACTTTTTCGGCACTTTCGCCACGATAGCCCAGAAGTTCCTCAACAACAGCTTCGTCCATATTATCGTAGCCTTTCATGTCGCGAAGCTCCTGATAGTAATTATCGCGCACGTGATGCTTCTCCCAGTCGGTATCCCAATAGTAGGCCATACTCATTCCTATGAGCATCATCCAACCCAGAGACACCACAGGATAATTCTGAAACTCGCGGGCACCGTCGGGAAGATATGCGCGTGCGACAAGAGGCCATTTCTCCTCCACATCGGGGCATTCGGGAACTATTGAATCCAAAGCGCCTTTGCTTTGAAGATATGATGTGAGACGTTCTCGAACTTTTTCCTCAAACTTGTCAACGAGTTCTTTGCTGTCGGAAGTATTCATTGTCTTATGTAGTTTTATATTGTTACGGGCTGCCTCATAAACCCCAAAAGGAGCGCATTTGTTCGGCATTCCGCAAAATTAATGAATTAATTGCAGCAGGACAAAATTCAGCACGCTTCTTCTTTTAGGTTATTTATATGTTATAATGGAACTTTATTGGCGCTTTTTAGTTAAATTTGCCGGAAAGATACAAAATTTGCACATAATGAAAGACGAATCAAATACTATGCCTGCAACTTATGCCGAGGCATTGGCAGAGTTGGAAGGCATTCTTGCAGGACTGCGTTCGGAGGGTTGCGACATCGACACTCTTGCGGCTCGCACGCGCCGCGCGGCAGCTCTGCTGGCATTCTGTCGCAGCCGCCTCACCCGCACCGAGGAAGAACTTTCCAAGGTTCTTGAGGAACTGGACGGAACGCTTGAAAGTTCTTAAACAATAAAATATGCTTGACTTTACTCCTTTACTTCGTCCATATTTTGCACATATAGTCGCGCAGCGGGCCAAATGGTCGACTCCTGCCGGGCTTGAGAGTGTGCAGCGGGCGCTGCTGCAGAAATTGCTGCACCGCGCCGCCGACACTGTTCAAGGCTTGCAGTACGACTACGGGAAACTCCGCAGCTACAACGATTATGCATCTGCGGTACCTGTATCGGAGTACGAAGATATACGCCCGCTTGTGGAGCGCATGCTTGCCGGAGAAGCCGATATTCTATGGCCGGGACAGTGCAGGCGTTTTGCACAGTCGTCGGGAACATCAGGGGGAAAGAGCAAATACATTCCGGTTACCGATGCCGCTCTAAAGCTTAACCATTATGCCGGAGGAGCACAGGCGGTAGCATCCTACCTTTCCATTGCTCCGCACAGCAGGCTGTTCGGCGGAAAGAGTTTTATTCTGGGAGGAAGTTTTGCAAACGAACTTGGCAAATTGCCCCCCGGAACACTCGTGGGCGACCTTTCGGCAAACCTCATCGATGCCATAAATCCGGCGGTGAACCTTCTTCGCATACCGCGAAAATCGACGGCGCTGCTCAGCGACTGGAACGTCAAGCTGCCCGCATTGGTAGAGGCTTCGTTAAAAGCCGACATAACAAATATTTCGGGCGTACCAAGCTGGTTCCTCGGTGTATTGCGGGGAGTGCTGGAACGTACGGGAGCTTCCAATATTCACGAGGTGTGGCCTAATCTTGAAGTGTTTTTCCACGGAGGCATATCCTTTGCGCCTTACCGCGAGGAATACAACTCCATTATGGCTCCCGGGAAAATGTGCTACATCGAGAATTATAATGCCTCCGAAGGCTTCTTTGCCGTTCAGGATACGGCCGACAGCGACAAAGGCATGCTCCTTTTGGCCGACAGCGGTATATTTTTTGAATTCGTGCCTCTCGACAGTCTTTCGCAGGCTTCGGCCGCAATTCCTGCATGGGAAGTGGAAGAAGGCCGCACATATGCCTTGCTTATAAGTTCGTGCAACGGATTGTGGCGCTACTCCCCGGGCGATACTGTTCGTATAGAAAGCACATCGCCGCTTCGCATAAGTGTTGCCGGACGCACCAACAGTTACATCAATGCTTTCGGCGAAGAGCTGATGGTGTGGAATGCCGAGGCGGCAATGGCCCGCGCCTGTGCCGCCACCGGAGCACGTGTGGCAAATTACACAGCCGCACCGGTATATACATCCTGCCGCACAAAGGGACACCACCAGTGGCTTGTAGAATGGACAACTCCCCCGGCCTGCGGCACGGAGAAATTCGCCGATATCCTCGACCGCGAATTACAGGCCGTAAACTCTGATTATCAGGCCAAACGCAGCTCCGATATTTTTCTTGCGCGGCTTGAACTGGTAACAGTTCCGGCAGGAACTTTCAACGCATGGCTTAAATCCACCGGACGGCTCGGCGGACAACGAAAAATTCCCCGGCTGAACAACGACCGGCGTATTGCCGATGCTATTTTGCAAATTGCTGATAAAAACACAAATCCATAACTCTTAAAATACTATGAATCTACGTAAAATTTTTGCCGCAGCTGCATTGTGCATGGCTGTTTGCGCTTCTGCTCAAACCCCTAAATATATTTTCTATTATATAGGCGACGGCATGGGCATGGGTCCCGTAATGGCCGCCGAGACATATAACCGCACGGTTCTTGAAAACGACACCCCCCTGACAATGTTACAGTTTCCTGTCGTGGGCTGGTGCACTACTTATTCCGCCTCGCACATAATCACCGACTCGGCCGCCGCAGGCACAGCTCTTTCCACCGGACACAAAACCAGTAACGGAATGCTGGGAATGGATGCCGACACCACTGTGGTATATTCTCTGGCTAAAGACCTGCGTGAAATGGGCTATGGAATAGGCATTGCAACAAGTGTAAATCCCGGCGATGCAACCCCGGGAGCATTTTACGCTCATGTGCCGCATCGCAAAATGTACTACGAAATCTTCTCACAGATGGCCGAGACCGACTACCAGTTCTTTGCCGGCGCAGGCCTGGCCGGTACAGAAGACAAGGACGGCAAACCTACCGACCTGCTGCAGAAATTCGCCGACAACAAGATGCAGATTGTCCGCGGGCCCGAAGGAATAAAAGAAATCAACTCCGACAAAGTTCTGCTCCTCAATACCGAGGGCACGCCCAACTGGAACATCGGTTATACCATCGACTCCATTCCCGGCGTTCTTTCTTTGCCTCAGATTACCGAGGCTTGTCTGGCACAGCTGCAGCGTACCTCGCCCGATCGTTTCTTCATGATGATTGAAGGCGGTAACATTGACCATGCACTCCATGCCAACGACGGCGGCGCCGCCATCAAGGAAGTGCTCAACTTCGACAGCGCACTGGCCATAGCATTCGATTTCTACCGTCAGCATCCCGATGAAACCCTCATAGTCGTTACCGCCGATCACGATACCGGCGGCATGGCCATTGTGCATCCAAAAAAACCTTTCGGCGGACTTGCCAACATCGATTTCCAACGCGTTTCTAAAGAAAACTTCAGCGAATACTGCAAAAGTTTGATGAAAAGCCGCAATGTATATACATGGGACGACATGAAAGAATACCTTGCCGAAAATCTCGGATTCTTCACTCATATCAAAGTCAGTGCAGAGCAGGAGGAAGCACTCAAAGGACTCTTTGAGGAAGCCATCAAACTCCGCAATACCCCCGATCAGGAAACTCTCTATGCAAACTTCAACGCGTTCGCAGTGGAAGTATTCCGTCTGTTCAACGATGCGGCAGGCCTTGCCTTCACAACCACAAGCCACTCGGGCAATCCCGTTCCTGTTTTTGCCGTTGGTGCAGGTGCCGAACGATTCCGCGCCTACAACAATAACGTGAACATTCCCAAGGCCATTATGGAAACCGTGGAAAACAAATAAAGGTATCGTTTTGTTACATCATCAGAAAAAATTTATAAACTCCTAAACATAAACAACATGGACACAAAAGAATTCGATCGTCTCAGCTACGCTCTCGGTCTCAGCATGGGACAGAACTTCCGTAGCTCGGGAATTGAAAACATACAGGTGCAGGACTTCGCCGACGGCGTTGCCGCCGTTTTCTACGGCTCCGAACCCAAAATGAGCTATCAGGAAGCAAAAGAAATTATCAACGAATTTTTTACAGCCCTGCAGCAAAAACAGCAGGAGCAGGCAAAAGCAATGGCCGAACTTAACGAAAAGGCCGGAAACGATTTCCTCAAAGCCAACGGCGAACGCGAGGAAGTGCTCGTAACTCCCAGCGGACTGCAATACGAAATCCTGAAGGAAGGCAAAGGTCCCCGCCCTGCCGCCAAAGACAGCGTACAGGTTCACTACACCGGAAAACTCATCGACGGAACCGTTTTCGATTCCAGCGTGGAGCGCGGCGAACCCGCAACTTTCGGTGTCACTCAGGTTATTCCCGGTTGGGTTGAGGCACTGCAGCTTATGCCGGAAGGCTCGGCATGGAGGCTCTATATTCCCTCGGCACTGGCTTACGGTCCTCAGGGTGCAGGCCCCATTGGTCCTAACCAGACTCTTATCTTCGATGTTGAACTGCTCAAAGTTTATCCTGCCGAATAAGGGAATGAGGCGACTCATAGCAATAGGCATAATGGCGGCTGCTTCAGTAGCTGCCAATGCCGGGACACAGGCCGCTACCGACAGTATCGACACTGCCGTGGCGGTCTTTGTCGCCAATAATTTCAAGGCGGCTCTTGAAAATGCTCTCGACAATCTCGAAAGCACCGGATTGAAATTCAATCGCGCAGCCGTCAAGGAACTTATGTTCGAGGAACTTTCCAAGCCTTACGATGCCTCGGCAGCCACGGCAGCTTCGCAAACGATAGAACGCAACATCGAACGTCTTGCCGCCGAAGCCTCTGTCAAAATGCTGGCGGAAGCCGCTGCACGGCCGGGAGCCGTCACAACCGAATCCGGACTTGTTTTTGAAAATATCATCGAAGGAACCGGAGCATCCCCTAAGGCCGAAAGTACAGTTTCCATACGTTACAGCGGCAGTTTGCCCGACGGCCATGTTTTCGATTCAATCAGTCCCGGCGAAGCTCCGCTTGAGGCGGTGGCACAGGAACTGGCTCCCGGAATGACCGAGGCTCTGTTGCTTATGAAAACCGGAGGGAAAGCCGTTGCTACAGTTCCGGCACATCTTGCCTACGGCAAAACCGGAGTTCCCGGAGTTATTCCCCCCGACTGTACTCTGCGATTCGAAATTGAACTTGTGGACGTAAAAAATTAATATAACAAATACCAAATAACTATGAAGAAAATGATTTTGGGTTCGCTGGCGCTTATGGCAGCCGTGACCTTTACTTCCTGCGACAAGACTGCCTCCAGTGCAGCTCCCACAGCAATCGACTCTCTTTCCTCGGCTTACGGAGACTATGTTGGCGCCATGCTCTACTCCGATTTAGGCCGGATGGGCAAAGGTGAAAAGGCCGACAAGCAGGAATTTGTTCGCGGCATGCAGCTTGTTTTCGCCGCTCCCCAGGAAGAAAACATCCGCATGGGCATGCAGGTGGCCATGCGAATGCTCGCCGAAATGGATCAGCTTGAACAGCAAGGCATAAAAGTTGACCGTGTTGCTGTAATGAACTCATTCAAGGATGTGTTCCTCAGCAACGACATGAACATGGATCAAATGGCAAACTACGAAATGGACTTCCGTGACCTGTATCAGCGTGCCGCTGCTGAAGCCGAGGCTGCCAAGAATGCCGAAAAGGAAAGCGAACCCGAAACCGTACAGAACGGAATGATTGGCCAGGCTTATGTGGATAATCTCAAGGCAAACGACCCCGAGGTAAAGACAACCGACAGCGGACTGAGCTATAAAATTGAAGAACCCGGCACCGGCGACAAACCCGCCGAAACATCTACCGTAAAGGTTCACTACACCGGACGCCACATCGACGGTTCCGTATTCGACTCAAGTGTTCAGCGCGGCGAACCTGCAACCTTCAACCTCCAGGGCGTTGTTCCCGGCTTCCGCGAAGGCATTATGCAGCTTGCCAAAGGTGGTAAAGCCACTCTTTACATCCCCGGCAAACTTGCCTACGGAAATAACGGAACTCCCGACGGAAGCATCAAGCCAAACGAAACTCTTGTTTTCGACGTAGAGCTTCTGGAAGTTCTTCCCGAATAAACTTATAGTTTAAGAATTATACCGGCGGGGCTGCGCAAGCGGTTCCGCCGCTATTCAACCGGTCACACTGCAATGAAAAAGAAGAGCCTGTCGATATCCGACATATCACCCGATGTATGCCCCGACGGCATGACGCCGGAACAGTGGCAACGCAGCCTGCGACGTCAGGCCGCAGTGAACGGGAACTTTGTGGTGGGAGAATTACCCGACCGCCGTTCCAAGGGGCTATATGCCGTTTCCAATCCCAAAACCAAAAAGATTTACAAGGTGGCATTCCACGGCTCGGAAAGTCAGTGGAACAGCTGCGACTGCATGGACTTCCGCACCAACGGCCTCGGTACCTGCAAACATATCGAGGGCGTCGCACTCCACCTGGAAAGGGAAGGAAAGAAACCATGCGCCGACATGCCTTCCAACTCGGCTCTGGATGTAAGCTATTCCGGCGGACGCCGACTGCGGTTGCGTATAGGCAGCGACAATGCCGAGGCAATGGCTCTGGTTGCCATGCGTTATTTCGACGATGACATGTTAGCCGTCCGTGGACTTGTGGCAGAGTTACCCGATTTTATTGAACAGGCCCGCAAAATAGACCCGCTTTTCCATTGTTCCTCCGATGCCCTCAACATAATATTGGAAGAGCGCGATCGCAGGCGTCGTGCCAAAATGGCCGAGGACATAAAAGATGAAGAAATCGACCGGTTGCTGAAAATAAGCCTGTATCCCTGTCAGCGTGAAGGCGTACGCTTTGCCTTTTGCGCCGGACGCGCTCTCATTGCCGATGAAATGGGGCTTGGCAAAACGCTTCAGGCATTGGCAACGGCCGAGCTGCTGCTGGCCAAGAACATGGCCGGTACGGTGTTGATTGTTTGCCCGACATCGCTCAAATATCAATGGAAGCGAGAGATTGAACGCTTTACATCGTCCACAGTAACAGTTATTGAGGGCATTCATACCTATCGCCGCAATCTGTACGATTCCGCCACTCACTATAAGATTGTGTCATACCATACACTGGCCAACGACATCAATACTCTGGGCACACTGCGTACCGACATGCTCATAATGGACGAGGTACAGCGCCTTAAAAACTGGAACACACAAATTGCAAAAGCCGCACGCAGGATTGAATCGGATTATGCAGTTGTTCTTTCCGGGACTCCGTTGGAAAACCGTCCCGAGGAATTGTATTCCGTCATGCAGTTTGTGGATCAGTATGCCCTTGGCCCTTACCATGAATTCCTTGAAAGCATAAGCATTCGCGACTCGCGGGGAAACACTGTAGGATACCGCAAACTCAACGAGATAGCCGAGCGGCTGAAAGGCCACATTATTCGCCGGCGCAAAAGCGATGTTGCCATAGAACTTCCCGAACGCACCGAGAAAGTGCTTTACGTTCCAATGACAAAAGAGCAACGGCAGATACACGACAGCAGTCGGCAGGCTTTGGCACAACTGGTATCGAAATGGCAACGCTCGGGATTCCTTACCGAGAAAGACCGCAAACGTCTGCTGCAGCTTCTGGCCCGCATGCGCATGGTTTGCGACAGCACCTTCCTTGTGGACCGCAAAACGCGATTCGACACCAAAGTGGCCGAAGCCGTACAGCTCATCCTCTCAATGATAGAAAGCGGCTCGGAAAAAGCAGTGGTGTTCAGCCAATGGGAACGGATGACCTCCCTTATAGCCCGTGAACTTGAAAAAGCAGGCGTGGAGTTTGAATATCTGAGCGGCAATATAAGCTCTCAAAAACGCTTCCGCATTGCCGAAAATTTCAATAACTCGGCACAAAAACGTGTATTCATATCCACCGATGCAGGCAGCACGGGGCTAAACCTGCAGGGAGCTTCCCTGTTAATCAACCTCGACATTCCGTGGAATCCGGCCATACTTGAGCAGCGCATTGCACGAATCGACCGCATAGGCCAGCGCAATAAAATACGCATTGTAAAACTCGTGGCCTCTGCAACAATCGAGGAACGTCTGCTCGCCACATTGTCATTCAAAAACAATGTGTTCGAGGGGATTATGGACAATGGCGACGAAAGCATAACCCTCGACGACGGACGTCTTGCCATAATAGCTCAGGGACTAAGCCGCATGCTTGAACCTGAGGGACAAAACCTAACCGAAGCAAGCGAGTCGGAAGCAGTTATAGGCGATACCGAAACAAGCGCACCCGAGGGTGCCGTCCCCACAGGTGCCGAACTCGTGAATGCCGCATCATCGTTTCTGGCGGGGCTTGAGGCCACTCTCAAGTCACCGGAGGCAACATCCGAGCTGCTCGATTCCATACTCAGAACCGACGAAAAAACCGGACGCACACTGCTGTGTATTCCCGTGCCGGGACGCGAGGCCGTGGAAAATATTATTGCCGCACTGCGCCACTCATTATAGCACAAGAATACAAAAATCATTAATTTACGGTGCGAAAACTTATCAACTCAAAGCTTTGTTGTATATTTGTAGTTTAATTAATCAAAATAAAGATATATGACATTTCAGGAATTAGGCGTACGCGATGACTTGCTGCGCGGCATTGCCGACATGGGCTTCGAGACGCCTATGCCCGTACAAGAAAAAGTTATACCCGTTTTGTTGAACGGCGACCACGACCTTGTAGCCCTTGCCCAGACAGGCACGGGAAAGACCGCGGCGTTCGGCTTGCCGGTACTTCAACGCATAGATTCGAACCTGCACAAACCGCAGGCGCTTATTCTTGCTCCTACGCGAGAATTGTGCCTCCAGATTGCCGGAGACCTTGCCGACTTTTCCAAGTACATGAAGAACGTGGTGGTGCTTCCCGTTTATGGCGGCAGTAGCATCGAAAGCCAGATACGTTCTCTGCGACAGGGCGTGCAGATAGTTGTTGCAACTCCGGGCCGACTCATCGACCTCATCAACCGTGGCGTGGTGGACCTTGCAAACGTACACACCGTTGTGCTCGACGAAGCCGACGAAATGCTCAACATGGGTTTTGTGGATTCCATCAACGACATTCTCTCCCATGTTCCCGACGAACGTAAAATGCTTATGTTCTCGGCCACAATGCCTGCCGAAGTGGCAAAAATTTCAAAACGCTTCATGACCAATCCTGAGGAGATTGTTATTGGAACACGCAACGAGGGCGCTAAAAACGTAAAGCATGTATATTACATGGTGAACGCACGCGACAAATACCTTGCGCTCAAGCGTATTGCCGATGATTCGCCAAACATTTACGCCATAATATTCTGCCGCACTCGCCGCGACACACAGGAAATTGCCGACAAACTCATTCAGGACGGATATAATGCCGACGCTCTGCATGGCGACCTCTCGCAGCAACAGCGCGACATTGTTATGAAAAAGTTCCGCGACCGTGTAATAAAAATGCTCGTGGCTACCGATGTGGCTGCCCGCGGACTCGACGTGGACGACCTTACTCACGTAATTAACTACGGCCTGCCCGATGACGCCGCCGTATACACACATCGCTCGGGACGTACCGGACGCGCCGGAAAAACCGGCGTTTCGGTAGCCATTATACACTCGCGCGAAAAAGGAAAACTCCGCGACATAGAACGTATAATCGGTAAAAAATTCGAGCGCAAGGAAGTTCCCACTCCTCAGCATATTATTGAGAAACAGCTCTACAACCTTGCCGACCGCCTTGAACGCGTGGAAGTAAACGAAGAGGAAATAAGCAATTATCTTCCCGGCGTTCTCCGAAAACTTTCGTGGCTCTCCACCGAGGACCTTCTCAAACGAGTGCTCTCCCTCGAATTCAACAGGCTTCTCAACTATTACAAGGATGCGCCCAACATCGATTTCATTGACGAAAAGCCCAAAAAGGAAAAGAAAGAACGCGACGGCAAAGCGCGCACCGATGCCGAAAAGGATCGCCGTACAGCCGAACGCGGAATGGCGCGTATCTATATAAATGTTGGCAAAGGCGACGGATTTTATGCCGGCAACCTCATTGAAATGCTTAACAAAAACGTAAACGGCGCCCGTGTGGACGTTGGACGTATCGACCTGCTGCCCTCCTACTCACTGTTCGATGTAAAGAAAAGCGATGCCTCGCGAGTAGTTGCCGCGCTAAAGGGTCTTGAATTCTTTGGGAAACGTATATTCAGCGAAATAGCCGATAAAGACCGCGACTACGCCCACGCCTCCGGACGAAAATCAAAGAAAAAAGAAACCCGGGAGAAATCGCCCCGCGGAAAAAGAAAGTAAGCCGGAGCTTATAACCGTTTACACAAGTTCAAGTGACGCACATGAATCGTAAATTAACCGTATTCGCCGTAGCCGCAACAGCGGCTGCGGCTTTTATGCCTTTCGGCATCGAGGCCCGTACCGCCGCGGATTTCTTTAAGCAGGCTCCGCAAAGTGTGATACCCGTTCTTGCGGTGAACACGCGTCTGGACATGCTGGACTACTATAACTCGGGAATGTTCACTCCCGTGGCTAACCGCGTGAACGGTAAAAGCACTCTTTCCAAAGTGGACGATATGCACCTCAAGGTGGAGCTGTCGGAAAATTCATCGCTTCAGCTTGCAGTGATACCGATGAAAAAGGACACCGTAATTGCCGTAATAGAAACGGTGAAATGTCCTGTCGCCGACAGCGGCATACGTTTTTACCGGGCAAAGGACTGGAGCGAAATTGATGTTCCGGCTCATTCGCCGTCGGTAACCGAATTTGTTGCTCCCGACAAACGTAAGCAGGCCGTAGCCGGAGATTTGCCGAGATTCGCTTTCAGCAACGCTGAATTTGTTCCCGAAAAGAACGTGTTTGTGTTCCACAACACAACGGCCGACTTTTATCATGATACCGACAAGCCCGCCGGACTTGAATTGATGCAAGACCTTGTTGCCATGCGTTTCGACGGCCGCAAACTTGTGGAAGTCAAGAGTTACAAATGAACACTTCTTCGGAAAATCCAATAAGCCTGCTGGAACTCAACAGGCGCATCACTCGGGCACTCACAGCAATGCCGGGACTTGAAAATGTGTGGGTCACAGCCGAGACATCGGACCTCCGCACATCAGGCGGACACTGTTACATGGAGCTTGTGCAGAAAGATGAAAGCGGCCGACAGCTTGCCAAGTGCCGGGCGGCAATATGGGCTTCGGCTTTCGCACGGCTTTCGGCAAAGTTTTCGTCCGCAACGGGCTCGGCACTGCGCAGCGACATGAAAATTATGGTGCGTGTAAGCGTTAGCCACCATGCCGTGTACGGAATGTGCCTTGTAATAAGCGACATAAATCCCGAGTATACTCTCGGCGACCTGGCACGACGCCGTAACGAGATTCTTGCCCGCCTGAAACGCGAGGGCATATACGATTTCAACCGCAGCCTGCCGTGGAGCTTCACACCTTGCCGGATTGCGGTGATTTCGGCCCGCGGAGCCGCCGGCTTCGGCGATTTCATGAAACATCTGCACAACAACCCTCTGCGTTTACGGTTCACCACCGACCTTTACGAGGCCTCCATGCAGGGCGTTAACACTTCGGCAAGCGTAATAGCGGCAATGGAAGCGGTTATGGAACGGGTGGACAGCTACGACTGTGTTGTAATTATACGCGGAGGCGGTGCCGTAAGCGAACTCGCCGCTTTCGACGACTACATGCTCGCTCTTCACGTCGCCCAGTTCCCTCTGCCCGTAATTGTTGGAATAGGCCACGAGCGCGACGTCACCGTTTTAGACTATGTGGCCAATACCCGCGTCAAAACCCCAACTGCCGCAGCCGAAATACTCATTGCCCGCATGACCGAGGCATATGCCGCAGCTGCCGATACCGGCCGCGACATTCTTGCCACCGTACGCTCCATTGTTGCGGCCCGACGCGAACAACTGGCTTACTACAGCGGCCTGCTTCCGGCCCGCGTGCAGAATGTTTTGGCCGAGCAACGCAGGATTACAGGCCGGAATGCATCGCAAGCAGTGTTGCAGGCAGTTACAGCCGTTGTTGAACGGCAGCGCCGACTGGTAGGCCGCGAAGCCGTTGAAAATCTTTCGCATCTGGTATCATCGGCCATTTCACGACAGCGGCGGCTCACAGGCGAGGAGCTTGTTGCAAGCGTTACTCATGCCTCTCGCAGCGTTTTCAACCGCCACAATGCACGCCTGCAGGCGTTGGGCGAAATTCTCGATGTACTCTCTCCCGAGGCAACCCTGCGGCGCGGATACACAATAACACGCCGTAACGGCAAAGCGGTTTCCAATGGTGACATTTTGCGAACCGGAGATGTCATTACAACCGTTTTTGCTTGCGGAGAGGCTGTTATATCGCGCGTAGAGAAAGATTGACACAACTTTAAATAATATCTATTTTAAGTAGATTTTATTGCAAGAGAATTGGTTTTCGGCTACAAAATTTGCATTTGTATTCTAAAAACAATAACTTTGCAAAAAATACAAACAAATGCATCAACCCCATGAGTGAGAAAATTGATAATCTTGACCGCCGCATACTCCAAATAGTAATGCATAACGCCCGCATCCCCTCCAAGGATGTGGCTGTTGAATGCGGCGTTTCCCGCGCCGCTATACACCAGCGCCTTCAGCGTCTTATCGACCTTAATGTGATAACCGGTTCGGGATACCATGTAAACCCTAAAATCCTGGGTTACGCCACATGTACCTACATTGGCGTGAACCTCGAACGCGGCGCCATGTACCGCGATGTAGTACCCGAGCTTGAAAAAATTCCCGAAATTGTGGAATGCCATTTCACCACCGGCCCCTACACCATGCTCATAAAACTCTATGCCCGCGACAACGAGCATCTTATGGAACTTCTTAACAAGAAGATTCAGATGATTCCCGGTGTTACAGGTACCGAAACGCTTATTTCCCTCGACCATTCCATTGCCCGCGAAATACCCATTAACCTTGTAAACAAATAAAGGCTGCGCACCTCAAGGTGGAAATTTAAACATAAATGCTTATCTTTGCATGTTTATAACATGTTACACAACCCGACAAGATAAAACATACCCATGAAAAAATTTCTGGCGGCACTCCTTTCGGCAACATCCGCGCTGTTAGGCACAGCGCAGGCGCCTGCTCCGCATCACACCACCCTGTCGCATCCCGAATGGAGCCGCAACGCAGTTATTTACGAAGTTAACACCAGGCAGTACACTCCGCAAGGAACTTTTGAAGCTTTTCAACAACATTTGCCGAGACTTAAGGAACTTGGCGTGGACATTCTTTGGTTTATGCCAATCCACCCCATTTCGCAACTCAACCGCAAAGGAGAGCTGGGAAGTTACTATGCCGTGGCCGATTATAAAGGTGTAAATCCCGAGTTCGGCGACATGGAGGCTTTTAAACGCGTTGTGGAAGAGGCGCATAAGGCCGGAATGAAAGTTATTATCGACTGGGTGCCCAACCACACCGGCTGCGACAATCCGTGGGTGAAACAACACCCCGAATACTTCAAGCTGGACGAAAACGGTAAAATGTTCGGACCCTTCGACTGGACCGATGTATACCAGCTGGACTACTCCGTTCCCGCCACTCGTCAGGCCATGATTGATGCAATGACATTCTGGCTGCGTGAAGCCGGTATCGACGGCTTCCGCTGCGATGTTGCAGGGCGTGTTCCCGTTGATTTCTGGAATGAATGTCGTCTGGCACTTGACGCGGCAACTCCCGACCGCGAAGTTTTCATGCTGGCCGAAGCAACCGAACCGGAACTTATGGAACATGCTTTCGACATGGACTACAACTGGCCGATGAAAGATTTGTTCAGCGAAATAGCCGCTACACAAGGCGAATATAAGTTCGGCACGGAACCTCGGAAATTCCCCGAGCGTCATGCAGCCGACATAGATTCTCTGCTGAATGTGCAGAAAATGCAGTATCCCGAGGACAGCTACATGATGAACATGACCTCCAATCACGACCTTAACTCCTGGGAAGGTACCGAAATGGAACGCCTCGGTATATATGCTCCTGCATTTGCCGCCCTGTCCTATGCCCTCCCCGGCATGCCGCTTATCTACACCGGACAGGAAACAGGTTTGAACCGCGCAATAGAATTCTTTGTAAAGGACACTCCTCCCCAATGGGAACCGCGCAACGATTTTTTTACATTCTATCAGCGCCTCAACACTTTGAAACACAGCCGTCCCGAGCTCGCTGCAGGTTCAAAAGGCGGCAAAGTTGAAATGCTGCCTGTAGCCGACAGGGATATTATTGCTTTTGTACGCCGCCAAGGCGACAGCATAAGCTATTTTGCAGCCAATCTCGGAAAAAAGGCTGCCTCCGGATACATTGCCCCCGAAGCACTTCCCGCTATTGAAGGCGCAATCGATGCCATGAGCGGCACAGCCGTTCAAAATCTTGTGCCGGAACTCATGCCCGGTCAATTCATCTGGATTATAAGCAAATAAAACTTCAACACTATGGCCGACACAAACGACCGCTGGAGTGAAATAGAACACCTGCCCGAATGGGACGAGGAATTTTATCACATCTTTACCGCCAAGAAATTCGGCAAATGGGTGATGATAAAAACACTGCGCCCCGAATATGCCGATAATCCGCGCTATCAGGCAATGATAGAGCAGGAGTTCGATGTGCGCTACAGCCTTGCGCATCCCAATATTGTTATGATTAACGATTTTGAGGATATTCCCGGCATAGGACGCTGTATTGTCACCGACGATGTGTACGGCGACAGTCTGCGAAAGCTCATCGACACCGGCAAAGTTACCCCGGCACATATCGAGCAGTTGCGTCATCAGCTTGTCAACGCTTTGGAATATATCCAGGGAAAACACATTGTGCATGCGCCGCTTACTCCCGACAACATTATTTTTACCGAAAACATAGGGAACCTCAAGCTCATAGATGTAGGCTTTGAACAGAAACCGTCGCTGTCGCATCAATCCACAGCCGACGACATCTATAACTACGGTCTTGTGCTTACCGCCGCGCTTGACGCCTGCAAGAATTACGACAGCACCCTGCGCCGTGTGGCGCACAAATGCTGCGACCCGGAACCGCGCCGCCGCTATCGCGACATGCAGCAGGTACACCTTGCTCTGGAAAACAGGAGTACCCGGTACATCTATCTTGCAATCATTGCTTTTCTGGTGCTTATGGTTCTGCTGTTATTATGGCTTAAATCGCCTTACAGCCCCAAACCGGCAACTCTGCACCCCGCACCGGCCAATATAATCAATCATTTGTCAACATGTCTGTATACGTTCATCCTATAGCTGCCGACCCCGACCAGCTTAGCCAATATATCAATTTTTCCGTAAACCTGTACCGCGACGCACCCTGCTACGTGCCCCCGCTTTACATCGACCAGCTTGCCACTCTCACTCCCGAAAAAAACCCGGCTTTCGATTTTTGCGAGGCTTGCTCGTTCATGGCTTGGCGCAATGGAGAACCGGTGGGCGTGATTACCGCAATAGAGAACAAAGCCGCCAATGAAAAAACCGGCCGCAAGCAAATGCGCTTCGGCTTTATGGATTTTATCGACGACAAAGAAGTTGTGGACGAGCTTTTCTACGCCGTTGCCGAATGGGGACGAAACCGGGGGCTAACCGAAATGGTTGGTCCCGTAGGATTCACCGACATGGATCCCGAAGGTATGCTCATCGAAGGTTTCGATGAAATGGGCACCATGGCGACAATCTACAATTATCCCTACTACCGCGACCACATGGAACGAATGGGATTTGTAAAAGACGCCGACTGGGTTGAGTACCGCATAACTGTGCCCGATGCCGTGCCCGAAAAACATGCACGCATAGCCGAGATTGTGCGCCGCAAATATAATCTCAAAGTTGTTAAATACACCTCCAAGAAAAAAATCAAGGAAGAGTACGGGCACGCCATTTTCGATTTGGTTAACGAGGCTTACGCCGACCTCTACGGCTTTGTGCCTCTCACCGAACGCCAGATCGACCATTACATTGACCAATATCTTGGTGTTCTCCGCCTGGACGACGTTGTACTCATAGCCGATTCCGACGACAAACTCGTAGCCCTCGGCATTTCCATGCCTTCCCTTTCGCAGGCACTGCGCAAAAGCGGAGGCAAGCTGTTCCCCTTCGGTTGGTGGCACCTGCTCAAGGCAATCCGCGGAGCTTCCGATGTTGTCGACCTGCTGCTTATAGCAGTAAAACCCGAGTATCAGAACAAAGGAGTGAACGCGCTGCTTTTTGCCGACCTCATTCCGCGATACAATGCCAACGGCTACCGTTTCGCCGAAAGCAATGTTGAGCTCGAAGGCAACGAGAACGTTCAGAAGCAGTGGGAATACTTCGAACGCAGGCAGCACCGCCGCCGCCGCGCTTGGATAAAGCCGCTCTGACGAACACTTTTTTTGTGAAGCATAAGGCTCTCCACAAAGAATAAAAATAACAGTTGCCGACAACAACAAACTCAAAATATTTTTGCAAATTTGCACATTATGGATAAATCCGCACCAAGCAATCCAACGAGCGTAACCATTAAGAACTTTAAGTCTGTAAAATCGGTAACGCTCTCCGACTGTCGGCGCATTAATGTGCTGATAGGCAGACCCAATGTCGGCAAAAGCAACATACTTGAAGCTCTCGCTCTGTTTGATGTGCCATATATGGTAAATTCATCAAACAAATCCCTGAAAAACCTTCTCCGTATTGAGAATGCGTCAGACCTGTTTCACAACGGAGTTGCCACAACTCCAATAGAAGTATCTGCCGACGGCAATACAATCACTGTTCTCCGAAGTGCGAACAGCGGACTTTCGGTTGACATCTCTATACAAGGCGAGGTTTCCAAGTATGCATTTACTTCGTCCCTGACTTTGTCAACAAAGAAAGAGCCTGCTATTCTGCCGGATGTTCTTACGTATTTTTTTCCGAAACACTTTGTCCCGGAATCTTCCAACATTGGATTTCTGCAGCCTCCGTCGGGTGGAAATCTTATGGAGACGGTTGCAAATTTACCTGCTCTGAAATCCGGCCTTGCGGAACTGTTCCACGGCTACGGATTGAAGATGATGTTCGATGCAGGCTCCCGACAGATAAAGGCTATGAGAGAAAACGGCCTTGATATGTTCCTTGTGCCGTTCAGTTCTCTTGCAGATTCATTACAGCGACTGATATTCTATAAAGCTGCGATTGAAAGTAACCGAAACAAGGTTTTATGTTTTGAAGAACCGGAAGCCCATACCTTCCCGCCTTACATAGCAAATGTGGTAAACGATATTATTGCAGGCGAAAGCAACCGGTTTTTCATAACAACCCACAGCCCGTATGTCATGAGTTCATTACTTGAAAGTGCAGGCACTGATTTGGCTGTGTATGTCGTTGACATGGAGGACAACTCGACAGTAGTCAAGCGTCTTACCGACAAGCAACTTCAAGAAGCCTATGACAATGGAATGGATATGTTCTATAATCTTGAAGCATATCTTGGCAAATGAACCAACGTGCCGATTTCATAATACCGGAGTGTTACATTGACACAAATCTTGTGGAGACTTTGGTATGCACGGGCGGCTGCAACCACCAAAAAGGCTGTAATCAGGTTGCCAAAGTCATGCAGGAAAAATTTGCCGACCGTTTCGCCGTTGGAATAATTGATGCAGATAAAAGACGTCCGGGATATTTGAATGAGTTTAATGAGATAGCGTCCAGCGAGCATATAAGATGGAATCGCTCATCTCCTATCTTGCCGATAATACATATATGGCATCCAATGACAGAATTTCAGAGATATTCCAAACCAACGAGTAAATCGCCCTCATGTATCATTGTTTAACCGTGAGTCGTAGGGCAGAAGCCGTTCTGATGAACACTTTTTTTGCCTACGATAGGGCATATTTACAAGAAAATAACTAAATTAGCGGTGCTGATTCGTCGTACAGCGATGTTACCGACGTATACAGCACCGCTTTTTATCTATAATAAACCCACATTTCTATGCTAAACAACCACCCAAAAGGCCTGATTCCCGCCGCGCTCAGTAACATGGGCGAGCGTTTCGGCTATTACATCATGAACGCCGTACTGGTGCTGTTCCTTTGCTCCAAGTTCGGCCTCTCGGGCGATACCAGCTCCCTTATCTACTCGTTTTTTTATGCCGGAATCTACATTTTAAGCCTTGTGGGCGGTACTATTGCCGACCGCACGCAAAATTACAAAGGAACCATTATAAACGGCCTCGTAATTATGACGGCGGGGTATGCCCTGCTCTCCATTCCCATTCTCGCCACTTCCGAGAATACAAGCTGGCTGCTCACACTCACCTGTGTGGCGCTGTTTCTCATCGCTTTCGGCAACGGTCTGTTCAAGGGCAACCTTCAGGCTATTGTAGGCCAGCTCTACGACAATCCCCGCTACAGCGCACAACGCGACAGCGGTTTCCAGATTTTCTACGTATTCATCAACATCGGCGGCCTTGTAGCTCCTTTTGTGGCTCCTCTGCTCCGCAGCTGGTGGCTGGGTGAAAACGGAATGGTATACAATGCCGATTTCCCCGAAAAATGTCATCAGTTCCTTAGCGTAACCAACAGCATGGCAGCCGAAAACATGGAAAACTTCTATGCTTTGGCAACTGCTGCCGGTCACACCGCAGGAACCGACATCACCGAGTTCTGCACACGCTATCTCGACGTGTTCAACACAGGTATTCACTACTCTTTCATTGCCTCTGTAGCGGCAATGCTCATTTCGCTTGTAATATTCATCAGCACCAAAAAGAGCCTCCCCAATCCTCCTGCAAAAGTAAAAGCAGAGGCACAGAATTACACCGCCGAGGAAAAACGTGCCATGGCAAAAGAAATAAAGCAGCGCATGGCCGCCCTCTTTGCCGTGCTCGGCATTGTAATTTTCTTCTGGTTCTCGTTCCACCAGAACGGCACTTCGCTATCACTCTTTGCCCGCGACTTTGTTGAAACCTCCACAATTCCGCCCGAAATATGGCAGGCCGTGAACCCCTTCTTTGTTATTGTGCTCACGCCCATTGTAATGTGGATATTCGCATCCCTCTCGCGTCGCGGCCGCGAAATAAGCACTCCCAAGAAAATCGGCATCGGTATGGGTCTTGCAGGCCTCGCCTACCTTTTCCTTGCCGTATACTGCTACATGCAGGGTTATCCTTCCGGCGACATGTTCCGCGAAATGGCTCCTGCAGCCAAGGAAACCCTCAAGGCCGGTCCCTGGGTACTTATCGCTCTCTATTTCTTCCTCACCGTTGCCGAGCTTTTCATCTCGCCGCTGGGACTCTCGTTTGTTTCCAAAGTTGCACCCCGTCATCTTCAGGGTCTCTGCCAGGGTCTTTGGCTCGGTGCCACAGCAATAGGCAACCTGCTTCTCTGGATTGGTCCGCTCATGTATAACAAATGGCCCGTATGGGAAGCATGGGGCGTATTCCTCGCCGTTTGCCTTGTATCCATGGGAGTTATGTTCGGCATGGTCAGCTGGCTCGAACGAGTTACAAGCGATGCTCCCGCCAAAGAAAAAACCATTGAAACCGAAGAAGACAACGTTATTTAAAATCACATTATTCACGCAGGGATTCCGTCTTGAAAAAGGCGGAATTCCCCGCGTTTTTTACTCACTGTTATGCCGAAATTCATTCGAGCCGTACTCCTGTCGGTAATTCTATCCGTCTGCTTTCCGGTATCGGCACAAATTCTTGTCACCGGCGGAGGGGAAGCTCTCACCGAGGACAGCGTTTTAAGAGACTTTTCAAACCAGCCATACTTCGGGCTGTATAAGGACAATTATTTCATTTTCGGGCCTTCCGTCGGGCCAAAGGCCAACAAACAGAACACCAACGTAAAATTTCAAATATCCATAGCGCAGCGTCTTACACGTTCCACACTTCCATGGGGCACATACCTGTATCTGTTCTACACACAAAAATGCTTTTGGAACGTTCTTGAAAATTCACTGCCGATGACCGACCTCAATTTCAACCCCGGTATAGGCATTACCAAACCTCTGTTTGTAAAAAACCGATATATAGGCAAACTCACATTTCTTGTGGAACACGAAAGCAACGGCCGCGACAGCATTGAATCGCGTTCGTGGAACCGTGTGGCACTTGCGGCAAACGTATTCGTCACAAAAAACCTTATGGTGCACGGCAAAATATGGGCGCCTATCGTGGACGGCGAGAACAACCGCGATATTGTTGATTACTGCGGCTTCTGGCAAGTCGGATTCCAGGCCATCAGCGACAACAAACGCTTCATAGGCGGCGTAACCGCTGTGAAACGCAAAGGCTGGAACCTTAACAGCAACATAGTTGTGGACCTTGCCTACCGCATTTTCAAACGCGACAACCAATATCTTTTCCTGCAGTTCTACAACGGATATGGCGAAGGGCTGCTGGAATACAATAAATTCCATTCGCAAATACGTATAGGGCTGCTTATAAGGCCAAAACTCTTCAGTGATTTCTAATGCGACGAGGATACCTGTTTTTTCTTTTCACGCTGTTGTTGGCGGCTTGCTCCAACAACGAGCAATTCCGTGTAAACGGAACAATTGAGGGCGATCCCACGCTTAATCTGCGTGTGGGATGGTATGCCGACGGAAGCTACCATTCCCTTATAACGGCTGCCCGCGAAGGCAAATTCGAGTTTTTCTGCACTGCCAATCAGCCCGCCGTGGTTGCCATATGCGACAACGATTCGCGCATTCTGGCACGCATATATGCAAAAAACGGCGAAACCTTCGACCTGAAACTGAAAAACGATCCTTATCAGCTTACCGTGGACGGCAACGACATCAGCAAGCGCTGGGCGACATTCCTGCGGGAGAATGCCGATGAATTGCGGCAAAGCCCCCGTGCGGCAAACGAAGCCATTGCCCGCTATGTAATCGCTCATCCCGATGATTTGCTTTCGTCGCTCCTGCTTGTAAACAACTACTACGCAGCCATAGACCCGCTCAAAGCCGATTCCTTGCTGTCGCTTCTCACTCCGCAGGCCCGCCCCTCGGCAATTACCGAAAGTTTCAATTACTCGCTTTCGCGACTTGTAACAGGTTCGGCCGCCGGCGAGATTGCATCGTTCCCTTACCGCGACCGACGCGACAGCCTTCGTTATTTCAATCCGCACAACGCGCCTCTCTCGTTCCTTGCCGTTTCTATGTGGGACGATTACCGCATCGACTCTGTCGTGCCCGCGTTGCGCCGCCTTACACGCAAATCAGCCAACAGAGAACTGAAGTTGCTCGACTATTCCGCCGAACTCGACACAATAGGCTGGCGTGAGCTGCTGCAGGAAGACTCCGTACACTGGGACTGCGGCTGGGCGCCGGGAGGAATAACCGCCCGAGGACTCGACAAGCTCGGTTTGCAGCGGATTCCATTC
The DNA here is from genome assembly GCA_947175425.1 of uncultured Porphyromonadaceae bacterium. Taxonomy (GTDB): domain Bacteria; phylum Bacteroidota; class Bacteroidia; order Bacteroidales; family Muribaculaceae; genus CAG-873. The sequence goes on from CAMWMR010000006.1 coordinate 77,631, forward strand.
TTTATCGTTGCCGATTCCACAGGCCGTCAGCTCTACCGGGGTTCATCGGTAGGCGAAGCCGAAAAACTTATCAATACTTTCCTCCATGCTCGTTAAAACCTCCGCCGCCGCAGTACAGGGTATAAACGCCCTTGTAATTACAGTTGAAACTGTTATTTCCCGAGGAATGCAGTACTGCATTGTAGGCTTGCCCGACACAGCTGTGCGCGAGAGCCACGAACGCGTCCGCTCGGCAATAACGCAAAGCGGATTCACAATGCCCCGCTCGGGCGTGGTAATAAATATGGCGCCCGCCGATGTAAGGAAAGAAGGTGCAGCCTACGACCTCCCTATAGCGGTTTCAATACTTGTGGGAACACAGCTTATCAATGCTCCCGAGCTGCACCGGTATATGATTATGGGAGAACTGTCGCTCGACGGCTCCGTGCTGCCTATAAAAGGCGTTCTTCCCATGGCCATTGAAGCCCGTGCGGCAGGTTTCAAAGGCATTATCGTTCCAAAGGCAAACGCATCCGAGGCGGCGGTAGTAAACAAGCTTGAAGTATACGGTGTGGAGAACCTGCGCGAGGTTGCCGAATTTCTTAGCGGCGCCGCCACACTCCAACCTACCGTTGTCGATACCCGCGCCGAATTTGCCAAAGCTGCCGGAGTGTTCGACTTCGATTTCAGCGATGTAAAGGGCCAGGAAAACGTAAAACGAGCATTTGAAGTGGCATGCGCCGGCGGACACAACATAATACTCATTGGCCCTCCCGGCTCGGGCAAATCCATGATGGCCAAACGTCTGCCCTCTATTTTACCGCCCCTTACATTGGGCGAAGCTCTCGAAACCACCAAAATACATTCGGTTGCAGGAAAACTCAGCCGCAGCGCCAGACTCATGACCGTACGGCCCTTCCGCGCTCCGCATCACACCGTATCGCCGGTGGCAATGGTGGGTGGCGGCTCCAATCCTCTTCCCGGCGAGATTTCGCTGGCTCACAACGGCATACTTTTCCTCGACGAATTCCCCGAATTTCCCCGCACGGTTCTCGAAGTTCTCCGACAGCCGCTGGAGGATCGTCACATAAGCGTCTCGCGAGCCCGCTATCAGGTGGATTATCCCGCCTCGTTCATGCTTGTAGCATCGATGAATCCATGTCCCTGCGGTTATTATACTCATCCAACAAAACGTTGCACTTGCGCTCCCGGAGCCGTAAACAAGTATCTGAACCGCATTTCAGGCCCGCTGCTCGACCGTATTGACATACAGGTGGAGATTATGCCTGTACCGTTCGACGAGCTTTCCTCGCGCGCTGCTGGAGAGTCCAGCGCCGATATTAGAGCGCGTGTAATACGTGCCCGCGAAATTCAGGCACGCCGCTTTGCCAACGACTCTGCAGTCCACTGCAACGCGAACATGGGTCCGCGCCATATGGCCGCGTACTGCGAATTATCGCCCGATTGTTCGGCAATATTGAAGAAAGCCATGAACAAGTACGATATGAGCGCCCGCGCCTACGACCGCATCCTCAAGGTTGCCCGCACAATAGCCGACCTCGCCGGCTCGGAAAACATTCAGCCCGTCCACATAAGTGAAGCCATAGGCTACCGCAATCTCGACAAAGCCGCATGGGGAGCGACATCCCAAAATCCGCTTGTGTGACAAAATAACACCACATTTAAGCAAAATGCGCTCGTGCAGGGTTATAATACATTATGAGCGACATAAAAACAGATAATGGCACAAGTCGTACCCGAGGTATTTTGGCACTATCGCCGGTGGTAGTGTTCTTAGCTGCATATGTGCTTGTGTCGGTACTTATCGGTGATTTCTATAAAATGCCGGTATCGGTGGCTTTGCTCCTTGCATCGGTTTGGGCCATTGCCATATTCCGAGGGCGTTCGCTTCCCGAAAGAGTGGAAACGTACTCACGGGCGGCCGGGAATATCAACATCCTGTACATGGTGTGGATATTCGTTCTTGCCGGAGGTTTTGCGACACTTGCCAAATCCATCGGCTCGGTGGAGGCAACGGTTAACATAGCACTTTCCGTGTGTCCGTCGCATCTTGTTTTGGCAATGCTTTTCTTTGCGGCTTGCTTCATATCCCTTTCAATAGGCACCTCGGTGGGTACTGTAGTTGCACTCACGCCGCTCGCCGTGGAAATTGGCGGTGCCGAGGGCGGAAACACGGCATTCTATGTTGCCGTTATTCTCGGCGGAGCTTTTTTTGGCGACAATCTCTCCTTTATATCCGACACCACTATTGCCGCCACGCGCTCGCAGGGATGTTCAATGTCGGATAAATTCAAGGCCAACGCATGGATAGCCGTGCCTGCAGCCGTTGTTACATTGGCAATATACACTGTTATGGGCATTGACGAACCCGAGCCGGCTACACTCGGAACCGCAACGGAGCCTTGGCTCACGCTGCCCTATCTCCTTGTGATCATAACGGCAGTAATGGGTTGGAACGTCACAATGGTTCTCACGCTCGGAATAGCTTCGGCGGTAATCCTCGGAGTTGTATATGGACACGGATTGCTTGATATGGCCGGCGCTACAGGCGCGGGAATGGACTCAATGGGCGAGCTTATTATAGTAACACTCATGGCCGCAGGAATGCTTGGAATTATAAAAGAGGCCGGAGGCATAGATTACTTGCTGAAGGTGCTCTCCCGGCATATAAAAGGACGGCGTGGCGCACAGGCAATTATTTCGATTCTCGTGGGTGTGGTTAATCTTTGCACAGCCAATAACACCGTGGCCATAATCACAACAGGCTCTATTTCTCGCTCTATTTCACAGAAATACGGTGTGGATCCGCGCAAAAGCGCTTCGCTGCTGGATTCGGCATCCTGCATAGTGCAGGCTTTGATTCCTTACGGGGCACAGACTCTGCTGGCGACATCACTGGCCGGAATTTCGCCCGGCTCGCTGCTGCCATATCTCTATTATCCCTGGGTACTGGCGGTTTCCCTTGTATGTTCCATTGTTTTCCTTTATCCCCGCAGGCTGAACCGAAAATGAAAAAAGCACTCCGAGGAGTGCTTTTTCCAATTAATATCGTGTAGAATTATTTGATGTACACTTTGCTTACGCTGTTGCCCTGACGACGGATAAAGAGGCCGTTGGAGGGTTCGGCTACGCGTACTCCCTGAAGATTGAAGTATTCTACGGGAGCGTTGTCGTTTACAGTAACACCTGTTACAGAGTTTGCGGGAAGTGTTATTGAGCAGAACATGTTGGCACTGATATTGTTATTATCGCTCCAGCCGTAACCGCCGAAAGGAGCGGTGCTCAGGCCGAAGCAGGCGTCATTGTAGTAATTCCCGTTGGCGGCTTCAGAAGGAACTGTCACAACGCCGTTTTTAAATGTGGTGTAGCTGACATCGTTACCCATGAGTGAAACAGCTTCCTCCAAAGTAAGATCCATAACACCCATACAGGTTGAAAGGGAGTTGGATGGATAAATATCGGTAAGTCCTACAGCGTAATACGCAAATCCTGCATCCTGACAGTCGAATGTAACATGATCGGGGTCGGAAACATTGAATGCAATGTATGCAGGGTCAACATTACTCTGATTGCGGATAGCTACTGGACAATTGCCGCGATAGGGATTCACAAGGCGGTAACGGTTGGGATCGCTGTCGTTTTGTTCAACTGCCACCTTGTATTGATTCTCGGGTTTGGTCTGGTCGATACCGAAAAGAGGAAGAATCCAACCATCGGCAAAAGTTGCTTCGCCGATGTTAGTCCATGTTGAATTGTCGGCTTCGCATTTGTTGAAAGTGAAAGCACTTGCGGCAAAATACCAGCCACCGGCGCTATCCTGCAAAGCAAGCATACAGTAAGGATCGAAAACAAATCCCAATCCGCTCCACACACTTTCTATACTTTCTACAGGCGAGAATGTTGTACCCTGTTCGTTCCACTTATACAGGTTAACATTAACAACACCGGCAGTGAGATTAACGGTTTGTCCCGAAGGAATTACAAGATTACCGTCGTTGAACGTAGCATTTACAGTGAAACTTGCCGAGCTTGAAGGCACGGGAATAACAATTGTAACAGTATTTGCAAGAGGTCCTTGAGCGATAACGGTTTTTCCTCGTACAATCATTTCGGCCTCGCTTTCGGCGTACTGATCTTCGTAGGAATAATCATAATCTCCTATTACTTCGGCAACTGTCGTCGGAGCCGGAGCATAGGCAGGAGCGTTAACCGACTTTACAGCCTTGATTGTTGCCGGAGCAGCGGTTGCATGGTTAAGGTGCGCGGGAGCTGCCTGCTGAGCGCCGGCACACAGGGAAGCGGCCAAAGCAAAAGCAAAAACAGAGTAGAATTTTTTCATGCTTTATTGGTTTAATTTAAAATTCAGAAGGTTACACTGCAGTGTTTTGCGAGCAAAGGTAGAATAAATTTTGGAAATATGCTAAAAATACAGCTCAAAACTTACAAAAAGTTTATGCTTTAAGTCTTTTTATTACCCTAATGGCAGGCTTTTCAGACAACACTTTGTCATTATTGACGTATATACGGGAAAAAGTCCTGTCGCGGCAAATGCTTCAACGCCACTGCAACAGCGATTGACGGCGATGTAAATGTCATTCCATATGGCAGGGATTTGCATGCGTTTCGCCATGCAAGGCCGGGTTTGCCGATAGCTATCAGATGTCGACCATTGCAGGCATACTCACATAATCGCGAATCGGAATGCCGAGCAACTATCAAGTCGGCTTTATCGGCCGATACTATTTTGGCCGAAGGGCAGGCTGCTTCCACTGCGGCGCGATATGGCTCCAGAGCTTCGGAAATTGCGACTGTGGCAGGCTTGAGAGCCAGACATATGCGGAATACAGTCCGCATATATCCGGCAGGGGAAAGATATTCGTAAGAATAGTATTGATGTCGCTGGTTCAGGACTTCAGTTATAAATCGGAAAGCAAACGGAGAGTGTACTCCGAATCCGCCGGTATGACGCCGGCGCCTAAAGTACATTCCAAACCTGCTCAGAACAGCTTGCATCGGCGGCTTTCCACGAAAATACCCGCTAACAACAGCATGTATACAAGCGTTACGCAGGCATAGGCAATGTTTGTGCTGACTGTTATGGAGCGCGGACAGAAACTCATGCTTATTGTGTGAGCGCCGGCAGGAACCGACAATGCCCGCAACAGATAGTTGACACGAGCCAGGGGCACTTCATTGCCGTCGATATCGGCATGCCAGCCCCAGGGGAAGTATACTTCGGAGAATACCGCCGTTCCGCCATTGCGCGTATCGACATGGTAGGTAAGCTTGTCGGGACTATACGATGTGAGGTATACCGTATCGCCGGGAACAATGGACGATTCACTGTTGAGCGAGCCTTCGAACTTGCGGTCGGCCACAGCCTGACGGGAGAAATCGAGCTTGTCGATATCGAGGGCGGCCATTTCCTCATCGGCATTGTCAACCCATATAATACTGTCCACAAGCCACGCGTTGCCCAAAGCTTTGTTGTTTTTCACAAGTGGAGCCTCGGAATCGCCCGTAATTATATAGCGGGCATTGAGCATATCGGCTACACGGTAGCCGTTACGCAACTGTCGGGCAAGGTCGGCATATTCCGGCTCGTCAAGAGCGGGGTCGTCGGGGAAATATCCCACTTGCGCCACAATTCCCAGTTTACGCTGAATAAGGTCTTCGTATCGGTTGAGCTTTGCGGCATGATAACCGCCGAGAGTCTTGTGGAAATACGAGCGGTCGGCACTATTGAAGCCGGGAATATCCAGCACGCGATAGTGCGCGCTTGTATCGGCAAGAATCGCGCGATCCATTGCATCGGGAGTAAACGCTATTTCACCGCCGAGCAAATCGGCAGGCCCGAAAGATGAGTGCGAAACATAGCGTTTGTCAACGCCGTAGAGGTCGATAAGCACCAGCAATCCCACTGCGCCCACAACCAAAGTACGGTTTCCTTTGCCACGCAGATAGAACGTGATGAACACGGCGGCGAGAAGCAGGAACAGCAGCGAGCGCAACGCATCGGAGCGCACCATGCCGTATCGCAGAGCTTTGGCAGCGTCCATATTGGCGGGATTCGACAGAGAGTAGGCATAAAGCATTTGCCCAATCTGCTCCTGCGAAGCACCGGCCTGCCTGCCGTAGTCGACAATCTGTTTCTGGACAGCCTCGGAGGTATTTCGGTCGGTTTGAGTGACAGCCTCGCCGAAGGCTCCGGGAGCCACGAGGGCGAGCACACATATTGCCGCCGGAATCCCCAATGCAATGAGTGCGGGCTTGCGCAGCTGCGGGAGCTGTTCACGGCCTGTATCGACAAGCTTGGCAAAGGCGAGTATCGCCAACAGAGGCATTGTAAACTCGGCAATAACCAAAATACTTTCCACCGCACGGAATTTATTGTACATCGGGAAGTTATAAATCATAAAATCGGTAAGCCAACCGGCATTCCGTCCCCACGCAAGGAGTATGGAGAGCACCGTTCCAATGAGCAATGCCCATTTCAGAGGGCCTTTGATAATAAAGCAGCCCAAAATAAACAAGGCAGCTATTATGATGCCAACGTAAACGGGACCGTTTGTACCCTCGGAATCGTTAAAATATTGCGAGAGATATGGCAGTAATGGAGCATTTGCCGCCAGTTCGGCCGCTCCGTCGAGGTCGGAAAGACTTACAGGAACCATATGTCCTCCTTCGGGACGGGCACTCGCACCGCCCTTTATGTTGGGAACAAACAGTGTGAAAGTCTCGGCACGTCCGTAGCTCCAGCCAACAATCTGTTCCTTGGGCATTCCGCCTGTGGGACGTTCGGAGGGGCTTTCCCTGTCGCCGGTCGACAAGGGAGTTAGTTCGGATGTGGAACGCTTTGTCTCCTTTGCGTACATGTAGGTGTTATACAGCGACGGGGCATTTGCACCAATGGCAAGCGCACCGGCTGATAGAGCTATTGCAGTTGCCGTAAACCAGCCTCGCAACTGTTTCCGGCGAATGCAGTAAACAAGTTTGCAAATTGCTATAATTGCCATGAGCAGGCCGAAGTAGTAGCTCATCTGGGGATGATTGGCATTGAGCTGAAGCATGGCAAAAAGCGCCGTAAGCGCTGCTCCGGAAATGTAGCGGCCTCGGTAAAGAAGTATGAAACCGGCTATTGTTGGAGGAATGTAGGCAAGGGTGACAAATTTCCATATGTGCCCCGCCCCGATAATAATGACAAAATATGAGGAGAATCCCCACGCTATTGCCCCTATAAGTGCGTAGTACCACCTTAGCCCGAGGGCGAACAGCAGAATAAGGAAGCCCAGCATCATCATTGCCAACAGGTTGGAGGGCGAAGGAAGTCCAAGCCCGTAAACAGTGTTTATCCAGTTGAAAAGACTGTTCGAAGCGTAGGAGGGCGAAATCTGGAAAGTGGGCATACCACCGAAAAGAGAGTTGGTCCACAATGCCTTTTCACCTGTTTCCTGCTGATATACCTGTGCCTCGTGGCCGTTGGCGGCACCTTGTTGCATATCGGGCTGGCGAAGGCTGTTGCCCTGAAAGTTGTCGGGGTAGAAGAATGCAAGCGATATTATTGCTATAATCACTACCGAAAGAGCGAAGCCCCACACCTGCGGACGACGCAAAAAGTCGATTATTCTATTTTTCATCTTCAAGATTATGTGATACTTGATAGCACAAAAGTAGCAAAAATTTATTATTTACGTCGGGCAAGACGGGTGAAGATTCGCAGAATCTCGCCAATCCACAGAACTACCGATGTGCCGCCTATAATCAGCAGCCAGTCGGAGAGACTCAGCGGAACAACCGAAAAGAAGCTGCCCCCGAGAGTTACTATTGCAATTTGTCCCACAACAATAATGGCTGAAATAAACAGGAATTCTCCGCAACCCTTGAAATGGAATGCCGAACGCCATGTTTCAAAAGCTCTTGCATTGAACATGTTCCAGAATTGTGCAAAAACAAATATTGTGAAGAACAGCGAAAGTTCTTTTGCCGACAAACCGGTATCGGCACCCAAAGGCAAGCTGCCGAACTCTGTCATGGACGAGAGCGGCGTGTGTTTGAAGTAGTACAAAATGGCAAGCATGCCCAAGAACAGGAAGCCACCCACCCCAATTATGAAACGCCACATCGCGGGAGAGATAATAAAGGCTTCGCGCGAACGGGGCTGCTCCGTCATAACACTCTTGGAAGGCGGCAGCGACGACAATGCCATAGCCGCAAAAGTATCCATAATGAGGTTAACCCACAGCATCTGTGTAACCGTCAGCGGCGATTGCACATCCATAAAAGCGCCGCACAGCACAATGAGACAGGCAACTACGTTAACCGTCATCTGGAACAGAATGAAACGCTGTATATTTTTGTACAGCGAACGTCCCCACATTACGGCACGCCCTATAGAAGTAAATGAATTATCTATTATAGTTATATCCGAAGCCTCCTTGGCCACCGAAGTACCGTCGCCCATCGACAGACCCACATGAGCGGCCTTGAGGGCGGGAGCATCGTTGGTACCGTCGCCGGTAACGGCAACAACCTCGCCGTTGTACTGCAAGGCCTCCACAAGCCGTTTTTTATCCAACGGGCGGGCACGGGCAATGATTTTAAACTTCCCTACGCGTTTGCGCAGTTCTTCGTCGGTCATAGCGGCAATATCCGCTCCCGAAGTTATATTTGCATCACCATCAACGGCATCGTTCCACAAGCCTATGCGGCGCCCTATTTCCTTGGCCGTGCCGGGAGTATCGCCGGTAACAATTTTAACCTGCACACCGGCTGCAATCACCTCCTCGACTGCTGCGGGAACATCATCGCGAACAGGGTCGATAATAGCTGTCACACCAAGGAATACAAGGTTGTCGGCGGTTATTTTACCGTCGTCGATACCGTCGTCGCCCTCGGGACGCTCGGCATAGGCAAACGCAAGCGTACGCATGGCCTGACTCTGATAACCGGCAAGCAGGGCATTAAGCTCATCGCGAGTAACTCCGGGAGTGGACGCACACATGCCGAATACAATTTCGGGAGCACCTTTCACGTACAGAATATTTTTTCCCGTAGACGAATGCACCGCCGTAGCCATAAACTTGCGCTCGGTGGTAAACGGCAATTCATCAATAACGCTCACCTTGGCACGAAGCTCATCGTAATCAACACCCTCGCGTTCAAGCCAAAGCAGCAAAGCTCCCTCGGTGGGGTTGCCGAGAACCGAAGGTTTGTCGCCGCTGCGGTCGAGGCGCGCTGTAGTATTAACGGCAATACCCTCGTAAAGCACATCCATTGGCGGATTTCCAAAGAAATCGGTATGATCCACCTGCATTTTATTCTGCGTAAGTGTACCCGTTTTATCGGTACATATAACCGTAGTTGCGCCCATAGTTTCGCAGGCATGCAGCTTGCGCACAAGATTGTTGGTTTTGAGCATTCGTCGCATCGAGTAAGCCAGCGAAAGCGTAACAGCCATAGGCAAGCCCTCGGGCACAGTAACCACAATCAGGGCAACAGCCACCATAAACGTCTGCAAAAGGTATGCGGTAAAATCCATCCACATGAAAGGAGTGCCGTGTCCCGAAGCAAAATATGTTACAATGCGGCCAACGACAATAAGCCCGGCTATAACATACGACAAGCGCGAAATAAGAGTACCCAGTCGCGCAAGCTGCTCATCCAAAGGAGTTTTAACGGAACTGTCTATCTGAGCCGCCTGAAAAACCTTTCCGTTTTCAGTGGCGTCGCCCACGGCGGTTACAACCATAACGCCGTGCCCCTCCATAACCTTGGTGCCGCGCATGGCATGATTGGACGGGAAAGTCGCCTCGGGGTCGAAATCGGCCTCAACGGTAGTCTTGCGGCAAAGAGGCTCGCCGGTAATGGAACTCTCATCAATACTCAGCTGCACAGCTTCGGCAAGCTCGCCGTCGGCCGGGACATCATCGCCCGTATTGAGAACAACCACATCGCCCACAACAATATCCTTTTTAGGGACACTTTGCGCATTTCCGTTTCGCACAACCTGCACAAGCTCGTCATCGTTAACGCGGTTAAGTATGGCAAATTCCCGCTCGGCCTTCATCTCAAAAATAAAAGCCAGACCTGTAGCAAGAATAATAGCCATAAAAATGCCCGCCGGCTCAAAAAACACCGTCGTACCCTCGTCCAGACAATAATATTCGTAGAACGAAATGCCTATCGACAGAACTCCGGCCACAAGAAGAATTATAATGAGCGGCTCCTTGAATTTGGCAAGGAACAACTTCCACGTTGAAGTCTTTTTAGCAGGAGTGATAACGTTTTCGCCATGCAGCTTTCTACTTTCTGCCACTTGGGCATCGGAAAGACCGCATAACTTGGATTGCTTGCTTGTCATAGTAAAACTATAAATGTGAGAAACGTGTTTGCAATATATAATGGCTTCGGCCGCAGTATTGTTGAGGCCAAAGCATCGAAAAAACATTGCTAAGTTACACAAAACTTGCAAGAGACAGCAAAAACAGGCAAAAACTAAACCTTTTTTAACTGCCTCAATCAAATAAAATCCACTAATACTTGTTTACCCATATAAAATAGTTAACTTTGCACACTTTTTATAACTATAAACTACTTCACGATATGTACTGGACACTTGAACTTGCCTCCAAACTTGAGGACGCTCCCTGGCCCGCAACCAAGGAAGAGCTTATAGACTACGCCATGCGCAGCGGCTCACCAATGGAAGTAATAGAAAACCTGCAGGAAATCGAAGACGAGGGCGAAATATACGAAAGCATCGAAGACATCTGGCCCGACTACCCCTCCAAAGAAGACTTCCTCTTCAACGAGGACGAATACTGATTGAGAATCAGCCGAAAATATCGGCATAAATATTTGAAATACAAGCGATTGACAAGAAAAGAAATTTACTTGTCAATCGCTTTTTGTATCATTTTACCGCAAAATAAACTTGTCTATTTTTCAGATATTTAGCTCCATCGAAATTTGTTTACTTGTCTATTATTTACTAAATTCGCACAATATTCCCAACTTGGTGAGTATTAAAACGAGTAGATATGGGCAGGCAAAAAACGACCGTTCCCCTTGGGACATTTCAGACTTCGCTATCCGAAGAACTATGATAAGACGAAGGTATACCCTATTGAGATAGAATACATCTTCAGTGGGAAACCAATCCGCCGGAGCATGAATATTTCAGTGAAAGTGGATGACTAAAATCCGAATGGCAATAATGGCCGTGACGAGATTCGTGCGTCAGTGCCGGACACTGTCAGGTTCAATAATCTCCTTTTGATGAAGGTCAATAAGGTCAATGCCGCACTCAATGAATATCATCAGATGCACCCCGGCGAAGTATCTGAGGAAATCATATCTGCATTTCTTAATGATAAGTCTATTATCATTAAAGACAAAGGAGATTACTAACAAAAATGGGCTACTTGGTTAATGACAAACAACATCAATTATGGCAAAGTCTACTGATAAAATATGTATAACTTTGGATTCGGGTGTCAGTGTTGAAGCTCAGGCGCCGGTAATTGTATCGGCAAGCAGAAGCACGGATATTCCGGCATTCTATGCCGATTGGTTCTTTGAGAGATTTAAGCGTGGGTATTCGGCTTGGACTAATCCGTTCAATGGTGTTACGTCGTATGTGTCGTATAGTAGGACTCGGTTTATTGTGTTTTGGTCGAAGAATCCAAGGCCACTCTTGCAGCATCTTGATCTTCTAGTTGAGAGAAATATTTGCTGCTACATACAATACACCTTGAATGATTACGAAGCGGAGGGACTGGAAAAAGGAGTGCCACCTTTGGCTCAGCGAATTGAAACATTCAAGATGCTTGTATACAAGTTAGGCAAAGGTCGCGTAATATGGAGATTTGATCCAATGATTCTATCAGATAAAATCAGCATTGATGATTTGCTTGATAAAGTCAGAAATATAGGTGACCAGCTTAAGGATTGCACTGAGAAACTTGTATTCAGCTTCGCTGATATAGCATCGTATCGCAAGGTCAAGGCCAATCTTGAAAAGAATGGAGTCAACTATATTGAGTGGGATGAGGCATCAATGAATGAGTTTGCCGCGAGACTCTCAGAAATGAATAAGCAGCGTGGATGGAATTTTAAACTTGCCACTTGTGGTGAGAAAATTGACATTGAGCAATATGGTATTGAACACAACCGTTGCGTAGATGACGACCTTATGATTCGATTTGCATACCACGATAAGGAATTGATGGATTTCTTGAAAGTGGATGTCAGAAAGGTTCAGCCATCTGCCCCATCTATGTTTGAAGAGTTTGAAGACAGTCCACAGATTCCGGAAGGAGCCATAATGGTAGCATCCGATACCTATGCCATAAAGCGAAATAATAATAAGGATAAGGGCCAACGTCAGTTCTGTGGTTGCATTATAAGTAAAGACATAGGCCAGTACAACACTTGTCCGCATCTGTGTGAATACTGCTATGCAAATACGAGCAAAGATGCGGCAGTTGCTAATTGGAAGCGTCATAAATCAAATCCAAGCGGAGATAAAATTATTGGCAGATGACTTATCAAGAAAGAATAAGCAGTATTTGCAACCTTACAATGGATGCAATTATAGATAATTGTAAGGCACATATACCGGCTCAGTTCCGTCATCGTCCATATGTACATCCAGAACTTAATCATGGTTTGGATTTACTCAAGAGCGATGAGGGCTTAGATTGCTATATTGGCGCATACGGAGAGATGCACCAGTCAAAATGCCGTGCCGCCTTACAAAATATGCCGTTCCCGCCTAAAGTGAATAACGGATCGTTATCATTGGAAATCGTAGATTGGGGCTGTGGTCAAGGAATTGGAACGGTATGTGTCGTAGATTTTCTTAAAGAAAGAGATTTCACACAATGGCTTAAAAAGGTTACGCTTATTGAACCATCGCAAGCGTCTTTAAACAGGGCTGTTGCTAATGTGAAAAGAGCCACTAACAACGGAGTGCGAGTTGTCCCAATCAATGAGTATTTGCCTTCTTTTTCAGATGGTAATGAAATCAGTAGTGTCTCCTATGAACAGAATTATGTCATCCACGTATTTTCCAATATATTAGATGTAACAAATATTGATTTAGGTAAACTTGCAAAGTGTATGGCTATTCCGGGCCATACGCACTATATTCTATGCATGGGACCACTGAATGCCAATGCTTTTAGGATAGACCGATTCAGTGAAATATTTCAGCCGTCAGAATATTTCTCGAATATCGCCAACAATAATTATGGTCGTACCTCAGATACCAATTATTGCTTTACATGCAAGACCAAAGGCTTTGTATATAATGGCACGGCATTGGATTTATCAAAATATACCCCTCAGGAGAAAGCTCAATCTCCAGTATATGGAGAATATGATATTAATTTACAGATAAGCAACAAGCTTTTTTCATTGGAAAAAGGATGGGTATATTACAGGTTACAAAGTATTCTTTCTCCATCTGATTTGATATATCTTAATCCAGATTTAAACGGCACTACCCCCGATTTCGTAATAATACGACCAAATGTCGGGGTTATAGTCATTTCTGTATTTGAGGAACCATTGACAAAGTGTAAGGTAAATGCTGATGATCATTGGTTAATAGATGTGGAAGATACGAATGGAGAAATCCGCACAATCCAATCTCCTTATACATCTCTTGAAAATTCTCAGAATCTCATAATTGAAAACATTAAAGAGTTTACAGAGGCCGTTATTGATAATAGCCGTAATCTTTCACTTGTCAAAAAGGTTCTTATTTGTACAAAAGGATCTCAAGAACAGGCAAAACAGTTATTCGGAGATCAGCAATGGATACAAGTATATGGCTCCGATTTCTTAAATACCGCTAATGATCCTTCCAATAAAGTCGCCATTCATTTTTTTGATGATTTGCGGTTCCATTATCGTTCTTACGTTTTTGATGCGATTGTTCTTGAGCAATTAAAACAAGATTTATCTCCTGCGTGGCATTCCTACAGAGAGGGGGTTGAAGTTAAGTTGTCCACCCAACAAAAAAATCTTTCCAAAAGTGTAGCTGGTGGTCAACGAAAGATTAGTGGAGTTGCAGGTTCAGGAAAAACCCAAGTATTGGCAAACAGAGCCGTTAATGCACAAGTACGGACTGGGGGTAATATTCTGATTCTCACATTCAATATTTCATTGGTCAATTACATGAAAATGCGTCTATCGCAGGTTCGAGCTGATTTTCCATGGGATAAAATTCACATTGATTATTATCACAGATTTTTTCGTAAACATGCGAATGCTAATAATCTTCATGTGTATTTTGAGTCATACGATGATGAGGAATTTTTTAAATCTGTAAAATCAAAGCTCCCAAAATATGATGCCATTTTGATAGATGAGGTTCAGGACTATATGGCATCTTGGCTTCAAATAATTAGACGGAACTTTTTACAAGAAAACGGGGAGTTTGTTGTATTTGGAGATCCAAAGCAGAATATATACCATAGGGAAATCGATAGTCAAGGTAATATTTTACTTGGAGTTATTCCCGGGTTGTGGAATAAAGATTTGACAAAGAGCCATAGATTTTCCAATCCGTCTCTTGCCAATTTAGCGATGGAATTTCAAAGACATTTTATTGGGAATCCTGATGATATAGAAGAGGCAAATGAATCATCAAATCTGGACTCTGGCATTCAATTTAATCTTATGCAATATCATAATGTCTCTAATGCAAGCGACTCTGTAGTATTAGCTGAAACTGTTTACTCAATATGTAAAGATTTTATTGATGCTAATGACATAAATATTTCAGATGTGGCCATACTGGCACCTCAAACCAATTTGCTACGAGAATTGGATTATAAATATAGAGGTGAATCAGGCAAAAGAACAACAACTACTTTTGTCTCTAAAGAAGGTATTGATAGGATATCACGCCAGAAGAGTCAAGCATCTTACGGATACAAACAAGATCTGGAGAGGCTTGAAAAGGTATTGAAGAATCGTTTTACAATAGTAACTCGTAAGCTAAAAATATCGACGATTCAAAGCTTTAAAGGATGGGAGGCACCAACTATTATATGTATTATTCAAAATGACATATACAGTGATGAAAATATTGTAACCTCACCAGAACTTGTATACACCGGCATCACGCGAGCAAAAGAGAACCTATTGGTAATCAATATCGGTAACAATCAGTATCATGACTTTTTCAAATCACATCTACAATAATTATGATGAATATCTTTACAAGGCAAGAAAAATATGCTATTGTTTCAGTCTTGATAAAAATTATGGAGGCTGATGGTTTCATTGATCCTCATGAGGTAGAATTCTTGGATGGTGTTCTTGTAGACCTACACATTTCCGAACCTGAGATGGAAATTATTCAGGAATATGATCTCGGTCAAGATGTCGCTATAATCAAGCAATTAAGTATTGAAAAATTAGACGCTGCAAAACGGTTATTTATAAATATGGCTAAATGTGACGGTTTTGCAGACCCAAGAGAATTGCAGATTATCAATTCCTTAATGTAATGTATGTTTGCGTTAAATCAATTTAAATATGGACGTTAACAACCGGATAATAATATATCAGAGCGAGGACGGTGAGACCCGTATTGAGGTAAAGTTTACGGGGGAGACTGTTTGGCTTTCTCAGCAACAGCTCTGTGAGCTTTATAATACAAGCAAAGCCAATGTGAGTGAGCATATTAAGCATATATTTGAGGATGGCGAGCTTGATGAAGATGCAGTTGTTCGGAATTTCCGAACAACTGCTGCCGATGGCAAATCCTACAATGTGGCTTACTATAATCTCGACATGATTATCTCTTTGGGATATCGAATCCGGTCGGTGATTGCGACGCACTTCCGCAGGTGGGCCACGGAGCGGCTTAAGGAATATATCATCAAGGGGTTCACGATGGACGATGAGCGGCTTAAGGGCAATGGCGGCGGCGCTTATTGGCGTGAGCTGCTTGACCGTATTCGCGATATCCGTTCGTCGGAGAAAGTCATGTACCGACAGGTGCTTGACTTATACGCTACTGCTGTTGACTATGACCCACGCTCTGAGATTTCGGTTGAGTTCTTCAAGATTGTGCAGAATAAGCTTCATTTCGCCGCGCATGGCAATACTGCCGCGGAGGTGATTTTCAAACGAGCCGATGCGGATGCCCCGATGATGGGTCTGACGTCATTCAAAGGGGACCATCCGACACTGCGCGATGTACAGATTGCAAAGAATTATCTTAGCGAGAATGAACTGAAAATTCTCAACAATCTCGTTTCAGGATACTTCGATTTTGCCGAGATTCAGGCGATGAAACGGCGCCCGATGTATATGGATGACTATGTGCGGCAACTCGACACAATTCTTTCCTCTACCGGCGAAGCGTTGCTCAACGGACCCGGCACGGTCAGCCATCAACAGGCAATGGACAAAGCCCGCGAAGAGTATCGTAAATTTCAGGTAAGAGAACTGTCGCCTGTAGAACGCGCCTACCTTGATACTATCAAGGCTCTCAATGCCAAAACTAAGAACAAAGGAAAGAACAAATGATAGATTATCTATGGTGTTTTATCGTCTTTCATTGCCTAATTTACTTGCCTATTATAGTTAAAAATATAGTAAATTGCTGATTTAATGTTATCTGAAATTTCTTCAACGAGGACGAATACTAAGCCCGTTTAAAAGGATTAAACCAAAGAATACCAAAGAGTTGAGCTTTGCACCAAGCGACAGCCCAACTCTTTTTT